>NZ_CP163444.1:3115000-3738000 GCF_041053105.1 Streptomyces sp. R44 | reverse complement strand
TGATCGGCGTCGGGCTGCTGCTCCTCGGCGTGGTGATCATGCTGGTCATGCAGCGCAGGAGCCCCGCCTTCTTCCGCGGCGAGATCCTGACGAAGGAGACCCCGTCCCTGGTGGTCGCGGACTGACGGTGGTCACCGGCTGACGCCCTCCTGAGGCGTCCCCGAAACGCAAAGACAGCGGGCCCGTGGGGGGTCCCGCTGTCTTTGTGCCGTCCGGGGTCAGTGGTGCCCGGGGAGCAGGCGCTCCACCGCCGCGTTCGCGGGCGGCAGGTCGGGGGTGTGGGCCGGCTTCGCCCTGGGGGTCAGGACGCCGCTCAGCGGGACCACCGAGGGAAGGTTCATGCCGCCGGTGTCGGCGGCCGCGGTCCCGGCGGCGGCGCCCGCGGCACCCGCGGCGGCGAAGACGGTCAGGGCGGCTGCGGTGAGGATCCTCTTCATGCCCGTCGTAACGCGGACGGCGCGGGTCCGGTTACGACTACCAGGTCCCGCCGGCCGGCTGCCGGGTCGTCGCGTTGAGCCGGTTGAAGAGGTTGCTGACGCCGATCCACAGCACGAGCTGGGCCAGCTGCTTCTCGTCGTAGTACCGGGCCGCCTCGTCCCACACCGCGTCCGGCACGGCGTCCGGGCGGTCCGCGAGCCGGGTCGCGTACTCGGCGAGGGCGAGCGCCGCCCGCTCCTCGTCCGTGAAGTACGGCGTCTCCCGCCAGGCCGCCACGGAGTGCAGCCGCTCGTCCGCCTCGCCCTCCTCCTGCGACTTCAGGGCCCCGCCGACCACGCAGTACCCGCAGCCGTTGATCTGGCTCACCCGGAGGTGGACCAGGCCGAGGGTGGAACCGGCCACATGGCCGCCCGACTGGACGGCCTTGATCAGCTGGAAGATCGCCGGACCGGCGTCGGGCAGGACGGCGACGGGGTTGGGCATGCGAGCGGACACGGAGGGCTCCTTAGGATGCGTACATGTATCGGGAAACGAACTGGGCGCTGCGCCCCGGCCGCGCGGAGGACGTCGAGGCGATCGCCGAGCTGCGGGCCGAGGTCATGCGCGAGGACCTGGTGCGCCTCGGCCGCTACGACGAGCACCGGGTGCGCCAGAGGCTGCGGGACGGCTTCTCGCCGGCGCACACCTCGGTGATCGAACTGGACGGCGCGCTCGCCGGATGCGTGACGGTGCGCCCGTACGAGGACGGTGAAGGGCTCTACCTGGAGCACTTCTACCTGGCCCCCGAGACCCAGGGCCGGGGCCTCGGGACGGCGGTGCTGCGCGGGCTGCTCGACCGGGCCGACGCGGACGGCGTACCGGTCCGTCTGGTGGTCCTGCAGGGCAGCGCGGCCCGCCGTCTCTACGAGCGGGAGGGGTTCGCCTTCGAGTCCGAGGACCCGGTGGACGTGGTGATGGTCAGAACCCCACGCCCGCGGGCTGCCGGACGGTGACGTTGAGCCGGTTGAACAGGTTGGTGACGCCGACCATCAGCACGATCGCGGCGAGCTGCTTCTCGTCGAAGTGGTCGGCGGCGGCGTCCCACACCTCGTCCGGCACCGCGTCCGAGGCGTCCGCGAGCCGGGTCGCCGCCTCGGCGAGCGCGAGGGCCGCCCGCTCCTCGTCGGAGAAGTACGGCGCCTCGCGCCAGGCCGCGACGGCGAACAGCTTCTCGTCGCTGACGCCGGTCTTCTTGGCGCTCTTGACGCCGTAGTCGACGCAGAAGCCGCAGTTGTTGATCTGGCTGGCCCGCAGGTGCACCAGCTCCAGGATCGAATCGTCGACGCCGCCCTGACGGGTGGCCTTGATCAGGTTCTGGATCGCCGGACCGGCGTCGGCCAGGACGTAGGCGGGGTTGGTCATACGGGCCTTGGGCTGGTGCGCCATGGTGATCGCTCCTCGGTTTCTTTCCGTCTGTTCGCTGCTTCCACTGCACTGACGGAGCGCGCGCCGAGGATGTGACACGACGGGAGAACCTTTTCGAGATTTTCTTTCAGACGTCCGCGGCGTCAGGCCTCCGCGATGAGGGCCGTCGCGATGGTGCGGAAGCCGAGCCGCCCGTAGAGGCGGGCCACGTCCGCGTCCGAGGCCGTCAGGAACACGAGCTCCGTCCCGTGGGCGCGGGCGTCCGCGACCAGGGCGGCCGTGACCGCGAGCCCCAGGCCCTGCCGTCGGGCCGCCGGTACGGTGCCGACGCCGACGACCTCGGTCACGGTGCCGACGGGCTGGTGCTGGCCGGCCGCGTGGGCGCTGCCGGTGGCGTCCAGGGCGGCCGCGAGCCGGGTCAGGCCGGCCGTGATCCGGTCGGCGACCCGCGCGGAGGTGCCGGGCGCGACCGGGGCGTCGAAGGCGGCGAACGGGGCGGCGACGGCGGTGTCCAGGGCGGCGTCGTCCGCGCCCACGAGCCGTACGGTGAAGCCCTCGGGCTCCGGCACGGGCAGCGGTTCGCCCTCCAGGACCATCAGCGGATGCTCGTGCACGGTCAGCCCGGTCGCCTCCACGGCGGCCCGCAGCCCCGGGGTGGTCTCCGCCACCCACTCGAAGGCCTCGGGCACCCCGAGCTCCCGCTGCCGGGCCCGCACCTTCTCCACGGCGGCCACGGGGACGTCGCCCTCGTGGCCGAGGGCCGGGCGGGCGTAGTAGGGCCAGCCCTGTCCCTCCTGCACGAACAGGGTCAGGGGCCCGAACTCCTCGGCGCGGGCGGAGGAACGGGGGACGGCGTCGTAGTACGTCTCGATTCGGTTCAGCACCAGCTCATCCAAGCAGCCGGGCTACGGAAGGACAGGTGGATTTCCCTGTGGTCATGGGGGGAGCCTCATACGTCGACCAAGGTTGAGGTCAAGGGGTCGAGGTGGAGGAGGGCGCGAGAGGGCTGCCGCAGGCCTCGGAAATCCGCGCCCCACCCCCTACCGTGCCGCTATGCGGATCTCGACCACGATCTTCCTGACCGACGAGACCATCAGCCCGGTGCGGCTCGCCCGCGAGCTGGAGCAGCGCGGCTTCGCGGGGCTCTACCTCCCCGAGCACACCCACATCCCCGTCTCCCGCGAGACGCCCTACGCGGCGGGCGGGGAGCTGCCCCGGGAGTACGCGCGGACGCTCGACCCGCTCGTGGCCCTGGGGCAGGCGGCGGCCGTCACCGAGCACCTCGGCCTGGGCACCGGCATCACCCTGATCACCCAGCACGACCCGATCGTGCTCGCCAAGCAGGTCGCCACCCTCGACCACCTCTCCGGAGGCCGGTTCACCCTGGGCGTCGGCTTCGGCTGGAACCGGGAGGAGGCCGCCGACCACGGCGTCGACTGGCCCCGCCGCCGGGAGCTCGGCCGCGACCGGCTCGACCTGATGCGGGCCCTGTGGGCGCCGGAACCGACGGCGTACGAGGGCGAGTACGGCGAGTCCGTCCGCGCCTCGGAGGTCTGGCCCAAGCCGGTGGGCGGCGCACCGCGCGTCCTGCTCGGCGGCGCGGCGGGCCCGAAGCTGTTCGCGCAGATCGCCGCGCAGACCGACGGGTGGATGCCGATCGGCGGCCGCGGCCTGACGGAGTCCCTCCCGGTCCTCCGCGAGGCCTGGGAGAAGGCGGGCCGCGCCCCGGAGACCCTCCAGCTCGTCCCGTACGCGGTCCTCCCGAACCCCGGCAAGCTCGCCCACTACGAGGAACTGGGCTGCGAGGAGGTCGTCCTCCAGCTGCCGCCGGGTGACGAGAGGGAGGTGCTGGGCGTCCTGGACGGCTATGCGCGGTACCTCTGAGGAGAGACGGGTTCGGGTTCCTGCGGGGACCCGAACCGCCGCCCGGCAGTGCGCTCGTATGCTCGGTTCATGACGGATCACCAGGCAGGACGACCCACCGCGAACGCCATGCGCCGTGCCCTCAAGCGGGCCAGGGACGGGGTCGCGCTCGATGTCGCCGAGGCCGCCGTGCTGTTGCGGGCGCGGGGGGAGGACCTGGCGGACCTGGTGGCGTCCGCGGGGCGCGTGCGGGACGCCGGCCTTCAGGCGGCCGGGCGGCCCGGGGTCGTCACGTACTCGAAGAGCGTGTTCATACCGCTCACCCGGCTCTGCCGGGACAAGTGCCACTACTGCACCTTCGTCACCGTCCCCGGCAAGCTCCGCCGCGACGGGCACGGCATGTTCATGTCGCCGGACGAGGTCCTCGACATCGCCCGCCGCGGCGCCGAACTGGGCTGCAAGGAAGCCCTGATCACCCTCGGCGACAAGCCCGAGGACCGCTGGCCCGAGGCCCGCGAGTGGCTCGACGCGCACGGGTACGACGACACCATCGCGTACGTACGGGCCATGGCGATCCGCATCCTGGAGGAGACGGGGCTCCTCCCGCACCTCAACCCCGGCGTCCTGTCCTGGACCGACTTCCAGCGACTCAAGCCCGTCGCGCCCTCCATGGGCATGATGCTGGAGACGACCGCGACCCGGCTGTGGTCCGAGCCCGGCGGCCCCCACTACGGGTCCCCCGACAAGGAACCGGCCGTACGGCTCAGGGTCCTGGAGGACGCCGGCCGGTCCTCCGTCCCCTTCACCTCCGGGCTGCTGCTCGGCATCGGGGAGACCCTGGAGGAGCGCGCCGAATCCCTGTTCGCGCTCCGGCGAGTGGCACGCCAGTACCACTCCATCCAGGAACTCATCATCCAGAACTTCCGCGCCAAGCCGGACACGGCCATGCGCGGGATGCCCGACGCCGAGCTCGACGACCTCGTCGCCACCGTCGCCGTCGCCCGGCTCATCATGGGCCCCTCCGCCTGCCTCCAGGCCCCGCCGAACCTCGTCGACTCCGAGTACGAGCGGCTGATCGCCGCCGGCATCGACGACTGGGGCGGGGTCTCCCCGCTCACCATCGACCACGTCAACCCCGAGCGGCCCTGGCCCCAGATCGACGAGCTCGCCGCCCGGTCGCGGGCCGTCGGCTTCGAGCTGCGCGAACGGCTCTGCGTCTACCCCGAGTTCGTCACCCGGGGCGAACCCTGGCTCGACCCCCGGCTCCTCCCGCACGTCCGCGCCCTCGCGGACCCCGAGACCGGCCTCGCGAACCCCGACGCGCCCGTGCGCGGCCTGCCCTGGCAGGAGCCCGACGAGGCGTTCACCGCGAGCGGCCGTACGGACCTGCACGCGACCATCGACACCGAGGGCCGCACGGGCGACCGGCGCGACGACTTCGACGAGGTGTACGGGGACTGGGAGGCGCTCCGCGAGGCCGCCGCGCCCGGCATGGTCCCCGAGCGGGTCGACGGCGACGTCCGCGAGGCGCTCTCCGTCGCCGCCGACGACCCGACGAAGCTCACCGACGCGCAGGCACTGGCCCTGCTGCACGCGGACGGCCCGGCGCTCGACGCCCTGACCCGGATCGCGGACGACGTCCGCGCCTCGGTGGTCGGCGACGACGTCACGTACATCGTCACGCGGAACATCAACTTCACCAACGTCTGCTACACCGGCTGCCGCTTCTGCGCCTTCGCCCAGCGCCGCACCGACGCCGACGCGTACACCCTCTCCCTCGACCAGGTCGCGGACCGCGCCCAGCAGGCCTGGGAGGTCGGCGCCGTCGAGGTCTGCATGCAGGGCGGCATCCACCCGGACCTGCCCGGCACGGCCTACTTCGACATCGCGCGCGCGGTGAAGAAGCGGGTCCCGGGGATGCACGTCCACGCCTTCTCGCCGATGGAGGTCGTCAACGGCGCGACGAGGACAGGCCTGTCGATCCGTGAATGGCTGACGGCGGCGAAGGAGGCGGGTCTCGACTCGATCCCCGGCACGGCGGCGGAGATCCTCGACGACGAGGTGCGCTGGGTCCTGACGAAGGGCAAGCTGCCGACGGCGACGTGGATCGAGGTCGTCAGGACGGCCCACGAGCTGGGCATCCGCTCGTCCTCCACGATGATGTACGGGCACGTGGACCAGCCCCGGCACTGGCTCGGGCACTTCCGCACGCTCTCCCGCATCCAGCAGGAGACGGGCGGCTTCACCGAGTTCGTGACGCTCCCCTTCATCCACACCAACGCACCCGTCTACCTCGCGGGCATCGCCCGCCCCGGCCCGACCGCCCGCGACAACCGCGCGGTCATCGCCATGGCCCGCCTCCTCCTGCACCCGCACATCCCCAACATCCAGACCAGCTGGGTGAAGCTGGGCACGGAGGGCGCGGCGGAGATGCTCCGCTCGGGCGCGAACGACCTGGGCGGAACGCTGATGGAGGAGACCATCTCCCGTATGGCGGGCTCCAGTTACGGCTCGTACCGCTCGATCCGCGACCTGGAGGCGATCGCGGAGGCGGCGGGGCGTCCGGCGAAGCCGCGGACGACGCTGTACGGCGAGGTTCCGGAGGAGCGGCAGCGCACGGCCCACGCCTCGGACGGCCACCTCCCGGAACTCCTCCCGGTCCTGCCCCAGGAGTGACCCCGCCGGTGCGGGCCCGTGCCCGGGCGGGCGGTGCCCACGTGCCGTGTGGGCAATCGTCCCGCAGGGCGGGACGGGTGGGCACACGGGACGGCGCCCTTCAGCGGCGCCTCCGCGTTCCGAGCCTGGACCCGCACCACGATGCGCGGCGCACGACGTGGTGCGGGTCCAGGCGCGGGAGCCTCTGGCGCCGGCAAGGGCGCCGTCCGTTGTGCCCACCCGTTCCGCCCTGCGGAACGATTGCCCACAACGGCGGGGCCCGAGGAACGCGGTCAAAAGGGGGCTGAAGGGGTGCGGATTACATAACGTTCTGGGCCCCGAACGGGCGTACCCGGTCGATTACAGTGCTGCGCAGACCGGTCTACGGGGGAGGGCACATCGTGGCCACGACAGCCGCGGCCGTGTGGGGCCGCGCCGAACAGCAGGACTTCCGGGCCCGCGTACGGGGCTGTCTGCTCGGTGGGGCCATCGGGGACGCCCTCGGGGCCGCGGCCGCCGACCACACGCTCGCGCAGCTGCGCGAGGCCCACGGACCTGACGGACTCACCGACCCCGTCCCCGCGTTCGGCCGCCGCGGCGCCGTCACCGCCGCGACCCAGATGGCCCTCTTCACCGTCGACGGCCTCATCCGCGCCCAGGTCCGCCGCGACACCGGAGCCTGGCACCCGCCCACCGACGTCCACCGGGCGCACCTGCGCTGGGCCGCCACCCAGCGCGACTGGGGCCCCGACGAGCGCCGCAAGGACAACGGCTGGCTCGCCCGCGAGGAGTGGCTCTACGCCCGCCGCAACCCGCCCCGCGCCTGCCTCACCGGCCTCGGGGACGACGTTCTCGGCACCCTCGACCGACCGAAGAACCCCGACGCCGGCGATTCCGGCGCCCTCGTCCGCTCGGCCCCCTTCGGGCTGCTCGTCGGCTGGGAGCCGCAGCTGGTCTGCCAGCTGGCCGTGGAGTGCGCCGCGCAGACGCACGGCGCCCCCGCCGCCGGCCTCGCGGCGGGGGCCTTCGCGGTCACCGTCCACGGCCTCGCGCGCGGCGGCTCCGTCGAGGCGGCGGTGGCCCGTGCCCGGGAGCAGCTCGCGGCCCGCCCCGGCCACGAGCCGGTCACCGAGGCGCTGGGCCGGGCCCTCGGAGCCGTACGGGAGGGGGCGCCGGACGCGGACCGGGTGACGGCGCTCGGGGCCGGGGAGGACCGGGCCGAGGGGCAGCTGGCGGCGGCCGTCTACTGCGCCCTGGTCGGCGAGGACGTACGGCACGGGCTGCGGCTCGCGGTGAACCACGACGGCCCCTCGTCGGTGACGGCCGCGCTCACCGGCGCGCTGCTGGGGGCCCTGCACGGCGAGACGGCCCTCCCGCCGGCCTGGCTGGCCGACCTGGAGGGCCGTGCGACGGTCCTGGAGCTCGCGGACGACTTCGCGATGGAGATGACCCAGGGCGCCGCTCTGCACAGCGCCGCCGAGTCCGCGCCGGGCTGGCTGGCGCGCTACCCCAGAGGCTGATCGGCCCAGAGGCTGATCCGTCCGAGCCCCCGCCGCCTGTGCCGGGACCGGCCCCCCGTCCGTGCCCAGCCGGTCCAGGAGCGCGTCCCGCTCCGGGGTGTCGGACGAGCGAGGTCGCCAGCGGCTTCGCAGGGGCCATGCAGTGCGGGGCCCGGGCCACACGCTGCTGCCTGCCACCGCCCGCATCGCTCGCTGTACTCGCTGGGATCAGGTGGCTCAGCGCATCAGCTCCCCCGCGTTGACGAGCAGCGACTGCCCCGTGATCGCCCGCGCCCGGTCCGAGGCCAGGAAGGCCGCGGCCTCCGCCACGTCCCCGTCCGTCGCGAGCTCCGGCAGCGCCATCCGCTCGGTGAGCCGGGCCAGGACCTCGGCCTCCGGCACCCTCTCGGTGTGCGCGGTGAACTGGACGTACGCCTGGACCGGCGGCCCCCACATCCAGCCGGGGAGCACGGTGTTGACCCGGATCCGGTGCGGCCCGAGCTCGTGCGCGAGCGAGTACATCGCCGAGGTCAGCGCCCCCTTCGAGGCCGCGTAGGCCGCCTGCCGCACCTGCGAGGGCGCGGCGATCGCCGACTGCGTCCCGATCAGGACGACGGCACCGCCCCGCTGCTTCAGCGCCGGCAGGCAGGCCCGGGTCATCCGCAGCGTGCCGAGCAGGTTCACGTCCAGGACCCCCTGCCAGGTCGCGAAGTCCGCGTCCTCCAGGCCCCCGAAGTAGGAGTCCCAGGCGGCGACGTGGACCACCGCGTCGATGCCGCCGAAGCGCTCGACGGCCAGCGCGGCGAGCGCCTCGCACTGCTCCTCGTCGGTGATGTCCGTGGCCCGGTAGGCGGTGCGGCGCCCCTCCGGGTCGATCTCCGCCGCGGACTTGGCGAGGTTGGCCTCGGTGCGGGCGCCGAGGACGGCGTTGCCCCCGTCCCGTACCACCGTCTCCGCGATCCGGTGCCCGAGCCCGGCACCGACCCCCGACACGACGACCGTCTTTCCCTGGAGCAGCATCCGGACCCTCCTCGACCCTGGCCATCTATCTGACGGCCCGTCAGAGTAGAAGCCCGTCGACGACAAGGGAAGACATGGGAAGGGGTACGGAAATGAGCGAGGAGACCCGCAGCGAGACGTACGCGGAGCTGGCCGCCGTCGGCCCGTACGGCGTGCGCCCCGGCCACGCGCTGATCACCATGGTGGAACCGCATCCGGGCCACGAGTACGCGTACAACCGCTGGTACGAGGACGACCACTACTACGCCGGCGCCATGGCCATGCCCTGGATGTACGCCGGCCGCCGCTGGGTCGCCACCCGCGAACTCCAGGAGCTGCGCTACCCGGAGAAGTCCGCGGTCGCCCAGCCGGTGACGGCCGGCTGCTACCTCTCCACGTACTGGATCACCGACGGCCGCTACGCCGACCACATGAAGTGGACGGTCGGGATCAACAAGCGGCTGAACCGCGACGCCCGGGTCCACCAGGCCCGGACCCACGTCTTCACGTCCTTCCAGGACCACGAGGCCACCGTCTACCGCGACGGCGCCGCCGGTCCCCGGGACTTCCACGCCCTGGACCACCCGTACCGCGGACTCGTCCTCCAGGTGATCGACGCCGAGGACGCGGGGAAGCGGGCCGAGGTCCTGGAGTGGCTGCGGTCCCGCGAGCTGCCGCGCCGCCTCGCGGGCTCCCCGGCGGCGATGGTGACCGTCTTCCGGCCGACCCCGCTGCCCGGCGACCGGATGACCTATGTGAAGCAGGTCGAGGGGGTCGACACCCGGCTCACCCTGCTCTGGTTCCTGGAGGCGGATCCGCGGGAGTGCTGGGAGCAGCACTTCACCGGCCTCGACGCGGGCGGCCTCGGCCGGGTGGAACTGGTGGCCCCGTTCATCCCGACGATCCCGGGCACGGACCGGTACGTGGACGAGCTGCGCTGAGGCGCGGCGGAAAAGAGCCGAGCCCCCTCGGCCAGGACGGCGGACCGGTCGAGAGGGCTCATACGTACTGCTGGCGGCGGCGTGCGCGCACCGGGGCTCAGAGGGCCCCGTTGCTCACCTCGCCGACGAAGGCGTTCCACGAGCCCGGTCCGAAAGAGAGGGACGGGCCCTCGGGGGCCTTGGAGTCCCGCACCGCGATCGCGGCCATGACGGGGGACTTCACTTCGACGCAGGCTCCGTTCCCGCCCGAGTACGAGGACTTCGTCCAGGTGTCCGTACCGCCCTGAATAATCGCCATGCTGCTCACTCCGGTTCTGCCGAGTAGGGTGTCTCGCCAACGTTCTTGATGGCGTGATCGACGCTACTCGCCGGCCCCGTCCGGCGGGACCGGCGTTCACACGTCCGAGTGGCATATTCCAACTGCGCTTCCGTGGGAGCGATCAACCCGTGTACGGTGCCTGCCCCGCCCCCGGACGATCACCCCTGGGCGTGCTTCTTCGCCATTTTCGAGATGAACTCGCGCGTCTGGTCGACGTTCAGCGCCTGCGCCCTGAGGTGCTCGTACATGACGGAGTACTTGCCGACGTCCTGCGCCTTCTCCAGGTACAGATCGCTCGTCACGCCCTCGATGTACACGACGCTGGAGTCCGAGGTGTCCGGGAACTCCAGGATCGAGTACTGCCCGCTGATCCCCGGATGCGCGCCCATCTCGAACGGGATCACCTGCACGGTGACGTGCGGCAGGTGCGACTGCTCGATCAGGTGCTCCAGCTGATCGACCATCAGCTGCCGGCTGCCCACGATCCGGTGCAGCGCGCCCTCGTCGATGACGGCCCACAGCCGTAGCGGACGCTCCTCGTCCCGGATCCGCTCCTGGCGGCGGGTCCGCACCGTGACCCGCTTCTCGATGTCCGCCGCGGTCGACTCCGGCATCGCCCCGGAGATCACGGCCTCCGCGTACGCCGGGGTCTGGAGCAGCCCGGGGATGATCTGCGACTCGTACATCCGCAGACTCTCCGCGTCCGTCTCCAGACCGATGTAGACGCTGTACGGGATGTCGCCGAAGGCGTGCCACCAGCCCTGCTGACGGGAGTCCTTGGCCATCTGCATGAGGGAGTCGACCATGCGCTCGTCCTCGACCTCGTACACCCCGCACAGGTCCCGGACGTCCCGCTGGCTGATGGAGCGACGGCCGTTCTCCAGCCGGCTGATCTTGGACTGGGAGACGAGGAGACGCTCGGCGACCTGCTCGGCCGTCATGTTCTTCGCCTCGCGGAGCTTGCGCAGCTCCTGGCCCAATCGGCGTCGCCTGACGGTGGGGTTGACGTTGGACGCCACGGAAACTGCACCTCCGGCTGTCTGCTGCGTAGCTGTGAGTATCTACCGCTTGGCAGACTGCCACCAATGGCCGGGTGTGCGCTGGGAAACCCGGACAACGGGAAAGCCGGGCAACGCACATGTGCGGGACGGCCGCCCAGACCGCCCCGCACAGCTGTGCGGCTCCCGGAGGGTTCCAGGTGGTTCGTGGTTCTCGGTCGTGCGTGTTCCGTACGAGCGATGGTTCAGTGCGCGGCCGCGCGGGCCATGCTGCCGCGAGGCTGCGCCGGGACGCCCGCGGCGCTCCGGCGCGGCTGCGCCGCCGCACCGTTCTGGACGTCCATCACGGCGTGCGCCACGAGTCCGCCCATGGGGTCGTGCCGGATCAGATCGCGCAGCCGGGACCGCGACGACCGTCCTTCGTTGCCGGGGTACAGGTGCTTCCCGAGACCGACCGCGTGGGCCAGCGCGGCAAGCGCCGCGGTCCGCGGGTCCGGCGGTACGCCGGTGCGGATCGCACTGTCCAGTCGGGCACGGATCTCCCGACTGATCGCCGTGTCCGTCGCCTGGTAGCGAGTCGTCGGCAACACCCCGCACATCTGGCCCTCCACGGCATGCACCATGCCGCATCGCTCCAGATGCGAGAGATACGTCTGACGGAGCCCCAGCCGGGGCCCGCCGATCCAGTGGACGGCCCGAACCGGGCTGCCGCGCCTGCGCAGCAGCTCCAGTGCGGAGTCCAGTGTCGGATCTCCGGTCGGCCGTGGCATCACCACGGCGATACGATCCCCGTCAGGGGCTATCCGGCCTGCCAGAGCCAGCTCCACTAGCTGTGCTCCGGCCAGACCGAGGTCGAGCGACTGCGGCTGCGCTGTGGTACCCGTGGTCGGGTCCAGAGCGAGCAGCAGAAGCTCTTCCGGAATGGTTCTGCGGCTCCTGCCCATCCATGCCTCCCCGCGTGGATGAATGACAGGGTGACCCCTCTCACATTCATCTGTCGAGAGTGCCTGGGTGGTTCATCCGGGAACCAGTAGGTATGTCGTTCTCGTCTAGCACGGGAGCCAAGGGGTTCACACAGGACACTGGTAGACGGTTCGGACGTACGTATGACGCATGGAGGAGGCACGGTGGCGGGCGAGTCCCCCGACAAGGCGGAGCAGCAGGGGTCGTCTCAGGAGACGGCGGCCTCGGGCGGCGGCGGCCGGGATCCTCGGCTTTTCGTGCTCCGTGAGTCAGAGTCCTCGCCGTCCTCGGCGGCGTCTTCGGCGGTTCAGGTCGACCAGGCGACGGCCGTGTTCAAGACCCTGGCACCGCGCACGCCGGAGGACGACGAGCCGGCGGCGGCCGCGGCGGACGCGAAGCCGGACTCGGAGTCGGACTCGGATCCCGAGGCGGAGGCCACGGCGGAGTCGGAGCCGGAGGGCGACCGTCTGAAGGCCGCTGTGGCGGCCTGGGTCGCGACGGCGGAGCAGCCCGAGGACGAGGACCCGGCGGCCGAGGAGGAGCCCGAGCCGGAGGACGAGGCCGAGGCCGACGACTCCGAGGGCGAGGACGAGCCGCAGGACGACGAGCCGGACGACGAGGCCGGGGACGAGGCCGAGGCCGGCCCCGAGGAGGCGGACGACGAGTCCGACGACGAGACGGACGAGGAGCCCGTCGAGGCGTCCGTCGAGGCGTCTGCCGAGGACACGGCGTCCGTCGAGGACACGGCGACCACCGACGACAAGGCGCCCGCCGACGACAAGGCCCCCTCCGCGTCCTGGTTCGCCGCGCGGAAGCCCTCCGCCGACGAGAAGCCCGTCGACGACAAGCCCTCCGCCGACGACAAGCCGGCGGAGTCCGAGGAGGCGTCGTCCGGTTCCTCTTCCTCCGAGGACGAGAAGCCGGTCGACCAGCCGACGACCATGTTCAAGATGGTCCGTCCGCCCGTCGTGGACCAGCCGACGACCGCCCTGAAGCTGCCGTCCTCCCTGACCGCGGACTCCGACAGCGAGCGCACCAGCGTCTTCCGTGCGCTGCGTCCCGACATCCCGGCCGAGCAGAAGGCCCAGAAGGCCGCGCAGGAGGCCGCCAAGGCCTCCGCCGCCCCGGCGCCCGCCCCCGAGGCCCCGGCCGTGCCCAAGGCGCCCGCGGCCGAGGAGAAGGCCGCGCCCGCCCCCGTACCCACGCCGGCGGCGCTCGCCGAGCCGGAGCGGACCCGGCAGCAGCCGCTGCCGCCGCTGCCCCCGCTCGACCTGCTCGCGGAACTGACGAACACGCCGCCCCCGCCGCCGACCCCGCTGCGGACGACCCTGCGCCGGGTGCGGATCTGGACGCCGCTCGTCCTGCTGCTCCTGATCGTCTTTGCGATCGTGCAGATGGTCCGCCCGCTGCCGGCGCCCGCGCTGACGCTGTCGGCCGCGCCGACGTTCACGTTCGAGGGCGGCGAGCTGAAGATGCCGTGGCCGAATGAGGGGCAGGGCGCCGTCGAGGTCGAGGGCGTCGGCTCCATGGGGATGTACGGGGCGCAGAAGCCGGCCCCGATCGCGTCCGTGACCAAGACGATGACGGCGTACGTGATCCTCCGCGACCACCCGATCAAGGGGAAGCAGCAGGGTCCCGAGATCACGATCGACAAGAAGGCCGCCGACCAGGCGAAGCACGACTCGGAGTCGACGGCGCCGGTCCAGGAGGGCCAGACCTACACGGAGAGGGAGCTCCTGGAGCTCCTGATGATCCCCTCCGCCAACAACGTGGCCCGGCTGCTCGCGCGCTGGGACGCCGGTTCGGAGGCCGCGTTCGTCGAGAAGATGAACGCCGCCGCGAAGGAACTGGGCATGACCCAGTCCACGTACACGGACCCCTCCGGTCTGCTCGACAGCACCATGTCGACCCCGCAGGACCAGCTGAAGCTGGCGAAGGCGGTCATGCAGTACGACGTGTTCCGCGAGATCGTGAACATGCCGAACGTGACGGTGGACGGCATCCCCGGCCGGATCGAGAACAACAACAACATCCTGCTCCACGACGGTGTGAGCGGCATCAAGACCGGGTCCTCCACCCCCGCCGGCGGCAACCTGCTCTGGGCGGCGAACACCGTCGTCGACGGTCAGGACCGCCGCATCCTCGGCATCGTCATGGGGGCGAAGGACGCCAAGCTGCTCATCGACAAGCTGCAGCTCGCCATCGACAACAGCCTCAAGCTGATCCAGCAGGCCCAGAAGGACGTCACCTCGGCGGCCGTGGTCAAAAAGGGCCAGGTCCTCGGCTACGTGGACGACGGCCTCGGCGGCCAGACCCCGGTGATCGCCACCAAGGAGCTCAAGGCGGTCGGCTGGCCGGGCCTCAAGGTGCAGCTGGAGCTCACCGACGGCGGCAAGGCCCTGCCGCACTCCGGCAAGGCGGGCGACATCGTCGGCCAGGTGTCGATCGGTACGGGCGCCGGCAAGGTCAGCTCCCCGGTCGCCCTCCAGTCGGACCTGGTGGAGCCGGGCTTCGACAAGAAGCTCACCCGAGTGGGCTGACGGCCCGGGCCGATCGCCCGGACCGATCGCCCGAGTCCATCGCCCGGGCCCGTCGCCCGGGCGAGAGGCCACCCGCAACAGCCGGGCACCCCGGTTCTCCGTGGTGCCCGGCTGTTAGCGTTTCCGGGGGACGAGCAGCACGCGTGACCACGCGAGAAGCGAGACGGCAGCACGGGAAAGGGCCGCAGTGACCACCGCCGAGCCGACACGCGCCGACCGCGCGGAGTCCGACCCCGACGTCTACCGTGAGGGCCATGACGCTCGTGACCCCCGGGACACCGCCCGCGACTCGCACGCCGATACCGGACCCACTTCGCTCTCGCGAATAGTGCTCCCGACCCAGCGGCCCGCCCCGACCACGGCCCTCGCGCCGCCCCCGGCAACCCCCGTCGCCGCCCCGCGGCGCAAGCGCCGCTACACGGTCATGGCGGCCACCGGGCTCGCCGCCCTCACGCACATCCTGTGGTTCTTCTTCTTCGCGAACAGCGGCGGGGATCTGGCCGCGCAGGACGCGTGGGCCGAGTTCGTCGGACGGCACCCGGACTCCGCGTACAACCTGGCCTGGTACGGCGGGATGCACCCCGTCTCGTACAGCGTGGTCTCGCCCTACCTGATGTCGGTGCTCGGCGTCCGCAGCACGATGATGGTCGCCGGCACGCTGTCGGCCGCGCTGACCGCGCTGATCCTGGTGCGGGTGCGGGCGGTCCGCAACCCGATGGTGTGCTCGATCGCGGCCGTCTTCGCCTTCCTGTGCAACGCGCTCTCGGGCCGGGTCACCTTCGGCCTCGGCATGATGTTCGCGCTCGGCGCGGTCGCCGCCGTCTTCTGCTGGCCGCACCGCTGGCGCTACAGACGCTGGGCGAAGGCGGCGGTCGCCGCCCCGCTGGCCGGTCTGGCGACGGCGTGCAGCCCGGTCGCCGGACTGTTCCTCGGGGTCGCGGCGGCGGCGCTGTTCCTGAACAAGCGGCGCCCGGGCGCGTACGCCCTGGGCCTGGCCCCGGTCGCCGTGGTGGCCCTGTCCTCCTGGCTGTTCCCCTTCTCGGGCACGCAGCCGATGGCCTTCGGCTCGACGGCACTGCCGCTGCTCTTCGGGATACTCGTCCTCGTCCTCGTCCCGAAGGACTGGCGCACGGTCCGCACGGCCGCGGCCGTCTACTCCCTCGGCACGCTCCTGACCTGGCTGATCGACTCGCAGATCGGCTCGAACATCTCCCGGCTGCCGATGCTCTTCGCGGGCGTCGTGCTGCTCGCGGCGCTGCCGTACACGGCGCCGCGGTCCCGCCGCTGGTACGCGCTGCTGCTCGCCGTCGTCGGACTGAACTTCTGGATCGGCTTCAAGGGCGTCGACGACGTCATCCGCACCGCCCCCGACGCCTCCTGGGCCCGCGAGCTGGCCCCCCTGGTGAACCAGCTCCAGGTACGGGACGCGGGCAAGGCGCGCGTCGAGGTCGTGCCGGCCTCCAGCCACCGCGAGTCCTCCGCGCTCAGCCCGTACATCAACCTGGCGCGCGGCTGGAACCGGCAGGCGGACATGGAGCGCAACCCGCTCTTCTACGACGACACGCTGAACGCCTCGAACTACCAGGACTGGCTCGACCGCTGGGCCGTCCACTACGTGGTGCTGCCCACCGGCGCCCCCGACTCGGGCGCCGCGCAGGAGGCCGAGCTGGTCCGCGAGGGCCTGCCGTACCTGAACCAGGTCTGGTCCGACGAGAACTGGCGGCTGTACGAGGTGCAGAACCCGACCCCCCTCGCCGACCCGCCGGCCGAGGTGCAGAGCGCGGAGGAGAACGAGGTCGTGATCCGGGTCGACCGCCCGGGCCGGGTCCTCATCCGCGTCCCGTACTCGCCGTGGCTGGCGCTCGTCGACGAGCACGGCGGCAAGATCGAACCGCCGCAGGAGACGGAGGCCTCGAAGGTGGCCCGCGAGGAGTCGGAGACCGAGCTCCCGAAGGTCTTCGCCAACGAGAAGGGCTGCCTCTTCAAGGCGGAGGCGGACATCGAGGGCGATGAATGGACGGAACTCGTCGCCCCGAAGGCGGGCGTGTACCGCCTGGCCGCCCCGTACAAGCTGTCACGGGGCACGGCCTGCCCGGAGGAACTGCGCCGCTAGGCCGTCTCTTCCGGATCTTGCGGGTCAGGCAAGATCCGGAAGGGACGGCCTAGGCCAGATCGGTCAGCTCGTCCGCGTACACCTGGGACAGGGGCTGCGGCCCCACGTACTGCTGACAGTTGCACTCACCGGCCTCGTACCGGACCGGCTTCTTGTTCTCGTCCCAGGCCGTGGGCACCTCGACCCGCTCGTGGCACCGGCCCTGCCTGTCGTGCTTGGCGAGGTGATGCGTGCACCCGCACACGGGCTCGGGCGTCTTGTGCGCGGCCTCAAGAGCGAGCCGTTCCTGCTTCGTGGCCTCGAGCAACTCCATCTTCCGCTCGTGCCGATGGCGCAGCGCGGTACGGACGTTGTCGGCGGCCCAGGCGAAGCCACCGGTCCAGAACAGAATGAGAACCCACCAGAACCAGTCCACCGTTCCCCCCAGCTTTCCCCCTGTAGGTGAAGGCCAGGATAGAACCGGCCGGGCCCCTGGCAGAGGGGGCGCGACCCGCGAGGACGAAGACGGCACACACGCCGAAGGGCACCCACCGCGTCCGATGGGTGCCCTCCGTCCTGGGCGGCTCGCCCTGTGACCCGGGTTCGCTGGTCATGGGGCTGGACGGGTGCAGTTCGGACCTGGCTCCGGTGCCCTCGGCCCGGAGCGGCGCGTCGCCGGGTTACACATGGGCCTGCGCCTCGGCGCGGGGCGTGCCGGTGCCCTTCACGGCCCGGGACCCGACGACTGGAAGAGCACCATGGCAAAGCGCGACCCTCGCACCCGCACCGGCCGGAGCCCGCTACGTCGCGGGCTCGTGACCGCCGTGCTCGCAGCCGGCATGCTGACGGCTTCCACGCCACCCGGATTCGGGACCGACGCGGCCGGTCCGGCACCCGGCCCACAGTTCACGCCGTTGACGGCGGCGGTGATGACCGAACCGACGCCGTTCCATGCCACGGACGGCAGGACGCACCTCTCGTACGAACTGCTCACCACGAACGCACTGCCCAGCAGTACGCACGTGCGCCTCGATCGTGTCGAGGTCCGGGACGCCCGCACCCACCTGGTGGTGGGCTCGCTGAGTGGCCAGGCGCTGGCCGATGCCGCCAATCCCGTGGGTGATCCCCTGCCGGGCGCGGACGGGTACACCCCAGCGCCCCCGGGGCCGACGCCGACCGTCATCCCGGGCTCCCAGCAGTGGGTCATCTGGCTCGACCTGGCTCTTGAGCGCGGTCAGCGGGTGCCCAAGGTCCTCGAACACCATCTCGCGGGTGCTGTCGTCACCGCCTCCGGTTCCTCCCCGTTCGAGGAGACGGTTCAGGTCACCCCGACCGGCCGCACCGCGCCGATGAACCTGAACGCGCCGGTCCGCCCCGGCACCTGGTACTCCAGCGAGTCGTGTTGCGGCAACACCCACCACCGGCGCGGACTCGGCCCGATCAACGGCCGCTTCGACGTGCCGCAGCGCTTCGCGATCGACTGGTACCGGGTCGGCGAGCAAGGACAGACCTGGGAAGGCGACCCCGCGCGGCTCACCAGCTACCTGAGCTACCGGCAGCCGGTGGTCGCCGCGGCCGGCGGCAGAGTGGTGGAGGTCCAGGACGGGATCCCGGACAATGCGCCGCCCGTCACCCCACCGGTCCCGCCGATCGAGGAGACCGTCGGCAACCACGTCACCCTGGAGGTCGCGCCGGGCCGCTATCTGCTCTACGCCCACCTGAAGCCCGGCTCGCTCATGGTCCGGGAAGGCGACCGCGTCGAACCCGGCCGGGTTCTCGGGCTGATCGGCAACAGCGGCAACTCGACCACGCCGCACCTGCACTTCCAGGTGATGACCACAGCCGAGTTCTTCCCGACCGACAGCCCGCCGTTCACCTTCCGGGAGTTCCGCGTCGTCGGACAGGTCGAACCCCGCATCTGGGACGACAACCTGGGCCTGCAGCCGACCGGCGTCCTGCCGATCACGCCCTCGCCGTACGAGGGCCCGCACCGTGCGCGGTATCCGCTCGACCGCGAGGTGCTGGAGTTCTGACCGGATTCGCCGCCTTCTGGCACGTAGGTGGCACGGTCGTGATCATGAGAAAGGGCCAGCTTCGGGGGAATGTTCCCCTGAGCTGGCCCTTCCGCTTGTGCCCCCGGCAGGATTCGAACCTGCGACACCCGCTTTAGGAGAGCGGTGCTCTATCCCCTGAGCTACGAAGGCATGGCCAGGGACAGGGTAGCGGATGCGCCTCGTCGGGGTCGCCCCCCGGCGTGCGATCCTGCCTGGGGTTGACCGGGCCGGGGGAGCCGCATAGCGTCGCGGCGCGGGTGAGCAAGCGCTTAGGAGGTCCTCGTGGTGGTGGCTGGTGGGGTCGAGCGGCTCTGTGGGCCCGGGGCGCCCTTCGCCGTCGAGGGCGGGGTGTTCGTCAGTGGGCCGCGGACCCTGCGGGAGTTCGTCGAGGTGACCTGGGGCTACGGGGACCGGGTGTTTCTCGTGGCCGAGGGCGTCACCATGACCTACCGGGAGTTCTTCGACGCCGCCTGTGGGCTCGCGCGGCGGCTTGTCGGGGAGTACGGGATGCGGCCGGGTGACCGGGCCGTCGTCGCCATGCGGAATCTGCCGGAATGGCATGTCGCCTTCTGGGCCGCGCAGTTGGCGGGCCTCGTCGCCGTCCCCCTCAACGCCTGGTGGACCGAGGACGAGTTCGCCTACGCCCTCGACGACTGTTCGCCCGGTGTGCTGCTCGTCGACGGGGAGCGGGTCGGGAGGGTGAGGGCCTGGGCCGTGCGGAACGGTGTGCCCGGGGTCGTCTTCCGGGGGGACGCCGAGGACGGGTTCGTCGCCTACGTCGTCGATGACGATCCGTATCTCGGGCCGCCTTCCGTCGACGTCCTTCCCGAGCACGACGCGACCATCATCTACACGTCCGGGACCACCGGCCGGCCCAAGGGTGCCGTCGCCACGCACCTCGCGCAGGTCGGGGCCGCGATGAATCCGCGGTACTTCGCCGCCGCCGCGGCCCTCGCCCGCGGGGACGTGCCCGGGGCAGGGCCCGCGATGGTGTCCCTGACCACGTTCCCGTTCTTCCACGTCGCCGCGTTCACGTCGTTCTATGCCGTCATGGCCGCCGGCGGGACGCTTGTGATGATGCGGAAGTGGGATGCGGGGCGGGCTCTTGAGCTCATTCGCGAGCATCGCGTCACCCATTACGCCGGGGTTCCCACCACCGCGCTTCAGTTGCTCGACCTCGCGCGGCGTGAGGGTGATCCCCTTGCCAGTCTCACCCTCCTCAGTACCGGAGGTGCCGCCGCTCCTCCCGGGATCGTCTCCGGGATCGTCGACGGGTACGGCGAACGGATCGAGCCCCGGAACGGATACGGGCTGACCGAGACCTGCGGTGGGGTTCTCTCGAACGTCGGGGCCGAGTACCGGGCGTTCCCCGGGAGCGTCGGGCGGCCCTCGCCCGTCACCGAGGTGCGGATCGACCGGCCCGATGCCGAGGGGGTCGGGGAGTTGTGGCTGCGGGGGCAGTCTCTTGTTCGGGGGTATTGGGAGGATGAGGCCGCCACGCGTGCCGCTTTCGGCGACGACGGGTGGTTTCGGACCGGGGATCTCGCTCTTCTCGACGGCGACGGGCGCGTCAGCATCGTCGACCGGCTCACCGACATGGTGATCCGCGGCGGCGAGAACGTGTACTGCGTCGAGGTCGAGGGTGCGCTGCATCAGCATCCCGATGTTCTCGACGCCGCTGTGTTCGGTGTTCCTCATCCGCTGCTGGGTGAGGAGGTCGTGGCCGTCGTGCGGTTGCGGGAAGGGGCCGAGACCGGTGGCGAAGCGCTGCGCGCGCACGTCGGGCTGCGCCTCGCCGCTTTCAAGGTGCCCGCCCGAGTGCTGTCGCAGGGCGATGAGCTGCCGCGGAATTCGACCGGGAAGCTTCTCAAGCGGCAGCTCAGGGACCTCTTCAGCGGCGGGTGATCCTCACCCGGTAGGTGCCCGTGTCGTCCTCGTCCAGGACCTCGATCCGTATGCCGTTGGCCCGGTCCGTGAAGGTCTCTCCCGGGCCGTACGGGGCGTCCGACAGTTCCGCGTGGACGTTGGCCCTGCGCGTGCAGCCGCCGCTGGCCCGGTCGCTGTCGGCCACCGTCACCGGGCCGTGGCCCGTGTCCACGTCCGACTCCACGCGGTAGACCAGGACGCCGCTCTCGCAGACCGCCTCGTCGTTGCCGTCCTTGCTGCGGACCTCGACCGCGTATCCGGAGGTGCCGGAGAGCGGGACGAACGCGAGCTTGGGGCCGCCGGGAGCCGCGAGCGGCGTGAGGCTGTAGTCGCCGGCGCCGGGGCTGGAGGCGCAGCTGACCTGGTCGTTGTCGAGCCAGCCCAGTTTCCACTTGTGCCAGCCGAGCAGGTCGTTGTTGGCTCCCCAGTCCTCGGACATGATGTCCCAGTGCCCGACGGTGCCGCCGCCGTCCGAGGTGTAGAGGTCGGGCAGGCCGAAGACGTGGCCGTTCTCGTGCGGCAGGACGCGGTAGCCGGTGTCGGCGAAGCTGCCGGAGCCGTCGTCCTGGCGGCTGTAGACGAAGGACGTGTTGGCGAGCGGCACGCCGTCCGCGTAGGGGGCGTCGTCGTTGCCGGAGAAGGTCACGGACAGGACGGTGTCGAGGGCGGACGGCCCGGCGTTCGGCGTGACGAGGATGTTGACCAGGTCGTACGCGCTGAAGTCCACCCGCGCGTCGGCCGCCTTCACGATGTCCTCGACGAGGGCGCGGTAGCCCGGTTCGTACGGTGAGCCGCGCTCGATGCCGTACGAGGAGAAGGCGCGGGGCATCCGCAGCCAGTCGGGTATCGGGGCCTCGGGCTCGTACTGCAGGCGCCCGTACGAGCTGGTGCGGAACCAGTCCGCGGTCTGCGGGAAGAACTCGCGGAAGCGGCCCATCGCCGTCCCGTCCCCGGGGGCGTCCGGGAAGTCGATCATCAGGTTGAGGGCCCTGATGCGGCCCGTGGAGCGTACGTATCCGGGGGCCGTGGGCAGCCCCTCCGACATCTGCACGCCCATCGTCGTGGCGATGCGGCACGGTCCCAGCTGGGCGCCGCTCGGCGCGGCGGCCACGGGGCCCGCCGAGGCCGGGGCGGGCCCGGGCAGGGTGGAGCTCGCCGAGGCGAGCAGGGCGAGGGAGAGTGCCGTGGTCGCCGCCAGGGCGACGGGTCTGCGTATCCGTCGGCGGGGGTGCTGCATACGTCGCCTCTCCGGTGGGGGCAGGTCGGCGCCGCGACCCCTTCCGCGGGTCCGCGCTGTGCGATCAGCCTGTGGCGCCGGGTCCGGGTGCGCGCGCCGGGTGGCCCGATCGTGGGTATTCCGCGAGAGCGAGAGCTTGTGACGCAGGTCACAGAGAAGCTGGGAAATAAGCGGGGAGCCAGTCCCCGTTTATGCAGGTGTTCAGCGAAGTGGGGAGTCCTTCCCCGGATGGTTCGAGTGACCGAGTGAGGAGGCCGTGGCGTGACCAGCACCGCCGACACCGCGCCCGCCCGCCGCGTACCCCGCCCGCGGGCCGACGCCCTGCGCAACCGCGAGCGGATCGTGACGGCGGCCCGCGAGATGTTCGTCGAGTTCGGCTCCCAGGTGCCCTACGACGAGATCGCGCGCCGCGCCGGCGTCGGGAACGCCACGCTCTACCGGAACTTCCCCGAGCGCCCCGACCTCGTCCACGAGGTCGTCCTCTCCCTGATGGCCCGCGTCGCCGAGGTCGCCGAGCGGGCCGCCGAGGAGGAGGGCGACACCTTCGCCGCCCTCCGGCGCTTCGCCCACGGCGCCGCCGACGAGCGCGTGGGCGCCCTGTGCCCGATGCTCGACGGCGCCTTCGACAAGGACCACCCCGACCTGCTCGCCGAGCGCGACCGCCTGGAGGGCATCGTCCAGGGCCTCGTCGACCGGGCGCAGCGGGCCGGCCGGCTCCGGACCGACGTCGGCGTCGGAGACCTGATGGTGGCGCTCTCCCAGCTGACCCGTCCGCTGCCCGGAACGGGCTGCGGGGCCTTCGACCAGTTCGTCCACCGCCATCTGCAGATCTTCCTCGACGGCCTGGAGACGCCCGCCCGCTCGGAGCTACAGGGAAAGGCCGCGACCCTGGAGGACCTGAGACGCGACTCCTGCCCGTCGTGACCTGACCCGCTCCCCGGAGCGGCCCGCACTCACTTACGCCCTTTTTTCACCAGTACGCGCCAAGAGGTGGCCACCCCCATGCCGAAAATCCCCGAGAAGTCCGCGATCCAGGCCGACCCCGGCCGCTGGAAAGCCCTGATCTTCATCGCCCTCGCCCAGCTGATGGTCGTGCTCGACGCGACCATCGTGAACATCGCCCTCCCCTCCGCCCAGCAGGACCTCGGGATCTCGGACGGCAACCGGCAGTGGGTCATCACCGCGTACGCCCTCGCCTTCGGCGGACTCCTCCTCTTCGGCGGCCGCATCGCCGACCTGTGGGGCCGCAAGCGGACCTTCATCACCGGCCTCATCGGCTTCGCCGCCGCCTCCGCCCTCGGCGGGGCCGCGACCGGCGAGGCCATGATGCTCGGCGCCCGCGCGCTCCAGGGTGCCTTCGGCGCGCTCCTCGCGCCCGCCGCGCTCTCGCTGCTCGCCGTGACCTTCACCGACGCCAAGGAGCGCGCGAAGGCCTTCGGCATCTACGGCGCGATCGCCGGTGGCGGCGGCGCCGTGGGCCTGATCCTCGGCGGCTTCCTCACCGAGTACCTGAACTGGCGCTGGACCTTCTTCGTCAACATCCCGTTCGCCGTGGTCGCCGCCGTCGGCGCGTACCTCGTCGTCCGTGAGCCCGAGGGCGGCCGCAACCGCTCGCCGCTCGACATCCCCGGCGTGATCCTCTCCACCCTGGGTCTCGTCTCGCTCGTGTACGGCTTCACCCGCGCCGAGTCCGCGGGCTGGAGCGACGCCGGCACGATCGGTCTCTTCGTCGGCTCCGGCGTGCTGCTCATCGCGTTCGTCCTCACCGAGTACCTGGTCAAGTCCCCGCTGCTGCCGCTGCGCGTCGTGACCAACCGCAACCGCGGCGGCGTCTACCTGTCGCTGGGTCTCGCCGTCATCGCGATGTTCGGCCTGTTCCTCTTCCTCACGTACTACCTCCAGGTCGTGAAGGGCTTCTCGCCGGTCAAGACGGGCTTCGCGTTCCTCCCGATGATCGCGGGCATGATCGTGGGCTCGACCCAGATCGGCGCGCGTCTGATGACCCGCGTCCCGCCGCGCTTCCTGATGGCGCCGGGCTTCCTGACCGCCGCCGTCGGCATGCTGCTCCTCACCCAGCTGGAGATCGGCACCTCGTACGCCGGGCTGATCCTGCCCGCGCAGCTGCTCCTCGGCCTGGGCATGGGTACGGCGTTCATGCCGGCCATGTCGCTCGCGACGCTCGGCGTGGACCCGCGGGACGCCGGTGTGGCCTCCGCGATGGTCAACACCTCGCAGCAGGTCGGCGGCGCCATCGGTACGGCCCTGCTGAACACGATCGCCGCCTCGGCGACCACCGCCTACCTGACCGACCACGCCGCCGGCGCGACCACCCCGGCCGCGCAGAAGCTGCTCCAGTTCCAGGGCATGGTCGAGGGGTACACCGCGGCCATCTGGTGGGCGGTCGGCATCCTGGCCGTCTCGGCCGCGATCGCCTTCACGTTCATCAACACCGGGAAGCCGGGGACCGGTCAGGTCGCCGGGTCCGGTGAGGGGGCCGGGGCCGAGGACGAGGTGAAGATCCCCGTCGTCGCCCACTGATCCGGATCCGGACCGGGAGAAGGGACCTGCCCCGGCTCCCGGATCCGGAAAACGGACCTGCCCCGGTTCCGCCTTGTCGGCGGAGCCGGGGCAGGTCCGTTTCTGTGGGTCCGCTCGCTCAGCGGAGCCAGGGCAGGTCCGCGTGCGCGTCCGTGGGTTCGAGGCCCTCGGCCATCACCCGCATGATCGCGCCGAGCTGCTCCACCTGCTCGGGCGAGAGCCGGTCGAACATGGCCTGGCGGACGGCCGCCACGTGCCCGGGCGCGTTCTGCCGCAGGACGTCCATGCCCTCGTCCGTCAGCTGGGCGAACTGGCCGCGCTTGTCGGAGGGGCAGTCCTCGCGCCGTACCCAGCCGTTCTTCTCCAGGCGGGCGATCGCGTGGGAGAGCCGGGAGCGGGTGATCTTGGCGCTCCTGGCCAGCTCGGTCATCCGGAGCCGGCGGCGGGGGGCCTGGGAGAGCTGGACGAGGAGCCCGTAGTAGACGTGCGGCATCCCGGCGTCGCGCTGCAACTGGCGGTCGAGGTGGTCCTCCAGGAGCGTGGTGGCGTGCAGGTACGCGCGCCAGACGTGCTGCTCCTCGTCGGTCAGCCAGCGGGGTTCGGTCATGTCTCCCATGGTTCCCATCGTACGACTCGTTCTTGAAAGTTGAACTATGTAGGGTTTACGCTGGAGCGGAAAGCTTGAAGTTTCAAGAATGGAGGTCGTCATGGACGCCACGCAGGAACGGATGCCCGCCCTCTACCTGTCCCACGGCGCCCCACCGCTCGCCGACGACCCCGTCTGGCCCGGCGAGCTCGCCGCCTGGTCCGCCGGACTGCCGCGCCCCAAGGCGATCCTCATGGTCTCCGCCCACTGGGAGGAGGCCCCGCTCGCGCTCGGCGCCACCGAGACCGTCCCCCTCGTCTACGACTTCTGGGGTTTCCCCGAGCACTACTACCGCGTCCAGTACGCCGCCCCCGGCGCCCCGCGGCTCGCCGAGGCCGTCCGCAAGCTGCTCCGCGCGCCCGGCACGCCCGTGCAGGACATCCCCGACCGGGGTCTCGACCACGGCGCGTACGTGCCGCTCGTCGAGATGTTCCCCGGCGCCGACATCCCCGTCCTCCAGATCTCCATGCCCACCCTCGACCCGCGCCGCCTCATGGACATCGGGCGCAAGCTCGCCCCACTGCGCGACGAGGGCGTCCTGATCGTCGGCAGCGGCTTCTTCACCCACAACCTCGCCGCCCTCCGCCACACCGGCCCCGGTGTCCCCGGCTGGTCCGCCGAGTTCGACGCCTGGGGGAGCGAGGCGCTCGCCGCGCACGACGTCGACGCCCTCCTGGACTTCGAGCACAAGTCGCCCGCCGGCCGCCTCGCCCACCCCCGTACCGAACACTTCGCCCCGCTCTTCGTCACCATGGGCGCGGCGGACGCGGCCGGCGACCTCGGCGCGGAGCGCTCGGTGATCGACGGCTTCTGGATGGGGCTCGCCAAGCGGTCCGTCCAGTTCGGCTGACCCCTTACAGGGCGGGTGGATTGAGGTCGATCGAGCGGACGGCGGCGGCCAGGGCGAGCGGGTCGCCCACGTCGAGCGCCGTGTCCGTGAACTTGATCGTGTGGTCGTCGCCGTGCGCGGCCGCCCGAACGAAGATCTCCTCGGGGGCGAGGCCGGTCGCGGCGTACGGGGCGGCCTCGCGCGGCGTGTAGGCCGCCGTCACCGCGGCCGACGCCGCCCAGGCGGCCGCCACGCTCGGCGCCCACAGCGCGCGGGGGAGCGCGGGCAGGGCGCGCAGGACCGCGTTCGGCGCGGTCGCCGCGTGGACCAGCATGATCGGCTCGCCGTGGCCGTGCGACGCGTACCGGTGCGTCGCCGCCGTCACCAGCTCGGCGAGCAGCGTCTTCGCCGCATCGGGGTCCGACGCCTCGCCCCACACCGGGAAGGCCGTCAGCTGCGCGAGCCGGGCCCGGATCCCGCCGTCCTGCTCCGGAACGGGCGGTACGGCGTCGAGGGCGGCCGCCGCGGTGGGTGCCACGGCCAGCGGGGCGAGCGGCGGGAGCGGCTGGTGGCGGGCCGCCCAGTAGCCGAGGGCGTGCGCCAGCTCGGCGCGGCGCGGCGGCGTCTCGTCGGTCGTGAGCAGGGTCCGTACGGCGTGCCCGGTACGGATCACCGGATGCGTCGCCCCGCCCGCGATGCCGGGAAGGAGACGGGGCCACCACTCGGCGAGCACCGACCGCCAGGGCCGGTCCGCCAGCTCGCGGGAGAAGAAACGGGTCCAGTCGGTGATCCGGGCCGGATCGCCGAGCGCCTCCCGCCAGGTGCCCGCCGTGACCGGGGTGTGCGCGGGCGGGAGCTCCTCCAGCTTGGGTGCGTAGTGGTCGAGCCAGCGGTGGACGGCCCGGGCCTGGCCGTGACGGACCAGGGCCTCGACGGCCATGGGGGCGTGGTTGGTGAGCCAGCCGTTGCGCTCGGGGCCCGTGGTGTGGAGCCGTTCGAGTGCCTCGTCGAGGGTGCCGGTGGTGTCGGTCATGGGGGCGACGCTAGGCCGGGGGAGCGGCGCGGCGGAACGGGCTCGGGACCTAGGCCGCTGGGCGGAGGCGAGGCGGCCCGCCGCGGAGGCAACCGTGGGTCGAGTCGGCGCGTCTGAAGGGATGGCGCCGCATGTGATCGCGGTCTCACCGACAGCGTGGTCGGGTGCTCCCGCGAGGGGCGCCGTTTCACCCTCCGTGCCCGGTCTGACCTGCACCTCCACGGGTGCCCGCGGTGCGCCCGCGGGGGCGGCGGCCGCGCAGGATACTGCATGATCGCGAAAATCCATGTGCCGGGTGGGAATTCTGTCCTGATTCCAGTCGTTGTTTCCGTCGGATGCAGGGCACCCGGAAGGGTGTCGCGACCTACTCAGCAAGGGAGCACGCATGGCAACCCGTGCCGTCGCCCGTCGTCAGACCTCCGCCCAGAGCGGGGCCGCACGGGCAAGCAGCGTTCGCGCCGTGGGCGGGGAGATCGCCGACCGCGACCTGGTCGGCATGTACCTCGACGAGATCGCGCGCACGCCCCTGCTCGACGCCGCCAAGGAGGTCGAGCTCTCCCAGACGATCGAGGCGGGCGTCTACGCCCAGCAGATACTCGACGAAGAGGTGGAGAGCGAGGCGGGCGGGGCGACCCGTGAGGAGCTCGAAGCGCTGGTCGCCGAGGGCGAGCGGGCCAAGGACCTCTTCATCAAGTCCAACCTGCGGCTCGTGGTGGCCGTCGCGCGGCGCTATCCGCGCAGCGGGCTGCCGCTGCTCGACCTGATCCAGGAGGGGAACGCGGGCCTGGTGCGCGCGGTCGAGAAGTTCGACTACGCGAAGGGCTTCAAGTTCTCCACGTACGCCACGTGGTGGATCCGCCAGGCCATCACCCGGTCCATCGCCGACCAGTCCCGGACCATCCGGCTCCCCGTCCACCTCGTGGAGGAGCTCGGCCGGATCCGGCGGGTGCAGCGCGAGTTCAACAGGGAGCACGGGCGGGAGCCCGAGCCCGCCGAGATCGCGACCGAGCTCGGCTCGACGCCCGAGCGCGTCACGGACGTCCTGGACTGGGCGCGGGACCCGGTCTCGCTGAACATGTCGGTGGACGACGAGGGCGAGACCCAGTTCGGCGACCTGCTGGAGGACACGTCGGCGATCTCGCCGGAGCAGTCGGTCCTGACCCTGCTGCGCAGCGAGGAGCTGGACGACCTCATCGACAAGCTCGACCACCGGACCGCCTCGATCATCCGCATGCGGTACGGCATCGAGGACGGCCGCGAGCGGACGCTGACGGAGGTCGGCAAGGAGCACGGGCTGACGCGGGAGCGGATCCGCCAGATCGAGAAGCACGCGCTGCTCGAACTGAAGAAGATGGCCCACGACACGGGCTTCGACGCGGTGGCCTGAGGCGGCCGGCGCCCGGGCGGGCGTCGCCCCGCTGCCGTGTGGGCAATCGTCCCGCTGGGGCGGGACGGGTGGGCACACGGGACGGCGCGCCCAGCGGCGCCTCCGCGTTGCGTGCCTGGACCCGCACCACGTGCACCGAGCCGGTGGTGCGGGTCCAGGCGCGTAAGCCTTCGGCGCCGGTAGGGGCGCCGTTCCGTTGTGCCCACCCGTTCCGCCCCGGCGGAACGCATGCCCACAACGGCGGCGGGCTCAGGCCCCCGTCGCCGTCGCCAGCCGCCCCGACAGGTCCCGCATGTACGTGATCAGAGCCTCCGGGCCGTGGACCGTGAAGTCGATGTCCATCAGGGCCAGGCGGAGGGCCAGCCATTCCACCGAGTCGGTGACCCGGGCGCGCAGGCGGCAGTGGTCGGGGCCCGTCGCGACCGGGACGAGGTGGGACGGGAGGCGGGCCACGACGAACTCGGCCGGCGCGGCGAAGGTCACGTCGAGGTCGACCTCGCCCTGCGCCCGGGCCATGGAGCGCGCCATGTACGTGGCCGCGTCGCCCGACGGCAGCTCCCGCGGGGTGAAGCGCGCGCCCGTCGGGAGCGGCTCGCTGACCCGGTCCACCCGGAAGGTCCGCCAGTCCTCCCGCCCCAGGTCGTACGCGACGAGGTACCAGCGACGGCCGGTCGACACCAGCCGGTACGGCTCCACGAGCCGCTTCGTCTCCGTCCCGTCCCCGGCCCGGTAGCCGAACCGCAGCCGCTCGTGCCCGGTCACCGCTCCCGCGAGCGCCGTCAGCGTCGCGGGCGTGACCGTGGCGCCGTCGCCCCTGGTCAGCGGGATCGTCGCGTTCTGGAGGGTGGACACCCGGTGCCGGAGCCGCGCGGGCAGCACCTGCTCCAGCTTCGCCAGGGCCCGTACGGACGCCTCCTCGACGCCCTCGATGGCGTGTCCGGCCCCGGCGCGCAGGCCCACGGCGATCGCGACGGCCTCCTCGTCGTCGAGGAGCAGCGGGGGCATCGCCGTACCGGCGACGAGGCGGTAGCCGCCGATCGCGCCCATGGTGGCCTCGACCGGGTAGCCGAGGTCGCGGAGCCGGTCGATGTCACGGCGGATGGTGCGCGGGGAGACCGAGAGCCGTTCGGCGAGTTCGCTTCCGGGCCACTCGCGCGGGGTCTGGAGGAGCGAGAGCAGATTCAGGAGTCGTGCCGGGGTGTCCGTCATGTTTTCCAGGATGAGGCCTATCTAGGACATGACCTGACCTACATGACTTCTATCTTCTTCGTATGAGTTCACACGACGCCGCCGCGGAAGCGGCAGAGGCCGGCGACAAGCGGCGCTGGATCGCCCTCGCCATCGTCATGACCGCCGCCTTCATGGACCTGGTCGACGCCACGATCGTCAACATCGCGATCCCCAGCATCGAGAAGGACCTCGGCGCCTCGTTCGGGGCCATCCAGTGGATCACCGCCGGGTACGCCCTCGCGTTCGCCGCCGGGCTGATCACCGGTGGACGGCTCGGGGACATCTACGGCCGCAAGCGCCTCTTCCTCCTCGGTACCGCCGGCTTCACCCTCGCCTCGGCGCTCTGCGGCTTCGCGGCCAACCAGGAGATGCTGGTCGGCTCCCGGCTGCTCCAGGGCGCCGCGGCCGCGATGATGGTCCCGCAGGTCCTGTCGATCATCCACGTCACCTTCCCGGCGCACGAGCGCGGCAAGGTCTTCGGAATGTTCGGCGCGATCATCGGCCTCGGCGCGGTCTCGGGCCCGCTGCTCGGCGCGCTGCTCACGCAGTGGAACATCGCGGGCCTGGAGTGGCGTCCGATCTTCCTGATCAACCTGCCGGTCGGCGTCGCCGCCCTGATCCTGGGCCGGAAGTTCATCGCCGAGTCGAAGGCGCCGAAGGCGCTCAAGCTCGACATGGTCGGCGTGCTCCTGGTGACGACGGCGCTGCTCATGCTGGTCTACCCGCTGACCCGCGGCCGTGAGCTGGACTGGCCGCTCTGGGGCCACCTGATGATGGCCGGCAGCCTGCTCGTCTTCGGTGCCCTCGTCGCGTACGAGAAGTACAAGACGAAGAAGGACGGTTCGCCGCTCGTCGAGCTGTCGCTGTTCAGGGTGAAGAGCTTCGCGGCGGGCATCGCGGTGCAGCTGACCTTCGGTGTCGTGCTCGGCATCTTCTTCCTGGTCTGGACGCTGTACATGCAGATCGGACTCGGCTGGACCCCGCTGCACGCGGGTCTGACCGGGGTGCCGTTCTCGATCTCGGTCTCGGTGGCGGCGGGCATGTCCGTGCAGAAGCTGGTGCCGCGCTTCGGCCGGAAGGTGCTCCAGGCGGGCGCCCTGACGATGATCGCGGGCATCCTGCTCTACGTCTTCGTGTCCGGGCGGTACGGGGCCGGGATCCACTCCTGGCAGATGATCCCGCCGCTGGTGGTCATGGGCCTCGGCATGGGCCTGATCGTGGCGCCGCTGACGGACGCGGTGCTCTCGGAGGTGCCGAAGGAGCACGCCGGTTCGGCCTCGGGTCTGATCAACACGACCGGGCAGATGGGCAACGCGCTCGGACTCGGCCTGGTGTCCGTGGTCTTCTTCGGGACGATCGACGACGAGAAGCTCGCCAAGGCTCCGGCCGAGGTGGGGGCGGCGTTCGGGGACGCCTTCCAGAACTCGCTGGGCTGGGCGGCGGGCGTGCTCGCCGTGATCTTCCTGGTGATGTTCGCGCTGCCGGCGAAGCCGAAGCAGCACCTGGAGGACGGCGGTGACGACGCCGACGAGGCGGGCGAGACCGTGACGGTCGACAAGGAGCCGGTGCTCACGCACTGAGCCCGTCGCCCGGCTGGGGCCCTGGTCCCGGGATGCGTCCCGGGGGCAGGGCCCTTCGTCGTGCCCGGGCAAGGGTGGATGCCCGTGCCCGGGCAAGGGCCGATGCCTGTGTGCGCCCAGGGCCGATGCCCGTGTGCGCCTAGGACCGATGTCCGTTTGTGCCCATATGGATGCCCGGATTCGTTTACTTGGCGGAAATCGAGGCGTAGCCTGACACTGAAACCACAGGTTCGGGCATCGAACGGACGTAGACAGGCATGTACGCACCCGAGCGCCAGCAAGAGATCCTCCGGATCGCCCGCGAGAGCGGACGCGTCGACGTCCTCTCCCTCGCCGAGGAGTTCCAGGTCACCGCCGAGACCGTACGGCGCGACCTCAAGGCCCTCGACCGGGCCGGACTCCTCCGCCGGGTCCACGGCGGCGCCATCCCCGCCGGACGGCTCGACTTCGAGCCCGACCTCGCCGAGCGCGAGTCCACCGCCGCCGACGAGAAGGACCGCATCGTCCGCGCCGCCCTCGCCGAACTCCCCACGGAGGGCAGCGTCGTCCTCGACGCCGGCTCGACCCTCGCCCGTCTCGCCGCCGAGTTCCCCCTCGACCGCACCCTGACCGTCGTCACCCACGCCCTCCCCGTCGCCGCCCGGCTCGCCGACCACCCCGGCATCGACCTGCACCTCGTCGGCGGACGCGTACGCCACCGCACCCGCGCCGCCGTCGACGCCTGGGCGCTCAGGGCGTACGGGGAGATCCGCGCCGACGTCGCCTTCCTCGGCGCCAACGGCTTCTCGGCCGAGCACGGACTCACCACCCCCGACCTCGCCGAGGCCGCCGTCAAGCGGGCCGTCGTCGCCGCCGCCCGCCGGGTCGTCCTGCTCGCCGACTCCGCCAAGCACGGGCAGGAGCACTTCGCCCGCTTCGGCGACCTGACCGACGTCGACCTGATCGTCACCGACAGCGGGCTCAGCCCCGAGGACGCCGCGGCCATCGAGGCCACCGGAACGGAAGTCGTACGCGCATGATCCTCACCGTCACCCCCAACCCCTCCCTGGACCGGACGTACGAGGTCCCCGGCCTGGAGCGCGGCGAGGTGCTGCGCGCCGCCGCCGAACGCGTCGACCCCGGCGGCAAGGGCGTCAACGTCTCCCGGGCCGTCGCCGCCGCCGGACACCGCACCGTCGCCGTCGTCCCCCTCGGCGGCGCCCCCGGCGCCCTCGTCGCCCAGCTCCTCGCGGGCCAGGGCATCGAGGTCGCCCCCGTCCCCGTCACCGGCCACACCCGCTCCAACATCGCCCTCGCGGAACCGGACGGCACCCTGACGAAGATCAACGCGCCCGGCCCGGAACTGAGCGGCGAGGAGGCCGAGACCCTGCTCTCCGCCGTCGGCGCCTACTCGCCCGCCGCCGACTGGATCGCCTGCTGCGGCAGCCTCCCGCGCGGCCTCGCCCCCGAGTGGTACGCCCGGCTCGTCACCCGCGCCCACGGCGCCGGGGCCCGGATCGCCCTCGACACCTCGGGCCCGTCGCTGCTGGCGGCCCTCGCCGCCCGCCCCGACGTCGTCAAGCCGAACGCCGACGAACTCGCCGAGGCCGTCGGCCGCCCCCTCGCCACCGTCGGCGACGCCGTCAAGGCGGCCGAGGAACTGCGCGAGCTCGGCGCGGGCGCCGTCCTCGCCAGCCTCGGCGCCGACGGCCAGCTCCTCGTCTCGGCGGACGGCGTCTGGTACGGCCACGCCGCCGTCGCCGCCGTCCGCTCCGACGTCGGCGCGGGCGACGCCTCCCTGGCCGGCTTCCTCGCGGCCGGCGGCGAAGGACCCGAGGCCCTCGCGGCCGCCGTCGCCCACGGGGCGGCCGCCGTGCAGCTGCCCGGCAGCGAGATGCCCACCCCGGGCGACCTGGACCCGGCGGCGGTCACGGTGACCGCCGACGTACCCCTCGACCGAGTACTCAGCGAGCAAGGGAGCCCGCGATGAGCAGGATGATCACCGCGGACCTGGTCGACCTCGACCTGTCCGCCGACAGCAAGGAAGCGGCGGCCCGTTCGCTCGCGGAGCGCATGGTCGCACGCGGCCGGGTGACCGACCTCGACGGCTTCCTCGCCGACGTCGCGGCCCGCGAGGCCCAGATGCCGACCGGCCTCGACGGCGGCATCGGCATCCCGCACTGCCGCAGCACCCACGTCACCGAGCCCACCCTCGCCTTCGGCCGCTCCGCCGCCGGCGTCGACTTCGGCGCCCCGGACGGCCCGGCGGACCTGATCTTCCTGATCGCCGCCCCGGCGGGCGCGGACGACGCCCACCTGACGATCCTGTCCTCCCTGGCCCGCCACCTGATGGACCCCGAGTTCACGGACGCGCTGCGCTCCGCGACGTCCCCGGCGGGGGCGGCGGCGCTGATCGCGGGGGAGGAGGCGCCGGCTTCGGAGGACCCGGCTTCGGAGGAGCCGTCTTCCGATGAGCCCTCTCCGGAGGCTCCGGTCGCCGAGGCGCCCTTCCGGATCGTCGCCGTCACCTCCTGCCCCACCGGCATCGCCCACACCTACATGGCGGCCGAGGCGCTGGAGAAGGCGGGCGAGGCCACGGGCGTCGAGGTCTCCGTCGAGACGCAGGGCTCGGCCGGGTTCACCCGGCTCGACCCGGCGGTCGTCGCGGCCGCCGACGGCGTGATCTTCGCGCACGACGTGCCCGTACGGGAGAAGGAACGGTTCGCCGGAAAGCCGACCGTCGACGTGGGCGTCAAGGCCGGCATCAACCGCGCCGCCGAACTCATCGCCGAGGTCCGGGACAAGGCCGCACGCGGCGAGGTCTCCCCCTCGAAGCCGACACCCGTCGAGAGGGCGGGCGAGCCGGACGAGGGCTACGGCACCAAGCTCCGCAAGTGGCTGATGTCCGGCGTCAGTTACATGGTCCCGTTCGTCGCCGCGGGCGGTCTCCTCATCGCCCTCGGCTTCGCCCTCGGCGGCTGGGACATCAACAAGGCCCCCTCCGTCACCCAGCACTTCGACTGGGGGCAGGTCGACAGCTGGGCCGCGCTGATGTTCCAGATCGGCGGCCTCGCGTTCGGCTTCCTCGTACCGGTCCTCGCCGGGTACATCGCGTACGGGATGGCCGACCGCCCCGGTCTCGTCCCCGGCTTCGTCGGCGGCGCGATCGCGCTCACCGTCAACGCGGGCTTCCTCGGCGGTCTCGTCGCCGGCCTGATCGCGGGCGGCACGGTCCTCGCGATCCAGCGGGTGCGGATCCCCGCCGTCCTCAGGGGCATCATGCCGGTGGTCGTGATCCCGCTGTTGTCCTCGATCGTCGTCGGCTTCCTGATGTTCCTCGTCGTCGGCAAGCCGATCGCGAGCCTCCAGAAGGCCCTGACGGACTGGCTGTCCGGCCTCTCCGGCGCCAACGCGGTGATCCTCGGCGTCATCCTCGGCCTGATGATGTGCTTCGACCTCGGCGGCCCGGTCAACAAGGTCGCGTACGCCTTCGCCGTCGGCGGCCTCGCCAACCCCAACGAGGGCTCCCTCAAGGTCATGGCCGCCGTGATGGCGGCGGGCATGGTGCCGCCGCTCGCGATGGCCCTCGCCACGACCGTACGGGGCCGGCTCTTCACCCGGACCGAGCGCGAGAACGGCAAGGCGGCCTGGGTCCTCGGGGCCTCGTTCATCTCCGAGGGCGCGATCCCCTTCGCCGCCGCCGACCCGCTGCGGGTCATCCCGGCGGCGATGGCGGGCGGCGCGGTCACCGGCGCCCTGTCGATGGCCTTCGAGTGCACCCTGCGGGCCCCGCACGGCGGTGTCTTCGTGATCCCGCTGATCGGCAACCCGTTCCTCTATCTGCTCGCGATCGCGGCCGGAACGGTCGTCAGCGCCGGTCTGGTGATCCTCCTCAAGAGCGCCCGGAAGCCCGCTCCCGAGGCCGGACCCGTGCCGGCGGCCGAGCCGGAGGTCACCGTGGCGGCCTGAGCCCGGCCCCCTGGACAGGAGGGGGCCGTCCGCGGAGGGGCGGTGCGCACCGCGAGCGCACCGCCCCTCGGCTGTGTCACCCGTCGGTCAGGGTTTCAGGCCCGGGATGAGGTTGCGTGCGGTGCCGGGTGGCAGAGCACGTGTGAACTTCCCGGCGCGCAGCGCCGCCGGGGTGGGCGTGGCCCGTTGGACCCAGCCCTCGTCCCAGACGAACGTCTTGCCCTGGATGTCGCCGTGGGTCTGCCAGACTTCGCCGTTCGTCCTGACGATCTTGACGAACGCGTCGTTGCCCTGCGCCTCGATGGCGATCCCGCACGCGTTGCCGGGGAAGGCGTCTCCGGTCGCCACGGAGCCGTTCGCGGGGTCGGTCATGGTCGCGGTCAGGTTGGTGAGGTCCTGCCAGGCGATCGCCCCGCCCGGCACGGACGCCTTCCCGGCGTACGCCTTGCCGCCGGTGAGCACCGCCTGGAAGTCCTCGTCGTTCGAGGGGCTGTAGGTGTCGATGTCGGAGCAGGGCCCGGTGGGCCCGGTGGCACCGGTGGCGCCTGTCGCACCGGTGGCTCCCGTGGCTCCGGTGGCGCCCGTCGCTCCGGTGGCTCCTGTGGCACCAGTTGCTCCTGTGGCTCCAGTCGCTCCCGTGGCACCCGTGGCTCCGGTGGCGCCCGTCGCACCCGTGGCTCCGGTGGCGCCCGTGGCACCCGTCGCTCCTGTGGCTCCGGTCGCGCCCGTGGCTCCGGTCGCGCCCGTGGCTCCCGTCGCTCCTGTCGCTCCCGTCGGCCCGGTCGGGCCCGCGGGTCCCGTCGGGCCGGGCGGGCCGGGCGGGCCCGCGTGGCAGTCGTCGTCGCCGCCCCCTCCCCGCAGCATGGCCGCGGTCAGCGCGCGGGCGTCGTTGCCCTCCAGCAGCGGCTGGATCTGGTCGTCCAGATACGCCGAGAAGTCACCGGTCTCCCAGGGCGACGGGCCGTCCTCGGCGGCCGCCTTGGGGTGGTGCTCGTGGTGCGGGGGCTTCTCCTTGCAGTGGTCGCCGGGCGGGGGCCCCGCCAGCGCCGTACCGGGGGTGCCCCACGCGGCCGAAGCCGGTGTGGCGAAGCCGGTGAGGACGAGGGCGACGGAGGCGATGGCACCGCTGCAGAGCCATCCGCGCCGTCGGGGCAGCGGGCCGAGCGGGGACCTGGTCCTGGCATCAGGACGCATGCATGCTCCTTCCTCCACCGGCTCCGCGGCCGGTGCGAGTGAGAGGTCGAGGGAGGGGAGCGGATTCGCGCTTCCCTGGTCGGATCATCGGATCGCGCATGCAAAGGCTTGACCGTTTTTGGGCGCTCTCAGCGCCATGGCCTAGCACGGACAGCCGAATGGATGCGTGCGCGACGGCGAACCTCGCACGGCCCGTCGGCGCGCCGAGGCCGCGCCGGGTGAAGCGCCCCATAGGGTCGCGCACCCGATCGGCCCCCGAGCGCCTCCCCGCCCCCACCGGAAGTGGTGTTGCCGTGCGTCCGTCCATCTGCTTGTGCATGATCGTCAAGAACGAGGCCGCGGTGATCGAACGCTGCCTCGCCTCCGTCCGCGGCCTGGTGGACACCTGGGTCATCTCCGACACCGGTTCCACGGACGGCACCCAGGACCTGATCCGCAAGGCCCTCGACGGCGTCCCCGGGGAGCTGCGCGAGGAGCCGTGGGTGAACTTCGGCCACAACCGCAGCCTGAACATCGCGCACGCCCGCGGCCGCGCCGACTATCTGCTGCTCCTCGACGCCGATCACGTCCTGCGGCAGGAGGCGCCGCTGCCCGCCGCCGGCGGACAGCTCGCCGACGCGTACATGATCCGCCACCGGGGGAACGTCGAGTACCGCATCAAACGCCTGGTCAGAGGCGATCTGCCCTGGCGGTACGAGGGCGTCACCCACGAGTACCTGACGGCCGACCGGGACCACGTCCAGGAGAACCTGGACGCGCTCGTCATCGAGGACCACGCCGACGGCGGCTCGCGCCACGACAAGTTCGAGCGCGACGCCCGGCTCCTGAGCGCCGAGCTGGAGCGGGACCCGGCGAACCACCGGACGGTCTTCTACCTCGCGCAGACCCTCCGGGACATGGGCCGCTCCGACGAGGCCGTCGACCTCTACGAGCGGCGCGCGGCCATGGGCGGCTGGGTCGAGGAGGTGTACTTCTCGCTGCTCCAGTCGGGCGTCCTCCGGGCCGACGCCGGAGACTGGCCGGCCGGGATGGACGCCCTCACGAGGGCCTGGGAGGCGCGGCCGGAACGCCTTGAGGCCTGCTACGAGCTGGTGGCGCGGCTGCGGACGAGGCGGCGCCACCAGGCCGCCCACGCGATCGTGTCCGCCGTCGTGGACCGGGAGATGCCGGACGACGTGCTGTTCACACAGCCGTGGGTGTACCGGTGGGGGCTGCTCTTCGAGTACTCGATCACCGCGTACTGGGTGGGCGACCACGCCGCCTCGCTGGCCGCCTGCGACCGGCTGCTCGCGCTCCCGGACCTGCCGGAGAGCTATCGCGAACAGACCCGCGCCAACCGGGCGTTCGCCCTCCAGCGCCTGGCGGAGGCCGCCGCCGTCCCCGCCCCCTGAAGGGACGGGGCGGGGCGGCGGCGGTGCGTCAGCGGACCCGGGAGCGGGACTCCATCGCCCCGCGGGCCGCGTGCTCGTCCTCGTACACCTCGCACATGTGCCGGCCGTCCGGCGTCGCCGTGTGCTCGACCTCCCAGAGGCTGACCTCGCTGCCGTCGAGCAGCAGGAACTGGTGCTCGTAGAGGGTGAAGCCGGCGTCCCGGCCGCCCTCCACCGGGCAGTGGCGCCCGAAGGCCTGCGTGATGTGGTGCGCGAAGGCCAGCCGGAGACGGCGGGCCGTGCGCTCGCCCGGCCGGTCCGCGTTCTCCGCGCGGCGCAGGACGCGGCGCGCGTGGTCGGGGGAGTTGTCCGGCACGTACATCCGGGGCTGGGCGGGTATCGGGCGGGCGAGCAGGGCGCTCAGCAGCTCCAGGTCGTCGTCCTCGTCGAGGGCGCGGCCGTCGGCGCGCTCCGCCGTCCACCCCGGCAGCGGCCCGGTCGGGAGCCGGGAGGCGGCGAGCCGCGCCTCCGCCTCCTCCAGGTACAGCTCGTGCTGCGTCGCGCCGTCCCGGCCGGCGTTGTGCGCGAGCTCCCACACGCTGAGCGCGCTGCCGTCGGCGAGCAGATACGTATGGCGGTGGGTCGTGCGGTGCAGCGACGCGCTGTGGTGCGAGGAGTGCAGCGCGCTGGAGTGGGCGAGCGCCGTGCCGAGGCGCTCGACGGTGGAGTCGGGCAGGTCGAAGGAGTTGAGCGCCCGGCCGAGGAGTCGCTCAAGGTGCGTCTCGGTCGTCTCGTACGGATCGTGAGGATCCTGCGGATCGTTCAAGAGGGTCTCCAGGCCGTCGCCGCATGTCACTTGGTGCTTGCTTAACGTAGTCCCTGGGTCTGACATCGTGTCCGGGGTTCCGGCAAAACGAAGGGCCCGCTCGCGAAGTTCCCGCCCGTTTTCTCCAACTCCCTTCCCCTTACCGGGAGTACGCGTCCGCTTCCGGCCCGTACAGCTCGCGGTACGAGGGGAAGTCGCCGGCCGGGCCGCGCAGACCGCCCGGGGCGGCGAGGAGGGCCCGGACGACGGCCCGGGTGACCAGGTCCGCGCCCGCCGCCAGGATCTCGTTCAGGGCGAGCGGACCGGGCGCCTCCGGGAGCTCCCGGGCCCCGGTGGCGAGGGCGAAGACCGTGTCCCCGTCGTTCATCAGGTGCACCGGCCGCACCCCGCGCGCGATGCCGTCGTGCGCGGTGCCGGCGACCTTCCGCGCCTGGGCCCGGGTGAGGACCGCGTCCGTGGCGACGACGGCGAGCGTGGTGTTCAGCGGGGGCGGAGTGGACGCCTTGCGCGCCTCCGCGAGGCGCCGCCGGGCCGCCTCGTGGACGGAGGCGTCGGGGAAGGCGAGGCGGCCCGCGTCGTGGTAGGCGCCGTACGGGACGCCGTTGGTCGGGTCGACGGCCGCGCCCACCGCGTTCACCACCACGAGCGCGCCGACCGTGATCCCCGACTCCAGGACGGTGCTCGCGGTCCCGACCCCGCCCCGCAGCCCGCCGACCACGGCCCCGAGGCCCGCGCCGACCGCGCCCGTCTCCACGCGCGCGTGGTCCCCGCCCGCGGCGGCCGCCTCCACCGCCGCGCGGCCGGTCGCCGCGTCCGGGCGGGCGGTGAAGTCGCCGCCCCGGCCCAGGTCGAAGACGCAGGCGGCGGGCACCACCGGCACCACGTGCGACGGGTCGGGGCCCACCCGCACGCCCCGGTTCCGCTCCTCCAGCCAGGCCATCACCCCGGAGGCGGAGTCCAGGCCGTACGCGCTGCCGCCGGTCAGGACGACCGCGTCGATCCGCTGGACCACGTTCCGCGGGTCCAGGGCGTCCGTCTCCCGGGTGCCGGGCCCCCCGCCCCGTACGTCCACGGCGGCGACGACGCCGCCCTCCGGGGCCAGGACGACCGTGGTGCCGCTCAGGGCCCCGGGCCGGTCCACGCGCGCGTGGCCGACGCGCAGCCCGGTCACGTCGGTGATCGAGTCCTGAAGTGTCATGTCCCCTCCCTACCACGGCGCTTGGCTGATCGCTTCGGTCAGCGCTTCGGTCAGCGCTTCGGGCCGAGGTAGGTGCCGCCCGAGGCGTCGATCACCGTGCCGGTGATCCAGCGGCCGTCCTCCGAGGCCAGGAAGGCGACCGGGTCGGCGATGTCCTCCGGCTGCCCGACCCACGGCAGCGCCTGGCCGGCGATCAGCATCGCTTCGAGCTGGGGCATCGCCGCCATGGCGGCGGTGAGCGAGGCGGTCTGGGTCGGGCCGGGGGCGACGGTGTTGACGGTGATCCGGCGGTCGCCGACGACGTTGGCGAGGGTGCGGGTGAAGGTCTCCATGGCGCCCTTCGTCATCGCGTACGCCAGCTCGTCGGCGAGGGCGATCCGGGTGACGGCGGAGCCGATGTTGATGATCCGGCCGCCGTCCCGGAGCAGCGGCAGCAGGCCCTGGACCAGGAAGTACGGAGCCCGGACGTTGACCGCGAAGAGACGGTCGAACGCCTCCGGGGTCTCGTCCGCGAGGTGGCCGCCGGAGGTCGTCGCGGCGGCGTTGTTGACGAGCACGTCGAGCGCCGCCTCGCCGGTGTGGGCGGCCAGCCCGGCCCGGACGCCCTCGACGAGCGCGAGCACCCCGTCGTGGGTGGCAAGGTCGGCCCCGACGGAGAAGGCCCGCCCGCCGTCCCGGACGATCAGGTCGACGGTCTCCTGCGCCGCGGCGGCGTCCTGCCCGTAGTGCACGGCGACGACCATCCCGTCCCGGGCGAGCCGCCGGGCGAGAGCCCGCCCGATACCCCGGGAGGAACCGGTGACGAGGGCGGTGCGGGGGGCGGTGTTCTGCTGCATGACGGTCTCCTCGGATCCGTGCGCCGGGGCGGGTCCCCGGGGCACGGAAGGAACACTCGCGCGGCCCGCTGACGAACCACTGACAGCGGGCTGACGGCCGCTGACGCCCCGTTGCGGGCGCGCTTCCGCCGTTGTGGGCAATCGTTCCGCAGGGCGGAACGGGTGGGCACAACGGAACGGCGCCCCTGCCGGCGCCAGAGGCTCCCGAGCCTGAACCCGCACCGGATGCGCGGCGCGCTGGTGGTGCGGGCCAGGGCTCGGAACGCGGAGGCGCCGCTGGGCGCGCCGTCCCGTGTGCCCACCCTCCCCCAAGCTCTCGGCTTCGCTCGAGCAGGGGGCCCCCACGCCCCAGCGGGACGATTGCCCACACGGCGGGCGGCCCGGGGCACCGCCCAGTAGGGCGCGAGGCCCGAGACGATCACGACGGCCTCGGCGGTCAGGCGGGCACGCCGAGTTCCGCCGTCCCGCCCAGCCCCGCCCTCCGCGCCGTCTCCCCCGCGCGGGCCCGGTCGGACGTCGCCGCCCGCTCGCCGCCCGCCGCCTCGTGGACGGAGGCCCGGCGGTGGAGGAGGTCCACGACGTCCTCGGCGACTCCGAGTTCCTCGAAGAGGGCCAGGGCCTCGCCGAGCAGGGGCAGCGGATCGGACGAGAGGCCCGCGAGGCCCTCCAGGGCCGTCGCCGTCCCCCACCGTTCCCCGAGCGCCCGGAACCCGGCCAGGGCCTCCGTCAGGAGCGTCTCCGCCTCGGCGGGCTCCGTCGTCAGCAGGGCGCGGCCCACGAGCCCCAGCGACCGGGACCAGGCGTCGTCGCCGAGCCGCAGGCCCTCCACCGGGCCCACGGACGTCGACCACAGGAACGCCGTGTACGGCTGCCGCAGCGGAGCCGTACCCGCGGCGAGGAACCCCCGCGCCCGGTCGACGTGTTCGCCCTCCCGCAGGCCCGCCGCCAGGACGCACAGCGCGTACTCCTCGCCGCGTTCCGCCGTCGGCTCCACCCGGTCCAGGAGTTCCGCGACCGGCGCCGCCACCCGGCCCCGCAGCCCGCGCAGCCACCAGTACGGGCTGAGCGCCGCGACCAGCCGCAGCCCCTCCTCCGGTGTGCCCCGCCGCAGCGCCGCCCGCAGGTTGGCGTCCTCCGCGTCGAGCCGCGCCAGCCACTCCAGCTGGGCGGGCCCGCGCAGTTCGGGATCGGCCGCCTCGGCCAGCTCCCGGTAGTACGCGTGGTGCGCGGCGATCGCCGGATCCCCGGCCGGGAGGCGCTCCGCGGCGTACGCCCGGATCGTCTCCAGCATCCGGTACCGGCCGTCGTCCCGTACCTCCACCAGCGACTTCTCCACGAGCGACGCCAGCGCCCCCGACCCCGCCCCGCACACCCGGGCCACCGCCCCGGCCGTCGCCCCGCCCCGGAACACCGAGAGCCGCGCCGCCAGTTCCCGCTCCCCGGGTTCGAGCAGCGACCAGCTCCACTCCACGACCGCCCGCAGTGTCCGGTGCCGCTCCGGCGCGGTGCGGTCCCCGCGCGAAAGGAGCTCGAACCGCTCGCCGAGCCCGTCCGCCAGCTCCTCCACGGACAGCGTCCGCAGCCGGGCCGCCGCCAGCTCGACGGCGAGCGGCAGCCCGTCGAGCCCCGCGCAGAGCTCCGCCACGCGCGCGTGGCCGGTGAATCCGGGCCGGACCGCAGCCGCCCGCCGTACGAACAGCTCCTCCGCCGCCTCGGGCGCCAGCGCGCCGAGCGGCAGCAGGGACTCCCCGGTGAGTCCGAGGGCCTCACGGCTCGTCGTCAGGATCCGCAGCCCCGGGCAGGCGGCGAGGAGGCGCCGTACGAGGACGGCCGTCTCCACGACGACGTGCTCGCAGTTGTCCACGATCAGCACCACCGGCCGCCCGGCGAGCGCCGCTTCGAGCCGCGCCACACCCCGCACCCCGAGCGCGGTGGCGAAGGCCTCCGCGACCTCCCCGGCCGCCGAGTCACCCGCACCCGCAACAGCCCCCAGGTCCACGAACCGCACCTCGCCCGGCAGCCCCGACCCCACCTCCAGGGCGAGCCGCGTCTTGCCCGCACCGCCCGGGCCCACCAGGGTCACCAGCCGCGCGGCCGCCACCAGGGCGGTCAGCCGCTCCCACTCCCGCTCCCGGCCCACGAAGTCCGTCAGCGGCGCGGGGAGCGGAGGGGACGTCCGTACCGGCGGCGCCGCCGGCCCGCCGCGCAGCAGCTCCAGGTGTACGGCGGACAGTTCCGGCGACGGATCCGCCCCCAGCTCCTCCGCCAGGGCCGCCCGTACCTCCTCGTACGCGGACAGCGCGTCCGCCTGCCGGCCCGCCGCGCCGAGCGCCCGCATCTGCAGGCCCCGCAGCCGCTCCCGCAGCGGCTGCTCCAGGACGGCCCGCTCCAACTCCCGTACGAGGACCGCCGGGTCCCCTTCGGCCGTCAGCTCGGCGGCCGCCCACTCCTCCACCGCGTCCAGCCGCAGCGCGTCGAGCCGGGCCGCCTGGCCCGGCGCGAACGGTGCGTCCCGTACGTCGGCAAGCGCCGGGCCCCGCCACAGTCCGAGGGCCTCCCGCAGCAGGGCGGCCGCGCGGCCGGGGTCGCCCGCCGCGGCGGCCCGCGCGCCGTCGCGGGCGAGCGTCTCGAATCGCAGGACGTCCACGTCCGTGGCGGGGTCCCCGACCGCCAGCCGGTACCCGGCGGGCGAGAACTCGACCCGCACGCCCGGCGGGAGCGCCCGGCGCAGCCGCGAGACCTGGGCCTGGAGTGCGCCCGGGGCGCCGGCCGGTGGCTCGTCCCCGTACAGCCCGTCGAGGAGCCGCTCGACCGGGACGGTCCGGCCCGCGTCGAGGAGGAGCCGGGCGAGCAGGGCCCGGACCTTGGGGCCGCCGGCGACGGGTGTCGGGACGCCGTCGGTGTCGGCCACCGTGAGCGGCCCGAGGAGGCGGAACATCATGCGGCGGATTGTGTCCCGCGGACGGCGGATGCTCCACCCCGGGTCCGTCAGGCCGCCGCCCGCGCGCGCGTGGTCGGGTTGCGGGCGGTCAGGGTGACCCCGACCGCGACCGTCGCCGCCGCGACGATCCCGGCCGCGAGCACCGCCCAGTGGCCCGCGAACGTGCACATCAGGATCGCGAACGACGAGACCGGCAGGACCATTTGCTGCGCGATGCCGACCTTGAAGTAGCGGGCGTGCAGCAGCCACACCGACAGCAGGAACACGGCCGACGGGATCGTCACGGCGGCGGAGGCGGCGAGCGTGGAGATGTGGGCCTTGCCCACCGACTGCTCCACGGCGATCTCCAGACCCGCGCCGACGGCCGCCGCCGACGCGAAGATCACATAGTGGCCGTAGCCCCACAGGAAGCCCTGACGGCTGGAGGTCAGCCGGTCGTGGGCGGGCACGACGAAGTAGATCCACCAGGCGGCGAAGACGAGCAGCAGACCGCCCGCGGCGATCGGGAGCACCTCGCCGAGGGCGTCGTTCTCGATGATGCCCGTCTTCACGGCGACGGTCGCGGCGGCGACGGTCTCGCCGAGCACGATGATCGTGAACAGGCCGTACCGCTCGGCGATGTGGTGCGGGTGCCAGGCGCTGGGCGCGTCCTTCTCCGCGTACACCGGTACGGCCATCTCGGCGAGCGCCATGACCAGGAAGACCCACGGGCGGGCCGACTCGGGCGCCAGGACCAGCGCCAGCCAGCCGATCTGGACGGCGAGGACCCCGCCCGCGTACCGGCGGCACATCGTCCGCTCGGCCGGGGCGGTGGCGTGGTGGGCGGCGCGCAGCCACTGCGAGGCCATCGCGAGGCGCATCACGACGTAGCCGAGGTAGACGACGAGGAAGTCGTGCTCCTCGAAGGCGCGCGAGACGCCGGCGGCGAGCACGAGCACACCGGCGATCTGGATCAGGGTGACGACGCGGTAGAGGACGTCGTCGTTGTCGTACGCGGAGGCGAACCAGGAGAAGTTCATCCAGGCCCACCAGATGGCGAAGAAGACCATCGCGTAGTTGAGGATGCCCTGGCCCGCGTGGCCCTCGGCGACCGCGTGCACGAGCTCGGCGCCGGCCTGGGCGACGGCCACGACGAAGCACAGGTCGAAGAAGAGTTCCAGGGGCGTGGCGGCCCGGTGGGACTCCTCGCGGGAGCGGGCGGTGAGGGGCAGGAACGGTTGTGTCATGTGCCCCAGCACAGCAGAGCGGGCGGCGGGCCCGCTCACATGCCACGCCTTTCGTACCGCGCGGCCACCGGCTCCGCGACGCGCGGGTCGTCGGCGAGGGGCTCCGTGACGGCCCGGACGCCCGGTACGGCGGCCAGGGCGCGGGTGAAGCGGCCGGGGGCGAGGAGGCGGGCGGCGACGTCGATCCGGCGGAAGCCGTCCGCCCGGAGCCGTACGACCGCCTCTTCCGGGGCCGGGGAACTCGCCGAGCAGTACGCGACGGTCACGGGCACCGTGAGGCGCGGGCGCAGTTGCTCGACGGCCCTCAGGGTGCCGTCGTTGCCGCCCGGCTACCGGGGCCTGCCTGGACGACCCGGACGTCGTGCTGCCAGTGCTCAGCAGAAGACGTCCGCTTCATCTCCGCGTCCGGCGGCGGCGCCACCGTCTCCGGGGGCGTTCGCCGCCGGCCTCGGCAACGTGTCCCGCGTGGACATCCTGCCCTTCCACAAGCTGGGCGAAGCGAAGTGGCAAGCACTCGCCAAGCCGTTCACCCTGCACGACACCCCGTCCCCGACCCCCGCGCAGCTCGCCGCGGCCCGCGAGGTCTTCCAGGCCCATGGGCTGCACGCCGTCTGAACGACGCGTCACCCCCACAGTGGGCAAAACAGGACCGAATAGGGCAAACGGCTTTACCGTGTCCGCGTGACCGAGCCACCGCAGACAGCCGAGCCGACCCCCGAACCCGGCCCAGCCCAGGGCCTCGCGCCCGGCACCGCGCCCGGCCTCCCGGCGGCCGACGGCCACGCGCGCCGGACCCCCGCCGCCGTGCGCCGCCGCGCCGCCCTCGTCGGCGCCGCCGTCTCCGCCCTGCTGATCCTCGCGATCGTCTTCGGCAGCCGCCTGCTCCGCGACTTCGACTCGGCCCTCCTGCCGTACGCCGTGGCCACCGTCTTCCTCGCCTTCGGCGTCGCCTACCGCTACACGGTCTGGATCTCCGCGCCCGGCGCCCGCCGCCTCTTCCGGCAGGGCTGGCGCTCCTTCTTCTCCGCGGCGAACTTCCGCAAGGCGCCCACCGCCCTGCCGAGGATGATCGCCACCTACCTCGGCTTCCAGAAGTTCCTCGGCGCCCGCTCGCACGCCCGCTGGGCCGCCCACCAGCTCGTTTTCTGGGGCTGTCTGCTCGCCGCCGCGATCACCTTCCCGCTCACCTGGGGCTGGTTCACCTTCACCTCCTCCACCGGCTCGGGCCCCGGCTACGAGATGCGGATCTGGGGCTTCAAGATCATCGGCTTCGACGCGCTCAGCCCCGTCGGCCGGCTGATGTTCCACGGCCTCGACATCGCCGCCGTCCTCGTCATCGCCGGCGCCTCCTACTTCCTGTGGCGCCGCATGAAGGACCGGGGCGCCATCACCGGCCAGCGCTTCGCCTACGACCTGGTGCCGCTGATCGCCCTCATCGTCATCTCGGTGACCGGCCTGCTGCTGACCTTCTCGTCGATCTTCCTGCACGGCGGCGGCTACGAGTTCCTCGCGGTCCTCCACATGGTGTCCGTCGTCTTCACCCTGATCTACATCCCCTTCGGGAAGTTCTTCCACATCGTCCAGCGGCCCGCGGCCGTCGGCATGCAGCTCTTCAAGTACACCGCCCGCCGCAAGGACGAGGACGAGATCCTCACCTGCCGCCGCTGCCACGAGCCCATCGACACCGCCCCGTACGTGGAGAACCTCCAGGGCACCATGCGCGACCTCGCCCTCGGCTTCGACGAGTGGGCCGAGTACTGCCCCCGCTGCAAGCGCGTCCTGCGCGGCACCGCCTACCTCGACCACGTGAAGAAGGGCTTCAATTGACCGCGACCGACCCCGCGACCACCCCCGGCCGGCCGCTGCCGCTCGACCCCTCCCTCGCCCCGCCCGGCACCCGCGACTTCCGCGACGCCGGAGGCATCCCCGCCGACCGCTGGCACGCCGACCAGAACGGGGAGACCCTCGTCCCCACCCACTGCTGCTTCTGCGGCGTCCAGTGCGGCATGTACCTCCGCGTCGACCACCACGGCAAGGTCTTCGGCGTCGAACCCCGCAACCACGACATCAACCGGATGCGGCTCTGCCCCAAGGGCATCAACGCCTACCAGCAGGTCAACCACCCCGACCGGCTCACCGCCCCCCTCATGCGCCGCAGCCGCGACGAGGAGTTCCGCGAGGTCAGCTGGGAGGAGGCCCTCGACCACACCGTCGCCGAGATCCGCCGCATCCAGGGCGAGTACGGCAACGACTCCTTCGGACTCCTCGGCGGCGCCAGCCTCTTCTCCGAGAAGACCTACCTCGTCGGCAAGTTCGCCCGCGTCGCCCTCAAGTCCCGGCACGTCGACTACAACGGCCGGCTCTGCATGGTCTCCGCCGCCGGAGCCAACAAGCTCGCCTTCGGCATCGACCGCGCCGGCAACCCCTTCTCCGACATCCTCCTCACCGACTGCCTCCTCATCGCGGGATCCAACGTCGGCGAATGCTTCCCCGTCATGACCCAGTACCTGTGGGGAGCCCGCGACCGGGGCGCCACCCTCATCGTGGTCGACCCCCGCGAGACCGCGATCGCCCGCACCGCCGACGTCCACGTCGCCCTCAAGCCCGGCACCGACTCCGCCTTCTTCAACGCCGTCCTGCACGTCGTCGTCGCCGAGGGCCTCACCGACGAGGCCTACCTCGCCGCCCACGCCACCGGCTGGGACGAGGTCAAGAAGACCGTCGCCGACTACCCGCCCGCCCGGTCCGCCGAGATCTGCGGCGTCCCCGAGGAACAGATCGTCCAGGTCGCCCGCATGTTCGCCGGCGCGGACAAGGCCATGGCCTGGCACGCCCGCGGCGTCGAGCACCACTCCCAGGGCGTCGAGAACTGCCTCTCGATCATCAACCTCTGCGTCGCCACCGGGAACATCGGAAGGCCCGGCGCCGGCTACGGCACCATCACCGGCCAGGGCAACGGCCAGGGCGGCCGCGAACACGGTCAGAAGTCCGACCTCCTCCCCGGCGGCCGCTCCATCACCAACCCCGAGCACCGCCGCCAGATCTGCGCGATCTGGGGCATCGACGAGGCCGAACTCCCGCCCGCCGGCACCTCCATGATGGAGATGGTCTGGCAGATGCAGCGCAAGGAGATCCGCGGCCTCGTCGGCATCTGCAACAACCCCTTCGTCTCCCTCCCGAACTACACCACCGTCAAGGACGGCTACGACACCCTCGAGTTCCACGCCCAGTTCGACTTCTTCCTCTCCGAGACCGCCGCCAACGCGCACGTGGTCTTCCCCGTCACCGTGTGGGCCGAGGACGAGGGCGTCATGGCCAACGCCGAGGCCCGGGTCGTCAAGCACAACAAGGCCCAGGAACCCCCGGCCGGCGTCCGCACCGACACCTGGGTCATCTGCGAGCTCGCCAAGCGGCTCGGCGCCGGGGACAAGTTCGCCTTCCCCGACTCCCGCTCCGTCTTCGAGGAGCTCCGCATCGCCTCCGCCGGCACCGTCAACGACTACTACGGCATCACGTACGAACGCCTGGAGGAGACCGGCGGCATCGCCTGGCCCTGCCCCGGCACCGAGCACCCCGGCACCCCCCGCCTCTTCGAGGACGGCCGCACCTACCACCCCGACGGCACGATCCACATGCAGGTCGTCGAATGGCACCCGCCCATGGACCCGTACAGCGAGGAGTACCCCCTCTCGCTCACCACCGGCCGCACCGTCGCCCACTTCCTCTCCGGCAATCAGACCCGCCGCCTCGGCGCCCTCGTCGAGCAGACCCCCCGCCCCTGGGTCGAGGTCCACCCCTCGCACGGCTTCCGCAACGGCGACCCCGTCCGCGTCGTCACCCGCCGCGGCAGCGAGGTCTTCCCCGCGCTCGTCACCGAGGCCATCCGCCCCGACACCGTCTTCGTGCCCTACCACTGGCCCGTTCCCACGGCGGCGAACGCCCTCACCATCGACGCCCTCGACCCGCGCTCCAAGATCCCCGAGTACAAGGTGTGCGCCGCCCGCATCGAGGCCGCCGACCGCATCGACGAGGTCCCCGCCCCGCCCACCGCCCCCGGACACCAGGCCTACCCGGAGACCCAGGTCTCCCGCACCGACCCGCTGCCCCCCACCTCACCCCAGGGCCGCGGCACCGCGGAGAGGAGCTGACCCGCACATGATGGGCCGCACGATCTTCATCGACCCGGGCCGCTGCATCGGCTGCCAGGCCTGCGTCTCCGCCTGCCGCGAATGCGACTCGCACCGCGGCAAGTCGATGATCCACCTCGACTACCCCGACGAGGGCCGCTCCGTCGCCTCCCTCCCCACCGTCTGCATGCACTGCGAGGACCCCGTCGCCCCCTGCGCCGAGGTCTGCCCCGCCGACGCGATCCTCGTCACCGCCGACGGCGTCGTGCAGCAGGCCGACACCACCCGCTGCATCGGCTGCGCCAACTGCGTCAACGCCTGCCCGTTCGGCGTCCCCAAGATCGACCTCCAGGCGAAGCTCCAGATGAAGTGCAACCTCTGCTACGACCGCACCGCCTACGGCCTCGCCCCGATGTGCGCCACCGTCTGCCCCACCGGCGCCCTCTTCTACGGAACCCTCGACGAGCTCCGCGCCGAACGCCCCGGCGTCCAGGTCGCCGACTCCTTCACCTTCGGCAGCACCACCGTCTCCACCGGGGTGGCGATGGTCGTCCCCGCCGACAAGGTCCAGTGGCCGGTGCCCGGCGGCCTCCCCGTCGTCGAGATCAATGGAAGGGATGTCCGTTGAGCGTCACCGACCCCCAGCCGCCGGCGCCGGACGCCCACGCCGACGCGGCCCAGGAAGCGCTCCACGACCGGATCGCCGCCGACTCCCTGACCACCCGCCGCGACTACCTGCGGATCGTCGCCACCGTCTCCGGCGGCCTCGCCGTCGGCGGCATCGGCGTCGCCTCCGGCATCCTCCACCGGCACGGCGACAGCACGGGCGCCCCCGAGCCCAAGAGGATCGCCGACCGGATCGAACCGGGGGAGTCGCTCGCCTTCCGCTACCCCGGCGACGAGGACCGGGCGATCGCCGTCCGCATGGAGGACGGCACCCTCGCCGGCTACTCCGCCGTCTGCACCCACCTCGCCTGCGCCGTGCTCTGGCGCAAGGAACGGGGCAGCGAGGGCGAGCTGTACTGCCCCTGCCACGAGGGCGTCTTCGACGCCCGTACGGGAGAGGTCACCGCCGGCCCGCCCCCACGGGGCCTGCCGAAGGTGATCCTCGTCGAGGAGGTCGACGGCAGCGTCTGGGCCGTCGGCACGGCCCGCTCGGGCGAGAGCCTCGTCGAGGGCTTCTGCCGCCAGCAGGGCGACGACCGCCCGGGCTGCCCGGGCTTCGGCGCGGGCGCGCCGGCCCACAAGCCGGCCGGGCCCGGCGCGCAGCAGACCCGGAGCGGCCCGAAGCCCGCCGAGAGGAGTGAGCGGACATGACCGAGAGCTCGTTCCCGAGGGACCCCGAGGCGCCGGACCCCGCGGCACCCGGGACACCCGGGACACCCGGGACACCTGCGGCCTCCGCGGCAGCCGCCACGCCCGCCGCGCCCGCCGCGCCCCCGCGCCCCGCGTACACCCCCGGCAGTGCGCAGCCGCGGCTCAATCGGCCCGTGCACGAGCGGTACCCCCAGATCCGGCCCACCAGCGGGTACGGCGACCCCCGGATCCGGCACACCGGGCCCGGCCCCGGGGCCGGGACGGAGCAGGAGCCGGAGCGCTCCTCGAAGCTCTCGGCCCGCCTCGCGCTGGCGCTCACGGTGGTGATCGGCCAGCTGTGGGGCCTGACGATCGTCGTGGACGAGTGGATGACGGGCGACACCGGAACCGCCTGGTGGGGCGCGGGATTCCTCGTCCTGTCGTTCCTCGTGGTCCTCGGACTCTGGCTGATCGACCCGAAGGACCGCTGATCAGGGGGGTCCGGGGCGGGTGAGCGGGCGTAGTCTGGACAGATGAGCACCGCCCCCGCCCACGGACCGCGAGACGCGAAGCGGACCGGCCTGACATCCAGTCCCGAGAACACTCCCAAGCCGGCCCTCGTCTTCGACGATCCGCTGGACCAGCAATCCGCGGACGACACGGACCGTGGATGGGGCGAGCGGCCTCCGGCCGGCGGCAGCGCCGCCGACCTCGCGCGCTTCCTCGACGAGAAGCCGCCGCACCACCTCTGAATCCGGCGTACCGCGCCGGTCAGGAGGTGGAGTGCGCCCCGGCGCTCCCAGTGCCGGCGACCCCGCTGCCCGGGTGCGTGTTGTTCACGGACGGGACGCGCTGCGCGACCAGGTGGTCGCGGATCTCCTTGAGCACCTCCAGCTCGCTGACCTCCATGACCTCCTCGACGCCTTCCTTCGCCTTCTCCTGGGCGGCGCGCTTGGCGAGGATCTTCGCCATCGGCAGGACCATGAGGAAGTAGACGACGGCCGCGGTGATCACGAAGCTCAGCACCGCGCTGAGGACGAGGCCCCACTGGATCTGGATGCCCTGCATCTCCCCGTCGACGACCCGGCAGGGGTCCTTGAGGCAGGACGCGTAGCCCTCCAGGTCCTTCGTGCCGAAGGCGCCGACGACCGGGTTGATGATGCCCTTGACCACCGAGTTCACGATGTTCGTGAAGGCGGCACCGATGACGACCGCCACCGCCAGGTCGATCACGTTGCCCCGCATCAGGAAGGCTTTGAAGCCTCCCAGCAGACTTTCCTTCTTCTCGGCCACCGAGGTGCCTTTCGTCGCGTGTGAAGTCGCGTGTGAAGTCGCGTGTGAAGTCGCGCGTGAAGTCGCGCGTGAAGTCGCGCGTGACATCGCGTGAGATGCCGCGTGTACCGCTGTGTGCGGTGCCATTAGGCCGTGAACGGCGCAGAGGCGTCCAATCCGTACACACGGGACGGTGACTTGACAGCGAGTCAGTGCGAATCAGCACACCGTCACCGCCAGTTGGGAGGTGACACCGGCACCTGCCAGCGCCGCCGCCGTCGGCCGTGGCACGGACAGGACGACGAGCGCCCCTCCGTCCGAACGAGTCTCGCCGGGCCGTGGAACTTCGGCCACTCGGGCGCCCGTCGCGACCACCCGGGCCTCTCCCTCCCCGCCCAGCGGCGAGTTGGGCGCGGCGGCGATCACGTCGACCCGGTCACCGGGCCTGAGCAGCCGTACGGTCGCGGCGTCGGCGATCCGTACCGGCGCGGACACCAGGGGCGCGGCGGCGGGCGGCCGCGCGCGAGCGGGCGCCGACGGAGGAGGCGCGCCCGGGGCGGCGCCCATGTCCGCGACGGCCAGCGCGCCCGCCGTCAGGGCCAGGAGCAGCGCCGGTGCGCGCCGCCCCCGCCGGAGCGCCCTCCGCAGCCGGTGCCGGGCGCCCCGCACCCGTAGCGGCTCGAAGGCCGGCACCGTACAGGGCGCGGGAACGGAGGAGGAGAGGGTCGTCGTCATGCGGAGTACCGCCTGTCCGGTCGGGAGCGAAACGAGAACGCCCCCACTGTCCCGACTCCGCCCCCACCCCGCTCCGGCCTGGGGATCACCGCGAGCCTGTGGACAACTCCCCCACACCGATGGGTGGTTTACGGCAGCTCGATCCCCAGGTCCCACCCGTCGTGGGCATGCATGCACAGGCAGTCCCGGTCCGCCGTCGCCGGCAGTGCCCCCACCGCGTCGAAGAGGACCTCCCGCAGCCGGCCCACGTTCTCGCCGAACACCCGCAGCACCTCGGTGTGGGAGACGCCCTCGCCGGTCTCGGCGCCCGCGTCGAGGTCGGTGACGAGGGCGAGCGAGGTGTAGCAGAGGCCCAGCTCGCGGGCGAGGACGGCCTCGGGGTGCCCGGTCATGCCGACCACCGACCAGCCCGCGGCGGCGTGCCAGCGGGACTCGGCGCGGGTGGAGAAGCGGGGCCCCTCGACGACCACCATCGTGCCGCCGTCGACGGGTTCCCAGCCGCGGCCCCGGGCGGCCTTGACCGCGACCCGCCGCCCGTCCGGGCAGTAGGGGTCGGCGAAGGTCACGTGGACGACGTTCGGGAGGGCTCCGTCGGCCCGCCGTTCCCCGTCGAAATAGGTCTGCGCCCGGCTCTTCGTACGGTCGACGAGCTGGTCGGGCACGACGAGCGTGCCGGGCCCGTACTCCTCGCGCAGTCCGCCGACGGCGCAGGGCCCGAGGACCTGCCGTACGCCCACGGAGCGCAGCGCCCAGAGGTTGGCGCGGTAGTTGATCCGGTGCGGCGGGACGGTGTGGCCGCGGCCGTGCCGGGGGAGGAAGGCGACCTGCCGCCCGGCGATCGAGCCGAGGAAGAGGGAGTCGCTGGGGCTGCCGTACGGGGTGTCGACGGACACCTCGGTGACGTCCTCCAGGAAGGAGTAGAAGCCGGAGCCGCCGATCACGCCGATGTCCGCGTACACGTCATGGTTGGCCATGACGGTCACCCTAAGCGCGCTCCCCGGAAACGCCGAAGGCCCCGTCGCGCACGGCGACGGGGCCCACGAAGGCAAGAAGGCTCAGGCGGCCGAGCTTCCGGTGCTCGACGAGGACGTCGAGGAGGAGGAAGCGGACGACGCGGCCGGCTTCGCGTCCGAAGAGGACGAAGAGGACGAAGACGTCGACGACGAAGAGGTCGGCGTCGAGGACGACGAGGACTTCGACGAGGCCGGCGAGCTGCTGGACGACGAGCCGCGGCTGTCGTTCCGGTAGAAGCCGGAGCCCTTGAAGACGATGCCGACGGCCGAGAACACCTTCTTCAGGCGTCCCTGGCAGCTGGGGCACACGGTCAGGGCGTCATCCGTGAACTTCTGCACCGCCTCGAGGCCTTCGCCGCACTCGGTGCACTGGTACTGGTAGGTCGGCACTTGACTTCCTCCTGGCACTCACACTCATCGAGTGCTAACGACGATCCATAGTGACGTATTCCGTGGGTTCAGTCCACCGCCACCGGCACGCGGTGACCGATACCACGTGCCGCGACCCGGCTCGCCTCGCGCGGCTTCAGCCGCGACCGCAGGGCGAGCAGCGTGGTCAGGGCGAGGGCCGTGCCCGCCATCGGCACCAGGAATCCGGTGCTCGCGCCGTGGGCGTCGGCGAGGCGGCCGGCGACCGTGACGGCCGCGGCCTGGCCGAGCGCGACGGCGCCGGTGAGCCAGGTGAAGGCCTCGGTACGGGCCGAGGCCGGGATCAGGGTCTCGACGATGGTGTAGCCGGTGATCAGGGCGGGGGCGATGCACAGGCCGACGACGAGGCCCAGGGCGCCGAGGAGCAGCACCGAGTGCGTGGTCCACAGCAGGGAGGCGGCGGCGGTGAGGCCCGCGTAGCCCAGGATCAGGCGGCGGCGGGGGCCGGTCTTCCAGGCGACGGCGCCCATGGCGATGCCCGCGAGCATGTTGCCGGCGGCGAAGATCCCGTACAGCAGGCCGTTGGCGCCGGGGTTGCCGATCTCCTCGGTGAAGGCGGTGAGGGAGACCTGCATGCCGCCGAAGACGGAGCCGATGCCGAGGAAGGCGACGATGAGGACACGGACGCCGGGGATGGACAGGGCGGAGCGGTGGGGCTCCGAGGTGACCGCGGCGGACAGGCCGTACGCGGGCTGGGTGGCGCGCTGCGCGGCGAAGAACAGGCCGCCGACGAGGGTGAGGGCGGCCTCGGCGATCAGGCCCGCGGCCGGGTGGACGCCGGTGCACAGGGCGGTGGCGAGGACGGGGCCGACGACGAAGGTGAACTCGTCCGTGACGGATTCGAAGGCGGCGGCCGTCGGCATCAGCGGGGTGCCGTCCAGCTTGGCGGCCCAGCGGGCCCGGACCATCGGCCCGACCTGGGGCACGGAGGCGCCGGCGGGGACGGCGGCCAGGAACAGCGCCCAGAGCGGGGCGCCGGCCAGGGCGAGCGCGACGAGCAGGGAGACGGACGCGGTGTGGACGAGGACGCCGGGGACGAGGACGGCGCGCTGGCCGAAGCGGTCGGCGAGCTTGCCGCTCTGCGGGGCGAACAGCGCCATGGAGACGCCGGTGACGGCGGCGACCGCGCCGGCGCTGCCGAAGGAGCCGGTGGTGTGCTGGACGAGCAGGACGATGCCGATGGTCAGCATCGCGAAGGGCTGCCGCGCGGCGAAGCCGGGGAGCAGGAAGGACAGTGCACCGGGTGTGCGCAGGAGCTGCCCGTAGCCGGGCCGCTTGTCCTTGATGACCGTGGACGCCACGGTCCTTGCCTTTCTGCCGCCTGGTAGCGCGCCCCGGCACGGTGGTGCGGGTGTCGCCGAGAGCTGTCCTCATGCGCGTTACTGCGGTAGATACCGGGCCGGCCCCACTGCGGAGGGGCGCCACGGCCGCCATACGGTCGCGCCAGCTCTGCTTCAGGCAGAGTTGGTTCGATCAGGTGTGCCTTCATGGTACAGGGAAGAGCGTCTTCCCGCCTGGGAAAACGCTCCCGCACCTGAATTAATGCCTGGGATTAACCGGAAGTTTTCTTGCGGCGGTCGCTGCCCGGCAGGTGGAAGCGCCCCATGGCCGTGGGTTCCGAGGCCGCTGTCGCGCCGCCGGTCCCGAGCCAGCCGGCGAGCTTGCCGCCCTGTCCGACGGCCCGCAGCCGCCGCTCGGTGGCGTCCCGCACCGGGTCGGTGGCGACGACGAGGAGTTCGTCGCCGTGCCGCAGGACGGTCGCCGGGCCCGGTACGAAGCTGGCGTCCTCCCGTACGACGAGGGTGACGGCCGCACCGGCGGGGAGGCGCAGCTCGGCGACCTCGACGCCGTGCATCCGGGAGCTCTCCGGGATGGCGACCGAGAGCAGGTGTCCGCGCAGCCGCTCCAGGGGTGCGGACTCGACGCCGAGGTCGGCGGTCTCGGTGGAGTCGCCGAGCTTGAGGGCCTTCGCCAGCCAGGGCAGCGTCGGGCCCTGGACGAGGGTGTAGACGACGACGAGGACGAAGACGATGTTGAAGATCCGCTCGCTGCCCTCGATCTTCGACACCATCGGGATGGTGGCGAGGATGATGGGGACGGCTCCGCGCAGGCCGGCCCAGGACATCAGGGCCTGCTCCTGCCAGGGGATCCGGAAGGGCAGCAGGCTGACCAGGACCTCCATGGGCCGCGCGACCACGGTCAGGACGAGGCCGATGACGACGGCGGGCCAGAAGTCGTGGCCGAGCTCGTGCGGGGTGACGAGCAGGCCGAGCAGGACGAACATGCCGATCTGGGCGATCCAGCCGAGTCCCTCGGCGAAGCCGCGGTTCGCGGGCGCGTGGGGCAGCTTGGCGTTGCCGAGGACCATCGAGGCCAGGTAGACGGCGAGGAAGCCGGAGCCGTGGGCCATGGCGCCGGCGGCGTACGCGACGACGGCGATGGCCATGACGGCGATCGGGTACAGGCCGGAGGCGGGCAGGGCGATGTGCTTGAGCCCGTAGGCGCCGAGGAAGCCGACGATGAGGCCGACGGCGACGCCGATGGCGAGTTCGAGGGCGATCTCGGCGATGAGCAGGTACCAGTGGTCGACCGGTCCGGCCGTGGAGAAGGCGACGACGAGGATGACGACGGGGGCGTCGTTGAAGCCGGACTCGGCCTCCAGGACACCGGTGACCCGCGAGGGGAGGGGCACCTTGCGCAGCACGGAGAAGACCGCGGCGGCGTCGGTGGAGGAGACGACGGCGCCGATGATCAGGGCCTGCCGCCAGTCGAGCCCGACGAGGTAGTGGGCGCCGGCGGCGGTGATGCCGACGCTGACGGCGACGCCGACGGTGGAGAGGACGACCGCGGCGGGCAGCGCCGGCTTGATCTCCTTCCACTTCGTGCCGAGACCACCCTCGGCGAGGATCACGACGAGGGCGGCGTAGCCGATGACCTGGGTGAGTTCCGCGTTGTCGAAGGCGACGTTGCCGATGCCGTCCTGGCCGATGGCGACGCCGATGCCGAGGTAGAGCAGCAGGCTCGGGAGCCCGCTCCGGGAGGAGATCCGCACGGCCGCGACGGCCACGAGCAGGACGAGGGAGCAGACGAGCAGGAGTTCGTTGAGCTGGTGGACAGTCAGTGGCCGTTCCTTCCCCTCACGTGCGGCTGGATCGTTCCTCCAGCGGCAAGGTACTTCGTTACCTTACCTAATCTTTAACGCTTTCTTGACGCCTTCTTTGCTTCTCCTCGCTCATCAGTACGGTTCTCTTCCTGACACCGCGTCCGGGCTGTCCGGACGCTGCGCCTAAGGTTGCTCCCGTACTCCAGGATCACCCTGCCCCTCGAAGGACAGCGATGCCCTCCAACACGACCGCGCCCCCCGGCAAGAAGACCGCCAAGAAGAAAGGGCGGCGCGCCCGCCTGATCCTCGTCGTCCTGGTCCTCGCACTGGTCGCGGGCATCGGCTTCGGCGGGTACTGGGGTGTCAGCACCGTCCGGGCCTCGTTCCCGCAGACGACCGGCGAGATCCGCCTCGACAAGCTCTCCGCCGACGTCGAGGTGAAGCGGGACGCGAACGGCGTCCCGCAGATCTACGCCGACAACGAGACGGACCTCTTCCGCGCCCAGGGCTACGTCCAGGCGCAGGACCGCTTCTACGAGATGGACGTCCGCCGGCACGTGACCGCGGGCCGCCTCTCCGAGATGTTCGGCGAGAGCCAGGTCGACACCGACGCCTTCCTCCGCACCCTCGGCTGGCGCCGGGTCGCGCAGCAGGAGTACGACAAGGTCCTGTCGCCGGAGACGAAGAAGTACCTCCAGGCGTACGCGGAGGGCGTCAACGCCTATCTGAAGGACCGCGCCCCGAAGGACGTCTCCGTCGAGTACGCGGCGCTCGCGCTCACCAACGACTACACGATCGAGCCGTGGACCCCGGTCGACTCGGTGGCCTGGCTCAAGGCGATGGCCTGGGACCTGCGCGGCAACATGCAGGACGAGATCGACCGCTCGCTGATGACGAGCCGGCTGAGCGCGAAGCAGATCAAGCAGCTGTACCCGGAGTACCCGTACGCGCTCCACCAGCCGATCCTCGACAAGGGCACCGTCGACGCGTCCACCGGGAAGTTCGACCCGAAGGCCGACGCGACCGAGGGCGACGGGACGACCACCGGGGACACCCCGGGCACGGGCCCGGGCAACGCGAGCGGCGGCGTGAGCTCCCAGCTCGGCGCCCTCTCCGAGGTCCTCGACACGGTCCCCGCCCTGCTCGGCCCGAACGGCAACGGCATCGGCTCGAACTCCTGGGTCGTCGCCGGGAAGTACACGACCTCCGGCAAGCCGCTGCTCGCCAACGACCCGCACCTCGCGCCCCAGCTGCCGTCCCTCTGGTACCAGATGGGCCTGCACTGCCGCTCCGTCTCGGCCACCTGCCGCTACGACGTCGCCGGCTACACCTTCTCCGGCATGCCCGGCGTGATCATCGGCCACAACGACAAGATCGCCTGGGGCCTCACCAACCTCGGCGCCGACGTGACCGACCTCTACCTGGAGAAGATCGGCCCCGACGGCTACTTCGTCGACGGCAAGGTCAAGCCCTTCCAGAGCCGCGAGGAGATCATCAAGGTCGCCGGCGGCAGCGACCGGACGATCACCGTCCGCTCCACCGAGCACGGCCCGCTCGTCTCCGACCGCTCCTCCGAACTGGAGAAGGTCGGCCAGAAGGCCCCCGTCGGCAACTCCGCCCCCGACCGCGGCACCGGCTACGGCGTCTCCCTCCAGTGGACCGCGCTGCAGCCCGGCCACTCGATGGACGCGATCTTCGCCCTCGACCGCGCCAAGGACTTCACCACCTTCCGGGCCGCCGCCAAGAACTTCGAGGTGCCGTCCCAGAACCTGATCTACGCCGACACCGAGGGCCACATCGGCTACCAGTCGCCGGGCAAGATCCCGCAGCGCGCCAAGGGCGACGGCACCCTGCCCGCGCCCGGCTGGGACTCCTCGTACCGGTGGAAGGGCTACATCCCCTTCGAGAAGCTGCCCTACGAGTACGACCCGGAGCGCGGCTACATCGTCACCGCCAACCAGGCCGTGATCGACCAGAAGACCTACCCCGACCTGCTCACCAAGGACTGGGGCTACGGCTCGCGCAGCCAGCGGATCAACGACCTCATCGAGTCGAAGACCAAGGACGGCGGCAAGATCTCGCCGGACGACATGCGGACCATGCAGACCGACAACCGCAGCGAGATCGCGACCCTGCTCAACCCGCTCCTGCTGAAGATCGACATCGCCGACCCGCAGGTCCGCGAGGCGCAGAAGCTCCTTGAGGGCTGGGACTACACCCAGGACCCCGACTCGGCCGCCGCCGCCTACTTCAACGCGGTCTGGCGCAACGTCCTCAAGCTCGCCTTCGGCAACAAGCTGCCCAAGGAACTGCGCGCCGAGGGCGACTGCATCAACGTCCGCCCGGCCCAGGCCACCGGCCCGGTCGACGAGCAGAACAAGCTCGTCCGCGAGTGCGGCGAGCGCGACCCCGACTCGGCGCAGCCGGACGGCGGCGACCGCTGGTACGAGGTGGTCCGCCCGCTCCTCAAGCAGGAGAAGAACGAGTGGTGGAAGACCCCGGGCAACCGTCTGGACCCGGCCACCGAGACCCGTGACCAGCTGCTCGCCCGCGCCATGAAGGACGCCCGCTGGGAGCTGACCGCCAAGCTCGGCAAGGACGTCTCCACCTGGAGCTGGGGCCGGCTGCACCAGCTGACCCTGAAGAACCAGACCCTCGGTACCGCGGGCCCCGGCGTCGTGCAGCAGCTCCTCAACCGCGGCCCGTGGAACCTGGGCGGCGGCGAGGCGGCCGTCGACGCCACCGGCTGGAACGCGGCCGGCGGCTACGAGGTCATCTGGGTCCCGTCGATGCGGATGGTCGTGAACGTCGGCGACTGGGACAAGTCCCGGTGGGTCAACCTGACCGGCGCCTCCGGCCACGCCTTCCACTCGAACTACACCGACCAGACCGACACCTGGGCGAAGGGCGAGCTGTACGACTGGGCCTACGGCAAGGCGGCGGTCGACGCGACGGCGAAGGACACGCTCACGCTGAAGCCCTGAACCGGGTGACCCCCTCCGGGGTCACCACCGCTTGCACGGGGTGGTCGTGCGGCTCCTCCGGGACCCGGGCGACCACCTCGTCCGCGTACAGGAGCACCACCAGGGCCGGATCCACGCCCGCGCGTGCGAGCCGGGCCAGGACCCGGTCGTACGAGCCGCCGCCCCGCCCGAGCCGCATCCCGCGCCCGTCGACCGCCAGGCCCGGCAGCAGGACGGTGTCGGCGGCGCACACCGCCTCGGGGCCGAGCCGGGGCCCGGTCGGTTCGAGCAGACCGCGGCCGGCCTTCGCCAGCGCCTCCGGCCCCTCGTACGCCGCCCAGTCCAGGTCGTTGTCGGGCAGCAGCACCGGGAGCAGGACCCGCACCCCGCGCGCGAGGAGGGCGTCGAGCAACGCGCGCGTGCCCGGTTCGCGGCCCACCGACACATAGGCGGCGACCGTGGCAGCCCCGGAGAGTTCGGCCAGTTCCATTCCGTGCCGGGCGAGGGATTCGGCCGCATCCTCCATGAGAACGGGGGAAAGTGCGGCGCGGGCGCCCAGAAGTCGGCTCCGCAGCAGGGTCTTTTCGGACATCTCAGGTGTCATGCCGGCCTCATGTACATGTGCGAAATTCTTGTAACTGTCTTTATGTGGAGGAAGTTAACCGAAGCCACATCTTCCTCTCATTCCGAACGGCTAAGGTGCACCGCATGAATCAGTCGTTCCCCAGGCTCGGTCGGATCAGCAAGGCTGTCATCCCCGCCGCCGGTCTCGGCACCCGCTTCCTGCCGGCGACGAAGGCGACCCCGAAGGAGATGCTGCCGGTCGTCGACAAGCCGGCCATCCAGTACGTCGTCGAGGAGGCCGTCGCGGCCGGCCTCTCCGACGTCCTGATGATCACCGGCCGGAACAAGCGGCCCCTGGAGGACCACTTCGACCGGAACTACGAGCTGGAGGAGGCCCTGCTCCGGAAGGGCGACGAGGAGCGCCTCTCCAAGGTCCAGGAGTCCAGCGACCTCGCCACCATGCACTACGTCCGCCAGGGCGCCCCGCGCGGCCTCGGCCACGCCGTGCTCTGCGCCGCCCCGCACGTCGGCGACCAGCCCTTCGCGGTGCTCCTCGGCGACGACCTGATCGACCCGCGCGACCCGCTGCTCGCGCGGATGGTGGACGTGCAGGAGCGGGAGGGCGGCAGCGTCATCGCCCTGATGGAGGTCGAGCCCTCGCAGATCCACCTCTACGGCTGCGCGGCGGTCGAGCCGACCGGCGACTCGGACGTGGTGAAGGTGACGGACCTGGTCGAGAAGCCGGATCCGGGCGAGGCGCCCAGCAACTACGCCATCATCGGCCGTTACGTCCTGGATCCGGCCGTTTTCGACACCCTGCGGGAGACCGAGCCGGGCCGGGGCGGCGAGATCCAGCTGACCGACGCCCTGCAGAAACTGGCCTGGGACGAGAAGCTCGGCGGCCCGGTGCACGGCGTCGTGTTCAAGGGGCGCCGCTATGACACCGGCGACCGCGGGGACTATCTGCGTGCCATTGTCAGACTCGCGTGCGAACGTGAAGATCTGGGACCGGACTTCCGGGCCTGGCTCCGGAGATATGTCAGCGAGGAGATGTAGCACCTTGAGCAGCACCGCGGCACACGATCACGAGCACGACCACGCGGCAGGCGCGGCGGACCCCTGCGCGGGCCCGGCCCGCGGCCTGTGGTCGGTGGACGAGCACCTCGCCGACATCCTCGCGACGGTCTCCCCGCTCGAACCGATCGAGCTGCAACTCCTCGACGCCCAGGGCTGCGTCCTCGTCGAGGACGTGACGGTGCCGGCCGCGCTGCCGCCCTTCGACAACAGCTCCATGGACGGATACGCGGTCCGGGTCGCCGATGTCGCCGGGGCCACCGAGGAGTTCCCCGCCGTCCTCACCGTCATCGGCGACGTCGCCGCGGGCGCCGGCGGCCTGCCCGAGGTCGGCCCCGGCCAGGCCGCCCGGATCATGACCGGCGCCCCGCTGCCGCCCGGAGCCGAGGCCGTCGTCCCCGTCGAGTGGACCGACGGCGGTACGGGCGGGGGCGCCGCCACCGGCATGACCGCCGCGAGCACCGCCCCCGAGGGCGCCGCGGGCGAGGTCCGGGTCCACCGCTCCGCCGAGGCCGGCGCCCACGTCCGCAGGGCGGGCAGCGACGTCCGGGCCGGGGAGCTGGCCCTCGCGGCCGGCACGGTCCTCGGACCGCCGCAGATCGGCCTGCTCGCCGCGATCGGCCGCGGCACCGTGAAGGTCCGCCCCCGCCCGCGGGTCGTCGTCCTCTCCACCGGCAGCGAGCTCGTCCAGCCCGGGGAGCCGCTGGGCGAGGGCCAGATCCACGACTCCAACAGCTTCGCGCTCGCCGCCGCCGCGCGGGACGCCGGCGCCCTGGCCTACCGGGTGGGGGCCGTCGCCGACGACGCGGAGTCGCTGCGCGCCACCATCGAGGACCAGCTCATCCGGGCCGACCTGATCGTCACCACGGGCGGGGTGAGCGTCGGCGCGTACGACGTGGTCAAGGAGGCGCTGACCGCCGACGGACAGGTCGACTTCCGCAAGCTGGCCATGCAGCCGGGCAAGCCGCAGGGCTTCGGCGCGATCGGCGCCGAGCAGATCCCGCTGCTCGCCCTGCCGGGGAACCCGGTCTCCTCGTACGTCTCCTTCGAGCTGTTCGTCCGCCCCGCGATCCGCGCCCTGATGGGCGTCGAAGACCTGCACCGGCCCACGGTCCGGGCCGTCCTCGCCGCCGACAAGCCCCTCTCGTCCCCGGCCGGCCGCCGCCAGTTCCTCCGCGGCACGTACGACCGCGCGGCGGGCACCGTCACACCCGTGGGCGGTGCCGGCTCCCACCTGATCGCGGCCCTCGCACACGCGGACTGCCTGCTCGTGGTCCCGGAGAACACGGAGAACGTGCCCCCGGGCACCGAGCTGGAAGTGGTCCTCCTCGGCTGAGGGGGCGACGCTGGGGGTACGGTGTCGTCCTTCACACAGCGACCGGGAGTGTCACGGCCATGAGCACGCAGCAAGGTCTCACCCACATCGACGAGGCGGGCGCGGCCCGTATGGTCGACGTATCGGCGAAGGACGTCACGTCCCGCACCGCCCGCGCCAGCGGGCGGGTTCTCGTCTCGCCGCGCGTGATCGAGCTGCTGCGCGGCGAGGGCGTCCCGAAGGGAGACGCGCTCGCCACCGCCCGTATCGCCGGGATCATGGGCGCCAAGAAGACCCCGGACCTCATCCCGCTCTGCCACCCGCTGGCCGTCTCGGGCGTCACCCTGGACCTGGCGGTCACGGACGACGCGGTCGAGATCCTGGCGACGGTGAAGACCACGGACCGCACGGGCGTCGAGATGGAGGCGCTCACGGCGGTCTCGGTGGCGGCCCTGACCGTCGTCGACATGGTGAAGGCGGTCGACAAGGGCGCGGTCATCTCCGACGTACGGGTGGAGGAGAAGACGGGCGGCAAGTCGGGCCACTGGACGAGGGCCGAGGCGTGACGCGCGCGGGCCGGGTGGCCGGAACGCACGAGGGGCATGCGGAGCCCGCCCCCGAGGAGGTCCCGGCCGCGGCCTACCGCGCGCTCGTCGTCACCGCCTCCAACCGGGCGTCGGCCGGGGTGTACGAGGACAAGGGCGGTCCGCTGATCGCCGAGGGCCTGACCCGGATGCGCTTCGCCGTGGACGGCCCGCAGGTCGTCCCGGACGGGGCGCCGGTGGAGGCGGCCCTGCGGGCCGGGGTCGCCGCCGGGTACGACGTGATCGTCACGACCGGCGGTACGGGCATCTCGCCCACCGACGAGACCCCCGAGGTGACCCGTCGGGTCCTGGAGCGGGAGATCCCGGGCATCCCGGAGGCGATCCGCGCGTACGGGAGGGAGAAGGTGCCCACGGCGGCGCTCTCCCGGGGGCTCGCCGGGGTCGCGGGCTCCACGCTGATCGTGAACCTGCCCGGGTCCCCGGGCGGGGTGCGCGACGGGCTCGCCGTCCTGGAGCCGCTGCTGAGCCATGCCGTCGACCAGATCCGCGGCGGCGACCACCCGAGAGCGTCGTGATCCCGTCCTGGCCGGTGGTGCTCGTCGACGGCGACGTACTGCTCCGACCGATAAAGATGCGCGACCAGGCGGCCTGGCGCGAGGTGAACCGGCGCAACCGCGAGTGGCTGCGGCCCTGGGAGGCGACGGTTCCGCCGGCGCCCCCGGGCGCTCCGGTCGCCCAGCGGCCGACGTACCGTCAGATGGTGCGTCATCTGCGGTCGGAGGCGAACGCCGGCCGGATGCTGCCGTTCGTGATCGAGTACCGGGGGCGGCTCGTCGGTCAGTTGACGGTGGCGGGGATCACCTGGGGCTCGATGTGCTCGGGGCACGTGGGGTACTGGGTGGACAGTGAGGTGGCCGGGCGCGGGGTGATGCCGACGGCGGTCGCGCTCGCCGTCGACCACTGCTTCCGCGTGGTCGGGCTGCACCGCATGGAGGTGTGCATCCGCCCGGAGAACGGGCCTTCGCGCCGGGTGGTGGAGAAGCTCGGTTTCCGCGAGGAGGGCCTGCGGCCCCGCTATCTCCACATCGACGGCGCGTGGCGGGACCATCTGGTCTTCGCGCTGACGGCGGAGGAGGTGCCGGAGGGGCTGCTGCGCCGCTGGCATCACGCAAGAATGCAATAAGTGTTCGAATTTAATCGCCAGTTGGCGGTCAATCGATCTGAACAATCACAAAAAAGTTCAGTGATATCAGCCAGATCGTGCGACACACCGGGCCAATTGGCCGATGCGTGTTACAGAACCCCTCTACCGTGTGAGGCGTGAGCAGCAGCGGCCTCATCTACGCAGTCATCGTCGGGGCCTGGGCCGCCTACTTGGTGCCGATGTGGCTCCGCAGGCAGGACGAGCTGAACGAAGCCCGTCCGACGGAACGCTTCAGCACCGCCATCCGGCTGCTTTCCGGACGGGCGGGCATGGAGCGCCGGTACGCCAAGGAGCTGAAGGAGCGGGACCTTGCGGCGGAGGGACCGACGCCCGACGTGGACCCGGACGCGGAGACCGAGCATCTGAGCTCGGTCGACGTCCGGGCCTTCTCCGCGCCCGCGGCCAGGACGGAAGCCCGCCTGGAGGTCCCGGAACCCGAGCCTGAACCGGCGCCCGCGCCGGCCCGGCCCACCCCCGGTGCCGCCGAGCGCGCCCGCCGCGGCAAGGTCCTCGCCCGGCGCCGCCGGACCACGACCCTCCTCTTCGCCGCCTTCACCTTCGGCGCGGTCGTCGCGGCCGTCGGCGGCGTCGCCTTCCTGTGGGCCCCGGCGGTGCCCGCGCTGCTCCTCAGCGCGTACATCGTCCACCTGCGGGTCCAGGAACGCCGCCGCTTCGTGTACGTGATGGACCGGCGCCGCGCCGAGGCCGCCGCCGCCCGGCTCCGCGAGAGCCGGCGCCCGGCCCCGACGCCGGAGCCGGAGGCCGACCCGGCCCCCGCGGTCACTCCGCAGGAGGCGGACCGGCGGGCCCTGGTCGAGCAGACGGACCACGCGGAGTGGGTGGACCAGCAGCGCGAGCGCGGCCCGGCCCGCGGCGACAGCTGGGACCCGGTCCCGGTGCCGCTCCCCACGTACGTCACCGCCCCGGTCGCCCCGCGCGCCACGAGCGGCATCGACATCACGGACCCGGAGACGTGGAGCGCGGCCCGCTCCTCCACGGCGGCCGACCCGACCCCCGCGCCGGCCCCCGCGCCCCGCCAGCGGACCACCCCGCCCCGCCGGGGCCGCGACCACGGCCGCACCCCGCTCTTCGACCAGTACGCGGACGACGACCGCCCCCGCGCGGCCAACGAATGACCCCCGGCCGGGGGCCCGCGACGGCCCCCGGCTGACCTGCGAGGGAAGCGATTTTTGTTCTTCCCGATCGGGATGCTAATGTTTCACACGTCGCAAGGGCCTGTGGCGCAGTCTGGTAGCGCACCTCGTTCGCATCGAGGGGGTCTGGGGTTCAAATCCCCACAGGTCCACAGACAACGAGATCCCGCCCGGTCGAAAGACCGGGCGGGATCTTCGTCGTTCAGGAGTCCTTCGCGGTCTGTCAGGCGCCCGCCGTCGCCACGGCCGTCAGCCAGGCGTTCCAGTCGCTCTCGTAGTCCAGCGAGGTGAGGAAGGAACGCGCGCCGGCCCAGTTCCCGCTGCGGTAGTGGCCGAGCAGGGTGGCCACGTCGGCCGGGTGCCTCTCGACCATGTAGCGGGCGGCGAGGTAGCCCCAGTTGTAGGTGCGGCTGACGTCGCTGTTGGCGTAGGTGGTGTCGAACAGCGTGCGCAGCGGGTACGTGTGCTTGCCGGCCTCGGCGATCGCGTTGGTGTACGTGACGCCGCGGTAGGAGTAGGAGACGTACTCCGCTATGCCCTCGCCCCACCACACGGTGGGGGTGCTCTGGCTCGCGTCGAAGTCGCCGTACAGGTCGAAGCGGCCGTCGAGGTAGTGGGTGTACTCGTGGTTGAGGTTCCAGATCTGCCAGCCGGGGCTCACGTCGGTGCGCTCGTAGCAGATGAAGCGCGGCTGGTTGCCGGCCTTGGCGGGGTCTCCCTCCAGGTACATGCCGCCGTTGTTCGTGTCGATGCCGTAGATCCGGCCCGCGTAGGTCTTGTAGTCGGCGCTCGAGTTGAAGACGTCGACCTCCAGGGTGGTGTTGCGGTCGTCCGCCACCGGTCCCGGGTCGTTCACCACGCTGTGGAAGAAGGCGTCCTGGTTGGCCAGGCTCGTGCAGGTCGCCGCCAGTTGGGCGGCGGTCATCTCCTGGGCCCGGATCCGGAGCGAGGGACCGCAGTCGTGGACGATCGGGAGGATCCGTGATTCCAGCCTGCCGCCGGTGGTGGCGGTCGGGCCGGGGTTGCCCTTGGCGGTGCCGTGGGCCGGGCGCTGGGCCGGGTCCGCGAAGGCGTGGTCCGGCGTGGGGCCGGCCTGGGCGGCCTGGGCGGGGGCGGCCGCGAGGGCGGCGGTGAGCAGGGCGGTGGCGAGGGCCATGATGCGCAAGACGCACTCCTGGTGGGGGAGTTGGGGTCCCGTCCTTGACGGGCTGCGCAGTAAAATGGCACATGTCACATGGCTTGAACAGTCCTGCGAACGCAGAAATCCCGCCCGATCGCGGGATCGGGCGGGATCTCAGGGGTTCCGGTGGCTGCCGGAGGCGTCAGTTCAGCGGCTTCGCGAAGCAGCGGCTCAGTTCGCTGTGGCGGTAGTGGCCGAACTTGGTGCAGGGCTCGTAGCCGCTGGAGGCGTAGAGGGCGATGGCCTCCGGCTGCTCGGTGCCCGTCTCCAGGACCATGCGGGTGCGGCCGGCGGCGCGGGCGTCGGATTCCAGGGCCGCGAGGATCCGGCGGGCCAGGCCCAGGCCGCGAGCCTCGGGTATCACGTACATGCGCTTCAGCTCGGCGTCGCCGTCCGCGTAGCCCTCGTCGTTCTCGTCCTGGGTGCGCCAGCCGCCCGTGGCGACCGGCCGGCCCTCGGGGTCGTACGCGAGGAGGTAGAGGCCGTGGGGCGGGACGAACATTCCGGCGTCCAGCGGTGTGACGTCGCCCTCGTCGCCGTAGCGGGCGGCGTACTCCGCCTGGACCGCGTCGTTGAGTTTGACGGCGTCGGGGTGGTCGTAAGGCGTGGGCTGGATGTTCATGCGATGGATCGTACTTCTATGCGATGGCCTGTGTCTGTATTCTCCCGGGATGCTCACTGTCACGACCGCGAATGTCAACGGACTCCGTGCCGCCGCGAAGAAGGGCTTCGTCGAGTGGCTGGCCGGCAGCTCCGCCGATGCCGTCTGCCTCCAGGAGGTCCGCGCCGAGGAGGCGCAGCTGCCCGAGGAGGTGCGCAGCCCCGACGGCTGGTTCACCGTCCACGCCCCCGCCGCCGCCAAGGGGCGCGCGGGTGTGTCGCTCTACACGCGGCGCGAGCCCGACGCCGTGCGGATCGGGTTCGGGTCCGCCGAGTTCGACTCCAGCGGCCGGTACGTCGAGGCCGACCTGCCCGGCGTGACCGTCGCCAGCCTCTACCTGCCCTCCGGCGAGGTCGGCACCGAGCGCCAGGACGAGAAGTACCGGTTCATGGGCGAGTTCCTGCCGTACCTGAAGGAGCTCAGGACCCGCGCCGCCGCCGACGGCCGCGAGGTCGTCGTCTGCGGCGACTGGAACATCGCCCACCGCGAGGCCGACCTCAAGAACTGGAAGTCCAACAAGAAGAACGCCGGCTTCCTGCCCGAGGAGCGGGAGTGGCTCTCCCGTGTGCTGGAGGAGGGGGACGGGGGCTACGTGGACGTCGTGCGGCAGCTCCACCCCGAGCAGGAGGGGCCCTACTCCTGGTGGTCCTACCGCGGGCGCGCCTTCGACAACGACAGCGGCTGGCGCATCGACTACCAGATGGCCACCCCCGGGCTCGCCGCCAAGGCCGTCAAGGCCTATGTCGAGCGGGCCGCCACCCACGGGGAGCGGTGGAGCGACCACGCGCCCGTCACCGCCGTGTACGAGGTCTAGTACGCGGTACGGTGCTGTGCCGTTGACGGGACCGGGTGGGGGCATCGTTGGGCGCGCGCATTCTCATCGCCGAGGACGACGAAAAGCAGTCACGGCTGATTCGGATCTATCTGGAACGGGAAGGGAATTCCGTCCAGGTCGTCGCCGACGGACGCGCGGCATTGGAACGGATTCGGAGCATACGGCCGGATCTCGTCGTCCTCGATGTGATGCTGCCCTTCGTCGACGGGCTCGACGTGTGCCGCATTCTGCGCTCCGAGGGATCCGACGTACCGATCCTGCTGCTCACCGCCCGCAGCACCGAGGAGGACATGCTCCTCGGCCTCGACCTCGGCGCCGACGACTACCTCACCAAGCCGTACAGCCCGCGTGAGCTCACCGCCCGGGTCCGCGCCCTGCTCCGCCGGTCCCGGGCGACCGGCGCGGCCGCCCGGGACGAGCTGCTGCGGGTCGGCGAGGTCGAGCTCGACACCGCCCGCTTCGAGGTCCGGGTCGCCGGCCGGCCGGTGGCCCTGACCTCGAAGGAGTTCTCCCTCCTGGAGGTCCTGGCCCGCGAGCCGGGCCGGGTCTTCACCCGCGCGCAGCTCATCGAGCGGGTCTTCGGCTTCGACAGCGACGTCCTGGAGCGCACGGTCGACGTCCACGTCCGCAACCTCCGGCTGAAGATGGAGGACGATCCGGGCCGGCCCCGCCATCTGGAGACCGTGTACGGGCGGGGGTACCGCCTCGCCGAGGGGGGCGGGCGGTGAGCTTCCGGCTGCGGGTCTTCTCGCTCGTCCTGCTCGTCGCCGTCGCCGCCAGCGGCGCCACCGCCTGGCTGACCCTGCGGCAGCTCACCGGACAGGTCCGCGAGTCCGCCGCCGCCGACCGCGAGTCCATCGCGGCCATCACCGAGGAGCTGCGTGCCTACGGGGCCGGCCACGGCACCTGGGAGGGCGTCGCCGCCACCGTCCGCACCCTCGCCGAGCAGACCGGGCAGCGCATCCGGATCAGCACCGACCGACAGGGCCAGCTCGCCGACTCCGACACCCTCCTCGGCCGCGACCCGCGCCCCGGCAGCACCGCCCCCGCGCTCCTCGTCGACCCGAGGCCCGAGCTGGAGTTCCCCACGGGCTGGGAAGCCGGCTCGATGCGCAAGGTGACATCCAGCGTGATCGCCCGGTACGGCGCCAACGTCACCTACGCGGCCTGCCTGACCCGGCTCGGACAGCAGGTCACCGTCATGCGCGGCAAGTTCGGCATGCCGCTCTACCGAAACGGCGGGCACACCCCGGCGGGGCCGTGCGTCGACGGCTCGGGCACAGTGCGCCCCGCCGACATCACCGCGGCCGAGGCCTGCCGCGCCACGGGGAGAGCCGAAGCGCTCGCCTGTCTGCGCCGGGTCTTCACCGAGCGCACCGCCGCCGTCGGCCCGCAGCCGCTGACCGTGCGGCTCGGCGCCGTCGACGACGCCGGACAGACCCTGGCCGCGGGGCCCACCGCGCTCGTCGCCGCCGGGGTGGCCGCCGCGGTGCTCGCCTGCGCGCTGCTCCTCGGCCGGGCCGTCCTGCGCCCCGTACGCGCCCTCACGGCGGCCTCCCGGGGGCTCGGCGAGGGCGATCTGGGGCGCAGGGTGCCCGCCTCCGGCAAGGACGAGATCGCGGAGCTCGGCCGCTCCTTCAACCGGATGGCCGGCTCTCTCCAGGGCAGTGAGGAGCGGCAGCGCCGGCTCGTCGGGGACATCGCCCACGAGCTGCGCACCCCCCTCGCGAACCTGCGCGGCTATCTGGAGGCGCTCCGGGACGGCGTCCTGGAGGCCGACCCCGAGCTGCTCGACTCGCTCCACGAGGAGGTGCTGCTCCAGCAGCGGATCGTGGACGACCTCCAGGACCTGGCGCTCGCCGAGGCGGGCGCCCTCACGTACCACCGCAGGCCGCTGGACGCACGGGAGCTGGTGGAGGCCTGCCGGACCGCGCACAGCGCCCGGGCCGCGGCGGCCGGGGTCGCCCTGGAGGTGGCGGGCGCGGGCCCCGGCACCGTACGGCTGCACGGGGACCCGGACCGGCTGCGCCAGGCCCTCGGGAACCTCGTCGGCAACGCGGTGCGGCACACGCCCCCCGGGGGCCGGGTGCTGCTCGCACTGGACGAGCGGGACGAGCGGGTGCGGATCGCGGTCGGGGACACGGGCGGCGGCATCCCGGCCGCCGATCTGCCGTACCTCTTCGACCGCTTCTGGCGGGCGGACGCGGCGCGCGGGCGGGCCACCGGCGGGAGCGGGCTCGGTCTTTCGATCGCCCGGCAGATCGTGGCGGACCACCACGGGGCCGTCGAGGTGACGTCCGAGGTGGGCGTGGGGTCCGTGTTCACGGTGGTGCTGCCGGCCCCGCGGGGCGGGGCCGGCGGCGGGGTGCGGGATCAACGGGGAAGGGTTGCCCCGTAGCGGTTCAGCAGGGAAGCGGGGACCCGTAGCGGTTCAGCAGGGGAGCGGGGACCCGTAGCCGTTCAGCAGGCTGTCCTTGATCCAGCCGGAGACGCCGGTGGTGTTGTCGCGGACGTGCGACCACGTGCCGTCCTGGCCGGCCACCCAGCAGTGCAGGGTGAGGCCGTGGCTCGCCTGCGCCTGGCCGAGCGCGACGCACTCGGTCGTGGGGCCGCTGCGGATGTTCACGTAGTCCGTGTTGGTGCCGCCGGCCCGGCCGTCCCTGTTGGACCAGCCGGGGCTGGAGCAGGCGGCGGTACCGTCCGGGGCGGCCACGGCCGCCGTGGCGGGCAGGACCAGGCCGCCGGTGGCCGCGACGGCGCCGAGGGCCACCGCGGCGAGCTTCGTCCGAAGACGCATCGATCTCTCCTGAACTCGTGGTCGTTCCGTCCGGCGGTGTGCCGGACGGGCGGGTTCGTTCGAGTGCGGGGAAAGAATTGCCCGGAGGGGAGAAACCGTTCAATGGGCGGACGGGGCGTCGGCTTCTTTTCGGTGGTGGATATCCGGCGGGGGCGGCGCGGTATTTCTGGAGTACTTCGGTCGGCGGCCGGACGGGATTCCGCATTCCACTCCCCGGGTTCACGGAGGCTGTGACGGGGGCGTGGGGAGCGGGGCATTCGCTTCCGGTCCGCCGGAATTCCGGAATCCGTCCCCCCGGGGGAATCGGCGGGAGGCGGCGGGAATCGGCGGGAAGCGGCCAACCCGGTCCGGGGCGGTGCCCGGTCGAGGTTGGCCGCTTCCGGCGGGCCGCGCGCGTCAGGTGCCGGACAGGGCCACCGTCGGTTCCAGCCGGCTCGCCCGTACCGCCGGATAGAGCCCCGCGATCATCCCGATCACCAGCGTCGCCCCGACCCCGGCCGCCGTCGCCCACGCCGGGACGACCGTCGGCCAGCCCCGGCTCATCGCGTACGCGGCGGTGATCACCGTCCCGAGGACGGTTCCGCCGAGGCCGCCGATCACCGACAGGAGCAGGGACTCCGTGACGAACTGGGCGCGGATCTGGCCCCGGGTGGCGCCGAGCGCCCGGCGCAGCCCTATCTCGGGGCGGCGTTCGAGGACGGAGATCACCATCGTGTTCCCGACGCCGACCCCGCCGACGAGCAGCGCGACCCCGCCGAGGCCGAGGAGCAGACCGGTCAGCGCCGACTCGGTGGCCTGGCGGGCCGCGAGTGCGTCCGAGGGCCGGGAGACCCGCACCTCCGCGGGCTTCGCCGGGTTCGCCGTGGCCGGCAGCACCGCCCGTACCGCCGCGACGGCGCTGTCCTCGGTGCGGACGTAGACCGTCGACGGATGGCCGTCGAACCGCAGGTACGTCCGGGCCGCGGGACCGCCGACGAGCGCCGCGCCGTCCAGCTCCGGAGCGAGCGGTACGGGGTCGAGGACGCCGACCAGGGAGAACCAGCGGCCGCCGATCCACAGCCGGGTCCCCGCGGTGTACACGTCGAGCCGCTGGGCGGCCGTCGCGCCGAGCACGACCGCCGGGTAGCGCTCGGTCGCCGCGTCCAGCCAGCGGCCGCGGCGCACCCGGCCGCCGACCGCCGGGAGCAGGCCCTCGTCCGCCGCCAGGACGGAGAGGGAGCCGGTGCGGCCGACCGCGATCCGCTCGTTGCGGTAGACCTTCGCGTCGATCGCGCCGGTGGCGGCGACCTCCCGGACCGGGGCGATGCGGTCGATCATGCGGACGGCCTCGGCCGGGAGCTCCGTCCGCTGCCCGCCCAGGGTGGCGCCGGGCTCGACCCGCAGGAGGTTGGTGCCGAGCGCGTCGAGCCGGCGGTCGAGCTCCGCCCGGCCCGAGCCGGAGATGCCGACCACCGCGATCATGGCGGCGACGCCGATCGCGATGCCGAGCGCGGAGAGGAACACCCGCAGCGGGCGGGTGCGCAGGCCGGTGCCGCCGAGCCGGACGACGTCGGCGGGGCGCAGCCGGGCCGGGCGGAGGACGGTGCCTCGCCGCCCGGTGCGCCGTCCTCGCGGGGCGGGGATCATCCGCGGGCTCCGATCGCGGGCGAACCGTCGGGCTCCGTGGTGGTGTCCGCGACCACCCGGCCGTCGCGCATCTCGATGCGGCGGGGGAGTGCGGCCGCGATCTCCCGGTCGTGGGTGATGACGACGACGGTCGTGCCCGAGGCGTGCAGTTGCCGCAGGAGCGCCAGCACGGCCGCCCCCGACGCCGAGTCCAGGTTCCCCGTCGGCTCGTCGGCGAGCAGGACCGCAGGTCCGCCGACCACCGCCCGTGCCACGGCGACCCGTTGGCGCTCGCCGCCCGAGAGCTGGTGCGGCAGGTGGTGGACGCGGTGGCTCAGCCCGACCCGGGCCAGGGCCGCCGCCGCCCGCGCCCGGCGGCGGCGCAGCGGGATCCCGGCGTACAGCAGGCCGTCGGCGACGGAGTCCAGGACCGGGACGCCCACCGCCAGGTGGAACTGCTGGAAGACGAAGCCGATCCGGGTGGCCCGCAGCGCCGACACCTCCCGGTCCGTCAGCTCCGCCACGTCGTGGCCGTCGACCAGGACGTGGCCCGCCGAGGGCCGGTCGAGGCTGCCCATCAGGTTCAGCATGCTGGACTTGCCGGAGCCCGACGGGCCGACGATCGCGACGAGTTCGCCGCGCCGGACGCGCAGGCTCACGTCCCGGACCGCCGCCACACCGCCGGGGTACGTCTTCGAGACCGCCCGGAACTCCACCACGGCGTCCGGGGCCGTGCCCGTGCTCACTGGGGGATCCTCACCTTCAGGCCCGCGCGGAGCGACGGGCCGCTCACCTCCACCATGCCGTCGGCGAAGAGACCCGTGCGGGCGGCGACGAAGCGGCCGTCCTCGGTCTCCAGGCCGTGCCCGCCCTCGGCGAGCGCCACCAGGGCCGCCACCGGGACGGTCAGGACGTTCTCGCGTGTCCTGCCCACGTACTCGACGGAGACCGGACCGCTCTCCAGACGGCCCAGGGACCGCTGGTCGGCGACGGTGATCGTGACCGGGACCGTGGGCGGAGCGCCGCTGCTCCCGCCGTCCCCGTCGGGTGCGGCCGCCTCCTTGCCGACCGAGGCGACCTTTCCCTTCACGGGGGTGCCGTCGGGCAGGCCGACGGTGACCTCGCTGCCGCGCACGGCCCAGGAGGCCTCCAGGGCGGAGGCGTCGACGACGACCTTGCGGGTCGTGCCGGTGTAGCCGAGGACGTTCTCGCCGACCGCCGCGCCGGGGCGGACGCCCGCCCGGCCGAGGCGGATCCGGCCGGAGGCGTACACGACGTCGCCGAGGCCGATCCGGCCGGTCTCGGGCAGGCCCAGGGACTTCTGCCAGCGTTTGACGGCCCGTTCGGTGCCTGCGGTGAAGCTCTCGTCGACGGTGAAGCCGGTGTAGCCGAGGGCGGCGAGGTTGGACTCGAACTGGAGGACGTCCATGCCGCGGAGGGGCTGCGGGGCGGTGGGGGGAGGGGGCGTGGCAGGAGGGGCGGTGGACGGCGTGTCCGCGTCGGCGCTCTTCCCGGGCGCCGGAGGGGCCGGGGTGCCGGTCGTCACGCCCAGTTCGCGGTACATCGGCAGCGTCCCGTACAGCAGGACCACCGGCCGGTCGTCCACCCGGAGCAGGGTGTCCCCGCGCTCGGCGGTCGTGCCCGCCTCGGGGAGCCAGGTGACGGTGCCGGTGGCCTTGACCGGCAGCGGTATCTCCGCTCCGTACCCCAACCGGCCCTCGGTCCTGGTGCGTTCGACGAGGGTCTGCCGGCTGACCGTGACCGTGGCGCCCGCCCTCGGCGGGGCGGCGGGGCCCTCGCCCTCGCCGCCGCCCAGGCCGAGCCGGCCGACGACGGCGACCGCCGCGACCACGACGCAGGCGGCGGCGGCGAGGACGGTACGGCTCCGCCGGCGGCCGGGGGCGCGCGGGGGAGCCGTCCCCTCCTGCCGCGGCTCCATCTCCGCGCCGCCGTCCTCGTCCTCGTCCCTGTCCGTGAAGATTCCGCTCACCGTGCTCAGCCCTTGCCCGGGCCCTGCTCGACGGGGTTGCCGATGATCGGCGCGCAGGTGCGGGCGGCCTGCTTGGCGGCGGCGGTGCCGGAGTTCCACTGGACGTCCCCGTACACGTTGCCGTCGGGCTCGGGGTCGGGGAAGTCGGCGGCGCCGTTCTTCTGCATGCAGTCGGCGAACGCGAACTGCTTCCTGATCTGTTCGGGGGTGAGCTTGGGGGCGAGCCTGCGCTCGATCTCGACGGGGACCGGCGGGTTGAGGCCGCCGCACTTCTGCGAGGCGTCGATGAACGTGGGGTTCTTCTTGAGGACCCTGGCGTCGCCGAGTTCGACCTGGCCGTTCGCGTCGGGGTCGGGGGCGTCCAGGCCGTTCTCGCGCAGGCACTTCACCCAGGCCCGCTTGGCCTCGACGTACGCGGCGACCTCGTCCTTGCCGCCGGCGCTGTTCCCGTCCCCCGCCGTGGCCCTGCCCGTACCGGCGGAGGACGTACCGGCGGAGGACGTGCCGTCGCCGGCCGTCGGGATCTTCCCCGCGCCGTCGTCCCCGCCGGCGCCGCAGCCGGTCAGTAGGAACGCGGTGACCGCCGCCGCGGCGGCCGGCAGTATCCGGTTCGTCCTCATCGGTTCTCCCGTTCCTCCCGTCGGGCCCGGCCGCGGGTGCGGGGGGCGGACCGACCGTAGGACGGGGGTCATGAAGAACTTTTGAAGAACCTGTCAGGCGATCATGAGGCCGTGTCCGGTGCGTCGGGAGCCTCGCGCAGCCGCCTGTCGAGCGCCATCGACAGTTCCGCCTCCACCACGCTCTTGGCGAGCGGGCGCAGCCGCCACAGGTCGTCGTCCTTGGCGTGGGTGCGCAGGAGTTCGGTGAAGAGTCCGGCGAGGGCGTCGGCGTGTTCGCGGACGCGGGCGCCCGCCTTGAGGACCTCGGCGAGCGGGACGCCCTCGCGGACCAGGGCGGCGGAGACGTCGAGCAGCCGGCGGCTGATGTGGATGATCTCCTCGCCGTCGGTGACGAGGTAGCCGAGGTCGAGCGCGGCGGCGAGGTTCTCGGCGGTGACCTCGCCGGCGAAGTGGTCGGCGAGCTCCTCCGGGGTGAGGCGGACCGGCTCCTCCTCGGAGGGGGCGGGCAGCGCGAGGACCTCGCGGACGTTGCGGCCGCTCTCGAAGGCGGTGGTGAGGTCGGCGATGCCGTTGAGGGTGTGGCCGCGCTCCAGGAGGGCGGCGATGGTGCGCAGCCGGGCCAGGTGGTTGTCGTCGTACCAGGCGATGCGGCCCTCGCGGCGGGGCGGTGGGATCAGGCCGCGCTCGCGGTAGAAGCGCAGGGTGCGCACGGTGATGCCGGCGGCGGAGGCCAGTTCCTCCATGCGGTACTCGCGCACGCCCGCCCCTGCGGTCTCGCGCGGGCCGTCCTGTGCGCCCGTCTCGGGACGTGATCCTTCTGCCACACCCGCCAGCCTATGTTGTACCGCCGGTAACTTTCCCTCGCCGTACCCCTACCGCTCGGTAGGGAGCTGCTCTACAGTCCCGACTGTGCCAGTGATTGCTGGCGGAATCTTGGCCGGGCGCACGGGAGGCGGCATGGCGAAGCACGAGCACGTAAGGGTGGCGGTGATCGGGTCGGGATTCGGCGGCATCGGAGCCGCCGTCCGGCTCCGCCGCGAAGGGATCACCGACTTCGTCGTCCTGGAGCGGGCCGACTCCGTGGGCGGCGCCTGGCGCGACAACAGCTACCCCGGCTGCGCCTGCGACGTCCCCTCCCACCTCTACTCCTTCTCCTTCGCGCCCAACCCGGACTGGCCCCGGACCTTCTCCGGACAGCGCCACATCCGCGCCTACCTGGAGCACGTCACCGACACCTTCGGGATCCGGCCGCACCTGCGCCTGAACCACGAGATGCTGAAGGCGCGCTGGGACGCCGAGACGCTGCGCTGGGAGATCGAGACCAGCGGCGGCACCTTCAGCGCCGAGGTCCTCGTCGCCGCCGCCGGACCGCTCTCCGACCCGCGGATCCCCGACATCCCGGGCCTCGCCGACTTCCCCGGCAAGGTCTTCCACTCGGCCCGCTGGGACCACGACTACGACCTGCGCGGCAAGCGCGTCGCCATGGTCGGCACCGGCGCCTCCGCCATCCAGATCGTGCCCGAGATCCAGCGCGAGGTCGGCAGGCTCACCCTCTTCCAGCGCACGCCCCCGTGGGTCATGCCCCGCATGGACCGCGCGATCAGCGGCGTCGAGCGCCGGCTGCACCGGGCGCTGCCCGTCACCGCCACGTTGCGCCGGGGCATCCTCTGGGGCATCCGCGAGCTCCAGGTCGGCGCCTTCACCAAGCACCCGAACGAACTCGGCCTCGTCGAGAAGCTCGCCAAGGCCAACATCGCCCGCTCCATCAAGGACCCGGAGCTGCGGGCCAAGCTGACGCCCTCGTACCGCATCGGCTGCAAGCGGATCCTGCTCTCCAACACGTACTACCCGGCGCTCGCCCAGCCGAACGTGGACGTCGTCGCCTCCGGCCTCCGCGAGGTCCGCGGCTCGACCGTGGTCGCCGCCGACGGCACCGAGACCGAGGTCGACGCGATCGTCTTCGGCACCGGCTTCCACGTCACCGACATCCCGATCGCCGAGCGCGTCGTCGGCGCCGAGGGCCACACCCTCGCCGAGTCCTGGAAGGACGGGGTCCAGGTGCTGCGCGGGGCCACCGCCGGCGGCTTCCCCAACCTCATGATGATCATCGGGCCGAACACCGGCCTCGGGAACTCCTCCATGATCCTCATGATCGAGTCCCAGCTGAACTACCTGGCCGACTACCTCCGCCAGCTGGCGCTGCTCACTCCTACCGGGCTCGGCGGCCGCACCGCCCTCGCCGTCCGCCCCTCCGCCGTCGGCGCCTGGAACCGCAAGGTCCAGGCCCGGATGGAGCGGACCGTGTGGAAGTCGGGCGGCTGCAACAGCTGGTACCTCGACGCCAGCGGCCGCAACACCACCCTGTGGCCGGGCACCACGGCCGAGTTCCGGCGCGAGACCCGGCAGGTCGACCTCTCCGAGTACGAGGTGATCCGCGCCCCCGGGCCGGCCCCCAGGCCCGCCGCCCGTACGACCCGGAAGAAGGAGACCGCCAAGTGACCCTCCACAGCCTGCCCGCCCCCCGGGCGCTCACCGCCGTCTCCGCCGACGGCAGCCCGATCCACGTCGAGGTGTACGGCCCCGAGGACGCGCCCGCCGTCGTCCTCTCCCACGGCTGGACCTGCTCGATCGCCTTCTGGGCCGAGCAGATACGGTCCCTCGCCACCGACCACCGGGTCATCGCCTACGACCAGCGCGGCCACGGCCGGTCCCCCGCGCCCGCCGCGAGCGGCGGGCGGGGCTACTCCACGACGGCGCTCGCCGACGACCTGGAGGCCGTGCTCGCCGCCACCCTCGGCCCCGGCGAGCGGGCCGTGATCGCCGGCCACTCCATGGGCGGCATGACGATCATGGCGGCCGCCACCCGCCCCGGCTTCCGGCAGCACGCCGCCGCCGCCCTGCTCTGCTCCACCGGGCCCTCGCGGTTGACCGCAGAGGCCACCGTCGTACCGCTCCGGCCCGGCGGGCTGCGCAGCCGGCTGACCGCGGCCGTCCTCGGCGCGAAGGCACCGCTCGGCCCGGTCAACGCCGTCTCGAAGAAGATCCTGAGGTACGCGACGATGGGACCGGGCTCGGCACCGGACAAGGTCGAGGCCTGCGCCCGGATCGTGCACGCCTGCCCGCGCGGCGCCCGCTACGGCTGGTCGCAGGTCCTGGCCGGGCTCGACCTCGAAGCGGGCCTGCGGGAGCTGCGGCTGCCGGTGGCCGTGCTCGTCGGCACCGCCGACCGGCTCACCCCGGCCGTCCTCTCCCACGCGATGACGGAGGCGCTGCCGCACTGCACGGGCCTCGTCACCCTGGCGGGCATGGGCCACATGACACCGGTGGAGGCCCCCGAGGCCGTCACCGCGCAGATCCGTGAACTGACGCTCACGTACCTGGGCGTGAAGGAGAACGAGGAGGCAGGGGCATGAGCAGGGTGAGCCTGGAAGGACAGGTCGCGGTCGTCACCGGCGGGGCCCGCGGTGTCGGGGAGCTCCTCGCCCGCAAGCTCTCCGCGCGCGGCGCGAAGATCGCGCTGGTCGGCCTGGAGCCGGAGCAGCTGAAGGAGGTCGCCGGGCGGCTGCACACCGAGGCCGACTGGTGGCACGCCGACGTCACCGACCACGAGGCGATGGCCCGGGTCGCGGCCGAGGTGAAGGAACGGTTCGGGAAGGTCGACATCGTCGTCGCCAACGCCGGTGTCGCGGCGGGCGGCCCGTTCGTCGACTCCGACCCGGCCGCCTGGCGGCGGGTCATCGAGGTCAACCTGATCGGCGGGGCGGTGACGGGCCGGGCGTTCCTGCCGGTCCTCATGGAGTCCCGGGGGTACTTCCTCCAGATCGCCTCGCTCGCGGCCATCACCCCGGCCCCGATGATGACGGCCTACTGCGCCTCCAAGTCGGGCGTCGAGGCCTTCGCGCACAGCCTGCGCGCCGAGGTCGCGTACAAGGGCGTGAAGGTCGGCGTCGGCTATCTGTCCTGGACCGACACGGACATGGTGCGGGGCGCGGACCAGGACGACGTGATGAAGGAACTGCGGCAGCGGCTGCCGTGGCCCTCGAACCGCACGTACCCGCTCGGCCCGGCCGTCGACCGGATCGTCGCGGGCATCGAGCGGCGCTCGGCCCATGTGTACGCGCAGTGGTGGCTGCGCGGGATGCAGTCGGTCCGCGGCTACCTGCCGAGCCTGATCGCCACGGTCGGACAGCGCGAGATGCGGCGCTTCGAGCCGCGCCTGGGCTCGGTCTCCAAGGGCCTGGTGGGCGCGGGCGGCGCGGCGGACGAGCAGGCGCGGTCGGAGGGCCACTCCGCGCGGTAGCCGTCCGTAACTGATCGAAATGCGTGGAATGTTCGCTCGTGCAAGGCTGGTCGAGGCCGGAGAGGCACACTGCCCCGGCCCCCTCTCACCCTTCTAGGAGTGAACGTCCATGGGTATGCAGGACCAGATGAAGGACAAGGCCAAGCAGGCCGCGGACAAGGCCAAGCAGGCCGCCGGCAAGGCGAAGGACGAGGCCTCCCAGCGTGCCTCCAAGGGCCGCGAGCGCGCCGACGACGAGACCCGCCGCGCCCAGCAGGAGGAGCAGGACCGCTTCGACATGGACTACGACGCCTGACGTCGGCCCGTCCTTGAGGAAGGCGCACCCGGGAGACCGGGTGCGCCTTCACGCGTGCCCGGAACGGATACGCGTGCCCGGAGCAGGGCACGCGTGCCCGGAACCGGATATCGGCCGGTAACTCCCGCGCGCCCGCGGCCGGATCTCCGTACGGTGATCACCATGGCCGTACTTGAGCGACTCCGCCTCGACCACGCACCCGCGCTGCTCGCCTTCGAGCGGGAGAACCGGGCCTACTTCGCCGCCCGCGTGCCCGACCGGGGGGACGCGTACTTCGCGGAGTTCGACGCCCGGCACCGGGAGCTGATCGAGGCGCAGGAGGCGGGCGAGCTCCACTTCCATGTGCTCGTCGCCGAGGGCGGGGAGATCGTCGGGCGGGTCAACCTCGTCGACGTGGACGCCGCCGCGGGCAGCGCCGAGCTCGGCTACCGGCTCGCGGAGAAGGCGACCGGGCGGGGGCTCGCCACCCTGGGTGTACGGGAGGTGTGCCGGCTGGCCGTCGCGGAGTACGGGCTCAGCCGGCTGACCGCCCTCGTGACGCTGGGCAACGACGCGTCGAGCGCCGTGCTCGCCCGGGCCGGGTTCGGGGCCGTGGGCGGCGTGACGCTCGACGACGGCGAGCTGGGCATCGCCTACGAGCTGGACCTCGCTCTGGCCTGCTAGGAGCCCTCCGGCCTCGGCGGCAGTTTCGGGCGGGAGCGGTCCGGGAGGAACTCGTAGGCCGGGGGGCTCGCCGCCGGGGTCTCGGCGAGGAGTTCGAGGGCCACGTGGACCGCGTCGTCGAGCTGGGCGTGTCGGCCCTCGGCCCAGTCGAGGGGGGTGCGCAGGATCGCGAGGTCGGGTTCGACGCCGTGGTTCTCCAGGGACCAGCCGTACTCGGGGAACCAGGCCGCGTTCATCGGGACGGTGATCTGAGTGCCGTCGCCGAGCCGGTGACGGCCGGTCATGCCGACCACCCCGCCCCAGGTGCGCTGTCCGACGACCGGACCGAGGCCGAGGAGCTTGAACGCGGCGGTGATCATGTCGCCGTCGGAGGAGGTGGCCTCGTCGGCGAGGGCGACGACGGGGCCGCGCGGGGCGTTGGAGGCGTACGACACGGGCTGGGCGTTCCTCGTGAGGTCCCAGCCGAGGATCTTGCGGGTCAGCTTCTCGACGACGAGTTCGCTGATGTTGCCGCCGGCGTTGCCGCGCACGTCGACGATGAGGGCCGGCCGGGAGACCTCCATGCGCAGGTCGCGGTTGAACTGGGCCCAGCCGGAGCCGCCCATGTCGGGGATGTGGAGGTAGCCGCAGCGGCCGCCGCTGACCTCCCGTACCACCGCACGGCGTTTGGCGACCCAGTCCTGGTAGCGCAGGGGCCGCTCGTCGACGAGCGGCACGACGGCGACGCGGCGGGCGCGGCCCTCGCCCTCGGCGGGGGTGAAGGTGAGCTCGACGGTGGTGCCGCCGGTCCCGGAGAGCAGCGGGTAGGGGCCGGCGACGGGGTCCACGGGCCGGCCGTCGACGTGGGTGAGGACGGCGCCCTCGCGGATGCCGGTGCCGGCGAGCGGGGAGCGGGCCTTGGAGTCGGAGGACTCGCCGGGCAGGATCCGCTTCACCGTCCAGCCGGCCTCCCGGGGCACGAGGTTGGCGCCGAGCAGTCCCATCGGCCGCTGGTAGTGCGGCGGTCCCTCGTTGCGGCGGGCGGGTGTGACGTACGCGTGGGAGGTGCCGAGCTCGCCCATGACCTCGCGGAGCAGGTCGGCGAACTCGTCGGGGGAGGCGACCCGTTCGACGAGCGGCCGGTACTGGTCGAGGACGGCCGTCCAGTCGACCCCGCCCATGTCCGGCTCCCAGAAGTAGGCGCGGACGATCCGGCCGGCCTCGTCGAAGGCCTGGCGCCACTCGGCGCCGGGGTCGATCTCGTGCAGGATGCGCCGCAGGTCCAGGTAGACGGTGGAGTCGCCGTCCCCGGACTCGGTGGCGGGCACGGCCCGCAGTTCGCCCTCGTCGGCGACGACCAGCCGGGTGCCGTCGCCGCTGACCGCGAACCAGTCGAGGTCCTTGGCGAGTTCGCTCTTGCGGGCCTTGGTGATGGAGAAGTGCTCCAGGGTCGGCTTGCCGGAGGTGTCGGCCGGGTTGGCGAAGGTCTCGCCGAGGGCGCCCGAGATGGGCCAGCGCAGCCAGACCAGGCCGCCGCCGCTGACCGGGTGCAGCGCCGAGTACTTGGAGGCGGAGACCGGGAAGGGCGTGACCCGGTCGGGGAGCCCCTCGATCTCGACGGTGACGGTGCCGTCGGCGGTCTCGGTGTCGTCGTCGGCGGGGTCGAGGCCGCCGGCCGCCGGGCGCCCGTCGGGGAGCAGCGCGAAGGGGGAGGGCGTGGCGGAGGAGAGCGGGACGAGGTAGGGGCGGCAGCCGAGCGGGAAGGACAGGTCGCCGGTGTGCACGTCGTACACCGGGTCGAAGCCCCGCCAGGAGAGGAAGGCGAGGTAGCGGCCGTCCCGGGTGAAGACCGGGTTCTCGTCCTCGAAGCGGCCGTTGGTGACGTCGACGACGGTACGGGCGCCGGGGCCGGAGATGCGGGCCATCTTGATGGAGCGCAGGGAGCGGCCGATGCCGGGGTGGGACCAGGTCAGCCAGTCGCCGTCGGGGGAGAAGGCGAGGTCGCGGACGGGCCCGTTGACGGACCGGATCAGCTCCGTCACCTCGCCGTTGGAGTCCTCCGTGGCGTCGAGGAGGAGCAGCCGGCCGTCGTGGGAGGCGAGGGCGAGCCGCTCGCCGTCCGGGTCGGCGACCATCTCCTCGACCCGGCCGAGGTCGCCCGAGGCGAGCCTGCGCGGCGGCCGGTCGCCGCTGGCGCGCGGCAGATAGGCGACCTCGACGGCGTCCTCGCCCTCGGCGTCGGTGACGTACGCGACCTGGCCGCCGCTGCCGAGCATCTCGGGGAGCCGGACCCGGACGCCGGGGGTGTCGATGATGGTGCGGGCGGGGCCGTCGCGGTGCGTCAGCCAGTACAGGCTGCCGCGCACGGAGACGGCGGAGGCCCGGCCGGTCTCGTCGACGGAGACCGCGTCGACGTGGTGGGCGGCGGGCACCTGGTAGTGGCGCCGGCCGACGCGCTGGCCGCCGAGCCGCACCTCCAGGCGGCGGGGGCGGGAGTCGGCGGTGAGGGCGTCGACGATCCACAGCTCGCCCGCGCACTGGTAGACGACCCGGTGGCCGTCGCTGGAGGCGTGCCGGGCGTAGAAGTCGTCGTGGTCGGTGTGGCGGCGGAGGTCGGTGCCGTCGGGCAGGCAGGAGTAGAGGTTGCCGACGCCCTCGTGGTCGGAGAGGAAGGCGATCCGCCCGCCGACGGGCATGGGGGCGTCGATGTGGCCGCCGAGGTCGGGCAGGAGCCGTTCCCCGTGGAGCCAGAGGCGGCCGGTGGCGCCGCCGAGGTACCGCTTCCAGGCGGCCGGCTCGTGCGGCGGCTTCCCGGTGAGCAGCAGCGTGCGGCGCTCTCCGTCGTGTCCGGTGATCGCGGGGTCGTCGGTGACGCTTATGTCCGAGACGGGCCCCCAGGGCATGCGGAGGCCGGGGGCGCCGTCGGTGGGGACGGTGTACGCCCAGGAGTAGTACGAGAAGGGCTGCCCGTGCGAGGAGACGGCGAGGATGTCGGAGCGGCCGTCCTTGTCGGGGGGCGTCCAGCCGCAGACCCGGGTGTCGGTGGAGCCCCAGTAGGTGAGCCGGCGGGCGGCGCCGCCGTCGATGGGGACGAGATGGATCTCGGGGTCGAGACTGCGCCAGTTCGTGTACGCGATGTGCCGGCCGTCCGGCGAGAAGCGCGGGTGTCCGACCCGCGTCCGGTCGACGGTCAGGCGCCAGGCCCGGCCGGGGCGGTGGCCCTCGGGGACGAGCGGGGCGAGCCACAGATCGTCCTCGGCGGCGAAGCACAGCAGGTCGTCGTGGAGGTGCGGAAAACGGAGATACGCGACGTCGTCACTCACCTGTTCATGCTTTCCGCGGAGAGGGGGTGAGGCAACTCGTACGTGTATCCGGGCGTCCTGTGGAGTGTGGCCGTCGTGTGGGCCAGGACACGTACGAAACGGTTTCGTTTCGCTGACGTCGGGGGTATCTTCGTACTGTACGAAACCGTTTCGTTCGGATCGGAGAACGGCCATGGCACGCAGCAGACTCACTCCCGAGCGGGAGTCCGAGCTGTACGCGGCCGTGCTCGACCTCCTCCGCGAGGTCGGCTACGACGCCCTCACCATGGACGCCGTCGCCGCCCGCACCCACTCCAGCAAGGCCACCCTCTACCGCCAGTGGGGGAGCAAGCCCGAGCTGGTCGCACGGGCCATGCGGCACAACAAGCCGGTCGACATCACCGAGATCGACACCGGCTCCCTGCGGGGCGACATCGAGGCGATGCTCGCCCACACCGACGACTGCCAGATGGACAAGGACGCCGCGCTGATGCGGGGTCTGGCCCATGCCGTGCACACCAACCCCGAACTGCACCGGGCGCTGCGCGAGCTGCTCATCGAACCCGAGATGAACGGCCTCGACGAGGTGCTGCGCCGAGCGGTCCGCAGGGGCGAGATCCCCGCCGACAACCCGGCGCTGAAGCTCGTCCCGCACATGCTGATCGGTGCGTTCATCGCCCGCCCGCTGATCGACGATCAGCCGGTCGACAAAGCGTTCCTCAGCGCCTACTTCGACGCCGTGGTGCTCCCCTCACTCGGCGCCTGATCCACCCGAAGCTCCACCCCTGTCTCCACCTGACGACGAACCGCTCACGCCGTCGGGCCGGCTCCCCATGCCCTGTCCCGCCCCACACTGGGAGTACGCCCCCGTGGCCACGTTCCTCTACAAGTTGGGCCGCACCGCCTTCCGGCGCCGACGGCTCGTCGCCCTCCTCTGGGTGGCGCTCCTCGCGGTCGCCGGCATCGGTGCCGCCACCGCGCCCACCGCCACCTCCAGCTCCTTCTCGATCCCCGGCACCGAGGCCCAGCGCGCCTTCGACCTGCTCGAAGAGCGCTTCCCGGGCGCCGGAGCCGACGGGGCCACCGCCCGCGTCGTCTTCAAGGCCCCCCAGGGCCAGAAGATGACCGACCCGGCGCACAAGGCCGTCGTCGAGGAGACCGTCGCCGCGCTCAAGTCCGGCTCGGACCAGATCGTCCAGGTCACCGACCCGTACACCGCGCACGCCGTCTCGCAGGACGGCTCCACCGCCTACGTCTCGGTCTCCTACAAGGTCAACGCCATGGAGCTGACCGACGAGACCCGCGAGGCCCTCAAGGACACCGGCCACAACGCGCAGGGCAAGGGGCTGACCGTCGAGATCGGCGGCGACGCGCTCCAGACCATGCCCGAGCAGGGCGCGAGCGAGGCCATCGGCATCGTCCTCGCGGGCATCGTGCTCGTCGTCACCTTCGGCTCGCTCGTCGCGGCCGGGCTCCCGCTGCTCACCGCGATCATCGGCGTCGGCATCGGCGTCTCGTCGATCACCGCGCTCGCGAACGTCCTGGACCTCGGCACCACCACCTCCACCCTCGCGTCGATGATCGGCCTCGCCGTCGGCATCGACTACGCCCTCTTCATCGTCTCCCGCTACCGCGCGGAGCTCGCCGAGGGCCGTGAGAAGGAGGACGCCGCCGGGCGCGCGGTCGGCACGGCCGGCTCGGCCGTCGTCTTCGCCGGACTCACCGTCGTCATCGCCCTGGTCGGCCTGGCCGTCGTCAACATCCCGATGCTGACGAAGATGGGCTTCGCCGCCGCCGGCACGGTCGTGATCGCGGTCCTCATCGCGCTCACCCTCATCCCGGCCCTGCTCGGCTTCGCCGGTGACAAGGTCGTCAGCCGCAAGCAGCGCAAGGGCATCGCCAAGCCGAGCGACAAGCCCAACGGCGGCACCCGCTGGGCCCGTTTCGTCATCCGCCGCCCGCTGATGGTGCTGATCGTCGGAGTCCTCGGCCTCGGCGCGATCGCCGTGCCCGCCGCCTCCCTGGAGATGGGCCTCCCGGACGACGGCGTGAAGCCGACCTCCACCTCCGAGCGCAGGGCGTACGACGCGCTGTCCGACGGCTTCGGCCCCGGCTTCAACGGCCCGCTGCTCGTCGTCGTGGACGGGGACAAGGCGACCGCCGACAGGACGGTCTCCACGATCAAGGGCCTCGACGGCTGGGCGGCGGTCACTCCGCCGACCCCGAACAAGGCCGGCGACGCCGCGATGATCACGGTGATCCCGAAGGACCGGCCGTCCTCGACCGCCACCGAGGGCCTGGTCCACGACATCCGCGACGCCACGGGCGACGACGTCCTGGTCACCGGCGCCACCGCGATGAACATCGACTTCTCGCAGAAGATGAACGACGCGCTCGTGCCGTACCTGGCGCTGGTCGTCGGCCTCGCCTTCGTGCTCCTGACCCTGGTCTTCCGCTCGGTCCTCGTCCCGCTGAAGGCGGCCCTCGGCTTCCTGCTCTCGGTGGTCGCGGCCCTCGGCGCGGTCGTCGCGGTCTTCCAGTGGGGCTGGCTCGGCGGCCTCTTCGGGGTCGAGCAGACCGGCCCGATCATGTCGATGATGCCGATCTTCATGGTGGGTGTCGTCTTCGGCCTCGCGATGGACTACGAGGTCTTCCTCGTCACCCGGATGCGCGAGGCGTACGTGCACGGCGAGCGTCCCGGCGAGGCGATCGTGACCGGCTTCCGGCACAGCGCCCGGGTGGTCACCGCAGCCGCGGTGATCATGATCGCGGTCTTCTCCGGCTTCATCGGCATGGACGACCAGATGGTCAAGATGATCGGCTTCGGCCTCGCGGCGGCGGTCCTCTTCGACGCCTTCGTGGTCCGCATGGCGATCGTCCCGGCCGTCCTCGCCCTGCTCGGCCGCAAGGCCTGGTGGCTGCCGAAGTGGCTGGACCGGATCCTGCCCAACGTGGACGTGGAGGGCGAGGGCCTCGCGAAGTCCCCGGGTGATCAGGGCGCCGCGAAGCCGGACCTCGTGAAGGTCTGAGCTCCCCGCCGCCGAGTTCCGTACGCCGTCAGTGCGTCGTCATCGACGTACTGGCGGCGTACGTGTGCTTCAGGAAGCGGAGCAGCGCCGTGGTGTCGAACTGCACGACCGTCACCCCGTCGTCCCGGTGGAGCTCGACGACCGTCTGGACGCGGCCGCAGGGCCAGACGCCGATGTCGCCGCGGCGGGTCGGGGTGCGCATCCCCGTCTCCAGGAGGGCGCGCGGGAAGGACCACTCGACGGCGCCGGGGAAGACGAAGCGGACCGTCGCGGGGGAGAAGCCGGGGTCGTAGCGGAGGGCCACCGGGACGGGGCGGGAGAGCGGGGCGTCGCTGATGATCCGTCCCTTGGCATGGTCGTCGATTGCGCGGTCGTCTACGGCGGCCATGGGGTGACTCCTCACCTTTTGTCCTCTTGTCTACCAATGTCCCACGCTTTCCCGGCCGGGGCGCGGGGCATGCCTGTGCGGCGGAAGGTGTGTGCGGGGTCACGTGCATCCGAGCGCCGCTGTTCTGTGACCGATGCGCTCTTGCAAGCTCTTTGCAGGAACGCCTTATCATTCCGGACGTGCATGTACCTGACGGATTCATCAACGCGCCCGTGTCGGCCGCAGCCGGTGTCGTCGCCGCCGGCGCCGTCGCCGTCGGCCTGCGCGGAGCGCGCCGCGAGCTTGGGGGCACCTCCCGTGCCGGAGGCTACGGGGGAGAGCGGACCGCGCCGCTCGCGGGCCTCGTCGCGGCGTTCATCTTCGCCGTCCAGATGCTGAACTTCCCGGTCGCCGCCGGGACCAGCGGACACCTCCTCGGCGGCGCGCTCGCCGCGATCCTCGTCGGGCCCTGGACCGGCGTCCTGTGCATCGCCGTCGTCCTGCTCATGCAGGGCATCCTCTTCGCCGACGGCGGCCTCACCGCCCTCGGCGTGAACATCACCGTCATGGGCGTCGTCACCGTCGTCGTGGCCTACGCGCTCTTCCGCGGCCTGGTCCTCGTCCTGCCGCGCACCCGCCGCTCGGTGACGGTGGCCTCCTTCGCCGCCGCGCTCGTCTCCGTACCGGCCGCGGCCGCCGCCTTCACCCTCATCTACGCGATCGGCGGCACCACCGACGTCCCCGTCCCCAAGGTCCTCACGGCCATGGTCGGCGTGCACGTCCTCATCGGCGTCGGCGAGGCCGTCATCACCATGCTGACCGTCGGCGCCGTCGTCGCCGTCCGCCCCGACCTGGTCTACGGCGCCCGCGGCCTGACCGCGCCGCTCAAGCTCCGCGTGGACGGCGAGCTGGTCGACGCCACGCCCCCGGCCCCCGCCGAGAAGGGCTCCCCGAAGAAGCTGTGGATCGGCGGCGTGGTCACCGCCCTCGTCCTCGCCGGCTTCGTCTCCTTCTACGCCTCCGCCAGCCCCGACGGCCTGGAGAAGGTCGCCGCCGACAAGGGCATCGACAGGAACGTCGAGGAGCACGCCGCCGCCGACTCCCCGCTCGCCGACTACGGCGTCAAGGGCATCGAGGCCCCCCGGCTCTCCGGCGGCCTCGCCGGCGTCATCGGCGTCGGCGCGACCCTGGCCGTCGGCACCGGCGCCTTCTGGGTCGTCCGCCGCCGCAAGGCCGCCGCCGTGGAGGCGTGACATGGGAGCGGGGCACGCGCACAGGCTCTACCGGCCCGGGCACTCGCCGGTCCACGAGCTGCCCCCGCACACCAAGCTCGCCGCCGTCCTCGGCTTCGTCGTGGTCGTCGTCTCGACGCCCCGCGAGGCCGTCTGGGCCTTCGCCCTCTACGCGGTGCTCCTCGGGGCCGTCGCCGCGAAGGCCCGGATCCCGGCCGGCTTCCTGCTCAAGCGGCTGCTCATCGAGATCCCGTTCGTCGCCTTCGCGCTCCTCATGCCCTTCGTGGTGCCCGGCGAGCAGACCGAGCTCCTCGGGGTGTCGCTGAGCGTCCCCGGCCTGTGGGGCGCCTGGAACGTCCTCGCCAAGGGCACCCTCGGCGTCGCCGCCTCCGTGCTCCTCGCCTCCACCACCGAGCTGCGGGCCCTGGTCCTCGGCCTCCAGCGGCTCAAGCTGCCGCCGCTGCTCGTCCAGATCGCCTCGTTCATGATCCGGTACGGCGACGTCATCACCGACGAGATGCGCCGCATGTCCGTCGCCCGTCGCTCCCGCGGCTTCGAGGCCAGCGGCGTCCGCCACTGGGGCGTCCTCGCCAAGTCCGCGGGCGCGCTCTTCATCCGCTCGTACGAGCGCGGCGAACGCGTCCACCTCGCCATGGTCAGCCGCGGCTACAGCGGCACCATGCCGGTCATCGACGAGGTGACCGCCACCCGCGCCCAGTGGGCCTACGCCGCCGCGCTGCCGCTCACCGCACTCCTGATCTGCCTCCTGGGATGGACCCTATGACCGCCTCGCTGGAAGTGCGCGGGCTCGCGTACGCCTACCCCGACGGCCACCAGGCCCTCTTCGGCGTCGACCTGACCGTCGGGCGCGGCGAGCGCGTCGCCCTCCTCGGCCCGAACGGCGCCGGCAAGACCACCCTCGTCCTCCACCTCAACGGCATCCTCACCGGCGGCGCGGGCAGCGTCACCGTCGCCGGGCTCCCGGTCGGCAAGAAGCACATGGCGGAGATCCGGCGGAAGGTCGGCATCGTCTTCCAGGACCCCGACGACCAGCTGTTCATGCCGACCGTCCGCGAGGACGTGGCCTTCGGCCCGGCGGCGGCCGGGGTGCGGGGCGCCGAGCTGGAGGCCGTCGTGCAGCAGGCCCTCGCCAGGGTCGGGATGGCGGAGTTCGCCGACCGGCCCCCGCACCACCTGTCCTTCGGGCAGCGCCGCCGGGTCGCCGTCGCGACCGTCCTCGCCATGGAGCCGGAGATCCTCGTCCTCGACGAGCCGTCCTCCAACCTGGACCCCGCCTCGCGCCGCGAGCTCGCCGACATCCTCAAGGCACTGGACGTCACCGTCCTCATGGTCACCCACGACCTGCCGTACGCGCTGGAGCTCTGCCCGCGCTCGGTGATCCTCAGCGAGGGCGTGATCGCCGAGGACGGCCCGACCGCCGCGATCCTCTCGGACGAGGAGACGATGGCCCGTCACCGCCTGGAGCTGCCGTTCGGCTTCGTACCGAGCTCCGTCGCCTGACTTTGGTCCGACCGGCTGGACATGCCGGTGGGTCGTGCCGGGACGCTCCGTGCGGCGACGGTACCGGGGTTATGAAGGGAATCGAACGGAATCGGATGAGAGTTCGCCATCCGGTCATTCCCCCACATCACCCCAGGAGACGCACGATGCGCCCCACCAGAGCCGCCTGCCTCGGCGCGGCCACGCTGGTCACCCTTCTCACCTGCACCTCCGTCGCGGCCGGCGCCGCGACGGACACCGCTTCCCCTCACACCGGGGGCAAGGCCCGGACCATCACGCTCCGGGCCGAGGTGAAGGAGCTGACCCGCATCCCCGCCACCGGCGACCCCGCGCAGGGCGATCGGGCCATCGCCCGCTCGGACCTCTCCCTCTTCGACGACCCGACGCACACCAAGATCGGCGAGAGCCACGTCGCCTGCACCACCACCCGGGGCGGCGACGACGAAGCGGAGCAGTGCGTCGCGACCTACGTCCTCCCGGACGGCCAGCTCACCGTGCAGGGGATGTACTTCAACTACCTCGACCAGGGGCCCTTCGACAACGCGATCACCGGCGGCACCGGGAAGTACGAAAAGGCTCGCGGCTCGGTCCACTCCGAACCCGTCCAACCGCGCGTGAGGCGCTTCACGATCAACCTCGTCTGACCGCCCCCGGCGTCCACCTGACCCCGGAATCCGGCCGTCCCCCCTCGCGTTGCACCATGGGAACCGGTCGTACGAAAGAGAGTGTGGGTCAGGTGGACGTCCAGGGCACGGTGGCGGCGGGCTGGGAGCCGGTCAGGGACGCGTTCCTGAGCAACTTCGAGCAGCGGGGCGAGCGCGGGGCGGCCGTCGCCGTCCATCGGGACGGCGAGAAGGTCGTCGACCTGTGGGCGGGCACGAAGGACGCCGACGGCACGGATCCGTGGACGGCGGACACCGCCCAGGTCGTCCGCTCCGCCACCAAGGGCGTCTCCGCCGCCGTCCCCCTGCTCCTGCACGAGCGCGGGCAGCTCGACCTGGACGCCCCCGTCTCCTCGTACTGGCCCGAGTTCAAGGCCCGCGGCAAGGACCGGGTCACCGTGCGGCAGCTCCTCGCGCACCGGGCGGGTGTCCCGGTCCTCGACACCCCGCTCACCCTCGCCGAGGCGGTCGACCTGGACACCGCCACGCGCGCGATCGCCGCCCAGGCCCCCGTCTGGGAGCCCGGCACCGCCCACGGCTACCACCCCCACACCTTCAGCTGGCTGCTCTCCGGCCTGGTCCACCGGGCGACCGGCCGCACCATAGGCCGCTGGGTAGCCGAGGAGATCACCGGGCCCCTCGGCCTCGACCTGTGGATCGGCCTGCCCGAGTCCGAGACCCACCGGGTCGGCCGGCTCGGCCCCGTCGAGGAGATCGACCCGCCGGGCAGCGGCGCCCTCAAGCTCCGCCCCAAGCGCTCCGTCACCGAGGCCTACCAGGACCCCGCCTCCCTCACCCGGCGCGCCTTCGGGGTCATCGAGCCCAAGCCCGACGAGAACGACCCCGTCTACCGGGCCGCCGAACTGCCCGGCTCGGCCGGCGTCGCCACCGCCCGCGCCCTCGCCCGCTTCTACGCCGCGACCCTCGGCCCCGTCGACGGTGCCGAGCGCCTCTTCGCCCCCGCCACCCTGGCCCTCGCCCGCACCGAGGAGTCCGCGGGCCTGGACAAGGTGCTGCTGGTCGGGACGCGCTTCGGCCTCGGCCACATGCTGCACGGCCCGGCCTCGCCGCTCCTCGGCCCCTCGTCCTTCGGCCACCCCGGCCGCGGCGGCTCCCTCGGCTTCGCCGACCCGGACGCCGGGATCGCCTTCGGGTACGTCACCAACGGCATGCGGAAGACGGTCACGGCCGACCCGCGCGCCCAGGCCCTGGTGCGCGCGGTGCGCTCGGTGACGGGCTGAGACAGCGCCCCCCTCGGGCTGAAAAAGAGGGTCCCTTTCGGCTGAAATGCGTTCCTTGGGCGGCGACTTGACATTGTGAGCGGCCGACGGGCCGTCCCCGGCCACCTGGCCGATACCGTGTGCCCGCTCCACCGACCATGGAGCGGGCGCGGGGGTGCGTGGTGATCGAGATTCCGCTGCGGCGGTCCGGATACGGAACGGTCCGGATCGCCGACAGCCGGCTCTGGGAGACGTACGGCAGCATCGGGCTGCTCTCCTCGCGGCGCGGGCTCGCGCCCTGGCCGTACACCAACTGGGACCGGGCGGCCCGCCGTTCGCTGACCCGGGCCGAGGTGACCATCCCGGGCTGGCTCGTCCCGCTGTACCGCGCCCGCGGGGGCGCGCTCCCCTCCTTCCTCCTCCCCGTCCCGGACCCCTCAAGGGGCGACCTGACGGCGGACCTCGCGGCCCTCGCCGCCGTGCCCCCGGCCCGTGTCAGGCAGGAGCTGGAGCAGTGGTTCCCGCAGGGCGTTCCCCCCGAGGTGGGGCCCCTGTACGCGGATCCGCGGGCCCGCCTCGCCGAACTCGGCGAGTTCGTCCCCCGGTACTGGCGGGCGGCCATGGCCCCCTACGCGGCGCCCCTGCGGGTCGCGACGGAGGAGGACATCCTGCTGCGGGCCCGGATCCTCGCCACCCAGGGCCCGGAGCGGCTGCTCGGCTCCCTGCGCGGACGGCGGCTCACCCGGCGGGACGACGTGCTGAGGCTGCACGTCGGCCCCGTGGTGCGCGACCGGACCGCGGTGCCCTGCGTCTCCCGGCTGATCCTCGTCCCCCTGGTGTTCGGCAAGGGAGCCCCGTACTCCGCGTCCGCCCCGGACGGCACGACGGCCGTCGCCTACCAGGCCGAGGGGGCCGCCGTCCTGCTCGGGGATGCGCCGCCGCCGGGCCGCCGGGGCCTCGCCGAGGCGCCCGCGCGCGGGGACCGGCTCGACATCCTGCTCGGCCGCAGCCGGGCCGGCGTCGTCCGCGGCCTCGTCGCGCCCACCACCACCTCGGACCTCGCCGCGACCCTGGGCCTGGCCCCGAGCACCGTCTCCGAGCACCTCACGGCCCTGGTCGCCGCGGGCGTGGTGCGCCGGCGCCGGGAGGGCGTGCGCGTGCTGTACGAACTCGACGGCCCGGGTGTCGCGCTGCTCCGGCACATGGACAACAGGCGTAGGGTCAACGCGCCGGAGAACCAAACCAGTTGAAAGCGGGAGGAACCGAATGACCACGGATGTCACGGGTGTCGGCACGTACGAGAAGCTGCTCGCCCTGCTCGACGAGCGCGGCGCGGCCTACCGGGTGATCGAGCACGCCCCCGAGGGCGCCACCGAGGCGGTCAGCGCGCTGCGCGGCCACACGCTCGACCGGGCGGCCAAGTGCATCATCGCCATGGTGAAGATCGGCAAGAAGGAGAAGCGCTTCGCGCTCGTCGTCGTACCGGGCGACCGGCGCATCGACCTCAACGCGGTGAAGGCGCTGTACGGCGGCACGTACGTCTCCTTCGCCTCCCCGGAGATCGCCGAGGAGCTCGCGGGCTCCCCGAGCGGCACGATCCTGCCGTTCGCCTTCGACGAGCGCCTCGAACTGATCGTGGACCCGGACCTGTTGGTCCACGAGGAGTTCTTCTTCAACGCGGCCCGCCTCGACCGCTCGCTGGCCCTGGCCGCGGAGGACTACCGCACGATCGCGGAGCCGCGAGTGGAACGGGTCTCCTCCTGATCGTCCCTCAGGCCATGGACGGCGTGAGGGCCAGCACCATCCCGAGCCCGACGAGGACGGTCCCGATGACCTTGTTGAGCACGCTCTGCCGCTGCAGCAGCCGTGTCCGCAGGGACTGGTTGGAGAAGAGCACCGCGGCCAGCGCGAACCAGACCAGGTGCGCGAGCGACATGAACAGGCCGTAGCCGATCTGCTGGAAGACCGGGGTGTCGCCGCTGACGACCTGGGTGTAGGTGCTCAGCACGAAGAGCATCGTCTTCGGGTTGAGCGCGTTCGTCAGGAATCCGGTCCGCAGCGCCCCCGCCTTCGTCAGGCCGGAGTCGCTCGACAGGTCGATGTCCACCTGCGCCTTGGTGACGAAGGTCTTGTATCCGATGTACACCAGGTACGCGGCGCCGATCAGTTTCATCGCCGTGAAAAGCATCGGGGTCCGGGTCACCAGAAGTCCCACGCCCAGCATGGTGTAGGTGACATGGACGAGAACGCCCAGGGAAATGCCGACGGCGGCGAGAACTCCGGCGGTCCGCCCGTACAAATAGCTGTTCCGTACGGTCATCGCGAAGTCCGCGCCGGGACTGATGACTGCCAGAATGGTGATGACCGCTACGGCGATGAGCTGACCCATTTTCCCGTCTTCTCACTCGGGTGGAATGCGGGCGCGGGGGGCGCCGTAGTGGCCGCCCCCCGCGCCGCACCGGACACTTACGGCTTGTGACGGTAGGTGATCACGAGCACGTCGCGCGAGGCCGGGAGGGCGGGATCGATCTGCTCGATGGGCGTGACGCCGTGGTAGACCCGCTCGTCGTTGACGAGCGCCACGTCCAGGACGTCGGTGAGGGAGAACTTCTCCACCGGCTGCTTGTCCAGGTTGAAGACGGTGCTCTCGCCGCCGGTGGCGTTCGAGCGGCCGATCATCGCCATCAGGACGAAGGTGACGCCGTCGCGGTGGACGCCCTCGGGGGTCGGCAGGCCGACCTCCTCGCCGTTCACCTCGATGCGGAACTGGTGGGCCTCGATGTGCCAGCCCGAGTACGGGGCGAGGCGGCCGAAGATGTCGCAGCCGAGCGTGACCAGGCTGTCCATGGTGCTGCCGCGCAGGCTCTGCTCCTCGAACGGCTCGTAGTGCCGGGCCACACCGCCGTTGAGGTTGTTGTAGTCGAGGCCCTGGTAGTGCGGCTGGTGGGCCTCGACCGCGTAGTCGGCGCTCGCCGGGGGCGCGCTCAGCGTGGCGTGCCGGCGCCGGCGGTAGCGCCCGCCGTCCGCCATGTACCCGTCGAGCGGCATGCGGGACCAGCTGTCGCGGAAGGACTCCAGGTCGTCGAGGGCGGTCTCGGAGCGGCGGAGGAGGAGCGACTTCACCTTGTCGCCGGAGATCAGATCGAAACTCCGGGAGGAAAGGGACGAGCAGATCTCCTCGACGCCGGACTCGTACGTATCGTCCCCGTGCTGCAGCGAAGCCATTGTTTCCCCCTGGGTCGAAAAGTAATCGTCGGCGGGGTGGATCGTGCTATTGACACGGGACGGGTGTCAAAGACTTTCGGCCCTGGCCGAATGGCCGCGAGTTCGCGTTCTCTGGCCATCTCTGGCCATTCGTCCGTGAATTCCGTGAACAATGTGTTGCGAAAAGGTTTCACGGGATGCTGGGATCTGCCCATGGATCTCACGAAACGCTTCGAGGGGTACGCGGTACTGGTCACCGGCGCGGCGCGCGGCATCGGCGCGGCCACCGCCCGGCGGCTCGCGGCGGAGGGCGCGCGGGTCCTCGTGACGGACATCGACGCGGCGGCGGCGGAGCGGACCGCGGAGGAACTCCCCGGGGCGGTGGCGGCGCGCTGCGACGTCGGCGACCAGGAGTCGGTGGACGAGGCCGTCGCGTACGCCGTGAAGACCTTCGGCCGCCTGGACGTACTCGTCAACAACGCCCTCGCCCCCGTCGCCCCCGACCGGGACCGCTTCGAGGACGAACCCGACGCGGGCTGGACCGGCCAGCTCGACGTCACGCTGATGGGCGCCGTCCGCTGCGCACGGGCGGCACTGCCGCACCTCGCGGCGGCCGGCGGGCGCGGGGCGATCGTCACGATCGGCTCCGTCAACGCGGAGGCGGACTTCGGCAACCACGCCTACAGCGCGGCCAAGGCGGGCCTGGCATCGCTGACCCGGACGCTGGCGGGCGACGCCGCTCCGCGCGGGGTCCGGGTCAACCAGATCAACCCGGGCACGATCGCGACGACGGCCTGGGAGGGCCGCGAGACCGATCTCGCGGCCCTCGCCACCCGCGTCTACCCCCTGGGCCGCGTCGGCACCCCGGAGGACGTGGCGGCGGCGGTGGCCTTCCTGGCCTCCGCCGACGCGTCCTGGATCACGGGCACCACCCTCCGCGTGGACGGCGGCCTGCTCGCCGTGAACACGCACTTCGCGGAGGTGCTGGGGGAAGGCTAGGCGCCGGCGAGCGCGCGCAGGGTCCAGGCGACGGCGGGCGCGTGACTCTCCGGCGGGGGCCACCCGTTGACGACGGCGAGCAGCTCCAAGTACCGCTCGCGCAGCGGATCGACGAGCCCCTGGAGCTGTTCCTCCGTGCAGTGGCCGAGCACGCCCCGTACGAAGGGCTCGGCCTCGGGCGAGCGGGGATCCACCCCGTCGCGGAGGGCGGGCCCGACGAGCTCCCGCACCACGGCGGCGACGCCGGGCCGGGGAACCCCCTCGAACCCCTCGGCCTCCCCCTCCACGGCCCTCCGCAGGGACGCCCGGAACTCCGGGTCCTGAGCGAGCTCGGCGAGTTCGACCCAGGCGCGGATCCGGGCGGGCGAGGGATCGTCGGGAAGCTCGGGCGTCATCGACCTCCGCACCCCGGCGAAGAGACCCTCGGCCCCGATTCCCGCGAACACGGAATCGAGGAAGTCCTGGACCAGAAGCCGGCGTTCGTCCTCGGAAAGCCGGGCGAGCCTGTGCATGAGTTCCGTCTCCTCGGGAGTAGATCCACGCGAGGCCACCGCCGTCAGCACGGCCCGCCGCAACCGCAGGGTCCTGATCTGCACGTCGAGCGCCTCGGCGTGCACCGCGGCGACCTCCGGCAGCGAGACCTCCCGGTCCAGTACCCGCCGCACCGTCGGCAGGTCGATCCCCAGGTCCCGCAGGGTCCGCACCAGTTCGAGCCGCGCGACGGCCTCGACGCCGTACAGCCGGTAACCGGCGGCACTGCGCCCGGCGGGCACGAGAAGCCCCTGATCGGAGTAGAACCGAACGGTCTTCACGGAGACCCCGCCCCGCCGGGCCAGCTCCCCGATCCCCAACGCGATGTCCTCGTCCATGCCCCCACCCTGAGGCCTCCCCCTACGGGAGACGCAAGCGCGCCGAGGGACCCGTCAGCCCGCGTGCAGCATCAGCCCGATGCCCACCACCATCAGGCCCGCCGCCGCGACCCTCGGGACGCCGAAGCCCTCCTTGAAGAAGAGGGCGCCGATGGCCGCGCCCACGATGATGGAGGACTCGCGCAGGGCGGCGATCGGGGCCAGCGGGGCCTTCGTCTGGGCCCACAGGACGAGGGCGTACGCCGTGACCGAGAGGGCCGCGCCGAGGAGGCCGCGGGCCGCGTACGGGCGGAGCTGGGGGACCAGGGCCGCGCGGCGGGTCCACAGGGCGTACGCCGGGATCGCGAGGCCCTCCAGGATCATCAGCCACGCGATGTAGCCCAGCGGGGTGCCGGAGGCGCGGACGCCGACGCCGTCGACCACCGTGTACAGGGCGATCGACAGGCCCGTCGCGCCCGCCGCGAGCAGCGCCGGCCAGTGCGGGCGGGCGTCCTTGCCCCGGATGCCCCACAGCGCCAGGCCCGTCAGGCCGGCGCAGGCCACCGCCACCCCGAGCAGCTGCCGGCCGCCCGGCACCTCGTGGAGGAAGACCGCCGCGAGGAGGGTCACGACCAGCGGGGCCGTACCCCGCGCGATCGGGTACATCTGACCGAAGTCGCCCAGCGTGAACGACCGCATCAGCAGGGCCATGTAGCCGACGTGCAGGGCCGCCGACGTGATCAGGTACGGCCACGCGCCCGCCGCCGGCAGCGGTACGAAGCAGGCCGCGAGCAGACCGAGCAGCGCCCCGCCGCCGGATATCAGCGTGAAGGAGAGCAGCTGGTCCTTGATGTGGTGCGCGATGGCGTTCCAGCCGGCGTGCGTGACCGCCGCGACGAGGACCGCGAGCGTGACGAGCGGGGTCACTTCACGGGCTCGCGGACGTCCACGAGCGTGCCGCCGGCGTGCGTGACCAGCGTCTCGGGGTCCATCGCGAAGACCGTGTGCGGGGTGCCCGCCGCCGCCCACACCACCGTGTGGTCGAGGATGCCCCGGTCGGCGAGGACCCTGGTCCGGGTGCGGTGCCCGAACGGCGGCACGCCCCCGATCGCGTACCCGGTCGTCTCCCGGACCGCCTTCGCGTCGGCGCGGGTCACCTTCTCCGCGCCCAGCTCCTGACGCACCCGCTCGACGTCCACGCGCGACGCGCCGTCCATCAGGACCAGGACCGGCACCCCGTCGGCCGCGAAGATCAGCGACTTCACGATCTCGCCGACCGCGCAGCCGATGGCGTCGGCGGCCTGCTGGGCGGTGCGGGTCTCGTCCGGGAAACGGCGGATCTCGACATCGAGCCCCAAGTCCCGGAGCGCTGCGGCGAACTGGGGATGGGCGGCGGAGGCGGTGTCCTCGTGGGTCGTCATGCCCCGACACGCTAGCGGTCGGTGTACGGGGCACGCGACCGGGTTCCGGCCCCGGCCGCGCGCCCTCCGGGTCGCCCCGGCTTCAGGACCACGATGGTCACCCCGCCTTCGGAGCGACGATGGTCACCCCGCCTTCAGGACCTTCGCGACCACCCGGCCCGCCGCGTCGCCGCCGTGGCCGCCGGCCTGGACGACGGCCGCGGCGGCGAGGTCGCCCGAGTAGCCGGTGAACCAGCTGTTCGAGGTGGACTGGCCGTCGACCTCCGCCGAGCCGGTCTTGGCGCCCTTCGGCGACGGCACCCCCGCCATCGCCTCGGCCGCCGTACCGTTCGTCGCCGCCGCCTTCATCATCCGGCGCAGCCCACTGGCGACCTCGCCGGGGAGCGGCTCCGCCGTGGCGAACGCGCGGTCGTCGAGGTCCCGCGCCACCAGGTAGGGCTGGAGGAACCGGCCGTTCTTCGCGGTCGCGGAGAGCGAGGCGACGTTCAGGGCGCTCATCGTGATCTTGCCCTGGCCGATGTACGAGGCGGGCGTCTCGCTGCCGGCCGACTCGGGGACGCTGCCGTCCGAGGCCTGGACGCCGATGTTCCACTCCTCGCCGATGCCGAACCGGTGGCGGGCGGTGGTGCCGAGGGCGGTGTCCGCGACGCCCTTGTCGCTGAGCTTGGTGATCGCCTTGATGAAGGCGGTGTTGCAGGAGCGGCGGAACGCGTCGGTGAGGGTGCCGCCGCTGATGCTGAACCGCTTGAGGTTCTGGAAGGTGGCACCTCGCGACAGGACGTCCGGCGGACACTCGACCTTGGTGTCGGGCGTGGCCAGACCGTGCTCCATCATCATCGCCGCCGTGACGATCTTCATCGTGGAGCCGGGGGCCTGCTGGCCCTGGAGCGCGGTGTTGAACTCCTTGGCCGGGCTGTTGGCGACCGCCCGTATCGCCCCGGTGGACGGCTCGATCGCGGCCACCGAGGCGGAGCCGTACCCCCTGACGGCCTTCTCCGCCGCCGCCTGGACGTCCGCGTCGATGGTCGTCTTCAGGGTGCCCGGCTTCCCCTTCCGCAGGACGAGCAGGGGCGTGTCGGCGACGCCCTCGCTGCCCGAGTCGATCCAGGTCTCGACGCCGGCGGTGCCGTCGACCTTCGACCCGTACCGCTTGCGGAGTTCGGCCAGGACCGGCCCGAGCGAGGGGTACTTCGCCGCCGTCAGCTCCACGCCGTCGCGGTCGACGGCCTTCACCTCGGCGGTCTTCGCGACGCCCGTCCGCAGGGTGCCGGCGGCGGTCAGCTTCGGGTGGAGGACGGCGGGCTGCCACTTCACGAGCGGGCGGCCGGTGCTCTGCCCGCGCACCACGGTCAGTTCGGAGGCGTACGACAGGTCCTTGGACACGCCCTCGTACGTGACGGTCGCCCGTACCGTGAACGGCACCTTCGGCCCGACGGCCGCCCCCGGCGTGATGACGGCCTTCGCGACCTTCGCCCCCTCCCGGTAGGCGGCGACCGCGGCTCCCGCCGAGACCGGGTCGTTCGTCAGCTGGGCCGCCCGGTCCGACTCCCCGGCGGCCCAGGCGGCCAGGAAGTCCTTCGCGGTGGCCGTGACCTCGTCGTCGGTGACGGGCCCCGTCTTCGGCGCGTCACCGGCCTTGGCGCCCACGGACGTCTCCCCGCCGGTGACCCCCGTCCAGAGGTTGTACCCCCCGTACCCGACTCCGCTCGCCACGACGAGGAACACGCCCCCGACGATCGTGACCTTGACTCCACTGCGCATGACTGCGCCTCCCCTCCCCAGGTGGACCGACGAGTCAAGCAGCCGTGGCGTTCGCGTGTCGAGCAACGGACGCCACATCCGTCATACCCGTCCCAACGGACCGGTGTCGCACCGCCCGCAGCAGCCACCGTAGTTTGAACGCGTTCAAGTAATCAAGGTCGGGCGGCCGCCGGGGGATCAGGCGCGTTGGAAGCCGTCGACGGCCATGGAGATGGTGAGGGCCAGGAAGGCGAGACCGACGGCGATGATGGCCAGGAAGACGAGCGTGCCCGCCGCCTTGGCAATCCACGATTTCGCATGGACCGGGTCGGCGGGGTTCCTCGGGTGGTAGGCGACCTTGATGGTCGGCGCGCTGCCGGAGATGTACGCGCCGCGGACCACGCCCTGCAGGTCGGTGTAGGCGTAGTCCCTGGGGCCGCGGCGCACCGCCTCGACGGTGATGCCGTACCGGGGGTAGGTCCACTCGCGGTACTGCATGGACAGGGCCGCGACCCCGAACGCGACGATGCCCACGGCGATGGGGGTGAACACCGAGAACGCGACCGCGCGGCTCACCGACTCCACGATGCCCAGGGGTACGGCCACCCCGACCGCCACCAGGCCGGTGACCCACGCCGTGAGCCTGAACGCGCGCGTGTACCAGTCGTCATCGGACCCCGCCGGCGCGCTGTCGGTGACGAGAGCCGTGCCGTCGGCCGCCCGCTCCTCCGGCAGGAGCGCGGTGACGGCGTCGGCGAACGCCGTGGCCGCCACCTCACTCACGCCCCGGACCTTGTACGTGACCGGGGTCGTCCCGGCCGGGGCGGTCAGCTCCACGGCAAGGGCACGGCCCTCGGCGCCGACTCGGCGGACGGCCTGGAGCGGGATCCGCTTCTCCTTGCGCCGCCGGCTCAGGACGAGGACGTCGTCCTGAGCCTGGAGGGTGGTACCGGCGCGGCCCCGGAGGACGGGTATCGGTGAGCTGGTGGTGGACATGGGCGTTGATAGTAGGGCGGGGACGGCTCTGACGCCGGAGGGGCAAGCGGAGGTCGTCCCGGGCCGTCTGTGGGCCGTCGAGGGGCCGCCAGGGCCCACTGGCAGCCACCGACAACAACCAAGAGGGCGCGACCAGTGGTCGCGCCCTCTTACCGCAATTCCCCCGCTACACCCAGGTGTCGAGCCACATCCTGGCCCGCCACTGGTCCATCGGAATGGGAGTGCCGGTGTAGATGGGCCAGAAGTAGATGAAATTCCAGACGATGAGCAGGACCAGGCAGCCCGCCGCCACCGCGCCGAAAGTGCGGCGTCTTTCCGAGGAGCCTCGGGGGCCGATGATCGCGCCCAGCATCATGGCCACCGCCAGGCACAGGAAAGGCACGAAGACGACCGCGTAGAAAAGGAAGATGGTGCGTTCCTGGTAAAGGAACCAGGGGAGCCAGCCGGCCGCGATGCCGCAGGCGATCGCGCCCGCGCGCCAGTCGCGGCGGAAGGCCCAGCGCCACAGGATGTACAGGATCGCGAAGCAGGCGGCCCACCAGAGGAGCGGGGTGCCCAGCGCCAGGACCTCCTGGGCGCACTTCTCCTTCGCCGTCACCGGGCAGCCCGCCGTGCCGGGGGCGGGGGACTCGTAGAAGTACGAGACGGGCCGCCCCAGGACGATCCAGGACCAGGGGTTGGACTGGTAGGTGTGCGGCGAGGTCAGGCCGACGTGGAAGGTGTACACCTCGGACTCGTAGTGCCAGAGGCTGCGCAGCCAGTCCGGGAGCCAGCCCCAGGTGCCGCCGCCGACCGCCTTGTCGTGCTCCTCGGCCCAGTGGCGGAAGTAGCCCTTGTCGGTGGCAAGCCAGCCGGTCCAGGTCGCCAGGTACGTGCCGATGGCCACCGGGACGACGGAGACGAACGCGGGGACCAGGTCCTTCTTGATCACCGCGAGGTGCGGGCGGACGGCGCCGGCCGTGCGGCGGCCGCCGACGTCCCACAGGACGGTGAGGAGACCGAAGGCGACCATCACGTAGAGGCCGTTCCACTTGGTCGCCGCGGCGAGGCCCAGGGACACGCCGGCCGCGATCCGCCACGGCCGCCAGCCCAGGCGCAGGGACTCCGCGATGTCCGCGTCGGGCCGCAGCACCCCCTCCTCGTCCTCGGGGAGCGCGGCCGCGAGCCGCTTCCTCGTCCGGTCCCGGTCGAGGACCAGGCAGCCGAAGGCGGCGAGCACGAAGAACATCAGCACCTGGTCGAGCAGCGCGGTGCGGCTCATCACGAAGTGCAGTCCGTCGACGGCCAGGAGCAGGCCCGCCAGGCAGCCCAGGAACGTCGAGCGGAACAGACGGCGGCCGATCCGGCACAGCATCAGCACGGACAGCGTGCCGAGCAGGGCGACCATGAAGCGCCAGCCGAAGGGCTCGAAGCCGAAGAGCTTCTCACCGACGCCGATCACCCATTTGCCCATCGGCGGGTGCACGACATAGCCGGGATCCGTCGGCACCAGGACCGAACCCGGGTCGGTGAGGATCGTCTTGTCGATGTCCTTCGGCCAGGCCCCCTCGTACCCCTGGTTGATCAGGGCCCAGGAGTCCTTGGCGTAGTACGTCTCGTCGAATATCACCGCGTGCGGCTTGCCCAGGTTCCAGAACCGCAGCAGGCCCGCGACCGCCGTGACCAGGAGCGGACCGCCCCAGGCCAGCAGCCGCCACAGCCGGTCGGCGCCGCCCGGGCCGATGCCGAGCAGCGACCACGTCCGCTCGGACGGCCGGGTGTACGGGGGGACGAGCCGCTCGCGCAGCCCGATCGGGTCGGTGGCCGGCGGCGTGTAGCCGAAGCGCCGCAGCCTCTGCTGCCAGGAAGAGGGCTCTGCCACGGGCGCCGCCATGGGGTGCTGGCCCTCCAGGGCCTCGGGTGCGGTACTGGTCACCGCGCCATCGTAGGGAACGCGCCTGTGCGAGTCGCCTGTCCGGGCTGGGAGGATGGTCCGTGTGACAGGAACGCTGGTACTCGCAGGGACCCCCATCGGTGACATCGCGGACGCTCCGCCGCGCCTCGCCGCCGAACTGCAGGGCGCGGACATCGTGGCCGCCGAGGACACCCGGAGGCTGCGCGGCCTCACCCGGGCGCTCGGCATCCACACCACGGGCCGGGTCGTCTCGTACTTCGAGGGCAACGAGTCCGCCCGTACGCCGGAGCTCGTCGAGGCCCTGGTCGGCGGGGCGCGGGTGCTGCTCGTGACGGACGCGGGCATGCCGTCCGTGTCGGACCCCGGCTACCGGCTGGTCGCCGCCGCCGTCGAGCAGGACATCAAGGTGACGGCCGTCCCCGGCCCGTCCGCCGTGCTCACCGCGCTGGCCCTCTCAGGCCTCCCCGTGGACCGCTTCTGCTTCGAGGGCTTCCTGCCGAGGAAGGCCGGCGAGCGCCTGGGCCGCCTCCGCGAGGTCGCGGACGAGCGCAGGACCCTCGTCTACTTCGAGGCCCCGCACCGGCTCGACGACACCCTCGCCGCGATGGCCGAGGTGTTCGGCGCCGAGCGCCGGGCCGCCGTCTGCCGTGAGCTGACCAAGACGTACGAGGAGGTCAAGCGGGGCCCGCTCGGCGAGCTCGCGGAATGGGCGAAGGACGGCGTACGCGGCGAGATCACCGTGGTCGTCGAGGGCGCCCCGGAGACCGGCCCCGCCGAGCTCGACGCGGAGGAGCTGGTGCGCAGGGTGCGGGTGCGCGAGGAGGCGGGGGAGCGCCGCAAGGAGGCGATCGCCGCCGTCGCGGCGGAGGCGGGACTTCCCAAGCGGGAGGTGTTCGATGCCGTGGTCGCGGCAAAGAATGCGGACGTGTCGGGCCCCGGAAAGGGTAAAGGACTAATGTGAAAGGCAAAGCCGAACCCGGCGCCGGGACTCTTCGCAGGGCGCTTGGCAAGGGAACGCCAAAGAGAAATCCATGGTTCGTCCCCCGCTGATGCGCTCCGGCCCGAAAAGGCGTCCACTGATCAGTGGAGAGGAGCTGGCATGAGCGAGATCACCGGCACCGGCATATCCGTCGCCCATGAGGCGTACGCCTTCGCCTGCATGCGCTGTGGATACGGCTGGGAGCAGGCGTACGACATCGAGCACCACGTCGACGCCGCCGGCCAGGAATTCGTCGTCTACAAGGCCGACGGAGAGCGGGTACCGTCCCCGCTGTCCAGCCCCACCTGCATGAACTGCGGCGGACACGTCGTCCGCATCATGCGCGCGGGGCAGGTGTCGTCGGTGCTCGACCTGGTCGCCGCGACCGAGAAGCACCAGCACGGGGCGCGGGCGACGAAGCCCGTCTCACCGGCCGGGCCCATCGGCCAGGAACTGACCGAGGGCGACGTCCCCGAGAAGCCGCCGGTGCCGCATCACTGGCATCTGTCGGACCTCTTCCACCCCCGCAGGCGTCACCAGTAGTCCACCGGTAACCCCGCGCGCCGGCACTCGTGGCCCTCGTACGATCGGGGCCATGAGTGCCAAGGACGCCCCGCCGCCGCTGCCCGAACCCCTCCTCGTGGAGGTCGCGGACTCGCACACCCACATGGACCTGCAGTCCGGGACCGTGGAGGAGGCCCTGGTCAAGGCCGCCGCGGTCGGCGTGACCACGGTCGTCCAGGTCGGCTGCGACGTGAAGGGCTCGCAGTGGGCCGCCGAGACGGCCGCCGCCCACGAGAACGTGCACGCCGCCGTCGCGCTGCACCCCAACGAAGCCCCCCGCATCGTCCTCGGGGACCCCGACGGCTGGTCCCGCCAGGGTGCCCGGCAGGGCGGCGGCGACGCGGCCCTCGACGACGCCCTCACCGAGATCGACCGGCTCGCCGCCCTGCCGTACGTCCGCGGCGTCGGCGAGACCGGCCTCGACTTCTTCCGTACGGGCCCCGAGGGCATCGCCGCGCAGGAGCGTTCCTTCCGCGCCCACATCGAGATCGCCAAGCGGCACGGCAAGGCCCTGGTCATCCACGACCGCGAGGCCCACGCCGACGTGCTGCGCGTCCTGGACGAGGAGGGCGCCCCCGAGCGGACCGTCTTCCACTGCTACTCCGGCGACGCCGCCATGGCCGAGATCTGCGCCGCCAAGGGCTACTACATGTCCTTCGCCGGCAACGTCACCTTCAAGAACGCCCAGCCGCTGCGGGACGCGCTCGCGATCGCCCCCCTGGAGCTGGTCCTCGTCGAGACCGACGCCCCCTTCCTCACCCCGGCGCCCTTCCGGGGCCGCCCGAACGCCCCGTACCTGATCCCGGTCACCGTCCGGGCCATGGCCGAGGTCCGCGGGATCGGGGAGAACGAGCTGGCCGAGGCGATCGCCGTGAACACGGCCCGCGCCTTCGACTACTGAGCATCACCGATCCATAACGGTTACGTGGCGTAGTCGGGTCGCTGTGGAGAGTGACGGCGGTCGGGGCTAGGGTCCCGGCCTCGTGAGTACTTCCCAGGGCAGTCACCGAGCCGGACGGCGGGGCGCGGCCGCGACCCTGCCCGTGCACGAGCAGCCGACGCAGGCGGCGCCCCTCGTGGTGCCGGGCGTCGTGCCCGCCGCCGTCCCCGGCCAGGGCTCCCGGGCCGGGGCCCGCCGGGCCGCCCGCCGCCGCAAGACCTCCGGCGGTACGGGCGAGGGCCTGCGGAAACTCGTCCCGCAGGCCCTCGTCGTCGCCTTCCTCGCCGGCGGCACCAGCGCCTTCGTCGCCGACGACAAGGCCGTCGAGCTCACCGTCGACGGCGTCCCCCGCACCCTCCACACCTTCGCCGACGACGTGCGGGAGCTCCTCGCCGACGAGGGCGTCGCCGTCGGCGAGCACGACATCGTCGCCCCCGCCCCCGGCGAGCCCCTGGTCAGCGGCGACGAGATCGTCGTCCGGTACGGGCGGCCGGTCGCCCTCACCCTCGACGGGCAGCGCCGCCAGGTCTGGACGACCGCCGGGACCGTCGAGGGGGCGCTGCGCCAGCTCGGGGTCCGCGCCGAGGGCGCCTACCTCTCGGCCTCCCGCGGGGCCACGATCTCCCGGCAGGGCCTGGCGCTCGACGTCCGCACCGAGCGGGCCGTCACCTTCCTGGCCGACGGGCGCGAGCGGACGATCCGTACGAACGCCGCCACCGTCCGGGAGGCCCTCGCCGAGGCCGGGATCACGCTCTCCGGACAGGACACCACCTCCGTCCCGGCCGACTCCTTCCCCCGCGACGGCCAGACCGTGAACGTCATGCGGATCACCGGTTCCCGGCAGGTGCGGGAGGAGTCCGTCCCGTACACCGTCGAGCGGGTCCGCGACCCCGAGCTGTTCGCCGGCACCGAGGTCGTCGAACGGCAGGGCGTCCCGGGCGTCCGCCGCGTCACGTACAGCCTGCGCACGGTCAACGGCGTCAAGCAGCGGCCCCGCAGGACCGGCGAGGAGATCGTCCGCGAACCCGTCAGCCGCAAGGTGCGGATCGGCACCCGGCCGCTGCCCGGTTCCGTCGCCGGCGCCGACGGCCTCGACTGGGGCGCGCTCGCCGCCTGCGAGTCCGGCGGCCGCCCGAACGCGGTCGACCCCTCGGGGACGTACGGCGGGCTCTACCAGTTCGACCCCGGCACCTGGCACGCCCTCGGCGGCAGCGGCACCGCGCAGAACGCGTCCGCGGCCGAGCAGACCTTCCGCGCGAAGAAGCTGTACGTGCAGCGGGGCGCGAGCCCGTGGCCCCACTGCGGGCGGCGGCTCACCCATGGGTAGGGGGCGTCTTGTCGATCAGGCCGGGCTCGCGGCAAGACGCCCCCTAGCCGCCCGTGCCGGTGAGCCGTAGGTCGGCCCCACCGGCGCCCCGTACGCTGTACCGGTGAGCACCACCACCGGCCCCGAAAGCCCCGACGCCCTCCTCGGCCCCGCCGACATCCGTGAGCTGGCCGCCGCCCTCGGCGTGCGCCCCACGAAGCAGAAGGGCCAGAACTTCGTCATCGACGCCAACACCGTCCGGCGGATCGTCCGCACGGCCGAGGTGCGGCCCGAGGACGTGGTCGTGGAGGTGGGGCCCGGACTCGGCTCCCTCACCCTGGCCCTCCTGGAGGCCGCCGACCGCGTGACCGCCGTCGAGATCGACGACGTGCTCGCCGCCGCGCTGCCCGCCACGATCGCGGCCCGCCTGCCCGGGAAGAAGGACCGCTTCGCGCTGGTCCACTCCGACGCGATGCACGTCGAGGAGCTTCCGGGCCCGCCGCCGACCGCGCTCGTCGCGAACCTGCCGTACAACGTGGCCGTGCCCGTCCTGCTCCACATGCTGGAGCGGTTCCCGACCATCGAGCGGACCCTCGTCATGGTCCAGGCCGAGGTCGCGGACCGGCTCGCCGCCAAGCCCGGGAACAAGGTGTACGGAGTCCCCTCCGTCAAGGCCAACTGGTACGCCGAGGTCAAGCGCGCCGGCGCCATCGGCCGCAACGTCTTCTGGCCCGCGCCGAACGTCGACTCGGGCCTCGTCTCCCTCGTCCGCCGCACCGAGCCCCTCCCGACCACCGCGAGCCGGCAGGAGGTCTTCGCGGTCGTCGACGCGGCCTTCGCGCAGCGCCGCAAAACCCTGCGCGCGGCCCTCGCGGGCTGGGCGGGCTCGCCCGCGGCCGCCGAGGAGGCCCTGGTGAAGGCCGGGATCTCGCCGCAGGCGCGGGGCGAGTCGCTGACGGTGGAGGAGTTCGCGCGGATCGCGGAGAACAAGCCGGAGGCGAAGGCATGAGCGGCGTGACCGTACGCGTCCCCGCCAAGGTCAACGTCCAGCTCGCGGTGGGCGCGGCCCGCCCCGACGGCTTCCACGACCTGGCGAACGTCTTCCTCGCCGTCTCCCTGTACGACGAGGTCACCGCCACCCCCGCCGACGCGCTGACGATCACCTGCGAGGGCCCGGACGCCGACAAGGTGCCGCTGGACCGCAGCAACCTGGCCGCGCGCGCCGCCGAGCTGCTGGCCGCCCGGCACGGCATCGCGCCGGACGTGCACCTGCACATCAAGAAGGACATCCCGGTCGCCGGCGGCATGGCGGGCGGCAGCGCGGACGGCGCGGGCGCCCTGCTCGCCTGCGACGCGCTCTGGGGCCTGGACACGCCCCGCGAGGTGCTCCTGGAGATCTGCGCCGAGCTCGGCTCGGACGTGCCGTTCAGCCTGGTCGGCGGGGCGGCGCTCGGCACCGGGCGGGGCGAGAAGCTGACGGAGCTGCCGGTCGGGGGCACCTTCCACTGGGTGTTCGCCGTCGCCGACGGCGGTCTTTCGACCCCGGCGGTGTACGGGGAGTTCGACCGTCTCACCGAGGGCGTCGAGGTCCCCGAGCCGGCCGCCTCACCGGCGCTCCTCGATGCCCTGGCGACCGGCGACACCGCCGCTCTCGCAGCCACCCTCGCCAACGACCTCCAGGCACCGGCGCTCTCCCTGCGCCCCTCGCTCACCGCGACCCTGGCGGCCGGCACCGAGGCGGGCGCCCTCGCGGCGCTGGTCTCCGGCTCGGGCCCGACGACGGCGTTCCTGGTGAAGGACGCGGAGACGGCGGACACGGTCGCCGCCGCCCTCGTCGCCTCCGGCACCTGCCGCACGGCCCGCCCGACGACGTCACCGGCGCCGGGCGCGGTCGTCCTGGGCTAGAGCTTGTTCTTCGAGATCCGGGCCAGCAGCAGGTTCGGGTCCGGGTCCGTGGTGGTGAAGTAGGCCGCGCTGGGGACGTAGACGGTCTTGGCGCGGACCGCCACCGAGGTCGGGCCGTCGAGGCCGTCCGCTCCGGTGAGGACGGTCTTGTGGGTGCCGTCGGGGCGGACGAGTTCGAGCTTGTCGGCCGTGACCCGCGCGGCCAGGACCGTGTCGCCGTGCCCGGTGAACGCGAAGTCGTCGATCCCGGTGATGCCGGTCGCCCTGGTCTGGATCGGGCCCGCGGTCCTGTTGTGCCTGATCGGGATGCGGAGCAGGGTGCTCTGCGCGGAGTTGGACACCCAGACGGCACCGTGGTGGACCTTCAGGCCGTTGGCGCCGTAGGGGATCTCGTCGCTCGGCTGGAGGGCGGCTCCGGTGGCCCAGACCGTCGCCTCCACCTGGACGTTTCCGTCGGGCACCGGAGCGCTCCACACGACGCCGAGGGCCGAGTCGGCGGCGTACAGGGTGTCGCACTTCTCGTCGAGGGCGAGGCCGTTGGGGAAGCCGTCGACGGGCACCTTCACGACCCGCTGGGGCGCGCTGCCGTCGGGGCGGATGCGCCAGATGCCGTTCTCCTCCTCGGTGCCGGTGACGTAGTTGACGTACAGGGTGCCGTCGTGGGCGCGGGCGATGCCCGTGAGGATGGACCCCGTCGGGTCGGTCACCGTGGGGAGGACCGCGAGGTCCGTCGGCCCGGAGCCGTTCTTGCCGACCCGCACCACCTTGTGGGCGAAGGCGAAGGTCAGGACCGCCGAGCCGTCGGGTTCGACGGCGATGTTCTCCGGGGTCTCCCCGGCGTCGAAGTCGAAGTGGGCGACGACGCGGGGATCGGACACCGTCGGGTCGGCGGCCGACGCGGGGCCCGCGGCGAGCACGGTGAGGGCGGCGGTGGCGAGGGCGACGGCGGCCAGGCGGGGGTGTCTCGACATGAACTCTCCTGCGGCGGGTGGCGAGTGATCTGAGGAGAGGCTGTCGGTTCGCGGGCGGGGGAGGCGGGCTGCCATGGCCGGGAGGTCGCCCACGTGGCCGACGGCTTGGGGCCGGTTGGCACTGCGCGACCCGCCTCCGGGGGTCTCGTACTCCCATACTCAGCTCCCGTCTGAGTATCCGCGCCCTGACGGCCGGCCGGGCCGTCGCGGGACCGTGCTCGTATGGGAATCAGCGCGCGTGAACTCGCCGCCGCCACACCGGCGACGCGGGACCGGTACGTCGATCTGCTCCGGGTCGCCTCGCTCGCGGTCGTCGTCCTCGGCCACTGGCTGATGGCGGCCGTCACCGCCGACGGGCAGGTCGGGAACCTGCTCGCCGTCGTGCCGGAACTCCAGGTGGTGACCTGGGTGTTCCAGGTGATGCCGGTGTTCTTCTTCGTGGGGGGCTTCTCGCACGCCCTCGCCCACCGCTCCCGCCCGCGGTACGCGGCCTTCCTGAGGGCCCGGCTCCAGCGGCTGCTGCGGCCGACGATGGTGTTCGTCGGGGTGTGGGGCGCGGCCGCGCTGCTGCTCCAGCTGTCCGGGGCGGACGGAGGACTCACCGGGGTGGCGCTGCGGCTCGTCACGCAGCCGCTGTGGTTCATCGGGATCTACCTGGCGATGGTGGCCTTCACTCCGCCGCTGCTGCGGCTGCACGAGCGGTGGGGGTGGGGCGCGTTCTTCGCGCTCGCGGGCGGGGCGGTCGCCGTGGACGTGCTGCGGTTCGCTACGGGCGTGCCCTTCGTGGAGTTCCTGAACTTCGCGTTCGTGTGGCTCGCGGTCCACCAGCTCGGTTTCCTCCGCGCCGACGGCATGATCCGCCGCCCGGCGCTGCTCGCCGGCGCGGGCCTCGTCGGCGCGACGGCGCTCGTCGCCCTCGGGCCGTACCCGCTGTCGATGGTGGGGATGCCGGGCGAGAAGGTGTCGAACATGGCGCCGCCGACCCTCGCCCTGCTCTGCCACGGCCTGTGGCTGGTCGGCGCGGTCGAGCTGCTCAAGGGCCCGGGTGCGCGGCTCCTCGCCCGGGCCGGGGTGTGGCGGGCGGTGGTCGCCGCGAACGGGATCGCGATGACGGCGTTCCTGTGGCACCTGACGGCCATGCTCGGGGTGTACGGCGCGCTGCTCGGTCTCGGCGTGGAGCTGCCGGCCCCGGCCTCGGCCGCCTGGTGGGCGCAGGTGCCGCTGCGGTTCGCGGCGGCGGCCGTGCTCACGGCCCTGCTCGTCGCGGTCTTCCGCCGCTTCGAGGCGCCGGTCCCCGCCGCCCCGGCGACCGACGCGGGCGGCCCTCTCGCCGCGCTCGGCATCACGCTCGCCCTGTTCGGCGTCCTGGGCCTGTCCCTGACGGGCTTCGCGGGGCTCCTCGACGGTCACTCGGCGACCCTGATCGCCGTCCCGGTCACGGCCCCGGCGGCGGTGGGGCTCGCGCTCGTGGGCTGGCTGCTGGTGGAGCGGGCGGGGCGGGTCAGATCGCGATGACAGTCGCGCGGCCCCGGCAGAGGGCCAGCAGGTCCTCAGGGTCCGAGGTCAGCACGGTGACGGGACCGGGCGCCCCGATGGCCGTCGCGGCGACCATCGCGTCGATGGCGTACTTGTGGCCGTGCAGACCCGCCTCGGCGAGCAGGGCCCCCGCCTGACGGGCGACGGCGTCGGTCACGGGTTCGACGACGAGGCGCGACAGCGTCCACTCCAGGGCGGCCCGGTTGATCCGGGGGTGCATCACCTCCACCAGCGTGGCCGCGCTCGTCACGACCCGCAGGTCGTCGGCGCGGGCCAGCGCGAGCCAGCCCGTGACCTCGCGGTCGCGCAGGACGGCCTTGGCGAGTCCCTCGCTGTCGAGCACCAGCGTCCCGCCGGGGGCGGCTTCGGGGCGGGGCGGTGTCACGCCGCACTCGCCTCGCCGGATGTCGAGCCGCCCTGCTCCTCGCGTGCACGCCGCAGCCGCTCGCGCCGGGCCTGGACCTCCTCGTCCGTGACAGGGCCGTGCTCGGCCTCCGCCACAGCGATGAGCTCGTTGAGGTCGTCCCGCTCTATCTGCCGGGCGACGGCGGCGGTGACGTAGGCCGAGAGCCCGGAGGGGCCACCACGCGCGCGTGCCGCCTCCGCGAGGTCCCGGGGCATGCTGATCGAGTACTTCTGGGTGGGCTCGCTCATGCCTCTTATGCTACCGCTGATACCACCCGTCGGGCGGGGAGAGCCCGGCGACGTACCCTGGGACGTCGATCGATCCCCCGTACAGGAGTGAACGTGGCCGTCAACCTGGTCAATGTCGAGGCCGTCAGCAAGGTGTACGGCACCCGTGCCCTCCTCGACGGGGTCTCGCTCGGCGTCTCCGAAGGGGACCGGATCGGGGTCGTCGGACGCAACGGCGACGGCAAGACCACCCTCATCCGGATGCTCGCCAAGCTGGAGGAGGCCGACACCGGCCGCGTCACCCACAGCGGCGGGCTCCGCCTCGGGGTGCTCACCCAGCACGACTCCCTCGACCCGAAGGCCACCATCCGGCACGAGGTCATCGGCGTCATGGCCGACCACGAGTGGGCGGGCAGCGCCAAGATCCGCGACGTGCTCACCGGCCTCTTCGGCGGGCTCGACCTGCCCGGCTTCGAGCAGGGCCTCGACACGGTCATCGGCCCGCTCTCCGGCGGCGAGCGCCGCCGCATCGCGCTCGCCAAGCTCCTCATCGAGGACCAGGACCTGATCGTCCTCGACGAGCCCACCAACCACCTCGACGTCGAGGGCATCGCCTGGCTCGCCAAGCACCTCCAGGAGCGCCGCTCGGCGCTCGTCTGCGTCACCCACGACCGCTGGTTCCTCGACCAGGTCTGCACCCGCATGTGGGACGTGCAGCGCGGTGACGTGCACGAGTACGAGGGCGGCTACTCCGACTACGTCTTCGCCCGCGCCGAGCGCGAGCGGATCGCCGCCACGGAGGAGGCCAAGCGGCAGAACCTGATGCGCAAGGAGCTGGCCTGGCTGCGGCGCGGTGCCCCCGCCCGCACCTCCAAGCCGCGCTACCGCATCGAGGCCGCGAACGAGCTGATCGCCGACGTGCCGCCGCCGCGCGACACCTCCGAGCTGATGAAGTTCGCCAACGCCCGCCTCGGCAAGACCGTCTTCGACCTGGAGGACGTGAGCATCACCGCCGGCCCCAAGGAGCTGCTCAAGCACCTCACCTGGCAGCTCGGGCCAGGCGACCGCATCGGCCTCGTCGGCGTCAACGGCGCGGGCAAGACCTCACTCCTGCGCGCGCTCGCCGAAGCGGCCGTCAGCCAGGGCGAGGAGCAGCCGGCCGCCGGGAAGATCGTCGTCGGCAAGACCGTCCGGCTCGCCTACCTCTCGCAGGACGTCACCGAACTCCCCGCCACGCTGCGCGTCCTGGAGGCCGTGCAGCAGATCCGCGACCGCGTCGACCTCGGCAAGGGCCGCGAGATGACCGCCGGTCAGCTCTGCGAGCAGTTCGGCTTCTCCAAGGAGAAGCAGTGGACCCCCGTCGGCGACCTCTCCGGTGGCGAGCGCCGCCGCCTCCAGCTGCTCCGCCTCCTGATGGACGAGCCGAACGTCCTCTTCCTCGACGAGCCCACCAACGACCTCGACATCGAGACCCTGACCCAGCTGGAGGACCTCCTCGACGGCTGGCCGGGCTCCATGGTCGTCATCTCCCACGACCGGTTCTTCATCGAGCGCACCACGGACCGGACGTTCGCGCTGCTCGGCGACAAGACGCTGCGGATGCTGCCGCGCGGCATCGACGAGTACCTGGAGCGGCGCCAGAAGATGATCGAGGCGTCGGTGCCGGCGCCCGCCGCCGCGCCCGCGCAGCAGAAGTCCGGCCTCTCCGCCGCCGACGCCCGCGCCGCCAAGAAGGAGCTGCAGAAGGTCGAGCGACAGCTCGACAAGCTCTCCGACAGGGAGGCGAAGCTGCACGCGCAGATCGCCGACAACGCCACCGATTTCGAGAAGGTGGCGAAGCTCGACGCGGAGCTCCGGGAACTCGCGGGGGAGCGGGAGGAATTGGAGATGCGCTGGCTGGAACTGGCCGAAGACGCATAACAACGGCATCACAGGCCGGTCCTCCCTTGGGTACAAGGGGCGGACCGGTCGCTTTTGCGCCAGCGCGTGAGTGGTAGAAAGAAAACCCGTTCACGTCAAGGGGGAACCGCTGATGACCCAGCCGCCCAGCAACCAGCCGCCGGGGGGCTTCGGAGCCCCCCAGGACCCGAACCAGGCCCCGAACCAGGCCCCGAGCCAGGGTCCGGCCGTGCCGCCCGTGCCGCCGCAGGCTCCGCCGGTCCCGCCGCAGGCGCCGCCGACCCCGCCCGCCACGCAGCCCGGTTACGGCTACCCGCAACAGCCGGGCCAGGCCCCGCAGCCCGGTCCGTACGGTCAGCCGGGTCCCTATGGCCAGCCCGGACAGGCCGGACAGCCCGGTCCCTACGGACAGCCGGCGCAGCCCCCCTACGGGTACCCGCAGCAGGGCCAGCCCGGTCAGCCCGGCCCGTACGGTCAGCAGCCGAACCCCTACGGCGGTTACCCCACCCAGCCCATGTACCAGGGCGCCCCCACCCCGCCCCAGGGCCCCGGTGGCGGCGGCCCGTTCAAGGGCAGGACCGGAATCGTCGCCGGCGTGGCCGCCGCGGCCGTCCTGGTCGCCGCCGTCACGACCTGGGCCGTCGTCGGCGGGGACGACGACAAGGACCCGGCCGCCCAGCCCACCGCCACGGCCACCTCCTCCTCCGGCGCTCCTAAGCCCACCGAGTCGGTGGACCAGGGCGACGGCACGGGCGACGGCGGCAACGGCGACGAGGACCTCAACGCGGGCCGCCAGGCCGGCGAGGCGAAGGTCAACTGGCTGCTGAAGAACGACGTCGACCTGCCCCGCAACGGCTCCGACGTCTTCGGCCCGTGGATCGTCGGCGACACCGTCGTCAAGGCGATGTACAAGGGCGTCGACGGCTACGGCCTGAGCGACGGCAAGCGCAAGTGGCACGTCGACCTGCCGTTCGAGCTCTGCGCGGTCCCGCCGGAGCCCGCCGCCGACGGCTCCATGGTCTTCGGCTACGCCGAGAGCGCCAAGGACGGCGCCAAGTGCACCCAGCTCCAGAAGGTCGACCTCAAGACCGGCAAGGCCGGCTGGAAGAAGGCCGTCCCGAAGGCCACGGGCCTCTTCGCCTTCTCCGACAACACCCTTGCCATCAGCGGCAACACGGTCACCGCGGCCGGCTCCAGCAGCGCGTACGGCTTCTCCCTCGCCGACGGCCACCAGCTCTTCAAGGGCGCCGACAGCGGCTGCAAGCCCTTCGCCTTCGCGGGCGGCAGCAAGCTGATCGCCGCCATGGACTGCCCCTCGGGCAGCACCACCAAGAAGCTCCAGGCCATCGGCGAGGTCGACCCCAACACCGGCAAGCCGAAGTTCACCTTCCAGCTGGAGGCGAACTGGGAGGTCGACAAGGTCTACTCGGTCGACCCGCTGGTCGTCTCGGCCACCCAGCGCGACCAGAAGAAGTGGTCCATCTTCGCGCTGAACGCCAACGGCAAGCTGCGCTCGCAGATCCAGGGCGGCAACGACAAGTTCGCTCCCTCGTGCGGCGGCAGCTTCGTCATCTTCGGCAAGAACCTCCAGGGCTGCACCGGTGTCGCCGCCGACGCGAACACCTTCTACATGGCCACCGAGACCGGCTACGGCAAGGGCAACGAGGTCGTCGCCTTCGACCTGAACACCGGCAAGGCCAAGTGGCGCTCCAAGGCCCCGGGCGACCAGCCGATGACGCCGCTGCGCATGGACGGCGGGCAGGTCCTGCTGTACGTGGACCCGTCGTACGACAAGGGCGGCGCCGTCGCCACCCTCGCCCCGACCGGCGGCGCGCCGAAGATCCTGCTCCAGCACCCGGCCTCGGCCGCCGGGATCGAGAGCAACTTCTACGACGCGAGCTTCGCCTACGGCAATGGCACCTTCGTGGTGGCGAGCGGCCGTGTGTCGGCGTCCAACGACAAGGACGAGATGCAGGTCAAGACGATGATGGCCTTCAGCAAGTGAGGTACACGGACCGATGACGCAGCCACCCCCGCCGCCGCCGAACCAGCCCCCGGACCCGCAGGGCGGCTTCGGCGCCCCGACGCCCCCGCCGCCGCAGCAGCCTCCGGCCCAGCCGGAGCCCGGTTACGGCTACCCGCAGCAGCCGCCGGCGCCCCAGCCGGAGCCCGGCTACGGGTACCCGCAGCAGCAGCCGTACGGGTACCCGACGGCGCCCCAGCAGCCCCAGCAGCCGCAGCAGCCCCCGCAGTACGGCGGTTACCAGCAGCCGCAGCAGCCCCAGCAGCCGGTCCAGCCCCCGTACGGCTACCCGACTCAGCCGCAGCAGCCGCAGTACGGCGGCTACCAGCAGCCCGTCGCGGCCCCGGCCCCGGCCGGCGGCGGCAAGAAGCTGTCGGCGCAGCTCCAGATCGTCATCGCGGCGGCCGTCGCCGTCGTCCTGATCATCGGCGCCGGCATCTGGTACGCCAACTCCGGCGGCGGTGACGGCGGCAACGAGGCGAAGGGCTCGGGCGGCACCTCGCAGGGTCCCGCCACGGGTGGCGGCGACACCGGTGGCAAGGGCCTGGGCGGCGGCGGCAAGGAGAAGCCGCCGGCCGACACCAAGTCGACGATGACCTTCCAGATCGCGCAGCCGAAGGTCGCGGACATCACCGACGTCTCCGGCTCCTGGATCACCGACAAGGCGTTCGTGAAGCCCGGCGTGAACTCGCTCGTGGGCTACGACCTGGACAAGGGCAGCGTCCTGTGGACGCTGCCGCTGACCGGCCAGGTCTGCGGCGCCTCGCGGCACGTCACCGCCGACAACAAGGCGCCGATCCTCTTCGAGGCCACCAAGCGGGTGGGCCCGCGCTACTACCAGCCGTGCACCGAGGTCGGCGTGGTCGACCTGAACACCGGCAAGCTGCTCTGGTCCACCTCGGTCACCGGCGGCTCCGCCGGCGACCAGAAGGCCCGGTTCACCGAGGTCACCCTCAGCGGGGCGACCGTCGCGGCCGGCGGCACCGACGGCGGCGCCGCCTTCGACCTCGCCAACGGCAACCCGCGCTGGAAGCCGCAGGCGAACGACCAGAACTGCTACGACATGGGGTACGGCGGCGGCGAGGGCCTCGTCGCGGTCCGCAAGTGCGGTCAGTACGACAACCCGAACGTGCTGATCCAGAACCTCAACCCGACCACGGGCGCCCCGCTCTCGCAGTACAAGATGCCGCCCGGCGTGAAGTACGCCTCGGTCATCTCCACCAAGCCGCTGGTCGTCGCGGCCGACGTCGGCGAGACCGCCGGTGACGGCAGCGGCATCTCGGACTTCTTCTCCATCGACGAGAAGACCGGGAAGCTGAAGGCGAAGATCACGGCGGACGCGGACCAGTACGCGGCCCGCTGCCGTGCCACCGAGGTCGAGTCCTGCACCCAGGCGCTGGTCGGCAACGGCCGGCTGTACGTGCCGACCGAGGAGCACGAGGGCAGCACCGGCGAGTACGGCAGCGAGACCAACGAGATCATCGCCTTCGACCTGGCCACCGGGCGCACCGTGCCCGAGAAGGCCGACGCGGGCGACAAGTTCACGTACGTCCCGCTGCGGATGGACGGCGGCAACCTCATCGCCTACAAGGCCCCGCCCTACGACCAGGGCGGCCGGATCGTCTCGGTCGACGGCGGCACGATGAAGGAGACGCTGCTCCTGGAGAACCCGGCGAACAAGTCGATCCACAACGTCGAGAGCAGCTTCAGCCTGAACGGCGCCGAACTCCTCTACGGCGACGGCCGGTTCTTCATCTCGGAGACCCTGGTCAGCAAGCCGCGGGAGAACGCCTCGCCCAACGACATCAAGGAGTACCTGATCGTCTCCTTCTCCGTCGCGCACTGACGACCCGCCGTCCGCCCGTGGGCCCTTCCGGTGATCCGGAGGGGCCCGCGCGCATGTCGGCGGCCGGAGCGGGGGAGCGTGTAGCTTTCCGGGTCAGGCCCGCCGGGGCATCCGGCCGGCCAGGAGGAGGGGGGATGACCGGGATGGGCGTACGCCTCGTGGTGGTGGACGACCACCGCCTGCTCGCGGAGGCGCTCGCCTCGGCGCTGAAGCTGCGCGGGCACCGGGTGCTCGCGGCGGCCGCGCCGGTGGCGGGGGCCGCGGAGCTGGTGGTGAGCCGGGCGCCGGAGGTCTGCCTCCTGGGCACGGCGGCGCCGGACGCGCCGGGGGCCTTCGACCCGGTCGTACGGATCAAGCGGGAGCGGCCGCAGGTCGCCGTGGTGGTGCTCGGGCCGGTGCCCTCGCCGCGCGGGATCGCGGCGGCGTTCGCGGCCGGGGCCTCGGGGTACGTGCGGCACGACGAGCGCATCGAGGGCGTCGAGCGGGCGCTGGTGAAGGCGCGGGCGGGGGAGTCGGCGGTGTCGCCGCAGCTGCTCCAGGGGGCGTTCGAGGAGCTGCTGCACCCTTCGGCGCAGCCGGACGACGAGGCGCAGCGGCTGCTCCGGCTGCTGACCCACCGGGAGGTGGAGGTCCTGGTCCGGGTCGCGGAGGGCGAGGACACCCGGCTGATCGCGGCGGGGATGGGGATCGCGCCGAGCACGGCGCGGACGCATGTGCAGCGGGTGCTGATGAAGCTGGGGGTCGGTTCGCGTCTGGAGGCGGCGGCGCTGGCGGCCCGGACGGGGCTGCTCGACCGTGCGGTGCCGGGGCAGCGCCGCTCCTCCTGACGCTTCCTACGAGGTGACGTAGCCGGGCCCCCGGGTGAGGGGCCCGGCCTCGGCATTGACTGAGATGTTCGAATGTGATTCTTTGTGCGTGGTTCTGTTTGGTCCGCCCGGAGGCACCCCGTGAAGAAGACCGTCACCACGCTCGCCGACGGGCGCGAGCTGATCTACTACGACACGCGCGACGACACCGTCCGCACCGCCGTCGACCCCCGTCCCCTCACCCCGGTCGTCTCCCGCTCCGAGATCCGGTACGACGAGCTCACCGGCGATCCCGTCGCCATCGCCTCGCACCGGCAGGCCCGCACCTACCACCCGCCGGCCGACGCCTGCCCGCTCTGCCCCGCCAGGGACGGCCGGGAGAGCGAGATCCCCGAGGAGAGCTACGAGGTCGCGGTCTTCGAGAACCGCTTCCCCTCCCTCTCCGGCGGCGTCGGCCGCTGCGAGGTCGTCTGCTTCACCGACGACCACACGGACTCCTTCGCCGACCTCACCGAGGAGCGCGCCGGACTCGTCCTCGACGCCTGGGCCGACCGGACCGCCGCCCTCTCCGCCCTGCCCGGCGTCGAGCAGGTCTACTGCTTCGAGAACCGCGGCGCGGAGATCGGCGTCACCCTGCCGCACGCGCACGGCCAGATCTACGCCTTCCCGTACGTCACGCCCCGCACGGCCGCCATGCGCCGCCGCGCCGACGAGCACCGCGCGGCGACCGGACGGAACCTCTTCGACGACCTCGTCGCCCGCGAGAAGGCCGACGGCGAGCGGGTGGTCCTGGAGACCGAGCACTGGATCGCCTTCGTGCCGTACGCCGCGCACTGGCCGTACGAGGTCCACCTCCACCCCAAGCGCCGGGTGCCGGACCTGCTCGCCCTGGACGCGGCGGAGCGCACAGAGTGCGCACAGGTCTACCTGGAACTCTTGAGGCGCTTCGACCGGATCTTCGGCCCGGACGAGCCGCCGACGCCCTACATCGCCGCCTGGCACCAGGCGCCGTTCACGGACGAGCGGCGCGAGGACCTCGGACTGCACCTGGAGCTTTTCACCGTCCGGCGGGCCTCTGGCAAGCTGAAGTTCCTCGCGGGCACCGAGTCCGGCATGGGCGCGTTCATGAACGACGTACGGCCGGAGGACGCGGCCCGACGACTCCGAGAGGTGGCAAGCGCATGACGCGGAAGTATCTGGTGACCGGAGGGGCCGGGTACGTGGGCAGCGTGGTCGCCGCCCACCTCCTGGAGCGGGGCCACCGGGTCACCGTCCTCGACGACCTCTCCACCGGCTTCGCCGAAGCCGTCCCCGAGGGCGCCGAGTTCATCCGGGGCCGCATCCAGGACGCGGCGCGATGGCTCGACGGCTCCTACGACGGAGTCCTGCACTTCGCCGCCTTCTCCCAGGTCGGCGAATCGGTCGCCAAGCCCGAGAAGTACTGGGAGAACAACGTCGGCGGCACCATGGCCCTGCTCGCCGCGATGCGCACCGCCGGGGTCCGCAGGCTGGTCTTCTCCTCCACCGCCGCCACCTACGGCGAGCCGGAGACCGTGCCGATCACCGAGACCGCGCCGACGGCCCCCACCAGCCCGTACGGGGCGAGCAAGCTGGCCGTCGACCACATGATCGGCGGGGAGTGCGCGGCCCACGGCCTGGCCGCCGTCTCGCTGCGCTACTTCAACGTCGCCGGGGCGTACGGCACGCTCGGCGAGCGCCACGAGCCCGAGTCCCATCTGATCCCGCTCGTCCTCCAGGTCGCCCTGGGCCGCCGCGAGGCGATCTCGGTGTACGGCGAGGACTACCCGACCCCGGACGGCACCTGCGTCCGCGACTACATCCACGTCGCCGACCTCGCCGAGGCCCACCTCCTCGCGCTCGACGCCATGACCGCCGGCGAGCACCTGGTCTGCAACCTCGGCAACGGCAACGGCTTCTCCGTCCGCGAGGTCGTCGAGACCGTCCGCAAGGTCACCGGCCACCCGATCCCCGAGATCACCGCGGAGCGCCGCCCCGGCGACCCCGCCGTCCTGGTCGCCTCCGCCGAGGCCGCCCGCGAGCGGCTCGGCTGGACGCCCTCCCGCCCGGACCTGGCCGATGTCGTCGCCGACGCCTGGGCGTTCGCACAGCAGCAGGCAGGAGTCCGTCCATGACGTCGACGACCGTCGCCGCCGACTTCGAGGCGCTGTACGGCGCCGCGCCCGACGGGGTCTGGGCCGCCCCCGGGCGGGTCAACCTCATCGGGGAGTACACCGACTTCAACGACGGCTTCGTGCTGCCGCTCGCGCTTCCGCACACCGCCGTCGCCGCCGTCTCCCGCCGCGACGACGGCGTCCTGCGCCTGCACTCCGCCGACGTCGACGGCGGGATCGTCCAGCTGGACGTCGACGCCCTGGAGCCGCTCTCCGGCGGCGGCTGGGCCGCCTACCCCGCCGGGGTCGTGTGGGCGCTGCGGGAGGCCGGGCACCCGGTCACCGGCGCCGACGTCCATCTCACCTCCACCGTGCCGACCGGCGCCGGGCTCTCCTCGTCGGCGGCCCTGGAGGTCGTCACCGCCCTCGCCCTGAACGACCTGTTCGAGCTGGGGATCTCCCGCCCCGAGCTCGCCCGGCTCGCCCAGCGCGCCGAGAACGCCTTCGTCGGCGTGCCCTGCGGCGTCATGGACCAGATGGCCTCCGCCTGCGCCGAGGAGGGCCACGCGCTCCATCTGGACACCCGCGACCTCTCGTACCGTCAGGTCCCCTTCGACCTGGCGCACGAGGGGCTCCGGCTGCTCGTCGTCGACACCCGCGTGAAGCACGCGCTCGGAGACGGCGCGTACGCCGAGCGGCGCGCCGGGTGTGAAGCGGGTGCGCGGGCGCTCGGCGTGCGCACCCTGCGCGAAGTGAGCGCCGCGCATCTGCTCGAAGCGCTCGGGCGTTTGAGCGACGAGACGATTCTGCGGTACGTGCGGCACGTCGTCTCCGACAACGACCGGGTGGAGCGGACCATCGCGCTGCTCGACGCCGGCGCCACCCGGGCCGTCGGCCCGGTCCTCACCGAGGGCCACGCCTCCCTCAGGGACGATCTGCGGGTCTCCTGCCCCGAGCTGGACCTCGTCGTCGAGGCGGCCAACGCCGCCGGGGCGCTCGGCGCCCGGATGACCGGCGGCGGCTTCGGCGGCTCGGCCGTCGTCCTCGTGGAGACCGAGCGGGCGGAGGCCGTGTCGGCCGCCGTCGGCAAGGCCTTCGCCGAGGCCGGGTACGCCGCCCCGGGGATCTTCCCGGCCGTCGCCTCGGCGGGCGCGCGCCGCCTCTGAACCACCGCACACACCCGGACTGCTTCGGACAGTTCCGCGAATCGGCCCCCACCGCGGCGCCCCGCCCCTACTCTGAGGGGCAGCGCCGGTGGGGGCCGGTGCTGTTCAGGGGGCGAGACCCGTCGGGTACGGCGCCAGAAGCGGGGTAACAGTCAACGCACGGCGGCGGCCGTGCCTTCGGCGGACCCGCCTCCGGCGCCGTACCCGCGTCGGTCCGTTCCTCGACACTTGGGAGTGTCCGTGGCACGCATCCGCGTCCTGGTGGTGGACGACCACCGCATCTTCGCCGAATCGCTGGCCGCCGCCCTCGCGGCGGAGCCCGATGTCGACGTCGCCGCCGCCGGCAGCGGCCCGGCGGCCCTGCGCTGCCTGGAGCGCGGCGCGGCGGAGGGCCGCAGGTTCGACGTGCTGCTCGTCGACGCCGAGCTGGGCGCGGGACCGGCCGGAGCGGCCGTGGCGCGCGTGGTGCCCGCGGACGCGGAGGGCGCGGTGGACGGGATCTCGCTGGTCACGGGCGTACGACGGGTGCAGCCCGCGCTCCGCACGGTCGTCCTCGCGGAGAAGGACGACCCGCGCAGGGCCGCGCTCGCGCTGCAGGCCGGGGCCTCCGGCTGGGTCGCGAAGGACTGCTCGCTGCAGCGGCTCCTCGCGGTCGTGCGGGGCGTGCTGCGGGACGAGACGCATCTGCCGCCCGCGCTGCTCACGGGCGTTCTGCGGGAGTTGACGGAGGCGCGCAGGCACCGGTCGGACAGTGAGCGGCTCGTGGAGTCGCTGACGCCGCGCGAGCGGGAGGTGCTGCGCTGCATGGTCGCGGGCCTGGGCCGCAAGGCGGTCGCCGAGCGGCTGTTCCTCTCCCCGCACACCGTCCGCACGCACATGCAGAACGTGCTGGGGAAGCTGGGCGTGCACTCGACGCTCGCGGCGGTGGCGCTGGCCCGCCGGGCGGGTGTGGGTCCCGCGGAGCCGGTGCTACCCGGGGATGTTGTCGAACGGGGCGGTCAGCCGGCGTAGCAGTCCGGCCAGTTCGCCGCGCTGGGCGCGGGAGAGCTGGGCCAGGATGGCGCGCTCCTGCGCGAGGAGTCCGGCGAGCGCCTCGTCGGCGCGGTCGCGGCCCTCGGGGGTGAGCCGGACGAGGACCCCGCGCCGGTCGCTGGGGTCGGGGAGCCGCTCGACGAGGCCCTTCTTGGTGAGCCGGTCGATGCGGTTGGTCATGGTGCCCGAGGTGACCAGGGTCTGGGTGAGGAGCTGGCCGGGGGAGAGCTGGTACGGGGCTCCGGCGCGGCGCAGCGAGGTGAGGACGTCGAACTCCCAGGGCTCCAGCTGGTGCTCGGAGAAGGCGAGCCGACGGGCGCGGTCGAGGTGGCGGGCGAGCCGCGAGACACGGCTGAGCACCTCGAGCGGTTCCACGTCGAGGTCGGGGCGCTCACGGCGCCATGCTGCGACCAGTCGGTCGACCTCGTCCTCCATGACGATCAGTGTAGAGGGTCTGTTGACATAAAGTCTCTTGTGTTCGAGTTTCTCGATGTCAAGTATCTTGGAGTCAAGATATATTTCCCTGGACTATGGGGAAGGGACCCCGCCGGAACTCGTTCCGCTTCGGCAACTCGTGCCAGCAAGGGGGCTTCGAACATGCATTCCGTCGACTCAGCCGCACCCACCTGGGACCCGCAGCAGTACCTCCGTCACTCCGGCCACCGCACCCGCCCGTTCCTCGATCTGCTCGCCCGAATACCGCAGCTGCCGGCCCAGGACCGGCCCGCCCGCATCGCCGACCTCGGCTGCGGACCCGGCAACGTGACGGTCCTCCTCGCCGACCGGTGGACCGACGCGCACATCACCGGCTTCGACCTCTCCACCGAGATGCTGGAGCGCGCCGAGAAGGACTGGTCCGGCACCACCCTCGGCGGCGGCTGGCTCGACTTCCGGCCCGCCGACGCCGCCCACTGGACCCCCGACGAGCCCTACGACCTGATCGTCTCCAACGCCGCCCTCCAATGGGTGCCCAACCATCCCGAGTCCTTCGCCGCCTGGATCGACGGCCTCCATCCCGGCGGCACCCTGGCCTTCCAGGTCCCCGGCAACTTCACCTCGCCCAGCCACGCCCTGCTCGGCGAGCTCTGCGAGACCCCCGAATGGCGCTCCCGCCTCCGCGACCAGGGCCGCCGCTACGTCCACATCCTCGACACCGCCGACTACCTCGCCCGCCTCACCGACCTCGGCTGCGAGGCGGACGTCTGGGAGACCACGTACTGCCAGCTGCTCCAGGGCGAGGACCCCGTCCTCGACTGGGTCAAGGGCACCGCGCTGCGGCCCGTCCTCACCACCCTGGGCGACGACCAGGAGGCCGTCGCCGCCTTCCTCGCCCAGTACCGCGCGCTGCTCCGCGAGGCCTACCCGCCCGGCCCGCACGGCACGGTCTTCCCGTTCCGCCGCATCTTCGCCGTCGCCCGCAAGAAGTCGTGACCCCCATCGGGCCGTTAACGCGCGGACGCCCCGCACCGGAACTCCGGTGCGGGGCGTCCGTGGAAGACCCTCGGTCCTTTACTGGACGGAGTTGTAGATCCCCCAGCCCGAGCCGAGCTTGGCCCGCGGGCCGAACTTGGCGGGGGCGACGTTCAGGTAGCGGTAGAGGTCGCCGCCGGAGGTGACACCCAGCAGGTCGGCCTTGCCGTCGGCGTTGAGGTCACCGGGGGCCACCAGCTTGGTGTACGTGTTCCAGCCGGTGCCGATCTTCACGCGGGTGGAGAACGGCGTGGCCGCGACACCCGTGCCCGGGTACAGGTACAGGTCGCCGCCCGAGGTGCGGGCCAGCAGGTCGGACCGGCCGTCGCCGGTGTAGTCGCCGGCGCCGACGAGCCTGTCGTACGCGCCCCAGCCGCTGCCGACCTTGATGCGCGTGGACAGGGCCGTACCGGCGCCGTTGCCCTTGTACAGGTAGAGGACGCCGGAGCGGTCGCGGGCCAGCAGGTCGCCCTTGCCGTCGCCCGACAGGTCACCGGGGCCGACGAGGGTGTTGTAGATGCCCCAGCCGCTGCCGATGTCGTTGCCGTCGACGCTCAGGTCGCCGTCGATCATCACGGCGAAGTCGGAGAGGGCGTCCGCGTTCAGCGAGGACAGGTGCGTCAGGCCCACACCGTTCCACGTGCCCGCTTCGCTGATCTCGATGCGCGTGTCCAGCTTGCCCGTGGTGCTGTTGGTGTACCAGTACAGGGCCCCGGCGGGCGTGGTCGCGATGACGCCCTCCTTGCCGGTGTACGGGTAGGCGCCGGAGCCGGCGAAGTGCGTGACGCCCGCCCAGTAACCCGCCTCGCCGACCTGCTGGCGTCCGCCCAGGGTGCCGTCGCCGTTGCCCCCGTAGAAGAACAGCGTGCCGGCGTTGTCCCGGGCGACCAGGTTGCCGCCGCCGGCGGGCATGATCTGGTTGTAGATGCCCCAGCCCGGGCCGATGGCCTTGCGGGTGCCGAAGGGGTGGGCGGTGTCGCCCGTACCGGCGTAGAACCACAGGGCGCCGGCCGCGTCGCGGGCGTACAGGTCGGCCTTGCCGTCGCCGGTGCCGTCGCCGAGACCGACGAGCTGGTCGTACGCGTTCCAGCCGGAGCCCACGCTGATCCGGGTGCCGAGCGGCTGGGTCATGTTGCCCGTCGCCAGGTACAGGTACAGCTGGCCGTCCTTGGTGCGGGCGACCACGTCGGCCCGGCCGTCGGCGTTCACGTCGCCGGGCGAGGTGACCTTGTTGTAGATCTGCCAGCCGCCGCCCACGACCGCCTTGGACGCGGTGCCGCTCGCACCGGCGTCGAGGTACAGGGTGAGCGTGCCGTTCTCGGAGAGGACGAGCACCTCGGGGTTGACCAGGGCACCGCCCTGCTGGCCGATCGGGACGATCTCCTTGGCGACGTCGTCCACCCGGCCGAGGTCGAAGAGGTCGTCCGCGCCGGTGGTGGTGCTGCTGTACAGCTCACCGTCCACACCGCGGAGGATCATGTCCTCGTAGCCGTCGTAGTCCAGGTCGGACAGGAGCAGCGAGCCGGCCTCGGCGGAGGCGATGCCCGCGCGGCCGGAGTCCTGCTTCGGGAGCGACAGCTTCGGGATGCTGAAGGAGGAGGCCTCCTTCTTCACGGCCTTGGGGGCCGGCGCCGGGGTGTCGGCGGACGCCGGGCCCGCGAGGAGCATGCCGGCGGAGAGAGCGAGAGCGGTGCAGGCCGCGACGCGGCGCGCACGCGTGGAACGCGTGAAAATCAAGATCCCCCCCAGGGATCAGAGGTTCGAGACAGAACCACACAGGGGGGCTCGCACGGCATCGAACGGCGTCAGCGCAGGCCTGTGGGGCCCGTGGAGACGACATCGCCCGAAGGTCGGAACACCCCCCCGGATGTTGAACGCGAGTCTACTCACCCTGGGGTTTTACGCCAGTGATCTTTACGTGAACGCAGCGCGGCCCCGCACCGGCATTCCGGTACGGGGCACGCGTGGACCGGGAAGGGTCAGGACATGGCGTTGTAGATGCCGAAGCCCGTGCCGATCTTCGCCCGCGCCCCGAACTTCGCGGGGGCGGTGTTCAGGTAGGCGTAGAGGTCGCCGCCGGAGGTGACACCCAGCAGGTCGGCCTTGCCGTCGGCGTTGAGGTCACCGGGGGCCACCAGCTTGCTGTAGCCGTTCCAGCCGGTGCCGATCTTCACACGGGCCTTGAACGGCGCGGTCGAGACGCCCGAGCCCGGGTACAGGTACAGGTCGCCGCCGGAGGTGCGGGCCAGCAGGTCGGTGCGGCCGTCGCCGGTGTAGTCGCCGGCGCCGAGGAGCTTGTTGTACGCGCCCCAGCCGCTGCCGATCCTGATCCGGCCCGACAGCGCGGTACCGGCGCCGTTGCCCTTGTACAGGTAGAGGACGCCCGAGCCGTCACGGGCCAGCAGGTCGCCCTGGCCGTCGCCCGACAGGTCGCCGGGGCCGACGACCGTGTTGTAGATGCCCCAGCCGCTGCCGATGCGGTTGCTCGCGATGTAGAGGACGCCCTGGTAGATCTCCGAGTTGTCGGAGGAGGCGTCCAGGTCCATCGAGGACAGGTGCGTGAAGTTGGCGCCCGCCCAGCCGCCCGTGTCGCCGAGCTGGTTGCGCCCGCCCAGCTTGCCGGTGCTCGAGACGCCGTACCAGAACAGGGTCCCGGCCTTGTCCCGCGCCAGGACGCCTTCCTTGTTGCCCATGACCGGGTTGTTGCCCGCCCCGCCGAACTGCGGGACGCCGGCCCAGCCGCCCGGGTCGCTCACCTGCACGCGGGCGCCCAGGGTGCCGGCGCCCTTGCCGGTGTAGTACCAGAGCGTGCCCTTGAGGTCGCGGGCGATCAGCTCGCCGTTGCCGTCGCCGTTGTCGTCGCCGACCGGGAAGACCTGGTTGTAGATGCCCCAGCCCGGGCCGATGTACTTGCGCGTGCCGAAGGGCTTCGACTTGTCGCCCGTACCGCCGTAGAACCACAGGCCGCCGGCGCTGTCACGGGCGTACATGTCGGCCCAGCCGTCGCCGTTGTTGTCGCCGACGCCGAAGAGCTGGTCGTACGCGTTCCAGCCGGCACCGAGACCCACCCGCGCCGAGAACGGCGCGGTGCGGTTGCCCGTGGCGTAGTACAGGTACAGGTTGCCGTTGAGGTCGCGCGCGAGCAGGTCGGCACGGCCGTCGTCGTTCACGTCGCCCGGCGCGAGGATCTTGTTGTAGGCGCCCCAGCCGCTGCCCTGCCAGACGTACGTGGCGTCGGTGGGCGTGGCGTCCGCGTACATGCTGAGCCGGCCCGTCTGCGACAGCAGGAGGACCTCGGGGCCGCTGGCGTTCCCGTCCTGGTTGCCGATCGGGACGATGTCCTTCGGCGGCTGCTCCGCGAAGTACCCGAACTGGCCGCCCTGGGTCGAGGTCGGGGCCGTGTAGACGTTGCCGTCCCAGCCGCGGTAGATCAGGTCGCCGCTCCCGTCGCCGTCGAAGTCCGACAGCATCGGAGAGGCACCGACGCCGTCGGTCGCCGTGGCACCCGCACGGGCCGCGCCCGCAGCGGGCCGCGTCAGCGACGGCGGGGTGAAGTCGGCCGTCGGCTTCTCGACGGCCGGGTGCGGCGCCGGGGTGCCGGCGGACGCGGGGCCGGCGAGGAGCATGCCGGCGGAGAGGACGAGCGCGGTGCAGGCGGCGAGCCGACGCGCGCGCGTGGAAGAACGGAAGGACAAGGGATCCCCCCCAGGGATCAGAGGTGCGAAAGAACCGGAGAGCGGCTCGCACAGCGCGGAACGGCGTCCGCGCGGGCCGTTGGGGCCACGCGGAGACGACCTCGTTCGCGGGCCGGAGCGCCCCTCGGACGGTTGAACGGGAGTCTACTCACGGACCAGGTCGGCGCGCACCGGAGTACCGGCACGGGCGGCCCCACCGGCGGAGCCCGCCGCCCGCACGCCGCCCGCCCACCGCCGGCTCAGTTCTTGCGGTGCCCTATCAACCGCGGCTTCTGCTCCAGACCGTCCAGCCCGTGCCACGCCAGGTTCACCAGATGCGCCGCGACCTCCGCCTTCTTCGGCTTGCGCACATCCAGCCACCACTGGCCCGTCAGCGCCACACTGCCCACCAGCGCCTGCGCGTACAGCGGCGCCAGCTTCGGATCGAAGCCCCGGGCCTTGAACTCCAGACCCAGGATGTCCTCCACCTGCGTGGCGATGTCACTGATCAGCGACGCGAACGTGCCCGTCGACTGCGCCACCGGCGAATCCCGTACGAGAATCCGGAACCCGTCCGTGTAGTTCTCGATGTAGTCGAGCAGCGCGAACGCCGCCTGCTCCAGGAGCTCCCGCGGATGCCCCGCCGTCAGCGCCCCCGTCACCCCGTCCAGGAGCTGCCGCATCTCCCGGTCGACGACGACCGCGTACAGCCCCTCCTTGCCCCCGAAGTGCTCGTACACCACCGGCTTGGAGACCCCGGCCTTCGCCGCGATCTCCTCCACCGACGTGCCCTCGAAGCCCTTCTCCGCGAAGAGCGTGCGACCGATGTCGAGGAGCTGCTCCCGGCGCTCCGCGCCCGTCATCCGCACCCGGCGGCCCCGCCGGGGTTTCTGCTCTCCGCCGCTGCTGCCGGTACCGCCGGTCCTGCCCTCGATCGCCACGTCTTCCATCATGCCGCGTCTGCGGGCGCGCTCTGGCGGCGGGCTTCGATGCGGGACTTCGCCGGCCAGCGCACATCCGTGGCCCAGCCCAGCTGCTCGAACCAGCGGATCAGCCGCGCGCTGGAGTCGACCTGACCGCGCAGCACCCCGTGCCGGGCCGAGGTCGGGTCCGCGTGGTGCAGGTTGTGCCAGGACTCGCCGCAGGACAGCACCGCCAGCCACCACACGTTGCCCGAGCGGTCGCGCGACTTGAACGGACGCTTGCCGACCGCGTGACAGATCGAGTTGATCGACCACGTCACGTGGTGCAGCAGCGCCACCCGCACCAGCGAGCCCCAGAAGAACGCCGTGAACGCGCCCCACCACGACATCGTCACCAGACCGCCCACCAGCGGCGGGACCGCGAGCGACACGATCGTCCACAGCACGAACTGGCGCGAGATCGCCCGGATCGCCGGGTCCTTGATCAGATCGGGCGCGTACTTGTGCTGCGGCGTCTGCTCCTCGTCGAACATCCAGCCGATGTGCGCCCACCACAGGCCCTTCATCAGCGCCGGCACCGTCTCGCCGAACCGCCACGGCGAGTGCGGGTCACCCTCCGCGTCCGAGAACTTGTGGTGCTTGCGGTGGTCCGCCACCCACCGCACCAGCGGACCCTCCACCGCCAGCGACCCCATGATCGCCAGCGCGATCCGCAGCGGCCGCTTCGCCTTGAAGGAACCGTGCGTGAAGTACCGGTGGAAACCGATCGTGATCCCGTGACAGCCGATGTAGTACATCGCCACCAGCAGCCCCAGGTCCAGCCAGCTCACCCCCCAGCCCCACGCCAGCGGCACCGCCGCGAGGAGCGCCAGGAACGGCACCGTGATGAACAGCAGCAGGGTGATCTGCTCGATCGAACGCTTGCTGTCCCCGCCCAGCGTGGCGGAGGGCAGGGCCGCGGTGTCGTCCGGCGCCGCGGACGCCGCCGTCAGCTCGGGGCTCATGGTCATGGGGGTCCCTGGGGGGTGAGTGAAAAGAGGGAAACGCGTCGAAGCACGAAGCCGTGGCTACGCCTCCGTAACCTACGGCGTCGTAAGTATGGCAGCGCCGTGGCGCGCGGCAAGAGGGCACAAAGAGGGGCCTGCCCGCCGCCCACCATGTGGACACCTATCCTGGGGGCGTCGGACAGCGCGGTCCGCAAGCCTCCAGAACCCCTCCAGACGTGCTCAAACACTGCAAGGAGCCGCACCTGTGAGCAGTGCCGACCAGACCCCCACCGCCAGCGCCGAGCTGCGCGCCGACATCCGCCGACTGGGCGACCTCCTCGGCGAGACCCTCGTACGCCAGGAAGGCCACGAGCTCCTCGACCTCGTCGAGAAGGTCCGCCGCCTCACCCGCGAGGACGGCGAGGCCGCCGCCGAGCTGCTCCGCGGCGTCGAACTCGAGACGGCCGCCAAGCTCGTGCGCGCCTTCTCCACCTACTTCCACCTCGCGAACGTCACCGAGCAGGTCCACCGCGGCCGCGAGATGCGCGAGAAGCGCGCCGCCGAGGGCGGCCTCCTCGCCCGCACCGCCGACATGCTCAAGGACGGCGACCCCGAGCACGTCCGCGAGACCGTCAAGAACCTCAACGTACGGCCCGTCTTCACCGCGCACCCCACCGAAGCCGCCCGCCGCTCCGTCCTCAACAAGCTCCGCCGGATCGCCGCCCTCCTGGAGACCCCGGTCAGCCAGTCCGAGCGGCGCCGCACCGACCTCCGGCTCGCCGAGAACATCGACCTCATCTGGCAGACCGACGAACTCCGGGTGGTTCGCCCCGAGCCCGCCGACGAGGCCCGCAACGCCATCTACTACCTCGACGAGCTGCACGCCAACGCCGTCGGCGACGTCCTGGAGGACCTCGCCGCAGAACTGGAGCGCGTCGGCGTCGAACTGCCCGCCGGCACCCGCCCCCTCACCTTCGGCACCTGGATCGGCGGCGACCGCGACGGCAACCCCAACGTCACCCCGCAGGTGACCTGGGACATCCTGATCCTGCAGCACGAGCACGGCATCACCGACGCCCTCGAACTCGTCGACTTCCTCCGCGGCCTGCTCTCCAACTCCATCCGCTACACCGGAGCCACCCAGGAACTCCTGGACTCCCTCCAGCGCGACCTGGAACTCCTCCCGGAGATCAGCCCCCGCTACAAGCGCCTCAACGCCGAGGAGCCGTACCGCCTCAAGGCCACCTGCATCCGGCAGAAGCTCGTCAACACCCGCGAGCGCCTCGCCCACGGCACCCCGCACCAGGACGGCCGCGACTACCTCGGCACCGCCGAACTCATCCGCGACCTCACCCTCATCCAGACCTCGCTGCGCGAGCACCGCGGCGCCCTCTTCGCCGACGGCCGCATGGACCGGGTCATCCGCACCCTCTCCGCCTTCGGCCTCCAGCTCGCCACCATGGACGTCCGCGAGCACGCCGAGGCCCACCACCACGCCCTCGGCCAGCTCTTCGACCGCCTCGGCGAGGAGTCCTGGCGGTACGCGGACATGCCCCGCGACTACCGGCAGAAGCTGCTCGCCAAGGAGCTGCGCTCGCGCCGCCCGCTCGCCCCCACCCCGGCCCCGCTGGACGCCGCCGGCGAGAAGACCCTCGGCGTCTTCCACACCGTCAAGGAGTCCTTCGAGCGCTTCGGCCCGGAGGTCATCGAGTCGTACATCATCTCGATGTGCCAGGGCGCCGACGACGTCTTCGCGGCCGCCGTCCTCGCCCGCGAGGCCGGCCTGATCGACCTGCACGGCGGCTGGGCCAAGATCGGCATCGTGCCGCTCCTGGAGACCACCGACGAGCTCAAGGCCGCCGACGTCATCCTCGACGACATGCTCGCCGACCCCTCCTACCGGCGCCTCGTCTCGCTCCGCGGCGACGTCCAGGAGGTCATGCTCGGCTACTCGGACTCCTCCAAGTTCGGCGGCATCACCACCTCCCAGTGGGAGATCCACCGCGCGCAGCGCAGGCTCCGCGACGTCGCCCACCGCTACGGCGTCCGCCTGCGGCTCTTCCACGGCCGCGGCGGCACCGTCGGCCGCGGCGGCGGCCCCTCGCACGACGCGATCCTCGCCCAGCCCTGGGGCACCCTGGAGGGCGAGATCAAGGTGACCGAGCAGGGCGAGGTCATCTCCGACAAGTACCTCATCCCGTCCCTCGCCCGGGAGAACCTCGAACTGACCGTCGCCGCCACCCTGCAGGCCTCCGCCCTGCACACCGCGCCGCGCCAGTCCGACGAGGCCCTCGCCCGCTGGGACGCGGCCATGGACACCGTCTCGGACGCCGCCCACACCGCGTACCGCAAGCTCGTCGAGGACCCCGGCCTGCCGGCGTACTTCCTCGCCTCCACCCCCGTCGACCAGCTCGCCGACCTGCACCTGGGCTCACGGCCCTCCCGCCGCCCCGGCTCCGGCGTCTCCCTCGACGGACTCCGCGCCATCCCCTGGGTGTTCGGCTGGACCCAGTCCCGGCAGATCGTGCCCGGCTGGTTCGGCGTCGGCTCCGGACTCAAGGCCCTGCGCGAGGCCGGCCTCGACGCGGTCCTCGGCGAGATGTACGAGCGCTGGGGCTTCTTCCGGAACTTCCTCTCCAACGTCGAGATGACGCTCGCGAAGACCGACCTGCGGATCGCCCGCCACTACGTCGACACCCTCGTCCCCGACGAGCTCAAGCACGTCTTCGACACCATCGAGGCCGAGCACGCGCTGACCGTCGCCGAGGTCCTCAAGGTCACCGGCGGCGAGAAGCTCCTCGACTCCAACCCCGTCCTCCAGCAGACCTTCGCCATCCGCGACGCCTACCTGGACCCGATCTCCTACCTCCAGGTCGCGCTCCTCGCCCGCCAGCGCGCGGACGCCGAGCGCGGCGAGGACCCGGACCCGCTGCTCGCACGGGCCCTGCTCCTCACGGTGAACGGCGTGGCGGCGGGCCTGCGCAACACCGGCTGACGGTCCCTCCGCACACATGACGATGCCCCCGTGGAATCCTCCACGGGGGCATCGTCATGACGGGGTACGTCAGTTCTGCGTGGCCTTGCGACGACGGGTCACCAGGACCGCGCCGGCGGCCGCGAGGGCCAGGGCGGCGGCGGCGAGGATGCCGACCGGGGCGCTGGAGCCGGTCTCGGCGAGGTTGCCCTCCTCCGAGCCGCCCGCGGCACCGCCGGTGGCGGTCTCGCCGGAGGCCGAACCGCCGGTGGAGCCGCCCGCGGTGGTCTCACCCGTGGTGGAACCGCCGGTGGCGGTGGTCTCGCCGGTGGTGGTGCCACCCGTGGTGGTCTCACCCGTGGTGGAACCGCCGGTGGCGGTGGTCTCGCCGGTGGTGGTGCCACCCGTGGTGGTCTCACCCGTGGTGGAACCGCCGGTGGTCTGCTCGCCGGTCGTGGAACCGCCCGCGGTCTGCTCGCCGGTGGTGCCGCCGGTCGACTCCTTCTCGCAGTCGACCTTGAAGACCTTGTGCTTGGCCTTGCCGTTCTCGCCGTCGAAGTTCCAGAACAGCTTGTACTGGCCGTTGTCGAGGTTCAGGTCCTCGGTGCGGCCGTGGCCGTCGGCGTCCAGGGTGATGGCGCCGTTCTTGACCTCGGTGCCCTTGTCCTGGTCGTTGTTCGCCCAGGCCTCGATGCGCCAGATCGCCTTCTGCGAGGCGTCGAAGTTGAACGCGTCGAGGTAGAACTCGCAGACCTTCGGCTCGTTGGCCTTGATCTCCTCGCCGGTCTTCGAGTCGTGGATCTTGACCGTGCCGTTGTCGCCCTTGGGACCGCCGGAGGCGGAGGCCACCGGGGCCAGCGCGAGGGAGCCCGCCATGGCCGCGACAAGTGCGGCTGCGGGAATGAGGGAGCGTCGCATGTGCAGTCGTCCATCTGTGGGATGAGGAGGATGCCGTGGGAGGTGGCTGGGGCAGCCTATCCATCCCTTTAAGCCACGCTTAAGCCAGAGGTCGATAACGATTGCCCCAGGAATCCCGCCTTAAACGGGCAGATCATGAACAACCGCCCCATCAACTGCCCCTCAGAGCGCGAAGAACGCCGCCACGAGCACCGCCCCGCCCACCCCCGCCAACGACCACGCCGTCCGCGTCAGACGCATCCCCCCACCGACCAACGGCGCCGCCAGCAACAGCGCCCCGCCCAGCGGCAGCCACGCGTGCAGACCACCACCCCAGCCCGTCCGCACACCCTCGCCCGTACCCGGCTTCACCACCACCGGGATCGTCACACCCTTCTCCGCCGCCACCGAACGCGCGATCGTCAGCGTCCGCCGCGTCGACGAAGGATCCTCCGGAGCGAAACGGCCGCTGCACGTCTCGTCGGTGCAGTCGGTCACCGTCAGCGTCCCGTGCTCACGCCCCTTCGCCAACAGGACGTGCTGGGCGGAATTCCACGAGGCCCAGGCGCCCGCGACGACGAGGAGCAGGGCGACCAGGGCCATGGCTGCGGTACGGACGTGCGTCATGACCCGCGATCGTACAGTCGTACGTCCCGACCGCCAGGACTCAGGAGTTGTACGCCGACTGGGCCCGCTCCAAGCCCTCCGCCACCAGACACTCCACCGAGTCCGCCGCCCGGTCCACGAACCAGTCCAGGTCCTTGCGCTCCGTCGACGAGAAATCCTTCAGGACGAAGTCCGCGACCTGCATCCGACCCGGCGGACGCCCGATCCCGCACCGCACCCGGTGATACTCCGCACCCATCGCCTTCGTCATCGACTTCAGCCCGTTGTGCCCGTTGTCGCCGCCACCCAGCTTCAGCCGCAGCACCCCGTAGTCGATGTCCAGCTCGTCATGGATCGCCACGACATGCGCCGTCGGCACCTTGTAGAAATCGCGCAGCGCCGTCACCGGACCGCCCGAGAGGTTCATGTACGACATCGGCTTCACGAGGACCACCCGACGGCTCGAAGGCCCCGGAGGCCCCATCCGGCCCTCGACGACCTGCGCCTGCGCCTTCTGCGCCCGCTTGAACGAACCACGCATCCGGTCCGCGAGCAGGTCCACGACCATGAAACCGATGTTGTGCCGGTTGGCCGCGTACTCGGGCCCAGGGTTGCCGAGACCGACGATCAGCCAGGGCGCGTTCGCGTCGTCCGTCATGTGCGCAGCTCTCCTCGTATCCGCGTATCCGTACAAGAGAAACGGGGTGACGGGCCCGTACGGCCCATCACCCCGTCACGTCAGGCAGAGCCTACGGCTCAGGCCTCGGCGCCCTCGGCCTCGGCCTCGGCGGCCGGCTCCTCGGCCTGCGCGGCCAGGACCTGCAGGACGACGGCGTCGGCGTCGGTCACCAGGGTCGCGCCCTTCGGGAGGGTGATGTCCTTCGCGAGGACGGAGGCACCGGCCTCCAGGCCCTCCACGGAGACCGTGACGGCCTCGGGGAGGTGGGTGGCCTCGGCCTCGACGGACAGCGTGCCGAGCACGTGCTCCAGCAGGTTGCCACCGGCGGCCAGCTCACCCTCGGCCTGGACCGGGATCTCGACCGTGACCTTCTCGCCGCGCTTCACGAGGAGCAGGTCGACGTGGATCAGGAAGCCCTTGATGGCGTCACGCTGGACGGCCTTCGGGATCGCCAGCTCGTTCTTGCCGTCGATGTCCAGGGAGAGCAGGACGTTCGGCGTACGCAGGGCGAGGCCGAGGTCGTGGGCCGGAAGGGTGATGTGGGCCGGCTCCGAGCCGTGGCCGTAGACGACGGCCGGAACCTGGGCGGCACGGCGGATGGCACGGGCGGCGCCCTTGCCGAACTCGGTACGGACGGCAGCGGCGAGCTTGACCTCGGACATGGTGCACTCCTCGTAGAAGGTGACGACAAAGGTGGTCACCCGGCCACGACTGGCGATGGCCTGCTACGAAGAGCGCGTCGATAACGGACCGCCGCGACCCACTACGGTCACGACCTCCCTCGCCGAGCAACTACGGCAGTCTACCCGCCACCCGAACCCCGCCCAAATGGATCAACGGCCACCACCACGGCAGCCCGAAAAGGGCCGCCTCCCCCAAGCGGGGGAAACGGCCCTTCTCAGCTACCTGCCGGGGCGGCTCAGTGCTCCTCGAAGAGGCTCGTCACCGAACCGTCCTCGAACACCTCACGCACCGCGCGCGCGATCGTCGGCGCGATCGACAGCACCGTGATCTTGTCGAGCTCAAGAGCACCCGGAACCGGCAGCGTGTCCGTGAACACGAACTCGCTGACCTTGGAGTTCTTCAGGCGGTCGGCCGCAGGACCCGACAGGATGCCGTGCGTAGCCGTCACGATGACGTCCTCCGCACCGTGCGCGAACAGCGCGTCCGCGGCGGCGCAGATCGTGCCACCCGTGTCGACCATGTCGTCCACCAGGACACACACACGGCCCTTCACGTCACCGACGACCTCGTGCACGGTCACCTGGTTGGCGACGTCCTTGTCACGACGCTTGTGCACGATCGCCAGCGGCGCGTCCAGACGGTCGCACCAGCGGTCGGCGACCCGCACACGACCCGCGTCCGGCGACACGATCGTCAGCTTCTCGCGGTCGACCTTCGCACCCACGTAGTCCGCAAGCACCGGCAGCGCCGACAGGTGGTCCACCGGACCGTCGAAGAAGCCCTGGATCTGGTCCGTGTGCAGGTCCACGGTCAGAATCCGGTCCGCACCCGCCGTCTTCAGCAGGTCCGCCACCAGGCGCGCCGAGATCGGCTCACGACCACGGTGCTTCTTGTCCTGACGGGCATAGCCGTACGACGGAATGATCACGGTGATGCTCCGGGCGGAAGCCCGCTTCAGAGCATCGATCATGATCAGCTGCTCCATGATCCACTTGTTGATCGGAGCCGTGTGGCTCTGGATCAGGAAGCAGTCCGCGCCACGCGCCGACTCCTGGAAGCGGACATAGATCTCGCCATTGGCGAAGTCGAACGCCTTGGTCGGCACGATGCCGACACCCAGCTGGTGTGCGACCTCCTCGGCCAGCTCGGGGTGGGCGCGGCCGGAGAAGAGCATCAGCTTCTTCTCGCCGGTCGTCTTGATCCCGGTCACAGCACTGTCTCCTCAGACGTGTTCCCTGGCCGCGACCCCCGCGCTCCCGTGCGCGCGTGCGAACCAGCCGAATTTGTGTGCACGTATCACGGTACGCCGAGTTCGACGCACCCGTTTCCGGTCAGCTTTCGCCGGCGGACTCCCCAGAGGCGACCTGAGCGGCCTGCGCGGCAGCACTGCCGGGCCGCTTCCGGGCCACCCAACCCTCGATATTCCGCTGCTGGCCCCGGGCCACGGCCAGCGAACCGGCCGGCACATCCTTCGTGATCACGGACCCCGCGGCGGTGTAAGCCCCGTCCCCAATCGTGATGGGAGCCACAAACATGTTGTCCGAACCCGTACGGCAGTGAGAGCCGATCGTGGTGTGGTGCTTCGCCTCACCGTCGTAGTTCACGAACACGCTCGCCGCGCCGATGTTCGTGTACTCACCGATCGTCGCATCGCCCACGTACGACAGGTGGGGGACCTTCGTCCCCTCGCCGATCGTCGCGTTCTTCATCTCGACGTACGTACCGGCCTTCGACTTCTTCCCGAGGTTCGTACCGGGACGGAGATAGGCGAACGGCCCCACGGAAGCACTCTCACCGATCACGGCCGAGAAGGCCACGGTGTTGTCCACCCGGGCACCCTTGCCCACGGTGACGTCCGTCAGGCGCGTGTTCGGGCCGACCACCGCGTCCTCGGAGATGTGCGTCGCACCCAGCAGCTGCGTACCCGGCAGGATCACCGCATCGGCCTCGAACGTCACCGTGACGTCCACGAACACCGACGCCGGATCCACGACGGTGACGCCGGCCATCATGGCCGCCTCCAGCAGCCGCCGGTTCAGCAGCGCACGGGCCTCCGACAGCTGCACCCGGTTGTTGATCCCGAGGATCTCCCGATGATCACCCGCGAGCGACGCCCCGACCCGGTGACCCGCCTCGCGCAGGATCGACAGCACATCGGTGAGGTACTCCTCACCCTGACTGTTGTCCGTACGCACCTGGCCCAGCGCCTCGGCCAGCAGCTTCCCGTCGAACGCGAACACGCCCGAGTTGATCTCCCGGATCGCGAGCTGCTCGACGGAGGCGTCCTTGTGCTCGACGATCTCCGTCACGGCACCGGTCTCGGCGTCCCGCACGATCCGCCCGTACCCGGTCGAGTCCGGAACCTCGGCGGTCAGCACGGTCACGGCGTTACGGTCGGCGGCATGCGTGTCGGCGAGCGCCTTGAGCGTCTCCCCGGACAGCAGCGGAGTGTCGCCACAGACGACCACGACGGTCCCCTCGGGCACCTCGACGAGCTCCTCCAGCGCCATCCGCACCGCATGCCCGGTGCCGTTCTGCTGCTCCTGGACGGCGGTCCGAGTCCCGGCGTAGTACGCGTCGAGGTGCTCCTTCACGAGCTCCCGGGCGTGCCCGACGACGACGACGAGGTGCTCGGGCTCCAACTCCCGGGCGGCGGACACGACATGCCCGACGAGCGAACGCCCGGCGATCTCGTGCAGGACCTTGGGGGTCTTCGACTTCATGCGGGTGCCCTCACCCGCTGCGAGGACGACGACGGCTGCCGGGCGGTTGGCGCTCACGGGAATGCCCTTCGGCTTTGGGTGGTGGACCCACGAAGGATACCGGGGGGCAAGGGGCCGGACATGAGTGCGGGTCCTGACCTGGACGGTCAGGACCCGAGCTGAGGCTGGCTCCCCCGCCAGGACTCGAACCTGAAATGATCCATCCAAAGTGGATAGTGTTGCCGATTACACCACGGGGGAGTGCGGGGCCAGCCTACGCGTTGAGGCGTCCTGCCTCCACCACCAAGCCGGACCACCAGCCTTCGATGCGCTGGTACAGGTCGGCCCCTTGAAGTACTCGGACAACGAGGCAACCCCGGTATCCGTCCTCGACGTTCTTGCGTACGGTCTTCGGGTTGTGCCTCTTGAGTGTGGCCTTCTGCAGTCGCTCGGTGGGTACTCCGACGAGGTCCGCCCAGTACGCTTCCGCGCCGGCAACGTCGGCGGACTCGTGGATCATCACGCGGAAGGTGAGCTGTTCGCGCGGGATCTGTAGGGCATCGAGCCAGGCCAGGTATAGCGCGATCATGCCCGGGTCGCTGTTGACGAAGATGACCTTCTCGCGGCGCTCGTAGGACTTGCTTTTTGATCCCTCGGCCCAGTACAGGCCGATGCCGACGAGGAACAGCTCCCTCTCGGTCATGGAACCGATCTCGTCCCGGGCCGCGCTCTTCCGATTCTGGCGCTCATCCTCGCGCCGGCGCATGGTCGGCTCCCAGCCTCGCCGCGCGATCTCCGACGCTTCCTCCCGGGTCCGCTTCCGTTCCGGCTTCGGGAGGTCCCGGACCCACAGGGAGATCGAGCTCTTCGAGCAGCCGAGCTCGACCTGGATCCGGTCGTAGGTCCAGCCCTGGAGGCGGAGCTCCCTCGCCCGCGCCCGCAGGTCGTCCTTCGCGTTCGGGCGCTTCGTCCAGTCCGGTGGGGGCTCTCCTTCGAGGAGGCGGTTGAGGATGTCGTTGTTGTCGACGTGGAGGCGGTCTCGGATCTGGCGGCGGCTGAGGCCCTCGCGGCGGAGGGCGACCGCCTGCTCGCGCAGGTTCTCGAAGTCCGCGTACTTACCGGTGGCGGCTGTCATACGAACACCATCGTCCGGAATGCGGACGTCCGGATCGAAAATCTGGGCGATTCACTAGTTCGAAGGACTGGTGTGTGCAGCGTTGACGTGGGGGGCCACCCGTAGGGTGGTGGGTATGACCACAACGGGGGCAGACCGGGACGCCGAGGGCGTCAGGACTTGGTGGTGGTGGGGGAGACGGCGCAGCGCCGTGCTCGACGTGGCGCTCGCGCTCGTGTCCGCGCTGGAGTGTGCCGTCGAGGGCGTCGGCTTCGCCGACAAGGCCTCGCTGCCGGTTCCCGTGGGCGTGCTGTTCGGGCTGGTCGTGGGGTCGACGCTGCTCGTCCGCCGCCGCTGGCCCATCGCCGTCGTGCTCGTGTCGATCGCCGTGGCGCCGGCCGAGATGGGCTTCCTCATGGGGATCGTCGGGCTGTACTCGCTCGCCGCCTCCGAGGTGCCGCGGCGGATCACGGCCGCTCTCGCCGGGATGTCGACGCTCGCGGTCTTCGTCGTGACGTTCGTGCGGATGCGGCAGGACGTCGCCCAGGTCGACCAGGGGTCGCCGGACATCGATCCGAGTGGCTGGTACGTGCCGAGCGTGGCGCTCTTCATGACGCTGGGGCTCAACGCTCCGCCGGTGCTCTTCGGCCTCTACATAGGGGCCCGGCGTCGTCTCATGGAGAGTCTGCGTGAGCGGGCGGACTCGCTGGAGCAGGAGCTGTCGCTGCTGGCGGACCGGGCGGAGCAGCGGGCGCAGTGGGCGCGGCAGGAGGAGCGGACGCGGATCGCCCGGGAGATGCATGACGTGGTGGCGCACCGGGTGTCGCTGATGGTGGTGCATGCGGCGGCGTTGCAGGCGGTGGCGTTGAAGGATCCGCAGAAGGCGGTGCGGAACGCGGCCCTGGTGGGGGATATGGGGCGGCAGGCTCTGACGGAGTTGCGGGAGATGTTGGGGGTGCTGCGGGAGGGGGCCGGTCATGCCGCTCCGGTGGCGCCGGCGGCTGTGCCCCTGGCGGCTGTGGGGCGGGCTGCGGCCGCGGCGGCGGAGGCGGCGGCGGATGACGGGCCGTGTCTGGACGCTCTGGAGGCGTTGTGCGAGCAGTCGCGGTTGGCGGGGGCGGCCGTGGAGCTGTTGGTGATCGGTGCGGCGCGTCCGTATGCCCCTGAGGTGGAGCGGACGGCGTACCGGGTGGTGCAGGAGGCGTTGACGAACGTCCACAAGCATGCGGCGGGTGCGAAGGTCGTGGTGCGTCTGGCGCATCGGGACGTGGAGGTCGCGATGCAGGTGGAGAACGGGCCGTCGGACGCGGCGGTGGCGGATGTGGGGCTGCCGAGCGGCGGGAACGGTCTGGTGGGCATGCGGGAGCGGGTGCTGCGGCTGGGGGGTGTGTTCGTGTCGGGGCCGACGGACGCGGGTGGTTTCAGGGTGTCGGCGGTGCTGCCGACGGGTGCCGCGTCGTAGGTTCTGCCGCCCTCGCCTACCGGTCCTGGCCCGCCGTGAGGCGGGTCGGCTGGGCGCCGGTGATGAGGGTCGACAGTGCGGCGTCGATGTCCTTGCCGAGGTACCAGTCGCCCGCGTGGTCGAGGCTGTAGACGCGGCCTTCGATGTCCATGGCGAGGACGGCCTGCTGGTCGCCCTCCTCGCCGAGTGGGGCGAGTTCGGTGTCGAGGGCGCGGCCGAGGTCGGCGAGGGTGCGGGAGAGGTGGAGTCCGGCGAGGGGGTCGAAGCGGACGGCGGCGGGTGCTATCTGCCGGCCGTGGCCGGGTGCGGTGATGCGGAGGCCGCCGAATTCGGCCCAGGCTTCGACGGCGGCGGGGAAGACGCTGTGCCGGTGGCCGGCGGGGGAGATGTGGGCGCGCAGGGTGTCGGCCCATTCTTCGGCGAGCTTGATGTCCCAGCGGCCGGGCTGCCAGCCGGCTTCGCGGAGGGCGGCGTCGACGTTGACCGGGAAGCGGGTGGTGCTGAGGTGGTCGGGCATGGGGGTGCGGTCAGCCGTTCTCGACAGGCGTGGTGGGGTCGACGGTGCGGACGCCGAAGTGGGCGAGCATCGCCGTGCAGGAGCGGCAGGGTGCGGCGTAGCTGCCGTGGAGCGGGTCGCCGTCCTCGCGGATGCGTCGGGCGGTGAGCTTGGCGTGCTTGAGGGAGCGGCGGGCCTCGCTGTGGGTGAGTGGCTTGCGCTGGGCGCGTTTGGAGCGGCCGTTCTCGGTGGCGGTGAGGTGCCGGGAGAGGAGGATCGCTTCGGGACATCGTCCGGTGAAGCGTTCCCGCTGGCTGCTGGTGAGGGTGTCGAGGAAGTCCTGGACGAGGGCGTGCAGGACGGGGGGCCGGTCGCCGCGGCCGGCGGTGCACGTGAGGGTTTCGCCGCGGACGGAGAGTGCGGCTCCTACGGTGGGGAGGATTCCGTCGCGGCGGTGATGCAGTAAGGGTGCGCGGCCGGCCTCGGCGCTGCTGCTCCAGTTGAGGCGTGGGTCACCCTGTGTGGGCGTTGTTGCTGTGTGCATGGTGCTGGTCTTCCCCTCCTGCAATCCCCCGAGTTGCGTGGACAGCCTGCCAAATAGGGAGCCATATGGGGAAGCTGGGGCGGCGAAACGGCGCTTCGGTGTGTCGGAATCATGGTGTGGCTGTCATGGCGTCGTGACAGTTGGTCACGGTCGGTGGTCGTCGGTTCGGGTCCGGTTCGGGCTCTTGTGGCAGCGCATAGGCTGTGCGGAATCAGGCTGTGCGGAATCAGCCGGTAGCAGCAGTCAGTGACGCCATGCAGGGGGCAACCGCCATGACGACAGGTCGGCTCGGGCAGGACACCGCGCCACCGAACGCGGCCTACGCCGGGCAGGTCGTGCATTTTCCGGATCCGGTGCGTGCGTCCCGTCACCCTAGAGGGGTACGGGTGGACGAGCACGGTTTTCCGGATTTCTCGCCGTATGCGCGTGCGGCGGCGGAGATCGCGGATCCGCCGGAGGGTTTCGGTGTCGACGAGCTGCGGTTGACGGACTACGTGTCGGCGAACGCGGCGATGGCGGCGACGGGGCATGAGCTGTGGGACCAGATTCCGTCGGTGGCGACGCCGCACGGCTGGACGTGGCATCACGTGGCGCGGTCGCGGCGGATGGAGCTGGTCCCGGTCGAGGTGAAGGCGCTGTTGCGTCATCACGGCGGGGTGGCGACGGCTGCGGTGGACCAGTCGAAGCGGGGGACGCGTCCGCTGCAGGAGACGCGGCCGGTGCACTTCGGGCTGCCGAAGGGTCTGGTGTCGGTGTCGGAGCAGCAGCTGCAGGGGGTCGAGGAGGATCTCGGCTACCGGCTGCCGGGGGCGTACCGGACGTTTCTGAAGGCGGCGGGCGGGTGTGCTCCGGTGGGGGCGGCGCTCGACGCGGAGCTGGGGCTTCTGGTGGACCAGCCGTTCTTCACGGTGCGGGAGGAGGCGGGGGTCAATGACCTCGTCTATGTCAACAAGTGTCTGCGTGACCATCTGACGAAGGATTATCTGGGCGTGGCGTTCGTCCAGGGTGGTCTGATCGCTCTGAAGGTGCGGGGTGCGGCGGTCGGTTCGGTGTGGTTCTGCGCGTACGACGATGCGCGGGATTCCGGCGAGGTGGCGGCCGGCTGGACGGTGAACGAGCGGGTGGAGCGGCTGTTGCTGCCCTGTGGGGCGGACTTCGACGCGTTCCTCGGGCGTCTGGCGGGTAATCCGCCGGAGCTGGAGACGGTGGCGAATCTGATGGTGGACGGCGGCTTCGCGCGTGCCGTTCCCGTGGTCCCGGTGGGGGAGTGAGCTGGCTGTGGTGACGTTCGCGCAGGCGCAGGAGCGCGCCGAGGAGTGGATCAACGGCGACCTGCCGTCGTATCAGCACCGTGAGGTGCGGGTGCGGGAGTTCGAGCTGGGGTTCGTGGTGTGGGCGGAGGACCGTGAGGGTGGTCCTACGTCGGACGGCGGGCGTCAGCGTCTGGTGATCGCGCGCAGTGGTGAGGCGACGTTGTGGCCGGGGTTGCCGGTGGGTGAGGTGATCCGGCGGTACGAGGAGGAGTACGGGGCGACGGAGGAGGTTCCGGCGCAGGCGGCGGTGCCGGCGGCGCGGATCGATCTGAACCAGACGTCGTTCCTGTTGAGTCCGCCGGAGTGGTTGCAGGATGCGGCGGACAAGATCGGTCTGCCGCGGGAGGAGTCGCACGCCTCGCAGGAGAGCGGGGGTGCGTCGGCGTCGGTGGACGACGCGTCGGACGGGGTGGGGGCGGTGACGCCGTCGGCTTCGGTGGCTTCGTCGGCTTCCTCTGCTTCTTCCTCTTCTTCTGCGTCTTCTGCTGCTTCGTCTTCTTCGGAGGCCGCTACGGAGCCGGTTGCGGCTGCCGAGCGTGTTCCGGCGCCGCAGGCCGACGCGTACGAGCCGACGGCGATGGACGGCGTACCGGCGAAGCCCGCGACCCCTGCTCCGGCTCCCGCTCCCGCTCCTGCCCCTGCCCCTGCGCCGAGTAGCCCGTGGGCGGACGCCAATGCGAGTTCCGGGGGTGCGGACGGGGCGGTGCCGCTGCCCGCGACCGTCTTCGCTCCGCCGCTGTCGGGGACGGACGACGAGGACACCCCGCCGCCGGTGGTGGGCGCGGACGCGCCGACCGCGCTGATGAAGGGGGGCAGTGCGCTGCCCCCGACGGCGATCGCCCCTCGCCTCGACCCGGCCGCACCGGCCCCGGGTGCGGTGCCGCCGGCGCCCGCCCCCCAGCCTTCTCCGGCTCAGGCTCCGGCTCCGGCCCCGGCTCCGGCTCCGGCCCCGGCTCCGGCTCCGGCCGTTCCGGGTACGCCTCCGCCGCCCGCGCCCTCGGCGCCGGGTGCCGGGGACATCGCGGACGCCGCGACGCGCAAGGCCGCGCTGCCGCCGAAGGCCGGGCGGGGTCCGACGCCGCCTCCGCCGCCGGGGGCCCCGGGTGTGCCGGGTGCTTCGCAGGGCTCCAACGCGTACATCCCGACGCAGCTGGTGTCGCAGCTCGGGCCCGACGGCCCGCAGCCGTCGGCGCAGCCGGGTCCGCCCGGTCCGCCGCCCGCGCCGGCCGCACCGGGTCCCGTGACGCCGCCGCAGCCGGTGCATCACGCGGCGACGATGCTGGCGCATCCGAACCAGGGTGGCCCGGGCGCGCCTCCGCCGCCCCCGCCGCCGCCGGGTGTGCCGGGTGGCGGTACGCCTCCGGGTGGTGTGGCGCACGCGGCGACGATGCTGGCGCATCCCGGTCCGGGGGGTCTGGGTGGTCCGGGGGCTCCGCCGCCTCCGCCCGCTCCGGCGCCGCCGGTGGGCGGGCACACGCCGCCGCCCGCGCCGGGTCCCGTGCCCGGGGCGCCCGTGCCGCCGGCGTACGGCTATCCGCAGCCGACGGGTCAGCCGACGGTCGGGCCCGGCTATCAGGCGGTGCTGCGTTACCGGGCGCCGGACGGTTCCGAGGCGCAGATCATCCGGCGTTCGGCGCCGGGTACTCCGCATCCGGAGTGGCAGATCCTGCACGAGCTGCGGGCGATGAACGTGCCGCCGCAGCAGGTGCTGGAACTCCACACGGAGCTGGAGTCCTGTGAGCTGCCGGGTGGTTACTGTGCGCGGATGATCCGGGAGACGTGGCCGCAGGCGCGGATCACGAGCATCGCCCCGTACGGCCGTGATCACGCGGGCCGTCAGCAGGGCATGCGGCAACTCCTGACCCATCAGGGTGAGTTGCATCAGGTCGCGGACGGGCCGGCGCGTCCGGCTCCGGTGCGGGCGCCGCTGCCGCAGGTGCAGCCGGCGCCGCCGATTCCCCCGGAGGGGATCGCGCAGGAGCTGGCGGGTGCGTTCGGTCCGGGGATCCTCCGTTTCGACCAGCGGGCGGTGTCCCGGCAGGGTGTGCCGGAGGTCGTGGCGCGCACGCTGGTGTGGGCGGGGCTTCCGGCGGACTTCGGGCCGTTCTTCTGGGCGCAGCCGGCGATTCCGGTGGTGCCGACGCTGGCGGAGCTGGCGGCGCAGCGGCAGGTGCCGGCGGCGCCGGACGCGAGTTCGTATCTGGTGCTCGGTTCGGACTTCGGCCGGGCGGTCTGTGTCCAGTACGGGACCGCGCACATCGTGGCGGTGCCGGTGGAGGCCGGTCCTGGCGGGCAGTCGGTGCCGCCGCAGTTCGTGAACACGGGGCTGCCGGAGTTCACGCGGTCGATGGCGCTGCTCGGGCGGATGTGGCGGCTGCGGTTCGGGTTGAACCCGGAGCAGGCGGGCCGTTGGACGGTCGATTTCCAGGCGCAGTTGGCGATGCTGGACCCGGCGGCGCTGTCGTCGCCGGAGAACTGGTGGTCGGTGCTCCTTGAGCAGATGTGGGACGGTCTGCTGTAGTCCTTCTGTAGGCAGAACCGAACCGAATGTGACGAAAGGCGCTCGACGTGCGTGCACGTTGGGCGCCTTTTGTCCGTTCTGATGACGCATCCTGGTTGTTCGAGGCCAATGGGAAGGGGCGTCAGGGATGAGTTTCGCCGTCGGACGGGGGCGCGGGTACCGGCCCGAGCAGGTCGACCGCCATCTCGCCGCGCTCTCCGAGGAGCGCGACGCCGCCTGGGAGCGGGCGGCGCGGCTCACGGTCCTGGCGAAGGAGATGGAGGCGGAGGCCGCGGGGCTCCGTCTGGCCGTCAAGCAGCTCGTTCCGCATCGGTACGAGGTCCTCGGCGAGGCCGCGCAGAAGATCCTGGAGCTGGCCGAGCAGGAGGACGAGCGGCTGGTCCGGGCCGCCGAGGCGGAGGCCCAGGCCCTCGCGGAGGCCGCCGAGCAGGCGGCCCGGGAAGCGGCGGAGGCCGCCGCGGCGTACGCGGAGGGCGTGCGGGCGGCGGCGGACGCGGCGGCCCGTGCGGCCCTGGAGGAGGCGCGCGGGCGGGCCGAGGAGACGTCGACGATCGCGCGGCGGGACGCGGAGGGCGCGCGGACGGCGGCCCGGGAGGAGTTCGAGGAGACCGTGCGGCGCGCGGAGGCCCTGCGGGCGGAGCAGCGCGCGGAGCAGACGGCGGTACGGGAGGAGGCGGAGCGCACGGCCGAGGCGGAGGCGGTGGCCCTGGACGCCCGCCACGAGGAACTGGTCGCGGTGGCGGAGGCGGGGCTCGCGGAGGCGCAGCGGGCGCTGGCCGAGACGGAGGAGCGGGCCCGGCACGGCCAGGAGGACGCCGAGGCCCGCGCGGAGGAGTTGCGCGCCGAGGCCGGGGTGAAGGCGGAGCGGGTCGAGCGGGAGACGGAGCGGGTGCTGCGGGAGCACGGGGAGGCGCGGGACGAGATCCACTCCCACATGGAGCACATCCGCAACTCGCTGGCCGCACTGACGGGCCGTCCGACCGCCCCGGAGCCGAAGGGTGAGGAGGACCCGGGGGGCGAGGAGGACCCGGAGGGCCAGGAGGAGAAGCCGGCCCAGGGGACCGACGCCGACCCCTCCTAGCCGGTGCGGACCGTGCCGCTCATTCCGAAGTGGCCGACGGGATCGCGAAGAAGGCCACTGCGGCGAGGACCGCCGCACTCGCCGCGAGCGCCAGAGTGCCGGGAAGGGACCACGTCGCGAGGGGTCCGGCAGCCGCTGCCCCCAGGGCGAATCCGGTGATCTTCAGGCTGGCGCCGGTGGTGAAGATCTGGCCTCGCAGGTGATCCGGGGTCTCCCGGTGGCGAACGTCGAACAGGGCGGCCAGCTGGGGACCTTCACCGATCCCCGCGACGAGTACGGCCACGACGAGCGCGAGGGGCGACCCCACGGCGGCCAGGGCCAGTGCGGCAGCCTGGACCAGGGCGCCGGCCCAGATGACCGTGTCGGGGGGCAACGCCCGCGGAAACCGGGAGAGTACGGCGTTGGCCACCAGGGCCGAGACCGCCGTGCAGGAGAGCAGCACCGCGCCCCGACCGGCTCCGCCCAGCACGCGGTCGCCAAGGAGCGGGAGGCACGCCGTCAGCATGCCCTGGGCGACACAGGAGACGACCGAGCTGAGGGTCGCCCGTGCCAAGGGCGGCCGTCCGGCGATGACCCGCATTCCGGCGGCGAGGTCGCTGACCACCGAGGCCGCCGGAACGCCCGGCGCGCGCCCGGGGCGGGCGGGCAGCGTCCATGCGGCGGGCAGCGCCGAGGAGATGAGCACGACGGAGACGACCACGGCCGTCGGGGCTCCCAGCACCTCTGCCACGCCGCCGGCGAGGGCCGGGCCGACCAGGCTCGCCAGGCTGAACGTCATGGCGTCGAGCGCGTTCGCCCGGGGCAGGCGGTCGCCCGGCACCACGCGCGGAAGCTGGGCCGTCCAGCCCCCCGACAGGGCCGGTCCCAGCAGCCCTGTCACCCCTGCGACCAGGAGGGTGACCGTGAACGGCAAGCGGCCGAGTCCCACGAGGATCACCGCCAGCCCCGCCGCGTACAGGACGAGGGCCCCGGCCAGCAGGCGCCCCGGCCGTCCTGCTCTGTCGAGGAGCACACCGAGCACCGGCCCTCCCACCGCCGCGGAGAGCGTGATGCCGGCGAGCAGCGACGACGCTTCGACGGTCGACCCGGCCAGGGCGAACCCCGCCAGCATCAGTGCCGGCCCCGACATCTCGTCCCCGGCACGAGCGGCCACGGTTCCGGCGAGATAGAAGCGGAGGAGGTAACGCCTTCTCATCGCCGAGACGTTACGGAGGTAACTCAAAACTCGGCAAGATGCGTTACATTCCCCCGGTGCTCTCCCACCGCGACGACTGGTCCACCCGGCACTCCGTACTGACCACGGCCCGACGGACCGCCGCCCTGGTCAACGCCCTCGCCGACGACCACCCCGACCCGGCCGAGGTCGCCGCCGTGCTCCGCGAGTACGGCGAGACCGGCCCCGTCGACCTCACCAGCCGCGACGTGGCCGGGATGCGCACGGCCGCCGCACTCCTGCGGCAGGTCTTCGCAGCCGAGCGCGTCGACGACGCCGCAGCCTCCCTCAACCGCCTCCTGCGGGACCACACCGGGCCGCTCCGCCTCACCTCGCACGGCGGCAGCACCCCCTGGCACCCCCACCTCGACCGCGACGACGACGCGCCCTGGGGCGAGTGGCTCCTCGCCTCGTCCTGCATGGCCCTGACCGTCCTCGTCTGGGACCGGCAGCGCCCGCCCGGCAGGATCTGCGCCTCACCCGGCTGCCAGAACGTCTTCATCACCCTGGGCAGCGGTCCGGAACGCCGCTACTGCTCCCGCCGCTGCGCGACCCGCGAACGCGTCGCGGCCCATCGACGCTCCCACTTCACCGCACCCGGAGTCCCTTCATGCTCATGAAACTGACGGCGGTCACGCTCGACTGCGCCGACCCCATGGCCCTGGCCGCGTTCTACCACCGGGCCACGGGCATCCCGCTCGCCGACCGGTCCGACGAGGAGTTCGCGGGACTGCGCGGCGCGGACGGCGGCCTGTTCCTCGGCTTCCAGCGCGTCGACGGCTACCGGCCGCCGTCCTGGCCGGACCAGGAGGTCCCGCAGCAGCTGCACCTCGACTTCGACGTCGACGACCTGGACGAGGCCACGGCCCGCCTGGTGGAGTGGGGCGCGACCGTCCCCGCCGAGCAGCCCCGGCCGGACCGGTGGCGGGTGGTCCTGGACCCGGCGGGACACCCGTTCTGCCTGTCGATCCCGCGCGGGTCCGTGTAGGAGGTCCGTCCTGATGACTCGAACCACGCCGCCGCGGGCGGTGGATGTCGCTGCGGTCTTTCCCGAACTGGCTCCGTTGGCTCGCCGAGCGACGCGGCTGCATCCGCGCCCGGGGAATCCGACACCGTACGACAGCTCGGTCGGCGGGCCTCTGCTGTGGCCCGCCGACGAGCCGTGGCCGCACTGTGACGGCCCGCACGAGTCCGGAGGTGCATTCCTGGACATCGTGCGCGTGGACCAGCAGCGCCGGGTGAGGAAGGCGAAGAACCCGGACGATCCGCGCGCAGACGACCACACGCCGGAAGAGTTGGCGATCATGGAGCGGTTCAACAACCCGGGCTGGGACGAGGAAGAGACCGACCACCTGGTCCCCATGCTCCCCGTCGCGCAGCTGTACGCGCGGGACGTCCTCCTGCCGCACCCGCCCGGGGGATCGAAGGCCGATCTGCTCCAGGTGCTGTGGTGCCCCTTCGACCACCCGGAGCAGGAGCAGTGGATGCCCAGGACCGCGGTGTTCTGGCGCTCGACGGCCGACGTGACCGAGATCCTCACCTCGCCCCCGGAGCCGTACGCGGCGGAGGAGCTCTATGTACCCGTGCCGTGTGTGCTCGCGCCGGAGCAGGTCATCGAGTACCCCACCCCTCCGGACCTGAGCAAGGAGCTGCAGGAGCAGCTGAAGGACCGGAGCAGGTGGCAGGCAGCCGGCGCCCGCATCGACGCCGGGTTCGCTCCTCACCTCGATTCGTACTACGCCGGCGACCTGTCCGTCGCCCCGGGCTGGAAGACCGGCGGCCACCCCAGATGGGGATACGTCGACCCGTGGCCCCGGCCCTGTCTCTCCTGCGGCACCGACATGGACCCGTTGCTGACCATCGCCTCGGTCGAATGGGACGGCGGCGGGCAGAGCTGGATCCCGTACGAGGACGAGACCGCTGCGGCCTCTCCCCGGAACCACGTGCGCGACCTCGCCCGCCGACCCACCGCGATCCAGATCGCCGACCTCCACGACCAGCAGATCTACTACTGCCCGATGGACCCCGGGCACCCTCACAGGGAACTCATGCAGTAACCGGCCCTCCTCGCCGGGAACGCCCAGGAGACGCGGCCGAGCAGTGCCTCGCCGGGAAGGCTAGGCGGTGGCGCGGCCGAGCAGTGCCTCGCCGAGCTCGCTCGCCCGGTAGTACACCTCGCGCCGGTACCGGTGCGAGGTCACCAGGCCCGCGTCCCGCAGCACGGCGAGGTGCTGCGAGACCGCGCCGACGCTCAGACCGGTCTGCAGGGCCAGGCCGGTGGTGGTCGTCGGGGTGCTCGTACGGCCCAGGAGTCCCGCCCTGCTGCGCCCGAGGAGCCGCGCCAGCCCGTCGCCCGGCTCGGCGTTCCGCTCCCACAGGGTGCCGACGGCCCGTACCGGATAGACGAGGCACGGCGCGACGCCGTGCCGCGCGGGGAGCAGGACGCAGCGGTTCGTGAAGGCGCTCGGGGCGAGGGTGATCCCGCCGCCGTCCAGGGCGAGGCCCCCGGCCGGGAGGCCGGCCCCGGTGAGCCGGTCCTCCGCCCACCGCAGGCTCGGGTGCAGATGGGCGAAGACCTCCTGGATGCCGTCCTCGGCGAGCTGCCGGGTGCGGTACGCGAGGTCGGCCTCCAGGACGGCCCTGATCCGGGGCCAGTAAGGACGCACCCCGGCCCGCCACCAGGCGAGCAGAGCCTCCCGGTGGCCGGGCGGGGTCAGGATGAGCTCCTCCTCGATCTCGGCGAGGGGACAGCGCGGGGGAGGGACGAGGGCTTCGAGCTCCGGCAGGTGCGGGAGCAGCGCCGTGCGCTCATGCCCCACGGTCAACGCCTTTTTGATCCACGGGAGATGGATCGCGTGGCCGCCCGGGTCGGCGGAGGCGCGCAGGGCGGCGACGGACTCCCGGAGGGGTGACAGGGCGAACCGGAGCTGCGCCAGATCGTCGACGCCGAACCGTATCTCTCCCACGCGGGCCTCCCGTACGAGCTTTTCGCCCAGACTAAAACAATGGTCGGGTCGGGCCGGTGGTGATGGTGTTCGCCGACATGACCACCACCCTTGAATCCCGGCTCCTCCGGCTGCCGGACTTCCGCCGGCTGTGGATCGGCGACACCGTGAGCCAGGCCGGAACCGCCGTCACCGTCCTCGCGCTTCCGCTCGTGGCCATCGGGCCGCTCGACGCGTCGCCCTTCGAGGCGGGACTCCTGGTGATGTGCGAGTACCTGGGCTTCCTGCTCCTCGGGCTGCCGGCCGGGGCGTGGGTGGACCGGATGCGCCGGCGCCGCGTGATGATCGTGGGGGACCTGGGCCGGGCCGCCCTCCTCGCGACCCTGCCGCTCGCCGCGTGGCTGGACGCCCTCACGCTCCCCCATCTCTACGCGGTCGCCTTCGGGTTGTCCGTCTGCACGGCCTTCTTCGACATCGCGTACCAGAGCCATCTGCCCCAACTGGTCGACGAGGACCGCCTCGTGGACGCGAACGTGGCCCTGGAGGCGAGCCGTACGGTCACGGCGGCGGGCGGGCCCGGCGCGGGCGGTGCGCTCGTCGCGGCGGTGACCGCGCCGGTGGCGCTCGCCGTCGACGCGGTCAGCTTCCTGGTCTCCGCGCTGCTCCTGTCCCGGATCCGCCGCCCGGACCCCCGGCCGGAGCGGGTCCACGGGGCGCGGCTGCGGGGCGAGATCGCGGAGGGCCTGCGGTTCGTGTTCCGGGACCGGCTGCTGAGGGCGCTGACGCTGACGGCCGCGATCTCCAACCTGTGCGGCACGATCGGCGCGTCCATGCTCCTGGTCCTGCTCGCGGGGGACCTGGGCCTGTCGCCGTTCCTGTGCGGCCTGGTGTTCACGGCGGAGGCGCTCGGCGGATTCCTCGGCAGTCTCCTCACGACCCGGATCGCGGCCCGCCTCGGCGAGGCGCGCGCGATGTGCGCGTCCGTGCTGGTGAGCGGAGTGCTGTGGCTGCTCGCGCTGCCGTTCTTCCAGACGGACGGGCGGTACGCGGTGGCGTGCGTGCTCCAGGGCCTCGGCTGGACCGCCTTCATGACCTTCAAGATCAGCTCGTTGACCCTCCGCCAGCGCCTCACCCCGGCCCCCCTCCTCGGCCGCGTGACGGCGACGTTCCGCTTCGTGGTCTGGGGCTGCATGCCGCTGGGCGCCCTGGCGGGCGGGCTGGTGGGGCAGTACGCGGGAGTGCGGGCGGCGCTGTGGACGGGGGCGGTGGGGGAGTTGCTGGCAGTGGTTCCGCTGCTGGTGGGGGCGGGGGGGTGGGTGGGAGCGGTGACCGGAGGGACGGCTAACGTCGTTCCTTCAGGGGAGGGAACCCGTACATGAACCACGCACGCGTGCGCGGCCGCCGACTCGCGGCCACCGCCGTCACCATCGTCCTCGCCGCCACGGGCGGCGCACTCACCACACTCCCGGCCACCGCCGCCGCGCCGGCCGCCGCGCAGGAGGCCCAGCAGACCACTGTGCCGTTCCCGCGCAACGCGGACGTCGTCGGCGCGGGCCCGAACGGCTTCCTGTCGAAGACCCGCGGCAGCACACCGGAATTCCGCTGGACCTGGTACGCGGACGGCTCGTCGGTCGTCCTGCCCGGCGCCACCACCGCCTCCGCCGCCGGCGGCTCGGACCTCGTCGTCACCGTCGACCGGTCCGCCCCGGTCGCCGGCCGGGTGGTGCGCGTCTACGACCTGTCGACGCCCGCCACGACCGCCCCTGCCCCGCAGGAGGTGAACCTCGACGCGCTCGGTTCCGGCTACTTCTTCGAGGGCCTGGCCGGCCACACCATGCTCCTCGGGAAACGAGAGGCAGACGGCGTGAAGCAGTACGCCGCCACGCTCGATGGCGGCACCCCGAAGCCCCGATGGGTTGCCGGATCCGCCGGACTCGACTGCTACGACGGCCACGAGGGCTGGACCGACACCGGTTCCGCGCTGTACGAGTGCCGCCTCGAACAGACCGGGACGGAGGTCAAGGTCCTCGTCGACCTCGCCACGGACACGACGCGCTGGTACGCCCAGACCACGGACGAGTGGGCCCGGGACGGCGCCGTCTCCGCCACGCACGTGGCCTGGCGGGAGGCGCGGATGTCGGGAGGCAGGGCCGTCCACGGGATCGTCGCCTATCGGCGCGGCACCACCGACGAGCTGTGGTTCCCGTCGGACGACGACCTGTCCGACCCGATGTACCTGGTCGGCAGCTGGATGGCGTCCGGCCAGAAGGCCCACATCGAGTCCTCCACCTACGCGCCTGGCGGGGACAACCCGACGAAGCGGCCCTTCACCGTCCAGTCGGTCGAGACCGGGGAGAAGGCCGCTCTCCTCACCGCCTTCTCCTCCGCCGTCGCCGGACCCGGCGGCTCGCTCCTGGTGCGCGGGGGCACCCCCGAGCAGGGCGAGGGCCTCTACCGGATCTCGCCGCGCGCCGACGGCGGCCGCCCGGACGTCGAACTCGTCGCCTCCACGGGGCAGTCGACCGTCGTGACCCTCTCCGGCTCCGTCACCCCGAAGACGCTCACCGGCGACGAGGTGGCGCGCGGAGTCGACTTCAGCTGGGACCTGTCCCGGGCGGACAGCGAGGTGTGGCTGACCCTGACCCACGTGCTCAGCGGTCAGACGGTGAGGGCCGGATGGTCCGCCCAGGACGGCCCCGCAACCGGGACCCCGCGCCACCTCACCTGGCACTGGGACGGCAAGGACCTGGAGGGCCCGGACTGGGCGCGTCCCGCCCGCAACGGCGAGTACGAGTGGAAGCTCACCGCCCGCCCGGACGAGGGCATCGGCCCGGAGCTGGTCACCACCGGCCGGTTCACCGTGACCCGGCCCGCCGCCCCGCACGACTACGACGACGACGGCACGGCCGACCTCCTCGTCCGGGACCCCGACGGTGTCCTGTGGCGCTTCGGCACCCGGCCCACCGCCCCCGGCGGCTCCCTGGCGGACGCGGGCGCCTCGCGGGTCGGCAGCGGCTGGGGCACGTACGACCGGATGGAGAGCGTCGGGAACATCGCGGGCTCGGCCGCTCCCGACGTCGTCGCCCGGGACCGCGCCGGCGTCCTCTGGCTCTACCAGGGCACCGGCGACCGCGACAAGCCGCTCGCGGGCCGTACGAAGATCGGCGCGGGCTGGCAGGCCTACAACGAGCTGGCGGGCGGCAGCGACCTGACCGGCGACGGCCGCGCGGACCTGGTCGTGACCGACAAGGCGGGCGACCTGTACCTGTACAGGGGCACGGGCTCGGCCACCGCGCCGTTCGCGGCCCGCAAGAAGATCGGCGGCGGCTGGGGCGCCTACAACCAGCTCACCGCCACCGGCAACCTCGCCGGCGGCCCGGCCGGAGACCTCCTCGCCCGTGACAAGGCCGGAGTCCTCTGGCTGTACCTCGGCAAGGGCGACGGCACCTTCGCCTCCCGCACGAAGGTCGGCTCCGGGTGGGGTGCATTCACCGCGCTCACCGCCGTCGGTGACGCCAACGGCGACGGCCGCGCCGACCTCATCGCCTCGAACGGCGACGAGACCTTCTACGCGGGCACGGGCAACTGGTCGGCTCCCTTCAAGCGCGGTGTGTCCGTGTCCCTGACACAGGACTCGTCCTACAACTCCGTCTTCTAGCCCGCCCCTCAGGTGAGGGCGCACTCCGCCCACACCGTCTTCCCCGGCGCCCGGAGCCTCGGGCACCACCCCCACCGGTCGGCGAGCGCCTCGACGAGGAGCAACCCCCGGCCGCCTTCCAGGAGTTCCGGCTCCGGAAGGCGGCCGGGACGGGGCGGAACGCGCTCCGCCCGCGTGTCGCTCACCTCGATCCGCGCGACGTCCGCGACCCGCAGCAGCAGGTGGAAGTCCCGGCCCGGCACATGCCCGTGCCGCACCGCGTTCGCCGCCAGCTCGGCCGCGACCAGCACGACGGTCTCGTGCGCCCCGGTCCCGTACGGGACACCCCACTCGTCCAGCCGGACGGCGACGAGCCGGCGCGCGAGCCGTGCGCCCCGGGGCGTGGAGGTGAACCGCAGGGAGAAGATCCGGCTGCCCAAGTAAGGCGAGACGCCCGAGAGTTGGGTGGTGATAGTGGGGCTGTCGTTGTTGCTCGTCATGCCTCCCAAGCTCCTCTTGGTGGCGTAGCGTGACCAGTGGTGACGCACCGACGCGATGGGCTTGTACGTGCCGTGTCGGGGCCGGTACGAGAGGCGGGGCGCGATGGCGGAGGAAGAACCCGAGGGCGAGGTCGGCCCGGCGGCGGACAAGTCCGGCAAAGGTGTGGTGGCGGCGTTCGGACAGAGCCTGAAGACGCTGCGGGTGCGGGCGAAGATGGAACGGGAGGAGCTGGGCAAGCGGCTGGGCTACTCGGCGTCGACGATCGCCTCCTTCGAGCAGGGGCGGAGGATCCCGCCGCCGAGGGCGATCGATCGGGCGGACGAAGCACTCGACGGGGGCGGGCTGCTGACGGTCTGGAAGGACCAGCTGGAGAGGGCGCAGTATCCGGTCTTCTTCCAGGGGATGGCGCAGCTGGAGAAGCAGGCGGTGGAGCTGCTGACGTACGACACCTTGGTGGTCAACGGCCTGCTCCAGACCGAGGAGTACACGCGGGCGCTGCTCGGCAACCGGCGTCCGCCGCTCGATGCGGAGACGATCGAGCAGCGTGTGACCGCCCGTATCGCCCGGCAGGACATCTTCGACCGGCGCCCCGCGCCGCTGCTGAGCTTCGTCATGTGCGAGTCGGTGGCGCGGCGGACGTTCGGCGGCAAGGAGGTGCTGCGCGGACAACTGGAACAGCTCCTCCTCATCGGCCAGCGGAGGAACGTCGAACTCCAGGTCATACCGCTCGACACCGAGGACAATGCGGGCGTGGACGGGCCGTTCACGGTCATCACCCGCGAGGACGGCAAGCGGTTCGTCTATGCCGAGGCCCAGGGCACCAGCGCCTTGGAGACCGACCCCAAACAGGCCGTTCTCGCTGCGGCCCGCTATGGGATCATCCGGTCGCAGGCTTTCACTCCACGAGAGTCGCTGGTGTTCATCGAGAAGTTGCTAGGAGAGCTATGAACAGCACGGAATCCCTCGCCTGGTTCAAGAGCAGCTACAGCGGTGCTGAGGGTGGCCAGTGCATCGAGGTCGCGGCGGGCGCAGGAGCCGTGCACGTCCGGGACTCCAAGGACGTGGCCCGGCCGGCCCTCCGGGTCTCGCGCGACGCGTGGGCCGGGTTCGTCGGGCTCGCCTCGGCGGAGTAGTACAGACGCCGGTTGTACGTGTCGGAGCCCTGCCCGTCCGAGCCGGACGGCAGGGCTCTGCGGCTAGGGCGTTTCCTTCGGATCATCTGATCGTTGGTTGATGTGCGTCGCTGACTGACGCCCAGTGGGCGAGGATCGAGCCGTTGCTGCCGGACCGGAAACCTCGGCGGGGCGGGAGGTGGCGGGATCACCGGCAGGTGATCGACGCGATCGCGTTCAAGTGCCGCACGGGCACTCCGTGGATGGACCTGCCCGAGCACTTCGGCTCGTGGAAGGGTGCCCACAACCGGCTGCGGAAGTGGGCCGCCGACGGCACCTGGCAGAAGGTCTTCACCGCGCTGCTCGCCCAGGCCGACGCCGAGGGCGACCTCGACTGGATCGTCTCGGTCGACTCCACGATCGTCCGGGCTCACCAGCACGCCGCCGGAGCCCGTCAAAAGGGGCCCCGGTCGGCGAGCCGGACGACCATGCCCTCGGACGGTCCCGCGGCGGACTGACCACGAAGATCCACCTTGCGGCGGACGGCCGATGCCGGCCACTGGCGTTCGTCCTTACACCCGGGCAGGCCGGTGACGCGCCCGCGTTTCCCGAGGTCATGGCCCGCTTACGGGTGCCGCGGCCGATCGGCCGGCCCAGGACCACCCCGAATGTGGTCCTGGCGGACAAGGCGTACTCGTCCCGGGCGATCCGGACCCGTCTGCGTCGGCGCGGGATCCGGGCGGTGATCCCGCAGCCCTCCGACCAGGCCGCGAACCGCAAGCGGCGCGGCCGGCTCGGTGGCCGTCCGCCGGCCTTCGACCGTGAGGCCTACAAGCAGCGGAACACCGTCGAGCGGTGCATCAACAGGCTCAAGCAATGGCGCGGCCTCGCTACCCGTTACGACAAGACCGCCACCATCTACTTCGCCGGACTCCACATCGCCGCCATCTTCATCTGGTCGGCGAGATGATCCGAAAGAAACTTCCTAGCTCGTGATGAGCCACCAGTCGCCGGCCTGATTCGGCTCGACGTAGTCCATCTTCACGCCGACGGTGACCGTGCCGGTGCAGTCGGAGCCCGAGTAGCCGGTCCAGTTCAGGTTCCACTTCCACCACCAGCCGCCTATGTAGTTGTCCCGGCTGGGGGTGCCGAAGCACTGGGAGGTGAAGTTGCCGTTCTGGTCGTACCCGTTGACCTTGATGCTGTAGGTATGGCCCTGCACGTCGTAGAAGCGCAACTGCTGGCCGTTGGTCCCGGCGAACGCCGAGCCGGAACCGAGGACGGCGAGCGCCGCACTGGCGGCGGCTACCGCGCCGACCTTGGCGAACTTGGTCTTGATGCTCATGGGTCTCTTTCTGTGGTGGACGAAGGCTGAGGTCTGGTGCGTACGACCGGCCGGGGGAACGGCACCGGTGTGAGCGGCCGGAAGTGGGCCGGCCGTCCCGGCGATGCCTCTAAGTTCGTTTCCCAGGGGGTGCCGCCACATCGGGCAAGCGCCGCATGTTCGAGGGGTACGGAGGGCCCCAGGAGGGCCCTGAGGGGGCCTTAGGGTCTGTCCGGCTGTCCGGGCGATCCTCTCGGCATCGGTCGTGTGACCAGGGACGCTTCGCGTGATGACCGAAATTCGCCCGCACGGGGCGAGCGCACCCCTAAGAACTCCTATCGGAATGACTTCAGGTGTCGCCAGCAGATGAGTGCGCATCCGAGGGTGAGGAAGGCCTCGTGGATGTCGTCGCGGATCTCCCAGCGGATCCGCAGGCGGCGGAACCAGTGCGGATGGGCGAACGCGCGCTCCACCTCCCCGACGGTTCGACCGAGGGGCAGAGCCAGCCGTCGGCCATGGCCCTCTGGCTCGGGCACCGGGCCCGAGGCGTCCTGCCCTCCCTCGTCTGAACGCCCGTCCCCGAGCCGGTCTGCTGCCCTTCGCGCAAACGCCGTCGGACTGGGGTTCCGAGCGCCCCGAGCGCCTGCTTGCCGAGCCGTTTCCCCTCACGGCGCCGTGGATGTGGGAGAACGACGAGGAGGACGAGGAGGCACTGTCGGAGCAGGAGGCCGAGGCCCGGATGGACGCCGTGTTCGACCACGGCTCCCTGCTGCTGGGCACCGACGGCTGCGGCATGTACTGGCACCTGGTCGTCACCGGCCCGCAGCGCGGTCACGTCTGGCTGATCGACGAGTACGGCGCGATGCCCTTCGGCACCTCGTCGAGCACCTCCCCGATGCCGGGCAGGCCCGGTTTCACCGGATGGGTGACCCACTGGGCCCAGGGCCGTCCCTGGTTCGCCGGTGCTCCGGGAGACGATCCGGAGGAAACGGCCTAGGACGCCCAGACCACGAGCCCGATCGCGGTCGTGCAGGTCGCGAGGCCGGTGACGAGGGCGCGGGTCGGGACGGACAGGCGGCGGACGGCGGGCGTGCGGAACAGGGCGATCGGTACGGCCGCGATGGCGAGGCTGATCAGCACCCAGCCCAGAGGGATCCCGTCCAGCGGCCCCCTGTCCGCCTCGGCCCACATCGCCAGGAACCCCGTGAACCCGAGCAGCAGGAGGGCGACCGTCCACAGCAGGGCCGCCACCACGGTGACGGCGGTCCCACGGCGAGGTGGGGGCGCCGGGCGGGCGGGGCCGTAGAGCGTCGCGTACGTGTCGGGGTTCATGACCCCATCGTCGGGTCCGGTGCGCCGTCCGGGCATGGGCGCGCGTGCTCATCTCCCGGCGGGGGCGTACTCAGTCCTCCTCCTTCAGGACGGGGAAGCGGCGCGGGGCCAGGGTGAGGAGGGCCAGGAGGGCGAGTGCCGCCGCGGCGGCCGCGCCCAGGTAGACCCAGTCCACGGCCGCGTCGACCGCTCGGCGGATCGCGTCGGTGGAGGTCAGGGCGCGGGCCAGGGTGTCGAGGTCCGTGTCCGTGCCGAGGCGGGCGGCGAGGACGCCGTTGGCGATCGCGCCGAAGAGTGCGGCGCCGACGCTCTGGCCGACCTGGCGGCAGAAGAGGACCGAGGCCGTGGTCGTGCCCCTCTCCTCGTACGGGACGGTCGACTGCACGCCGACGATCAGGGGCAGCTGGAAGAGGCCGAGGGCTCCGCCGAGCAGCAGCATCAGGAGGGCGGGCTGCCAGGGTTCGCCGGGGAACGGCAGGAACGGGAACGCCAGGAGGAGGAGCAGGGCCAGGGAGATGCCGAGCACGGCCGTGAGGCGGAAGCCGATGCGGGTGTAGACCCGGTTCGAGAGCGCGGCCGTGATGGGCCAGCTCAGGGTCCAGGAGGACAGGACGAAGCCGGCGGCTATCGGGCCCAGGCCGAGGACCGACTGCGCGTACGTCGGCAGGAAGACCGTCGGGGCGACCATCAGCAGGCCGAGGGAGCCGAGGGCGAGGTTGACCGCGGCGATCGTGCGGCGGCGCCAGACCCAGCCGGGGATGATCGGCTCGGCCGCGCGCCGTTCGATGACGACGGTGAGCGCGGCGAGGGCGGCGGCTCCGCCGAGGAGGCCGAGGGACGGGGCGGAGAGCCAGGGCCAGGCGACTCCGCCCTGGACGAGCGCGGTGATGAGCACGGCTCCGGTGGCGAAGATCGCGAGGGCGCCGGCCCAGTCGATGCGGACGCGGGCGCGGGGTGCGGTGCGGGCGGGTTCCGTCAGGTGGCGGGCGACGAGCCAGAGCGCGAGGAGGCCCACCGGCAGGTTGATCAGGAAGATCCAGCGCCAGTCGGCGTAGCCGGCGAGGAGGCCGCCCAGGGCCGGTCCGGCGATCGAGGACGCGGCCCAGACGGAGGAGAGCCGGGCCTGGATCTTCGGGCGTTCCTTCAGGGGGTACAGGTCGGCGGCGATGGTCTGGACGGTGCCCTGGAGTGCGCCGCCGCCGAGGCCCTGGACGACGCGGAAGGCGATCAGGGAGGCCATGTTCCAGGCGGCGGCGCACAGGACGGAGCCGATGAGGAAGAGGACGGTGCCGGCGATGAGGACGGGCTTGCGGCCGAAGGTGTCGCTGAGCTTTCCGTACACGGGCAGGGTGACCGTGACGGCGAGCAGATAGCCGGAGAAGAGCCAGGAGAAGACGGAGAGTCCGCCGAGGTCGCCGACGATCTGGGGCACGGCGGTGGACACGATGGTCCCGTCGAGCGCGGCGAGCCCCATGGCGAGCATGAGGGCGAGGACCACGGGGCCTCGGGGTCGGAGGCTGGGGGCGGTCGCCGGTGCGGGGCCTGCTCCGGCCCGGGTCGTCGACGGCTCTGTCACCGCACCCCTTCCTTTCTTCGTACACCTAAATGTGCGCGAGTCAGGGTCTCACTCCACCCAGAGGGGGGGAACCCCTAGGGGCTCCTCCCCCATGCGGGCCAGGGGTCGTTCGTACCGGCGGAGGACGAGAAGTGCCGTTCGCGCTTCTTAACTTGAACCTACAAACCCACCCACCGCTCCAAGGAGAAATCCGTGACTTCGGCTGTGACCATCCCCAGGCACGGGGGTACTGGCGAGGGGACGGCCGTCGCGGCGCGGGCGCGGCAGGTCGTGAAGGCGTACGGCTCGGGGGAGACCCGGGTCGTCGCCCTCGACTCCGTCGACGTGGACATCGCCCGCGGGCGGTTCACCGCGATCATGGGACCCTCGGGTTCCGGCAAGTCGACCCTGATGCACTGCCTCGCCGGGCTCGACACCGTCACCAGCGGGCAGATCTTCCTCGACGAGACCGAGATCACCGGCCTCAAGGACAAGAAGCTCACCCGGCTGCGCCGGGACCGGATCGGCTTCATCTTCCAGGCGTTCAACCTGCTGCCCACCCTGAACGCCATCGAGAACATCACGCTGCCGATGGACATCGCCGGGCGCAAGCCGGACGCCGAGTGGCTGCGGCGGGTCGTCGACACCGTCGGGCTCTCCGAGCGGCTCAAGCACCGGCCGAACCAGCTCTCCGGCGGCCAGCAGCAGCGCGTCGCCGTCGCCCGCGCGCTCGCCGCCCGGCCGGAGATCATCTTCGGTGACGAGCCGACCGGAAACCTGGACTCGCGGGCCGGCGCCGAGGTCCTCGGCTTCCTCCGCGCCTCCGTGGACGAACTGGGCCAGACCATCGTCATGGTCACCCACGACCCCGTCGCCGCCTCCTACGCGGACCGGGTGCTCTACCTCGCCGACGGGCGGATCGTGGACGAGATGGAGCGGCCCACCGCCGACGCCGTACTCGACCGCATGAAGGACTTCGACGCGCGCGGGCGGACGTCATGACCGTCCTCAAGACCTCGCTGCGCAACTTCCTCGCGCACAAGGGCCGCATGGCGCTCTCCGCCGTCGCCGTCCTGCTCTCCGTCGCGTTCGTCAGTGGGACCCTCGTCTTCACCGACACCATGAACACGACGTTCGACAAGCTCTTCGCGTCGACCGCCTCCGACGTCACCGTCAGCCCGAAGGGCGCGGGCGGCAACGACGAGACCCCGCAGAACGGCCGACCCGAGTCCCTGCCCGCCTCGCTCGTCGAGCGGGTCAGGAAGGCCGAAGGCGTCAAGGACGCGCAGGGCTCCGTCACCTCCCTGAGCGTCACCGTCGTCGACGCGAAGAACAAGAACGTCGGACCGACCGGCGGCGCGCCGACCATCGCCGTCAACTGGAGCCCCTACGAGCTCCGTTCGGTCGAACTGGCCTCCGGCCACGAACCGCGCGGGCCCACCGACGTCGTCGTCGACGCCGGCACCGCGGAGAAGCACCACCTGAAGATCGGCGACACCCTGCGCACGATCGCCGTCACCGGCGACCACAGCGCGAAGATCTCCGGCATCGTCGAGTTCAAGGTCACCAACCCCGGCGCCACCGTCGTCTACTTCGACACCGTCACCGCGCAGCGCGAACTCCTCGGCAAGGAAGGCCTGTTCACCCAGGTCATGGTCGACGCGAAGCCCGGTGTCGGCGACGACGCCCTCAAGGCGGACGTGGCCGCCGCGCTCGGCGCCGACGCGAAGAACTACAAGCTGCACACCGCCGCCGAGGTCGCCGACGCGGGCCGCGAGGACGTCGCCGGATTCCTCGACGTCATGAAGTACGCGATGCTCGGCTTCGCCGGGATCGCCTTCCTCGTCGGCATCTTCCTCATCGTCAACACCTTCTCCATGCTGGTCGCCCAGCGCACCCGCGAGATCGGCCTCATGCGGGCCATCGGCTCCAGCCGCGAGCAGGTGAACCGTTCCGTCCTCGTCGAGGCGGTCCTCCTCGGCCTCGTCGGCTCGATCGCCGGCGTCGCCGCGGGCGTCGGCCTCGCCGTCGGGCTCATGAAGCTCATGTCCTCCATGGGCATGGAACTCTCCACCCGCGACCTCACCGTCGCCTGGACGACCCCCGCCGTCGGCCTCGCCCTCGGCATCGTCGTCACCGTCCTCGCCGCGTACATCCCCGCCCGCCGGGCCGGGAAGGTCTCCCCGATGGCCGCGCTCCGCGACGCGGGCACCCCCGCCGACGGCAAGGCCGGACGGGTACGGGGCGTGCTCGGGCTCGTCCTCACCGCCGCCGGAGCGGCCGCCCTCGTGGCGGCGGCCCGCGCCGCCGAGGCCGGACCCGGCTCCCTCTGGCTCGGCCTCGGCGTCGTCCTCTCCCTCCTCGGCTTCGTCGTCATCGGCCCGCTCCTCGCCGGCGTCGTCGTCCGCGTCCTCGGCGCCGTCGTCCTGCGGATCTTCGGGCCCGTCGGCCGGATGGCCGAGCGCAACGCGCTCCGCAACCCGCGCCGCACCGGCGCCACCGCCGCCGCCCTGATGATCGGCCTCGCGCTCGTCGCCGGCCTGTCCGTCGTCGGCTCCTCGATGGTCGCCTCGGCCACCGAGGAACTCGACCGGTCCGTCGGCGCCGACTTCATCGTGCAGTCCGGCACCGGGCAGCCGATCGTGCCGCAGGCGCAGGCCGCCGTGGAGAAGACCCCCGGCCTGGACCACGTCACCGCGTACAAGTGGGTCGACGCGAAGGTCACCGACCCGCGCGGCAGGACCACCACGGCCGACCTGGCCGCCACCGACCCCACGTACGTGAAGGACCTGCGCCGCGAGACCACCGCGGGCACCCTCACCGACGCGTACGGCGAGAACGCCATGTCCGTCGGCAGCGACTACGCCACCGAGCACGGCGTGAAGGTCGGCGACGTCCTGACCCTCGCCTTCACGGGCGGCGACACGGTCAAGCTGAAGGTCGCGGCGATCACGGCGGACACCGGGCAGGTCGACAAGGGCGCGATGTACACGAACGTGTCCACCGTCGCCCGCCACCTGCCGGCCGAGCGGGTACCGAACAGCCTCCTCATCCTGGCCAGCGCCAAGGACGGCCAGGAGGACGCGGCGTACCAGGCCCTCAAGGACGCGCTCGCGCCGTACCCGCAGTACAAGGTCAGCAACCAGGCCGACTACAAGGAGGAGCTGCAGAACCAGGTCGGTCAGCTGCTCAACATCGTGTACGGGCTCCTCGCGCTCGCGATCGTCGTCGCGGTCCTCGGTGTCGTGAACACCCTCGCCCTCTCGGTGGTCGAGCGGACCCGCGAGATCGGCCTCATGCGGGCCATCGGGCTCTCCCGGCGGCAGCTGCGGCGCATGATCCGCCTGGAGTCGGTGGTCATCGCCCTCTTCGGCGCGCTGCTCGGCCTGGGCCTCGGGATGGGCTGGGGCACCGCCGCCCAGAAGCTCCTCGCCCTCGAAGGCCTCGGGGTCCTGGAGATCCCCTGGCCGACGATCGTGACGGTCTTCATCGGCTCGGCCTTCGTGGGGCTGTTCGCGGCGCTGGTCCCGGCGTTCCGCGCGGGCCGGATGAACGTCCTGAACGCGATCGCGAGCGAGTAGCTCCCGTTGTGGGCATGCGTTCCGCCGGGGCGGAACGGGTGGGCACAACGGAACGGCGCCCCTGCCGGCGCCAGAGGCTCCAGGGCCTGGACCCGCACCCCGCGTACCGAGCGGATGGTGCGGGTCCAGGCGCGTAAGGCGGAGGCGCCGCTGAGGGCGCCGTCCCGTGTGCCCACCCGTCCCGCCCTGCGGGACGATTGCCCACACGGCGGGTGGGCACCGCCCCTTGCGGAACGCCTGCCCACAACGGGCCCGGTCGTGTTTCGGGAGCGGGTGTCCGTGGTGCGTCGTAGGCTGGGCGACACCGGGCCCTGGGGTCCGGGACCACCCGGCCCGTGAGACGTGTCGGGCTGTTCGCGTTGCCCGCCCCCGTCGTACGAACCCGGGATGGAAAAGGTCCATGAGTCTGCACGGTCTGCTCGATGTCGTCGTCAAGGACGCCGCCCTCGCCGAGGCGGTGAAGGCCGCCGCCGACGGCAACCGTCCGCACGTGGACCTGGTCGGCCCGGCGGCGGCGCGCCCGTTCGCCGTGGCCGCGCTCGCCCGGGACTCGGGGCGGCCGGTGCTCGCGGTGACCGCGACCGGCCGGGAGGCCGAGGACCTCGCCGCCGCGCTGCGGTCCCTCCTGGACCCGGACAGGGTCGTCGAGTACCCCTCCTGGGAGACCCTGCCGCACGAGCGGCTCTCGCCCCGCTCCGACACCGTCGGCCGCCGGCTGGCCGTGCTGCGCCGGCTTGCGCACCCCCGCGACGACGACCCGGCCGCCGGGCCCGTCTCCGTCGTCGTCGCGCCCATCCGTTCCGTACTCCAGCCGCAGGTCAAGGGGCTGGGGGACCTGGAGCCGGTGGCTCTCAGGAGCGGCCAGACCGCCGATCTGAACGAGGTCGTCGAGGGGCTCGCCGCCGCCGCGTACTCCCGTGTCGAGCTCGTCGAGAAGCGCGGCGAGTTCGCCGTGCGCGGCGGCATCCTGGACGTCTTCCCGCCGACCGAGGAGCATCCGCTCCGGATCGAGTTCTGGGGCGACGACGTCGAGGAGATCCGTTACTTCAAGGTCGCCGACCAGCGCTCCCTCGAAGTGGCCGAGCACGGTCTGTGGGCGCCGCCCTGCCGTGAGCTGCTCCTGACCGAGGACGTACGGGAAAGGGCCGCGGCGCTCGCCGTCGAGCATCCCGAGCTCGGCGAGCTGCTCAACAAGATCGCCGAGGGGATCGCGGTCGAGGGCATGGAGTCCCTCGCGCCGGTCCTCGTCGACGACATGGAGCTGGTGCTCGACGTCCTTCCCAAGGGCTCGATGGCCGTCGTCTGCGACCCCGAGCGGGTGCGGACCCGGGCCGCCGACCTGGTGGCCACCAGCCAGGAGTTCCTCCAGGCCTCGTGGGCCGCCACCGCCGGCGGCGGCGAGGCGCCGATCGACGTCGGCGCGGCCTCGCTGTGGGGGATCGCGGACGTACGGGACCGGGCGCGCGAGCTCGGCATGGCCTGGTGGTCGGTGTCGCCGTTCGCGGCGGACGAGATCGTCGCGGGGGACACCCTGACGCTGGGCATGCACGCCCCCGAGTCGTACCGAGGCGACACCGCCCGTGCGCTCGCCGACACCAAAGGCTGGCTGGCCGACGGCTGGCGCACGGTGTACGTGACGGAGGCCCACGGCCCCGCGTCCCGTACGGTCGAGGTCCTCGGCGGCGAGGGCATCGCCGCCCGCCTCGACGCGGACCTGACGGAGATCGCCCCGTCGGTCGTGCACGTGGCGTGCGGCTCCATCGACTTCGGCTTCGTCGACACGGCGCTCAAGCTGGCGGTGCTGACGGAGACCGACCTGTCGGGGCAGAAGGCGGCCGGCAAGGACGGGCAGCGGATGCCCGCCAAGCGCCGCAAGACGATCGACCCGCTGACCCTGGAGGTCGGCGACTACATCGTGCACGAGCAGCACGGCGTCGGCCGGTACGTGGAGATGGTGCAGCGGACCGTGCAGGGCGCGACCCGCGAGTACCTCCTCGTCGAGTACGCGCCCGCGAAGCGCGGCCAGCCGGGCGACCGCCTCTACATCCCGACCGACCAGCTGGAGCAGGTCACCAAGTACGTGGGCGGCGAGGCGCCGACCCTGCACCGGCTCGGCGGCGCGGACTGGACGAAGACGAAGCAGCGCGCGAAGAAGGCCGTCAAGGAGATCGCGGCCGATCTGATCAAGCTGTACTCGGCGCGGATGGCGGCGCCCGGTCATGCCTTCGGGCCCGACACCCCGTGGCAGCGGGAGCTGGAGGACGCCTTCCCGTACGCGGAGACGCCCGACCAGCTGTCCACGATCGCCGAGGTGAAGGAGGACATGGAGAAGACGGTCCCCATGGACCGTCTGATCTGCGGCGACGTCGGCTACGGCAAGACGGAGATCGCGGTACGGGCGGCCTTCAAGGCCGTCCAGGACGGCAAGCAGGTCGCGGTCCTGGTCCCGACGACGCTCCTCGTGCAACAGCACTTCGGCACGTTCAGCGAGCGGTACTCGCAGTTCCCGGTGAAGGTGCGGGCGCTGTCCCGGTTCCAGACGGAGACCGAGTCGAAGGCGACGATGGAGGGCCTGCGGGAGGGCTCGGTCGACGTCGTCATCGGCACCCACCGCCTCTTCTCCTCCGAGACGAAGTTCAAGGACCTGGGCCTGGTCATCGTCGACGAGGAGCAGCGCTTCGGCGTCGAGCACAAGGAGCAGCTGAAGAAGCTCCGGGCCAATGTCGACGTCCTGACGATGTCCGCGACCCCGATCCCGCGCACCCTTGAGATGGCGGTGACGGGGATCAGGGAGATGTCGACGATCACGACACCGCCCGAGGAGCGGCACCCGGTCCTCACCTTCGTCGGCCCGTACGAGGAGAAGCAGATCGGCGCCGCGATCCGGCGTGAACTCCTGCGCGAGGGCCAGGTCTTCTACATCCACAACCGGGTCGACTCGATCGACCGGGCGGCGGCGCGGCTGCGCGAGATCGTGCCCGAGGCGCGGATCGCGACGGCGCACGGCCAGATGTCCGAGCAGGCCCTGGAGCAGGTCGTCGTGGACTTCTGGGAGAAGAAGTTCGACGTGCTGGTGTCGACGACGATCGTCGAGTCCGGCATCGACATCTCCAACGCCAACACCCTGATCGTCGAGCGCGGCGACAACTTCGGGTTGTCGCAGCTCCACCAGCTGCGCGGCCGTGTCGGCCGTGGCCGCGAGCGGGGGTACGCGTACTTCCTGTACCCGCCGGAGAAGCCGCTCACGGAGACCGCGCACGAGCGGCTCGCGACGATCGCCCAGCACACCGAGATGGGCGCGGGCATGTACGTGGCGATGAAGGACCTGGAGATCCGCGGCGCGGGCAATCTGCTCGGCGGCGAGCAGTCCGGTCACATCGCGGGCGTCGGCTTCGACCTGTACGTACGGATGGTCGGCGAGGCCGTCGCCGACTACCGGGCCTCGCTCGAAGGCGGCGTGGAGGAGGAGCCGCCGCTGGAGGTCAAGATCGAGCTCCCGGTCGACGCGCACATGCCGCACGACTACGCGCCGGGGGAGCGGCTGCGGCTCCAGGCCTACCGCTCGATCGCCTCGGCGAACTCGGAGGAGGACATCAGGGCCGTACGCGAGGAGCTCACCGACCGGTACGGCAAGCTGCCCGAGCCGGTGGAGAACCTGCTCCTGGTGGCGGGCCTGCGGATGCTCGCGCGCGCGTGCGGGGTCGGCGAGATCGTCCTCCAGGGCTCCAACATCCGCTTCGCGCCGGTGGAGCTGCGCGAGTCCCAGGAGCTCCGCCTCAAGCGTCTCCACCCGCGCTCGGTGATCAAGCCGGCGGTCCACCAGATCCTGGTGCCGCGCCCGACGTCCGGGAAGATCGGCGGGAAGCCGGTGGTCGGCCGTGAACTCCTGGCGTGGACGGGTGAGTTCCTGACGACGATCCTCGGGGGCTGAGGTCGTGGGGCGGCACCTCGGGGTGCCGCCCCACGGCTCTTGCCCCGGGGCGCCGCTCCACGGGCTCTTGCCCCGGGGCGCCGCCCCACGGCTTTACAGCGCGTCGGGGTCCAGGGCCTCGGCCATGGCGCGGTAGCCGGCGTCGCCCGGGTGGAGGTGGTCGCCCGAGTCGTACGCGGGGAGGATGCGCTCCGGGTCGGCCGGGTCGGCGACGGCGCGGTCGAAGTCGACGACGGCGTCGTACGCGCCGGAGGTGCGGACCCAGTCGTTGAAGGCCTCCCGCTTGGCCTCGTTGGCCTCGGTGAAGTAGGGGGAGCCCTTGACCGGGGTGAGGGTGGCGCCCACGACCTTGAGGCCCTTGGCGTGGGCCTCGGCGATCAGGGTGCGGTGGCCGGCGATCAGCTTCTCGACGGAGACCTCGGGGGTGGGGCCGCCGGGGAAGGACGGGCCGCTGCCGCCGATGTCGTTGATGCCCTCCAGGATGACGACGGTCCGCACGCCGGGCTCGGTGAGGACGTCCTTGCGGAAGCGGTTGAGGGCCTTCTCGCCCGCCCAGGTGGTGTCGTTGGTGACCTCGTTGCCGCCGATGCCGTGGTTGAGGACGGCGCGGGGCCGGCCGGAGGCGGCGAGGCGCTCGGCGAGCTCGTCGGGGTAGCGGTTGTCGGCGTCCGTCGTGGAGCCGACGCCGTCGGTGATGGAGTCGCCGAAGGTGACGATGCCGTCGCGGCGGGCGGTGTCGCGGCCGCCGGTGACCTCGACGCCGGAGAGGAAGTACCAGGAGCTGCTGGTCTCCTGGAAGGCGGCGCCGGACAGGTCGGCGCGGTGGTCGCCGGCGGCGCGGTAGCTGGTGGCCGAGGCGAGGTGGTGGAAGGTCGCCGGGCCGGTCGGGTCCGCGAGGTAGAGGGTGACGGTCAGCTGCTCGAAGGCCTCGACGGGGAGGTTCACGGCGTCGCTGAGGAGGGTCTCGCCGGCCGGGATCGTCACGGACGGCCGGTGGTCGAAGCGGAGCGTCCGCACGGAGCCGGGCACGATCGCGCTCCGGGGGCGGTCTCCCGTGGCGGTACGGGCGACGGTCGCGCCGGTGATCCGCAGCGGACCGGTGCCGTAACGGTTCGTCAGTTCGATGCGGGTCCGGGTGCCGGAGGCGGTGACGCGGACGACCTGGCGGACCGTCTGGTTGTCGAAGCCCTGCTGCGACCAGTTGGGGCCGAACGGCGCGGTCGCGGAGTGCGGGGAGGCGGCCCAGGCGCCGCGCCAGGCCTGGCTGCCGGGGCCGTGGTGGCCGGCGTCGGCGAGCGCGGTGGGGGCTAAGGCGAGCGCGGCGGTGGTGAGGAGGGCGAGAGCGGAGCGACGGAGCGTGTTCGTGGTTCGCATGTCTCCGTCAATTACTGGCTGACGCGGGCTATTCCCGTTCCCCGGCGGGAGGTTGGGACGCGGCCCCGCCGAAGAGCAGGCCGGTGAGCGAGCGGAAGTACTCCTCGGGGTCGCGGTCGCCGACCGCGTCCCGCACGTTGTGGGTGAGGAGCAGCGTCGCGAAGCCGTGGGCGAGCGACCAGGCGGCGATGCCGGCCGTACGGGCGTCGGGGACGCCCCCCAGGTCGGCGACGCCCGCGCGGAGTTCGGCGGAGGCGTGCTCCTTGGCGGCGAGGAGGTCCGGGTCGTCGGCACGGAGCAGATCCGGCTGGAACATGACCTGGAAGTGCGCCGGGTGCTCCCTCGCGAAGCGGACGTACCGCACGCCGCGTTCGCGCAGTTCGGGTGTGCCCGCGAGGCCGGCGGCGAGGAGCTCGTAACCCTGGGCCGCGATCGCGGTGAGCAGGCCCGTGCGGTCCTTGAAGTGGTGGGCGGGGGCGGCGTGCGAGACGCCCGCGCGGCGGGCGAGGTCGCGCAGGCTGAGCGCCCCGGGGCCGTCGGCGGCGATCACGTCGAGGGCGGCGGCGAGGACGGCCTGCCGCAGCTCGCCGTGGTGGTAGGTACTCCGGCTCGTCGTCATGACAGCAGCCTAGCCTCCATCTAGTCATTGACAAGTTCCCGGCTCGGCGGCGTACTATCTAGTCACCGACAAGATGTGGACGACATCGGGAGGACCTCGTGGACACCGCTCGCGTACGTCAGATGTGGCACCTGCTCGAACCCCTGCACTCCGTGCTCTACTACGCCCCGGAGGCCTTCGAGGAGGCCGCCGCCCTCGGCTACGAGACCGCCGACCGCTGGCCCTCCTACTTCGCCTGGCGCGCCGCCGCCCTCGGCCCCGTCGGACCCGTCCGCGTCGCCTCCGCCTTCTACGGCTTCAGCCCCGAGAAGGTCGCCCGGCACGTCCCCGCCGCGTGGGCGGTCGCCGCCCCGGCCGACGTGCTCGCCGCCCGACTCCGCGCCGTCGACCGCATCTACCGCACCCTCCTCGGCCAGGAGGTCCTCGACAGCCCCGCACTGGCCGAGGCGGCCGGGCTCGCCCGCCGCGCCGCCGAGTCGGCCCGCCTCGAAGGCCGCCCGCTCGCCGCCGCCCACGCCGAACTGCCCTGGCCCGAGGCCCCGCACCTCGTCCTCTGGCAGGCGGCGACGATCCTGCGCGAGCACCGGGGCGACGGCCACATCGCCGCCCTGGTCACCGCCGGTCTCGACCCGGCCGAGTCGCTCGTCTCCTTCGCCGCCGTCGGAGCCGCCGCGGAACCCGTCTTCGAGAGCCGGGGGTGGAGCGAGGACGCCTGGGCCGCCGCCCGCGAGCGCCTCATCGCCCGCGGTCTCCTCGACCCGGACGGGTCGGCCACCGAGGCCGGCCGCGCCCTGCGCGAAGAGGTCGAGCGCCGTACGGACGAGCTGGCCGCCGGCCCCTGGGAGGCCCTCGGCCCGGACGCCACCGCACGGCTCGGCGACCTCCTGGGCGGGCCCTGGCTCACCGTCATCGGCTCCGGCCTGCTGCCCTCCGAGAACACCCTCGGCATCGGAAAGATCTGACGCGACCTCACACCCCGGGCCTTCGGGCCGTCCGATTCGGGACCAAAGATCCGAAGGGTCCCGCACTCCTCGGCCTAGGATCCCAGGGTGCTGACACGTCGAACGATCCTGCCCGCGGCCCTCGCCGCCACCGCCGTACTCACGGCCGGCGCCTGTTCGCCGGGCGGAGGGGGCGAGCCGTCCGGCGGCGCGGGCGGTAGGCCCGCCGCGCGCGGGACCGCGCTCGCCGCCGTGGACACCCTCACCGTCAAGGGCCGCGCCCCGAAGACCGGTTACGAGCGGGACAAGTTCGGCCGCGCCTGGGTGGACGTCGACGGCAACGGCTGCGGCACCCGCGTTATCTCTATGCTTCGCCGGGTGACTGAGGCATTTGCGCAGCTCATGCAGGGGATGGTGAGTTGTGCTTACTGAGAGGCACATGAGTCACAAGAGGGCGGGTGGCGTGCGTTTTCTCCGTGCGGTGACGGTGGCGACGGCTGCCGTGCTCCTCGCGTCGGGATGCGAGGGTCTCGGCGATGACGGCTCCTCCGCGGGGCCCGGACCGGCTCCCGGTGGGCGGGCGGTCAGCCCGCTCAAGAACCCGGACGGTACTAAGCCAGGGCTCGCGCCCCTGCCGACCGCGGAGGACAGGGCCGAGGCCCGCAAGCTCATCGAGGAAGTGTCCGTGAAGGGGCGGGGGCCGAAGACTGGCTACGACCGCGACAAGTTCGGCTATGCATGGATGGACACGGCCGACGGGGTGCCGCTCGCGAGGAACGGGTGTGACACGCGAAATGATCTCATTCGTCGCGATGGCCAGAAGCTTCGTTTCCGAGCCGGCTCCGACTGCGTCGTGATCGCCATGACGCTGGACGACCCGTACACCGGGACGACCATCGAGTGGCGCAAACAGCAGGCCTCCGAGGTGCAGATAGACCACGTGGTGCCGCTGTCGTACAGCTGGCAGATGGGTTCGTCTCGCTGGCCGAAGAGCAAGCGCGAGCAGCTCGCCAACGACGTGTTGAATCTGATCCCGGTCCAGGGCCGGGCCAACTCGGCCAAGGGCGATTCCGGACCGGCGTCTTGGCTGCCTCCGGACAAGCAAGTGAGGTGCTCCTACGCGGTCCGCTTCGCACAGGTGGCCCTCAAATACGACCTTCCGGTGACGAGAGCGGACAAGGCGACGATGCTGAAGCAGTGCGCAGACTGACGGCGATGTCGGAGGCGGTGGCTAGGGTGCACTGCCGTGGACGCTGCTGATCTCGACTACCGGACCCGGACGTTGTCCGGCTGCATTCCTCCGCTCCTGGTCACCCGACTTCTCGAGCTGGGCCACATGGAGGAGGTGGAGTTCCAGGCCGGCCGTGGGGAGTGGTTCTGCGCGCGGGAGTGGGCGCGGCTGCTCGGCGACCAAGGTCGGCAGGCCGAGGCGTTGGAGGTGCTTGCTCCGTACGTCGCCACGGGCTGGTGGCCGGCCGCCCAGGCCCAGGCGGAGCTGCTGGAGAGCTGGGGGCGGGCTGAGGAGGCGATCCTCCTGGTCCGGCCGTACACAGAGGTCGGAGGGCTTCCGCTCGAGTTCTTCGCGCGGCTGCTTGCCCGGCACGGACGTACGGACGAGGCGATCAGTCGGCTGAGCGCCGGGGTGGAGGACTGGTTCCTTGCCACCGCCCTGGTCGACATAACGGAGGGAACAGACCGGGACGAAGACATCGCCGCGCTGCTGGCCGCCCGGATCCCGGACCAGCACCGGTGCGACAGCCCATGGTGCTGCCGAGGCCTCGACCCCGACACGGCAATCGGGCTGCTTGCCACGATCCGCGAACGTCAGGGCCGCGTCGACGAAGCGATCGCCCTGCTGCACACCCGGCAGCACATCACCTCCGTCAACAATCACGACCAGTTGGCCGATCTGCTCGCTCGGCACGATCGGATCGAGGAACTGCGTGCGTACGCGGCGACCGAGTACCTCGGTGACGCCGCGCGGCGCCTGGCCGAGGTGTTGGAGGAGCGCGGTGATGTGGAAGGGGCCATCGCCGTGTACCGGCAGCCGGGCGACTCACCGGTCTGCCAGCGCAACGGTGCGGTGCACTTGGCGCAGCTCCTGGTCCGGCACGGCCGGGGCCATGAGGCGATCGGGGTGATGCGCGTGCTCGCGGACTCACCCGGTGGCGCGGAGGACTGGATCGTCCACACACTGTGCACCCTGTATGCCGACCATGGCCGCGCCCTGGACGGCCTGGCCTACCTCGACGCCCTCAAGGCGCGCCGTGATGGGCGGGAGGAGTGGGACTTCTTCCGGTTGCGCCTTCCGCTCATGGCCGACTGCGGCCTGCTCGACGAGGCGGTCGAGCAGGCGCGGGCGCACCCTGAGGGCGACACCTCGTATGCGGCCTGGATCATTTCCGATCTCCTCGCCAAGAACGGTCGGATCGAGGAAGCCGTAGCCGCTCTCGAACCGTATGCCTCCGCTCACAGCGGCTCCCTGGCCGGCCACCTCATCGACCTGGGCCGCGTCAAAGACGCTGTCGTGCTCCTTCAGCAGCGCGAATCCGAGCCGGTCGCACCTGTCTGGACCGGCTCGCTCTTCAACGATCCCCCGTTCTGACTCCGTCCGGGGACGGAACGGCCCGCATCGCACGGCGGAGCCCGGCTCGTGCGGCGGTGAGATCGTCTTCCGTCTCACGCAGCCGGCCCTCCAGGGCGGCGATCCGCCCCCTGGCCTCTGACAGTTCCTGATCCAGAGTGGTGTTCCGCTGCTCCAGGTGCTGCACCCGCTCGATCAGCTTGTCTTGGTTCACTCCGTCCAGCTCGGCGCCGAGAGACAGCCGGACCCGGTTCCGGAGCTGGTCGCGTTCCCTCTTGAGCTCTTTGATCTCTTCGCGTGCCAGGGCGAGATCTGTCGCCAGCCCGGCAGGGGACACCCGCTTTGCTTCCGGGCCGGGGGAGACGTGACGTACTTGTTCTCGCTGGGCGGTGATGCCGTCCTGAACGGCCTGGTGCACCTGGGGCTGGTTGTAGACGAACCACGTGGACACCGCAGCGTCCCGCGCCACCTGGCTGACGGTGATGCGTCGTCCCGAGTGGAGAAGGACGTCCACTGCATCGAGCGCGCGCTTGGTCTTGTCCTCGCTGTCCTTGGCACGGCTGGCGCGCAGGCGCTCGACCCGTGAGTTCCGGTCATTGCTGCCGGAAGCGACGGGACTTTTCATTCGGGGCTCCGTGTCGTCAGTGCCTGCAAGGGGACGAAGGCCGCTGCGGAGCGGGCCTTGCGCAGCTCGCGCGAGGCGGATTCGACAACCGCGCGCTCCTCGGCGGGCAGCGCGTCGAGCTTCCTCCGCATCTCGACGGCCGACTTCGAGTACGCGCGGATCTGGTCGTCGAGATTGCGGACGACCCAGTCCGCGGCCTCCATCGCCAGGGCGGCCTCCTTGTCGGCCCGCAGGTCCGCGATCTGCTGTTCCAGAGCCGGCAAGTAGGAGGGATCGGGCCGGTAGAAGTCGCATCCGGCGCACTGGAAGCGGATGCGGCAGTGCCCTCCCCCGGCCTTGACATTGCTCGGCTCGGTACAGCCGCCGTACGGAACTCCGACGCTCTCCACCTCGTAGGCCAGTGGGTCGCTGAAGCCACGGGAATTCCCGTGCCGGTCGACAGCGAGCGACGCGACCGAGCGCACGGCTTCCTGCTTCCGGCTGAGCGAGACCTTGTAGTACCCCATGGTGACGTCCAGCGATCGGTGGTCCATGAGTTCCCGGAGGACATCGGGGCGAGTACCCGCGTCCGCGTGGCGTTGGGCGTAGGCGTGCCGGAATCCGTACGGGACGATCTGGGCGCGGTCGTAGGGGAGAGGCTCACCGTCGTCGCTGAGACGCTCGTCCACGAGCGCGGGAATGACCTCGTCGACCCAGGCGCGGAAGATCCTGTTGCAGAACTGCGCAGGAGTGAGGTGACCACGCCGGGGCCGGTTGCGCTGACCTGGTGACGGGAAAAGCCACTGCTCGCACGCAGGTACCGGTGGCAGGCCCTGAAGAGCCTTCTGCCAGGACTCGATCTCCTGGGCGGTCGCCTCGGTGATGGGCAAGCGGCGGCCGTGTCGGCGTCGCTTGTGGTTGTCGTAGATCAGAGTCGGTTTGCCGTCGATCCATTGCAGACAGTCGCGGCGCAGGCTGGTGACCTCGCCAGGGCGCCGACCTGTGTCCCGAAGAACCATGTAGGCAACCTGGTACATCCGCGCGAAGTCCGCGGCAGTCCAGCCGCCGCTTTCGTACGCTGTCGATGTGCCGAGCAGTTCGATGTGAGCGTCAAGCTGCGAGATGACATGTTCCGGGATGGCACGGCCGATCTCGTCCTCGGAGATCTCGACCGCGGCGATGGTGTGGAATTTCGGGTTCAGCGCGAAGCCGCCGGGGATGTGGTCCATCAGCCCGGCCTGTCGTACGTACTCGAGGAACGCTCGCCATAGGCGCAGCAGTGCCCGCCGGTGGCTCGTCGAGTAGTCCTGACCGTTCTCCGGACGCTTGGCGATCCGGAACGCCTCCACCACGGCGCTCATGTCCGCCATCGACAACCTCTCAGGTGCATCACCGTGGGGGCGATCGGTCAGGGCGGCTGAGGCGAGTGTCGCGGCGTACACGGTTTGGCGGAACTCGATGACATTGGGGCGTACCGCACGGCCGTAGTCCTTCAGCAGCTCACGCAGCCATGCCTGGCGGACCGGGCGGAAGTCGATGACGCCGTGCATGGCCGTATATTTCCGCCCTGGACCGGCGGCGAGTCCCACAAGGGAGCATTCCCAGACGTCTCCCGATGTCGGATCGGTGCCCTCGTACTCCAAGCGCGCACGTCGGACGTGTTGGAGGATCCCGTTCAGCATCCCCGCGAGTTCCGCCGGCAGCTCCCGCACGAACGACTCGTCGAGATCCAGGAGCGTCGGCAATGGGGCGGGAAGAGCGACGACCATACGACGGACGCGCTGGGGCACGAGGTTGATCCCCGCGGCGTCGCGCTGCTGGATTCCGTACTGGATCTCCCGCCGCACTGCCGAGGAGACCTCGCTGAGCGAGAACTGGGAAACTCCAGGAAGGGACCCGGTCGAGATATTGGGGCGACGGCGCGCCGCATCGGGTACGTAGGTTACGTCGAAGTCGGACGGGTTGCCCCGCGACCAGCGTGCTCTGCTGCAGGCGCTGCAGCGGCCGCCGTTGTGGGCAACGTGCGTGGAGCACGCCGCCACCCTGCAGATGAATACGCTGGTCGCGGGGTTGCCCGGGGCTGCGGTGAACAGCAGTGCGCCCTCGTCCCACTCGGCCGCTCGCCACCCGGACACCAGGCGTTCCGCGAGCCACGAAGCCCAAGATGTATCCGCCTGGAGTGGCAGCGCGACGACAGCCGAGTCGGCCCCCTGCCTCATCGGATTACCTCCGGCGAGACACGCTCGACAGCGGCTCGGAGTTCCTCGTCCTGGGCGTGGAGATAGACAGCGGTGCTCGCGGATGAGGCATGGCCCAGCAGCGTCTGGACGACGTCCGGTGAGACTCCGCTGCGAATCCATCGCGTTGCCGCGGTGTGCCGCATCATGTGCGGACGGGCGCGGAAGCCGCAGCGCTCCCCGATCCGCTCGACGATCTGCTTGGCGTTGGAGTACGTCATCGGCCTGCCCGCGTACGGCCCGGCGAGGTTCACGAACACGTAGTCGCAACTGACGGCTTCCGGCACGTTCTCACGCTCCGAAAGATGGTCGCGGTACCTGTGCACGGCACCTTCAGTCAGCGGTACCGCCCGATGGCGGCCTGCCTTCGCTCGTGCGCCGTTCACGTTGTCCTGCCTGGGGCGGACATGGACATGGGCGCCTCGCGTACGGCAGCCCAGATGCGTCGAGTCGGGAAGCAGGTGCATGTCCTCCCGCCGCAGTCCGAGAGCCTCGCCGATCCGCAGTCCCCCTTCCACGAGCACCGTCAGGAGCAGCCGATCCCGGGCTGAACGGGCCGTCTCCAGCACCTCCCTGACCTGGGGATCGGTGAGAATTGCGGGTGCTGTTTCGATCGTCGGCGCCTTCAGGACGCGAGTCTTGATCATGAGGTGCTGGCCGCCTTCCCCCGGGTCGAAGCCGCTCGGCGGCGACGTCAGGAAGCGTGGCTCACTCAGGCGTGCGGCGACTTCATGCTCCACATGCCCCTGGACAGCGCAGAACCGTAGGAACTCGCAGACAGCGGTGAGAACGGCATTGACTGTCTTCCCCGAGGGCAACTGCCCCTGTCGGATGGGTGTTCGCTCGATATGGAACTTGAATCTCGTCATGTCCCCGAGGCCGGCGGTCTTCCAGTCAGTGCCCCGCCCGGCACACCAGTTGAGGAAGCGTCCGACCCGGGGAATGTATGCGCGCTGCGTCTGCGGTGAGCGCCCGGCGCCCCGCAGGTAGAGCGAGAACTCCCGTGCCTCGCGATGAGGCCGGTACGTCTCCTCGTCGACGAGTAACCAGGTGACCTCTCCCGTGGTGGGAGAGACGGCCCTCTCCGTGCACAACATCGCTGAGTCCTCCCCTTGTCCGAGCATGTCGCTCATGTGCCTCTTGGTGTGACTGATAACGGCGAGACACAAAGGGAGGACACGGCTGTCACTCACGTCTCTCACAAGGAAGAAGGGCCTGCAGATAACCCGCGACGACATACTCAAGCGCGACCTGACCGGCGTCCGCTTCACCGACGGCCACTGCAAGGTCGCCTCCGGCACCCTCACCGACGACCCGTACACCGGCACCACCGTCCGCTACGTCCGGGGCCGCTCCAAGGTCGACATCGACCATGTCGTCGCGCTCTCCGACGCCTGGCAGAAGGGGGCGCAGAAGTGGGACGGCGAGACCCGGCGCCGCTTCGCCAACGACCCGCTCAACCTCCTCGCCGTCGACGCCGCCACCAACCGCCGCAAGTCCGACGGCGACGCCGCGACCTGGCTGCCGCCGAACCGCGCCTACCGCTGCACGTACGTGGCCCGGCAGGTCGCGGTGAAGAAGAAGTACGGGGTGTGGGTGACGGCGGGGGAGCGGGACGCGATGAAGCGGGTCCTCGCCGGCTGCCCGCAGGAGCGACTGCCGTAGAAAAAACGGTTGGGCACTCCGTGAACGATCTTTAACCTGGCGGTATGGACCTGAACATATCGACCCTCGCCGAACGACCCGAGCTCGAAGGGGCGATGTGGTCCATGAAGGACCTCTGGCCCGAGTTCATGATGTACGACCCGGTCGGCTGGGCCAACATGGGCCGGATCGTGCGGGACTTCCCGGAGTTCGTGCTCGTCGCCACCGACGCCGGGGGCGCGGTCGTCGCCCGTGGCTTCAGCGTGCCCTTCCGGCTGGACGTGGAGGGCCGCCGCGAGCTGCCCGCCCGCGGCTGGGACGAGGTCCTCAACTGGGCCTTCTCCGATCTGCGGCACGGCCGGGAGGCCGACACGGTGAGCGCGATCGAGATCACCGTCGACCTCGCCCACCTCGGCAAGGGCATCTCGCACAGGATGCTCGCCGCCATGCGGGAGAACGTCGGCAGGCGCGGTTTCGCCGAGCTGGTCGCCCCGGTCCGCCCCAACGGCAAGCACCTGGAGCCCGAGGCCTCCATCCACGAGTACGCCTTCCGTACACGTGAGGCCGACGGCCTGCCGCACGACCCGTGGCTCCGCGTCCATGTGCGCGCGGGCGGTGTGATCGAGGCGGTGGCCCCGGCGTCCATGACGGTCTCCGGCTCCCTCGACCAGTGGCGGACGTGGACCGGCCTGCCCTTCGACACGGACGGCCCGGTCGAGGTCGCGGGCGCGCTGGTCCCGGTGCACTGCGAGGCCGCGCGCGGCTACGCGGTGTACGTGGAGCCCAATGTGTGGGTGCGCCACCGCGTCTGACACGTCCGACGCGTACGACGCATACGTGAGAGGGCCGTTCCCCCCCGGGTGACGGCCCTCTCACGCGTTCGCGTCCCGACCGGCGGTCAGCCGGTCTCGACGACGTCCTTCGCCGCCGGGGCCTTGGCCTCGACCGGCTTCCCGTAGTGGGAGAAGGTGATCGTGCCCGGCTCCTCGCCGCCCTTCGTGACGATCTTCAGCACGTACGGGGTGCCCTGCGTGGCCACGTAGACGGTGTTGGTCTCGCCGCCGTCGCCCGGCTCCGTCAGGGCCAGGGCCTTCTGGCCGCCGACGGTGGTCTCCTCGCCCTTCGCGATCCCGCTCGCGCCCTGCTCGAACCCGTCGAGGAGCCCCTTCAGGTCGCAGAGCTCCAGCATGCCCTTGTTGTCGGGGTCGGAGACGGGCCCCTTCATCCAGCGGCCCTTGAGCTCCTTGACCATGGCGTCCTGCGCCTCCGGGCCGTCCTCCTTGACCTGCTCGCGCAGGAAGGCCTCGTCGAAGCGCATGTAGGCGTTCTTGTCGTCCGGCTTGATCAGTTCGACCGTGCCGGTCGCGCCGATCGTCAGCGTGCCGGCGCACCGTCCCTGCGTGTCGAGGGACAGGTAGGCCTTGAGCGGCTCGGCGGATCCCTGCTCGTCGACGTCCACGGTCATCGACTTCGCGGTCCTCGTCGCCGCGAAGGCCTTGTCGACGATCTGCGATCCGGTCAGCTCCCCGAAGGGCCCGGCCGGCTTCGCGTCGTCCGAGAAGGGGCCGCAGGCGGTGGCTCCGAGGGCGACGGCGGCGCTCAGGGCGGCGACGAGGGCGGTGCGGCGGGGGGCGGCAGGCATGGTGGTGTCTCCGAGAGGGGGTGTGCGGGGGTGGGGCCCCGAAGGGCCCCGGTCCTTGAGGTGCTGAGGTGCCTGGTGGGTGTCCGGCCGGGGTCAGCCGAGCTTCAGCTCCCACTGGGAGGCGTCGTAGGTGAAGCCGGGGTCGACCTCGACGGTCAGGTTCTTGGCGTCCTTGGGGGCGTCGAAGGCGATGGTGACGGTGGCCTTCTTGCCGGGCATGATCGTGCCCTCGAAGCCCGCGCCGGCCTTGTCGTCGAGGACCTGCTCGGCCGCGACGCCGTTCGCGCCGGCCGTGGCGCTGAAGGACACGAGGGTGGTGTCGAACTTCGCCTTGCCCTTGTTCTCGATGAGGACGGTGACCTGGTACGCCTTGTTGCCCTTGGTGTGGCCGATCGCGTACTCGCCCGGGGAGAACGGCTTCGGGTCCGAGACCGTGACCGTGAGGTCGTCGTCGTAGACCGAGCTGTCGCCGTCCTCCAGGCCCTGGCCCTTGTTCTTGTCGGTCTTGCCGGCGTCGCCCGCCGGGGCCTTGCTCGCCGGAGCCTTGCTCGACGGGTCCTTCGGGGCGGTGTCCTTGATGGACTTGTCGATCTCGTCGACCGCGTCGCTGACGGCGGTGACCGTGATGACCAGGCCGACGACCGAGAGGACCAGGGACGCGAGGCCCAGGATCGCGCCGGTGAGCGCCACTCCCTTGTTGTTCGCCTCGCCGCGCTTCACCCGGCCCTTGCCGACGAGGCCCAGGATCAGCGCGATCAGGCCGAGGATGCCGGCCAGCCAGAAGAGGAGCGGGATGAGACCGGACAGCGTGCCGATGATGCCGAGGATCAGGGCCGCGGTGCCGAGACCGTTGCGCATGACCCGCGGGGCGGCGGCAGGCGGGACCTGGGTGTCGTACGACATGGGTGTGTCCTCCCGGACGAAGGCGATGTCTGGTGCGATGGGTCAATCACAGCAGAGGCTGTGAACCGAGTCAACACGGTTCACCAAAAACAGATCGACTCACACTGTGAAGTGGTGCGTGGCGCGTTCCTCGCTAGGATTGGTGTCACAGCCAGAGGGGCGAGCCAGGGGAGTTGGGTCACGTGCCGGAGAACGAAGCAGCGGCGGGTGCGGAGCAGCCGGGCGGTACGGCGGACACGGGCGGTACGGCGGACACGGGCGGTACCGCGGACACGGGCGCCGCCGCCGAGGTGACCGCCGCCGGGATCGCCCGGCTCGCCGGGGTCGGCCGGGCCGCCGTCAGCAACTGGCGCCGCCGCCACCCCGACTTCCCCAAGCCCGTCGGCGGCACGGAGACCAGCCCGTCGTTCGCCCTCGCGGACGTCGAGCGGTGGCTCCGCGCCCAGGGCAAGCTGGCCGAGGTCCCGCTCAAGGAACGCGTCTGGCAGCAGGTCGCCGGCCACCCGGCCGGCGCCGTCGCCGCCCTCGTCCACGCGGGCTGCGCCCTCCTCCTCGTACGGGACAGGTCCGCGGCCTGGCCCGCGCTCGCCGAGCTCTCCGACGAGCGGCTCGCGGAGGTGCTGCCCGTCGCCCTGGAGGAGACGCTCACCGAGCGCCTCGGCCCCGAGCGGGCCGTCCTCACCCCCACCAGCTCCGCGCTCGCCGCCTCCGTCCCGCTCCTGCGCGGGGCCGCCGAACTGGCGGCCGCGAGCGGGGTCCGCGGGGCCTTCGAGTTCCTGCTCGGCCGTCACCTCGACGCCAACCCCCGGCAGTACACCCTCACCCCGCCCGGCCCCGCCGCCCTGATGGCGGCGCTCGCGGCGGCCCCGAGGACGGGCCGCGGCGGCGTCCCGCTCACCGTCCTCGACCCGGCCTCCGGGACCGGCGGCCTGCTGAGCGCGGTCCAGCACCCCGGCGCCGTGTGCGGCCAGGACGCCGACCCCGACCTCGCCGCGCTCACCGCCCTGCGCCTGGCGCTCGCCACCGACGCCGACATCCGCGTCCGGTCCGGCGACAGCCTGCGCGCCGACGCCTTCCCGACGCTCGCGGCGGACGCGGTCCTCTGTCACCCGCCGTTCAACGAACGGAACTGGGGCCACGACGAGCTGGCCTACGACCCGCGCTGGGAGTACGGCTTCCCGGCCCGCACGGAGTCCGAACTGGCCTGGGTCCAGCACGCCCTGGCCCGTCTGCGCCCCGGCGGCACCGCCGTCCTCCTCATGCCGCCGGCCGCCGCCTCCCGCCGCTCCGGCCGCCGCATCCGGGCCGATCTGCTCCGCCGGGGCGCCCTGCGCGCGGTCGTCGCCCTCCCGGCCGGCGCCGCCCCGCCGTACGGCATCCCGCTCCACCTGTGGGTGCTGCGCCGGCCCGTCCAGGGCGAGCGTCACGCCGGCGAACTCCTCCTGGTCGACGCCGCGTCCGAGCAGACCGGGCCGGGCCGGGAGGGCCGCGACCGGCTCGACTGGCCCGCCGTCCACTCCGCCGTACTGGACGCCTGGACGCCCTTCGACCGGGACGGCACCCTCGCCGGGACGCCCGGCGCGAACCGTTCCGTGCCGGTCATCGAACTCCTCGACGACGACGTCGACCTCGCCCCCGCCCGCCACCTCCCACCGCCGGCCGCCGCCGAGGGCGCGGTCCAGCTGACCGGGGTGCGCGAGCGGCTGACCGAGACGCTGCACCGCACCCGCGAGCTGACCCCGCCGCCCGTGACCGAGCCGGGCTCCGGTACCGGGCCCGGCCGGCCCACGACCACCGTCGGCGAACTCGCCCGCGCCGGAGCCCTCGCCCTGCGCGCGGGCGGCACGGGCACCGCCCCCGCCGGATCCCCGGTCGCCGTCCTCACCGACCACGACGTCCTCGCCGCGCAGCCGCCCTCCGGGACGCTGCCCGACGGCCCGCCCGAGGAGCCGGTCCTCCTCAACGCCGGGGACGTCATCGTCCCGGTCCTCGGCGGCGGCGCGGCCGTCCGGGTCGTCGACGCCTCCGCCGAGGGCGCCGCGCTCGGCCGCAACCTCCAGCTGCTCCGCCCCGATCCGGCGGCCCTCGACCCCTGGTTCCTGGCCGGATTCCTGCGGGCCACCGCCAACACCCGGCAGGCCAGCAGCTACGCCTCCACCGCGACCCGTCTCGATGTGCGCCGCCTCCAGCTGCCGCGCCTGCCCCTGGCCGAACAGCGCAGGTTCGGGGAGCGGTTCCGGGCGCTCGCCGAGTTCGAGGAGTCGCTGCGCCTCGCCGCCCGCCTCGGCGACCAGCTGGTCCAGGGCCTGTACGACGGCCTGGCGGACGGCACGGTGGCTCCCTAGGGCTGCTCTGCAGGCCCTGGGCGATCGCTCGGTTCGACAACGGTTCCGGGTATCCCGGAACCGTTGTCCGCGGGGGTGTATACGCTCGTCTCCGCACCCATCCGTCCGAGCAGGAGCAGCAGGATGTACGGCCCCCCGCAGGCCCCGCAGGTTCCGCAGCCGCCGAAGAGCCCCGCCACCGGTGGCCGGATCGCGTTGCTCGTCCTCTTCTCCGCCCTCGCGCTGCTGAGCTGCGGTTTTCTCGCATGGGCGCCGATGCTCCGTCTCGCGATCGTCACGCGCAGGGCGGTGGACTGGGTGCTGTTCGCCGTGACGTTCCTGGTGGCGGCGGGCCTGTTCACGTACGCGGGGGTCACCGGCGACCAGGAGCCGACCACCGCCGAGTCCTTCATCGGCGTCGGCGTCATGGTGCTCCTGGTGGCGGGCTCGCTCACGTACTACCTGGTGACGGAGATCCGCCGGTTCGACCGGCCCGCCGCCGACGCGTTCGGCCCGCCGGGCCACGACCACGCGACCGCCGTCACGGTCCCGAGCACCTTCGGGAACCCGAACCCGTACGTCGGCCCGGCCGTCCCGCCGCCCGCCGCGCCCGGACCGCGCATCGACCAGGTCCGCGCCGAGCTCGACGAGCTCAGCGACCTGCTCAGGAAGGACACCGGGAACGGCGGGGAAGACGCGGGCCGCAGGTGAACGGGCGTGTCGTCGGCGGGCGTTACGAGCTCGCCACCGTCATCGGCCAGGGCGGCATGGGCCAGGTCTGGACGGCGTACGACGGACGTCTCGACCGCCGGGTCGCGGTGAAACTGCTCCGGCCCGCCACCATGACCGGCCCCGCCACCGCCGCCGAGGAGCTGCGCCGCCGCTTCGTGCGGGAGTGCCGGGTGACCGCCCAGGTCGACCACCCCGGCCTGGTGACCGTGCACGACGCCGGCAGCGACGGCGACGACCTGTACCTCGTCATGCAGTACGTGGAGGGCGCGGACCTCGCCGACCACCTCGCCGAGCACGATCCGTACCCCTGGGAGTGGGCGGTCAGCGTCGCCGCGCAGCTCTGCGCGGTGCTCGCCGCCGTGCACGCGGTGCCGATCGTGCACCGCGACCTCAAGCCGCGGAACGTGATGATCCGCCCGGACGGCACCGTGACCGTCCTCGACCTGGGCGTCGCCTCCGTCCTGGACACGGACACCACCCGGCTCACGCACACCGGTTCGCCCATCGGCAGCCCGGCGTACATGGCGCCGGAGCAGGCCATGGGCGGCGCCGTCGGCCCGTCCACCGACCTGTACGCGCTCGGTGTGCTGCTCCACGAACTCCTCAGCGGGAACGTGCCGTTCGCCGGATCCACCGCGCTCGGCGTGCTCCACCGCCATCTGCACGAGCCGCCCGCCCCGCTCCGGCAGCTGCGCCCGGAGGTCCCCGAGGTGCTGGAGGCGCTGGTCCTGCGGCTGCTCGCCAAGGACCCGCAGGCGCGGCCGTCCGGCGCGCACGAGGTGTACGAGCACCTGCTGCCGCTGCTCCCGGCGCGCGGTGCCCCGGCGGGGCCGATGGACCCGACCCGGCCGTTCCTGCGGCCGCACGCGCCCTGGCCGGAGCGGGCGCAGGACCGGGTCGTGCCGCTGCCTCCGGTGCCGGTGACGGTGCCGGTGCCGCCGGTCCCGGTGGCGCCGCCGTCGCCGGCCGATCCCCGTACCGACCCCCGGGTGTACGCCGGCGGGGTGCCGCCCGCGCGTCCCGACGTGGCCGCGGCCGTCGACGAGGTGAAGCGGCTGCTCGGGGAGGGCTCGCTCACCCAGGCCGTGGACATGCTCGGCGGGATCCTGCCGGCCGCGGCGGCCGAGCACGGAGAGGGGTCGCCGGTCGTCCGGATCCTGCGCAAGCAGTACGCGTCGACGCTGATGGACGACGGCCAGTACCGGCGCGCGCTGCCGGAGCTGCGCCGGCTCGCGGAGGACCGCGGGGCGGAGGCGGGCCCGGCGGACCCGCAGTTCCTGCAGTTCCGTTACGACGCGGCGCTGTGTCTGGAGCAGTTGGGGGAGACGGCCGCGGCGCTCGCGGAGTTCCGCGCGGTGCTGCCGTACTACGAGCGGGACCTGGTCCGGGCCTTCGACATCCGGCAGCGGATCGGGCTGCTGCTCCTGGCGGCGGGCGAGCACGCGGCCGGTCAGGAGGAGCTCGGGCGGCTGCTGTTCGACGCGGAGCGCGCGTACGGCCCGTATCACCCGCTTCCGGTGGAGTTGCGGCGGGCGCTCGACCATCAGCGGCAGCTGGGGCAGCGGCCCTGACGGGGTGACAGGGTCACGACTCGACAACTGATTGGGCAGTGGATCTTCATGATCCTTTTTGACCGTTTTGGCACATGTAACGTTCGCGTCTGATCATGTCCGCGCCCGCGTTCCCAAGGAATTCCCCATGACGACGCCGTCCGCTCCGTTCACGCCCGAGCAGCAGCCCGCCGCCCCCGCCAAGAAGGGTGGCGCCCTCCTGAAGAAGGTCGGCGGCATCGTCGTCGCGATCGTCGTCGCCGTCGCGGTGAAGCTCGGCCTCCCGCACCTCACGGGCGACGCCCCGGTGCACGCCGAGGCCGGCGAGTGCGTCACCGTCACCGGCCCCGACAACGACCCGAAGGTCGACACCGTCGACTGCTCCTCCGGGAAGGCCGACCTGTTCAAGGTCGTCAAGGTCATCGACAACACCTTCGACCTCAACAAGTGCGGCGACGAGCTCTCCGCGCTCGCCCAGCAGCTGGGCTCGGACAAGTTCGTCCTCTGCCTGGACGAGGTCGCCGCGAAGTAATCGCGCGCACAGCTCCGCGGAGAAGGGCCGGACCCGGAGGGTTCCGGCCCTTCTTCATGCCCTACGGCGACTCCACCGGCCTGGGCGCCGAGACGGACGGGACGACCGGGGCGGCCGGGGCCGGTGTGGGCACCGGAGGTACGGCGGTCCGCACCGGGGTACGGGCGGGCAGCACCGGGGCCGGGGCCGCCGGCCCGTCGGGGAACAGCACGAGGACGCACACCGCGGCCACGGCGGCCGCCGCCCCGAACACCGCGACCGCGACCGCCCGGACCCGGCGGGTGCCCCAGCCGCGCCCCTGCGGAGGCGCGTCACGGCGCAGCTCGCGGTGGGTGACGAGCGCGGCGCGGGCGGCGAGGGCGGCACGCAGCCGCTCCTCGACAGGGGATGTCATCGGCCCGCCTCCAGGTCCTTCTTCCCGAGCTTGCGCTCCAGGGCGTCGAGGGCGCGGCTCGCGGTGGACTTCACGGCGCCGCGCGAAAGGCCGAGCGTCTGCGCGATCTGCGCCTCCGTCAGCTCCGACCAGTAGCGCAGCACGAGCACCTCGCGCTGCCGCCGCGTCAGCTCCGCCAGCGCGTCGAGCACGTCCCGGTGCTCCTCGGCGAGCAGCAGCCCCTCGTCGACGGGCGCGCCGGAGCCCGGGTGGGGAGGGGTGTACGCGCGCGCGGTGCGGCGCCGGCGCAGCACGGAGCGGGCCGCGTTGACGACGGCGGTGTGCAGATACGCCCCGGGGTCCTGCAGTCCGTCGAGGGAGGTGCCGTAGGCGCGGCACACGGCGGCGAACGCGTCCTGCACGACGTCCTCGGCGGTCGGCAGGTCGTCCACCAGGAAGAGCGCGAGCCGCACCATGGCGAGCCGCCGCGCCCGGTAGAGCTCGGTGAGGCCCGGCGCCTCGGGCCCGTTGCCGTACGGGGTGCGGACGGCGTGCAGAGGACGTTCCCGTACCGGCACGCGCGCGAGCAGCCGGGACCACCAGGGCGGCGCCAGGGGCAGGGGAAGGGCGTACGGCATGGGCCTCGATCCGTCGGGGTCGGGGAGTGAGGGGCGGGTGGGCGGATCCGGAGGACCGGATCCGGGAGGACCGGATCCGCGCCACCCGCCCGGTGCGGCTACTTGCCGGGCGCGATCACGCGAGGCGCGTCACCGGCGGGCGCGGGGACCGGGGAGGGCACGGGAGCCGGCGCGGCGACGGGCTCGGGGGCGGCCGGCACGGGCTTCGGCGCGGCAGGCGCGGGCACCGGCTTGGGCGCCGCGACGGGCCTGGGCGCGGCCGCCACCGGCTCGGGCGCGGCCACCGGCTCCGGTGCGGTCGCGACCTTCGGCGCGGCGGGGGCCGGGGCCGGCTTCGGCGCGGTGTCGGCGACCGCCTGCGCGGCGAAACCGCCGCCGAGGAGCAGTGCGACACCGGCGACGACGCCCAGAATCCGGGGCTTGGCGTGGCTGGACATGGAGTTCTCCCGAGGAAGTGTCGGAAACACGGTCTGGAACATCAGCTGAAGGGCGCCTTCAACCCACCAGACGTGCGGCACTGCCCGAGGTTGCGGATCGAGTCCGGGAAATTTCCCCCGAGATGGAAGAGGGAGGATCGGCGAGGAGGGGCGACACACCTCCCGCACTTTTAACGTATAGCGCACAGGGGGCCTTGCGGCAAGGCCCCCTCCGTGGCGCACAATCGCTCCTCGAAGCCAAAAGATGCACGAAAACGGGGTTTTTAATCAATGACGTCCCTTATTGCCGGTGTGTTCGACCTCTCCGGCAACCTCTCTCCCAAGGCCGATCCGGCACTCATCGCCGCCGACGAGCAGCACTTCGCGGCCATCGCCCGCTGCCTCGACGAGACGATCGCCGAGCTGTCCGAGCGGCTCGACGCCGAGCGGAAGGCACCCGGCGGCGTCGGCCGGGAGGCGATGGACCGGGACGCGGAGATCCACCGGCTGAGCGGCCGCCTGCGGACCCTGCGCCGCTTCGGCCTGGACCTGTGCCTGGGCCGCGTGGTCGGCACGGACGACCCCGAGCCCGTGTACATCGGCCGTCTCGGCCTCACCGACAGCACCGGCCGCCGACTGCTCATCGACTGGCGCTCCCCGGCGGCGGAACCGTTCTTCGCGGCGACCCACGCCACCCCCATGGGCCTGGCGAGCCGACGCCGCTACCGCTGGTCCGGCGGCCGCATCACCGACTACTGGGACGAGGTCTTCACCGCCGAGGGCCTCGAAGGGCACGCGGCGCTCGACGACCAGTCCGCGTTCATCGCCAGCCTCGGCGGCAACCGCTCGCCCCGGATGCGGGACGTCCTCGCCACGATCCAGTCCGACCAGGACGCCATCATCCGCGCGGGCTCGCGCGGCGCCCTCGTCGTCGACGGCGGCCCGGGTACGGGAAAGACGGTCGTCGCCCTGCACCGCACCGCGCACCTGCTCTACTCCGACCCGCGGCTCGGCCACCGCCGCGGCGGCGTGCTGTTCGTCGGCCCGCACCAGCCCTACCTGAACTACGTCGCGGACGTGCTGCCCAGTCTCGGCGAGGAGGGCGTACGCACCTGCACCGTGCGGGACCTGGTCGCCGAGGGCGCGAAGGCGCCGGCGGAGGCCGACCCCGAGGTGGCCCGTCTGAAGTCCTCGCGGCAGATGGTGGAGGCCATCGAGAAGGCCGTCGCCTTCTACGAGGAACCGCCCACCGAGGGCATGACCGTCTCCACCCACTGGTCCGACATCCGGCTCACCGCCGCCGACTGGGCGGAGGCCTTCGACGCGGCCGAGCCCGGTACCCCGCACAACGAGGCGCGCGAGCAGATCTGGGAGCACCTGGTCTCGATCCTCTACGACAAGTACGACGGCGAGGAGGTCCCGGAGCAGCAGTTCCGGAAGTCGCTGCGCCAGGACCGCGAGCTGACCGGGGCCCTCCACAGCGCCTGGCCGATGCTGGAGGCGGCCGACCTCGTCGGCGACCTGTGGACCGTCCCCGCGTACCTGCGGATGTGCGCGCCCTGGCTGAACCCCGACGAGGTGAAGCGGCTGCGGCGGGCGGACGCCCAGGCGTGGACCGTGTCGGACCTGCCGCTCCTGGACGCGGCCCGGCAGCGGCTCGGCGACCCGGAGACCGCCCGCCTCAAGCTGCGGCGCAAGGCCACCGTCGCCGCCGAGCGCGAGCGGATGGCCGGCGTCATCGACAGCATCGTCGCGGCCGACGCCGACGGCGAGGGCGCGGTCACGATGCTGCGCGGCAAGGACCTCCAGGACAGCCTGATCGACGAGAGCGCCCTGCCGACCGCCGAACTGGAGCCGCTGGACGGCCCGTTCGCGCACATCGTCGTCGACGAGGCGCAGGAACTCAGCGACGCGGAATGGCAGATGCTGCTCCTGCGCTGCCCCTCCCGCAGCTTCACGATCGTCGGCGACCGCGCCCAGGCCCGGCACGGCTTCACCGAGTCGTGGCGGGAGCGCCTGGAGCGGGTCGGCTTCGACCGCATCGACATGACGTCCCTGAGCGTCAACTACCGCACGCCGGAAGAGGTCATGGCGGAGGCCGAGCCGGTCATCCGCGCCGCGCTCCCGGACGCCAACGTGCCGACGTCCATCCGCAGCAACGGGATCCCGGTGACCCACGCTCCGGTCGCGGACCTGTCCGGGATCCTCGACACCTGGCTCGCCGAGCACGCGGAGGGCGTCGCCTGCGTCATCGGCGCCCCGGCGTTCGAGGAGCGCTCCCGGGTCCGCTCGCTCACTCCGACGCTGGCGAAGGGCCTCGAATTCGACCTGGTGATCCTGGTCGACCCGGAGAACTTCGGCGAGGGCGTCGAGGGCGCGGTCGACCGGTACGTGGCGATGACCCGCGCGACGCAGCGGCTGGTGGTCCTGACGTCCTGACGGGCCTCCGAAAAAGGGGAATGCGCAGATGAGGGCGGGCGGCTACGGTGTCGGCATGGCAGCGATCAAGGAAATCCAGGTCACCATCGACTGCGCGGAGCCCGCGCGTCTCGCCGCTTTCTGGTGCGAGGTGGTCGGGTACGTCACACCGCCCGCGCCGGAGGGCTTCGCCACCTGGGAGGAGTACCACCACTCGCTGCCGGCCGAGGAGCGCCCCGTCTACTTCGCCTGCACCGACCCCACCGGCAAGGGCCCGCGCCTGCTCTTCCAGCGCGTCCCCGAGGGGAAGGCCGTGAAGAACCGGGTCCACCTCGACGTGCGCGCCGGCGCCGGACTGGTGGGCGACGAGCGCCTCGCCACCCTGGAGGCCGAGTGCGAGCGCCTGGTGAAGCTGGGTGCGACGCACCTGAAGACGCTGTACGCCGACGGCGAGAACGAGTCCTGCATCAACATGCAGGACATCGAGGGCAACGAGTTCTGCCTCGACTGAGCGCCTGAAACCGTACGAAGCGGCCTCCGCCCATGCCGGGCGGGGGCCGCTTCCGGCGTCCGCACCGGGTCGACCAGCACCGCGACCCGGTGGGCCCCGACGTCCTTCAAGTACCGGGGGGAAGTACCCCACCCCACCCCACCTGCTCTGAGGGGTCACAGCTGAGGAGGGGCGTCACTCACACGAGGGAACTCTGCCGACTGGGCTGGATTTTGGGATGGTTGCCGGGCATATGCTCCGCCTCAACCGAACTGAAAATGCTCGGCCCCCGGCGGGACGGCAATCCCGACGAGGGCCTGGCCATCGAGGAAGCAAACCCTTCCCCATGGATACAAAGAACCTTAGCGCGCCCGTTTCCCGCGCGGGCGTCATCCACGCCAACGTCCCCCACACGACGCGCTTCACCGTCGTCGGCAACCACCTCGCGCAGCACGAGCACCTCTCGCTCCTCGCGATCGGCCTCGCCGTCCACATCCAGTCGCTGCCCGCCGGGTCGCGCATCGGCATCAAGCACCTCGCCGCGCGCTTCCCCGAGGGCGAGACCCGCATCGCCGCCGCCCTGCGCGAACTGGAGGCCCACGGCTACCTGAGCCGGACCCGCGACCGCCTCCGCAACGGCCGGATGGTGACGCGCACGGTCTCGTACAGCAACCCGGGCGCGGTCGCGGAGGCCCCGAGCGAGGTCCCCGCCCCCGATCCAGACCTGCGTCACCTGCGAGGAGGTCGCCTTCCGCGCCTGGCAACCGGGCCGCTGCCCGGACTGCGAGGCGGACGCGAACGTGCACGAGGCGGTGGCGGCGTGAAGCGCCGCGTACCCGTGAAAATGTCGTGGGTATGCTGGCATACATGAAGCGGACGACGATCAAGATCGACGAGTCGCTGGACGCCCGCATGCGTCACGAGGCCGCCCGGCGAGGCATGACCGTCTCGGAGTGGACGCGCGAGGCCATCGCCGCCCACCTGCCCGGCGACGAGCAGGGCGATGCCCCTGTTCGGCGCAGGTTCCACTCCACCGGCTCGGGCGCCAGCGGCCGCAGCGACATCGCGGAGCGCATGGAGGAGCTGCTGGCCGGCCTGGCCGACGGGCGGGACCTCATCGCCGAGGAGGAGGCGCGCGAGGTGCGACGCAGCGCATGAGCACGCTGATCGTCGACGCCGGACCGCTCTACGCCCTGCACGACAGGAGCGACGCCTGGCACCACCGGTGTGTGCGGCTCCTGGAGACCCATCCCGGGCCTCTCGTCGTCCCCACCCTCGTCCTCGCCGAAGTCGCCCACCTGCTCGGCCGTCGCCTCGGCGCCCGCTCCGAGCTGCTGCTCGCCCAGGACTTCGCCGAAGGGCTCCTCACGGTCGAACCCGTGCACCCGGGGGACTGGCTGCGGATCGCCGAACTGACAGCCCGGTACGCGGGGTTCCCCCTCGGCCTCGTGGACGCGTCCGTCATCGCCTGCGCCGAGCGGCTCGGCGTGAGGGAGGTCGCCACCGTGGACCGCCGCCACTTCGGCGCCGTCCGCCCCGCGCACGTCGACACCTTCACGCTGCTGCCCTGACGGGCGCCGGCCGCCCGGACCGCACCGAAGCACCACCCGTAAAACGGAGGAACCGGTCGCCCCGCGCGTGGCAGTGTCAGGGCATGTCCGACGACGTCGCGTATCCGATCTTCCGCAGCCCCGACCGCGCCGAAGCCCTGCGGGTGGCCCGGCAGATGGTGGCCTTCGGCGTCAGGCCGTACTCCCAGGTGTCGGTGGAGGCCGAGGCGCACACCCTGGACGAGCTGAGGCGGCTGTGCGGCGAACTGCCCGAGGCCCGGCTCGTGTGCTGGGACGCCACGGGCGCCCCCGCCGTGCCGCCGCCGGGGCTCCCGGACCTGACCCGGACGATCCCCGTCCGCGAGCTGCCCGAGGACCTGAGCGGGGCGGAGGCGTACCTGCCGCTCGGCTTCTCGATCGAGGACCAGCCCGTCGGTAGCGTCGAGGACCGCCTCGTGGACGCGGTCGGCGTGTTCCCGGCCTGGATCAACTGGGAGAGCCTCGAATGGTCCGAGGTGCCGGAGCGCGGCTTCTACGGCGAGTACAAGCACGCCGAGGTCACGCTCGTCCTCAACAACGACTCGCGTGAACTCGACGTGCCCGCCGACACGCACCTGGTCCTCGTGCACATCCGCCTCGGCAACCTCGACGGTTACGAGGACCGGCTCGCCCGGCATCTGGCCGAGCGGATCGGCCGGGAGGTCATCGGTCCGCCGCAGCTCCTCTGAAGGGCGTCAGCGAGGGTCCCGCTTCATGGCCCACAGGACCGGGCCGCCGCCCGGCAGCGGGAACTCGTCGACGACCTTGAAGCCGAAGTGCTCGTAGACCGGCAGGTTGTCCGGCTTCGAGGACTCCAGGTAGACCGGCAGGCCGTCCGCGTCGGCCTTCGCGAGGCCCGAGCGGAGGAGGGCCGAGCCGTGGCCCCGGCCGCGGGCGGCGGGGTCGGCGCCGATGACGGCGAGGTACCAGTGCGGTTCGGTCGGCCCGTGCTCGGCGGCCGCCGTCACGGCCTCCTGGAAGACCGGGGCGCGGTCGCCGAGTATCTCCACGAGCTGCTGAATCGTCTCCGCGTCCGGGACGGCCTTGTCCGCGCCCTCGGGCGACACCCAGAAGGCGGCCGCCGAACCGGTCCGCTCGCAGACGCCGTGGAGGCCGTACTGCCGGGTGAAGAGGGTCGTGAAGTAGCGGACGAGGCCCGTCTCGCGCGAGGCGTCGTCGGGGAAGAACCAGCGCATCATCGGGTCGTCGCCGAAGGCGGAGGCCAGCGTCCGGCCGACCGTGCGAGCGTCGTCGATCGTGGCCGACTTCGGTGTGTTCGACAGGGTCATACGGGTCATTCTGCACCCGTGATGATCTTGGTCCCGCGGCGGGTCAGGCGGTCGGGGGCTGGGTGCGGAGCAGGCGCACCGCCGCCGTGGCCGGCAGGGCGATGCCCAGCGCGAGCACGACGAGCAGCTCCGTCGGGCCGACGCGGGCCGCCAGGAGGAACATGCCGAGGATGATCAGGACCGGCAGTGCGACGGTGAGGACGGTCGCGAACACCTTGGTGCGCTGCTCCCATGCGGTGGACGTCCACAGCATCACGAGGCCGACGACGAGAACGACCACGCCGACGAAGGGGGAGACGGCGGTGGCGACTCCGCTGATGCCGAGCAGCACGGCGGTGGTGACCGTTCGCGACCGCGGCTGCGGGTCCTTGGCCGGCGCCGGCACCGCGGTGGTCTCCGGCTCCTCCGCGCGGGCCGCGGCCACGATGGCCGAGGGGCTGCCGAGCCGTTCGAGGGCCGCGCGGACGGCCTGCGGGTCCTCCTCGTCGCCGACGGCGACCGCGAGGTGTTCGCGCAGGTCGGCGAGGAGTTCCTCGCGCCGGCCCGCGGGCAGGAAGGACGCCTCCTGCTCGATCGTGGCCAGGTAGTCGGTCACGAGGGGGTGTTCGGTGCCGGTCATGCGGAGCCTCCGTGGGGTGCGGTCAGGAAGTGGTCGACGCCGTCGCGGAAGCGCGGCCAGCTCTCGGCGAACTCGGTGAGCGCGGTCCTGCCCGGCGCGGTGAGCGTGTAGTAGCGGCGGGCGGGGCCGGTGGCCGACTCGCGCAGCTCGGTGTCGACGAGCCCGTCGCGGCGCAGCCGGGACAGCAAGGGGTAGATCGTGCCCTGGCTGGTGGTCATGACGCTGACCGCCGCCAGTTCGTCGAGGATCTCGACGCCGTAGCGCGGGCCGTCGCGCAGCAGGGCGAGGACGCAGTACTCCAGTACCCCCTTGCGCAGCTGACTGGCGACCTTTCCGGCCGCCGTCTCAGATCTTGCTTCGCCAGGAACCATGTAATGCAAGATACCTCCGGGAGGGCCGCCGATCAACGCCTTCGATCAACGCTCCCGGTCGACGCTCCCGGTCGACGCCCCCGGTCGACGACCCCGGACCGCGTGCGACGATTTCCCTGTGCGTGAACTGAGCGAGCTGACCGAGGTCGACGAGCCGGCGTGGCCGCTGCTCGAAGAGGAGCTGCGGGCCGCGAAGGTGCCCGTCGAGGTACTGGACCCCGACCCCGGACAGGCGGCGGCCACCCTCCTCCAGACACAGGTCACCGTCCGCTCGTACCTCGGCGCGTTCGTGTTCCACACCGGCGGGGTGCTCGTCGACGACGGCTGGCTGCGGCTGTACGGCAGCCCGGCCGTCCACAACGACCGGCGCCTGCCCGGCCTCGCGCGCGTCAACGGCTACCCCGACGAACCCGACGCCGACTGGCGGCCCGCCGCAGGGCTCGTGGTGGCGCACGACGTGCTCGGCGGGACCTTCGCGATCCAGGGCGGGACGGAGGAGGAGACCGGTCTGCCGGGCCGGCCCGGCGAGATGGTCTACTTCGCGCCCGACTCGCTGCGCTGGGACGCCGTCGGCGCCGGGTACGGCGCCTGGCTGTCCTGGCTGCTCGCCGGCGGCGCCGAGGAGTTCTACGAGGGGCTGCGCTGGCCCGGCTGGCGCGACGAGGTCCCCGGGCTGACCGGCGGGGAGGGGCTCAGCCTCTATCCGCCGCTGTGGTCCGCCGAGGCGCACCAGGACCTGGCCGGGACCAGCCGCGCGGTCGTCCCCCTGGACCAGCTCCTCGGCCTCGGACGCGAGACGGCCCTGCAGCTCGACGGCACCGACCCCGGCTTCCTGGGCACCCCGTGACCGCCACGCCGGGACCCTGACCCGGCGACAAACGCGTTCTCGCCACTGCATTCTGGCCGCCGACAGGAAGCTCGACGGGGGAGCGTGTGATGTGGTCCGTGGTCTCGGCAGGGGAGTTGCCCGCGCGGGAACGTTTCGACTGGTTCGCCGACCTCGTCACGAGGGAGGTGATGCCCACCGCGCTCAGCGTCGAGCGGCCCGCCGACTTCCAGGCCGAGGCCGCCGTCCTCGACCTGAAGACCGTCCGCGTCGCACGGTTCGCCTTCTCGCCCCTGCGCTCCCGCCGTACGCCCGCCCTGATCCGGCGCGGCGACCCGGAGCAGTACCAGCTGGGCCTGATGCGGCGGGGCGCCACCTTCCTGTCCCAGCAGCGCAACGACTGCAGCGTCGGGGCGGGGGACCTGGTCTTCTGGGACACCTCGCGGCCCTCCGACGCGGCCGTGCCCACCGACGCGGGTCCGGTACACCTGCTGATGCTCCAACTCCCGCGTGACGTCCTGCCCCTGCGGCCCCGGCGGATCGACCGGCTGCTCGCCAGCCGCATCCCCGGAGGCCATGGACTCGGGGCGGTCCTCGCCTCCTTCCTCGGCTCCCTGGAGGGCCACGCCGGACAGTGCGCGCCCGAGGACCTGCCGCGGCTCGGCTCGGTCGTCGTCGACCTCGTCGCCGCCTGCCTCGCCCAGAACCTCGACGCCGAGGACCAGCTCCCCGCCGAGGCCCGGGCGCGGGCCCTGCTCCAGCGCGTCCACACCTTCGTCGACACCCATCTCGGCGACCCCGACCTCACCCCGGCCACCGTCGCCGCCGCCCACCACATCTCCGTACGGACCCTCCACCAGCTCTTCCAGGCGCACGGCGACGGCGAGACCGTCCAGGTCCGCGTCCGGCGCCGCCGTCTGGAGCGCTGCCGTGACGACCTCGCCCGTCCCGAACTCGCCGGGCGGCCCGTGCAGGCCGTCGCCGCGCACTGGGGGTTCAGCGGCCCGGCGGTCTTCAGCCGCGCCTTCCGGGCGGCGTACGGACTCAGCCCCACCGAGTTCCGTGCGCTGAGCGTCAAGGAGGCCCGCGCCCGACGCACAGCGGGACCGGCGGTCGCGTTCCTAGGCTCGGAGCCGTCCGGCAGGCTTCGGGAGGACGGGGAGGGACCACAATGACCGGTGACGACAACGGACAGGCGATCTGGGACTTCGACGCGTGAAGAACAGCACGGTACGCACACGGCGGCTCGACCTCGTCCCGCTCGCCGTCGCGCACGCCGACGAGATGACCGGGGTCCTCGCCGACCCCGCCCTGCACACCTTCATCGGCGGCGCCCCGCTGACCAGGCCCGAGCTGCGGGCCCGGTACGAGCGGCTGGCCGCCGGATCGCCGGACCCGGCGGTCGTCTGGTGCAACTGGGTGGTGCGGGTCCGCGCCGAGGACCGGCTCGCCGGGACCGTGCAGGCGACGGTCACCGGGGGCGGGCGGACCGCCGAGGTCGCGTGGGTGATCGGCACGGACTGGCAGGGGCGGGGGATCGCCCGCGAGGCGGCCGGGGCGCTCGTCGGACTCCTCGTGGACCGGGGCGTCCGTACCGTCGTCGCCCATGTCCACCCCGACCACGCGGCCTCGGCGGGCGTCGCCCGCGCGGCGGGCCTCGCGCCGACGGACGAGGAACAGGACGGCGAGATCCGCTGGGAGCTGCGGAGCCCGACGGGCGACGGACGGGACGGCGAGGTCCGCGGGGAGTCGCGGACCGCCCCGTAAACCTGGTGCGGTCCGGTGGGGCGGCTGGGCAGACTCGCCCCCGTGCTCAGCGATCACTGGCCCCTGATGGCCCTCCGTGTCCGTTCCCCCCGCCTGGAGCTGCGCCTCCCCTCCGACGAGGAGCTCGCCGAGGTGGCGGACATCGCGGCGCGGGGGATCCACGCGCCCGACGCCCGGCCGTTCCTGACGCCGTGGACGGACCTGTCGCCCGCCGGGCGGGCCCGGCACGTGGTGCAGCTGCACTGGAGCCGCCTCGGGCAGTGGACCCCGCAGAACTGGGTGCTGAGCCTCGCCGCCTTCCACCAGGGCCGCCCGATCGGCATGCAGGAGGTGCGGGCCGCGGACTTCGGCGTCCGGCGCGAGATCGTCTCCGGCTCGTGGCTCGGCCTCGACCACCAGGGCAGGGGGCTCGGCACCGAGATGCGGACCGCCATGCTGCACCTCGCCTTCGCGGAACTCGGCACGGTCTCGGCCACGTCGATGTCCTTCGCCGACAACCACTCCTCGGTCGCCGTCTCCCGCAGGCTCGGCTACCGCCCCGACGGCATCACCCGTGACGTCCGCCGGGGCGAGGTCGTCGAATCCCTCCGCTTCCGCCTCTCCCGCGAGGACTGGGCCGCCCGGGACCAGCTGCCGGTGACCGTGACCGGTCTGAAGGGCTGCGAGGAGTTCTTCGGGATCGAGGGCCCGTGAGCGCGGAGACGTTCTTCCTCCGGTTCGTGGCCGGCGAGCCCGCCGCGCTGGACCTCGACCGCTTCCGCCGGGTGGTCGAGCCGTACGTGGCGGCGGGCTCGGTGGACGCCGGTGAGGTCCTCCTGCGGGCGGAGGACGGAAGCGAGGCGGAGTTCCACGTCAGCACAGGAGAATCCGGCGGAGCCGTGACGTCGCTGACGGCGATGCACATCGCGCGCGGCGCCGTGCTCGACGTGGTCGGCCGCGTCGCCGACGCCCTCGGAGCCGTCATCCTGCCCGTGGGCGGACCCGCGCGGATCCGTCACGAGGACGAGCGGCGACACCTTCCGCCGGAGCTCCGGGACGAGGCCGTCGTCCGGTCCTGACCCGCATCAGGACGACGGCCAGGCCCAGGAGCGCGAGCGCCCCCGCCGCCAGGCCCGCCCGGAGGCCCGGGGGACGGAAGGCGCAGGAGAGTCCGGTCCGGGCCGGGACGGCGAGGAGGCCGCCGTACGGGACGGGGGCGGCGCCCTCGCAGTGCCAGCCGGCGATGTGCGGGGCCGCCACGACCGCCGTGCCCGTGGCGCCCGGCGGCAGGGTGGCCCGTATGCCGTCCGGGGTGACGCGGACCGAGGTCGCCGCGCGGGCGCGCAGGGCCGCCACCGCCGTGCGGAGCCGGCCGTGGTCCAGGCAGCCGAGTGCCCCGGGCCCCGGCAGCCCGGGCTTCAGGCCGGACACCGTCTGGACGCCGAGGGAGGTCAGGGCCGCGCGCCGCTTCGGGGTGCCGCCGAGGAGGTGGACCGGGGCGTTCCCGCCGAGGCGGGCCGTGCCCGTGGCGTCCGGGGCCCAGAGGAAGACCTCCGTACCGACCCGGCACGCGCCCGCGTGCGGAGCCTCGTACACCCGGGCGCCAAGGAGGAGTTCCTGGTTCCGGAAGGGCGACGGGCCGTAGGCCGGGGGCGGGCCCGGGGGCCGTACCGTCACCAGCGGCAGGTACGTCTCCGTCCGGACCACCCCGCCGTCCCGCCCCCGCGCGCCCACCCCGAACAGCGCGTCCGTCACCGGGTTGTCCAGGCTCAGCAGGTTCCGGCCGCGCGAGGTCCAGCCGCCGCCGAGCGCGGCGAGGGTCTCCGTCAGGACCGCCGGGGTGTGGCTGCTGTAGTACGCGGCGCCCTGGCCGCCGAGGAGCAGCGGATCGTTCCCCGCGACCCGGGGCAGCCCGGAGTCCGTGCGGTACGCGGGCCAGCCGTCGGCCGCCGCCAGGGCCGCCGCCCGCCGCTCGTGCTCCGCGCCCCACGGCGGGTAGTCGTCGAGGCGGGCGAGCCGCTCCCGGTCCGCGTACGCGGTCGTCGCCGCGGCCTGCCCGAGCAGGGTGCCGGAGACGAGGAGCGCGGCGAGGAGCCCGTACCGGCCCCGGCGGGGGAGCAGCAGCGCGCCCGCCACCGCCGCGAGGCCCGCGCCCGCGAGGAGCAGTGCCCACGGGGTGAGGAGGTCGCTGGGCAGGGCCCCGGCCGTGAGGGCCAGGACGACCGCCGCCCCGCCCAGGAGCGAGCGGCGGTCCGGGAGGCCGTGCGCGAGGCCCGTCCAGGCGGCGAGGACGAGGACGCCGGACAGGACGAAGGTCTGGCGGTACGGGCTGCCGTTCGGGGTGGCGAAGACATGCCAGAGCAGGTGGGTCGGGGTCCACTGCATCGACAGCGCGACCGCCGCGCACAGGCCGCCCCACAGCCACCGCTCCCGGCCCGGCGCGTCCCGGCGGAAGAGCAGCGCTCCCGCGAGCAGCGGCACCGCCGTGCAGACGAAGGCCGCCGGGGTCGAGAAGCTGTACGTCACCGGGAGCAGCCGGGCCAGGAAGTCCGTGCCGGCCGCCGGGGCGAAGTCCCGCACCACGCCCGGGTAGGCGTGCCGGGAGCCGAGGAGGACCGGGATCAGGACGGGGGCGGCGAGACCGACGCCGAGGGCCGTCGTCACCGCCGCCCGGAGCAGCGTCCGCCACCGGAAGGAGTCCGTGAGCGCCAGGCGGACCAGGAGCACCAGGGCGGCGCCGAGGGTCGCCATGTAGGCCGTGTAGAAGTTCGCGAACCAGCAGATTGCCACGACCAGCGGGCCCAGGAGCGGCCGCCGGCCCTCCCGTACCCATTCGCCCACCAGGCAGAGCAGCGGGAAGGCGATCAGGCCGTCCAGCCACATCGGGTTGTACGTGCCCTCCGCGAGCGACCAGCCGCACAGCGCGTACGAGGCGCCCAGGACCGACGCCCACCACCACACGCCGGCCGGGCCGGTCCGCCGCAGCAGGGACGTCATCGCGGCCGCCGCGAGCGCCGTCTTCAGGACGGTGATCCCGTACACCGCGTACTCGATGTCCCCGCGCGGGAAGAGCGCCACCAGCGGGGCGAAGGGGCTCGACAGGTAGGTGCCGTAGTCGGGCAGGAAACTCGTGCCCCAGCCGGCCTGCCAGTCGAGCAGCAGCCCGCCGTCCGCCCGGCCCCGCCGCAGCAGGTCCCACAGGTGCGCGTGGAACGGCACGAACTGGTTGGCGAGGTCGTTGACGGCCCGGTGGCGCGGCCCGAAGGGGAAGACCCGGGCGACGGCGTCCCCGCCGCAGGCGGCGACGGCGGACAGCAGGGCGGCGAGCAGGGCGGAGAGCGGTCGGGAGCGCTGGGCGTTCGGCATGACGGATCGAATATGACAGCGAAGGCACGGGGAACGACGGTTCCGGAAGGCCAGTTCACGCGATGGTCGCCTGCTCGCCATCCCCGTGGCCCGGCGGGGACACCGGGCCGCAGGGCCCGGGCGGCCGACACCCGGGTGACGGGTGAGTCGTTGGGGGAAACAGTCGCTCAGAAAGCGTCGCTCCGAAACAGTCGCTCCGAAGGAGTGGCTCCGGCCCGGGCGACTCCCTACCATCGATCACCGCAAGGTCGTTCAACTGACGCACGACCAGCCCGGGAGGCTCCTTTGCACCGCCGCACTGCGCTCACCGTGTCCGCCGCCCTGCTCGCCGCGGCCCCGCTGCTCACCGCCTGCGGCAGTGACGCCCATCCAGGAGCTGCGGCCGTCGTCGGCGGCGAACGGATCGAGGTCTCCAGCCTGCAGGCCCAGGTCGCGGACGTCCGGGCCGCGCAGGCGGCCTCGCCGCAGTCCGCCCAGCTGGTCGCCGCCACCGGCGACCTCAGCCGCCGCAAACTCAACGTCATGATCTTCGACCGGGTCGTCGACAGGGTCGCCCGGGACCAGGGCGTCACCGCCACCCGCGCCGAACTCCAGCAGACCCGGGCCTCCTTCGTCCGCCAGGCCGGCGGCGAGGACCAGCTCGCGGCCGTCCTCCTCCAGGAGCAGGGCGTGGCGCCCGACCAGATCGACGCCTTCGTCCGCCGCAACGTCCTCATGAACAAGATCGCGACGAAGCTCGGAGCCAACGACGACGCGGCGGGCCAGAAGAAGCTGACGGACGTCTTCTCGGCCGCCTCCAAGGCCCTCGCCGTCGACGTGAACCCGCGCTTCGGCCGCTGGGACGACGCCCAGGTCCGCCTCTCCGACACCACGACGCCCTGGCTCCGCCAGATCAGCCAGGACCCGGCCGCCGTCCCTGGTGTGGCCTGAGCCGGGGTAGGTTCGAGGGGTGACTTCTGAGAGCCCCGGCCGCATCGTCCTGCTCACCGCCAGCCATCGCGTGGCCCCCGGACTGCTGTCCTGGCCCGCCTGGCAGGCGCTGCACGGTGCCGACCGGGTGCTCTGCCCCGACGAGGACCACCCCCAGCTGCCGTATCTGCGGGAGGCCGGCGTCGCCGTCGAGCAGGCCCGGCCCACCGCCGAGGAGCTCGTCGAGGCCTGCGCCGGGGGCCGCACGGTCCTGCTGCTGCCCTCCGGCGAGGGCGACAGGGCGCTGACCGACGGCCTCGCCCGGCTCGCCGGCTCCGGCCGCGTCTCCATGCCCGACCTGGAGCTGCTGCCCGGCTCGTACGACCTGCCCGGCGCCCGCCTCCTCGACCTCGTGCAGATCATGGACCGCATCCGCCGCGAGTGCCCCTGGACCTCGCGCCAGACCCACCAGGGGCTCGCCAAGTACGCCATCGAGGAGTCGTACGAGCTCGTCGAGGCGATCGAGGAGGGCGACCGGCGGGAGCTGCGCGAGGAGCTCGGGGACGTCCTGCTGCAGGTCGTCTTCCACTCCCGGATCGCCGAGGAGGACCCGGAGGAGCCGTTCTCCGTGGACGACGTCGCCGGCACGCTCGTCGAGAAGCTGATCCACCGGCACCCGCACGTCTTCGGGGACGCGACCGCCGAGACCCCGGAGGACGTCCACGCGCACTGGCTGCGCACCAAGGCGATCGAGAAGCAGCGGGAGTCCGTCACCGACGGCGTGCCGCTCGGCCAGCCGGGCCTGGCCCTCGCCGCGAAGCTCGCGGGCCGGGTCCGTTCGGCGTCCCTCGACGTGAAGCTCCCGGCGGGCGAGGGCATCGGCTACGAACTCCTCGCCCTCGCGGCCCGGGCGGAGGCCGCGGGTGTGGACCCGGAGGCGGCGCTGCGCGCGGCGGCCCGCACGTACCGGGACGCGATCCGGGCGGCGGAGGGGCTCGCGTGAGCGGGACACCGGGCTCGGGCGAGCCGGACACCTCCGACGCCGGCCCGCGGGAGCCGCGCCACGCCGACCCGGCTCGGCCCCGGAAGCCGTCGGCCGCCAATGCTCCGGGGGTGACGGCCCTGCTCTTCGTCTTCTTCACGTGGGAGGCGGCCAGTTCCTCGGTCTCGGTCTGGCTGCGGATCGTCTTGGCGCTGTGCGCGGTGCCCGCCTTCGTGGACCTCGTGCGGATCGGCGTGTGGCGCGCGCGGACCCGCGCCCGGACCTGACCCCGTCAGGACTCGCGCGGCGCCCTGGCCTCCGGGTTGTGCCAGAGGGGCGCCGGGGGGCCCAGGAGGCGTTCGGCGGCGGTGTTCGGGCGGGTGGTGAAGCGGCCCACGGACGGCAGGGTGTCGTGGTGGATCCGCGCCGGGTCGGTGCCCAGCTCCTCCAGGGCCTCGCGGACCTCCGCCACGAAGGCCGGCGGCCCGGCGAGGTACACGTCGTGCGCCGACCAGCGGACGCAGGCCCGCAGCGCCTGGAGCAGTCGCTCCGTCGCCCGGTCCCGGCGCTGGCGCGGCGCGGCCGTGATGTAGGTGACGTGGAGCCCGGGGAGGCGCTCCTTCAGGAGCTCGGCGTCCCCGCGCCCGTACAGGTACTCCTTGGCTCGGGCCACCACGAACAGCCGGCCCTCGAGCTCCGGCTCGGTCCCGGCGGCCTCCGCGAGCAGCGACCGCACCGGCGCCCAGCCCGTGCCCCCGCATATATAGGTGCGCAGTCCGCCCGGCGGCGTCCGCGCGGTCAGCGCGCCGCCGGGGGCGCTGAGCCGCAGCACCTCGCCCGGCCCCGTCTCGTCGACCAGCGCCGTGCTCATCGCGCCGCCCGGGACGCGGCTCACGTGCAGCTCCACGGTGCCGTCCGGGCGGGGCGCGTCGGCGAGGGAGTAGGTGCGCCAGACGCGCGGGACCCGCAGCGAGCTGACGCTGACGTACTGGCCGGGGCGGAACGGCAGCGGCTGCCGGGGGCGGAGGGTCAGGACGGCCAGGTCGGCGCCGTACCGCTCGTGCCGGACGACGTCCGCGTCCCACCAGGGCGGCTCCCCGGCCCCCGCCGCCGTGTCGGCGCCCGCGAGCATCAGGTCGGAGACCAGGCCGTACGCCTCGGTCCACGCCTTCTCCGCCTCGATGGTCCAGGCTGCGCCGGCGGCGTGCGCGAACGCGGCGAGCAGGCTCTGCCCGACGGCCGCGTACAGCGCGGGGGAGGCGAGGAACTTGCGGTGGTCGCGGCCCAGCTGCCCCAGGTACGCCGCGAGTCCGGGGTCCTCCACGTGGGTCACCACATGGGTGAGCGCGGCGAAAAGCCGGTCCCGCTGGGGGACCATGTCCTCGGGGAAGAGTTCGCGCACGCCGGGGTTGTGCCAGAAGAGGTGCGAGTAGAAGAACGTGACGGCGTGCTCGGCGCGTCTCTCGACGACCGCGAACGTGCTTCTGAGTAGCTGAGGATCCACCGACAAGAATCTAGGGCACGACATGCACCTCTTGATCACAGGTTCTCCACGAACGTGACGTCAGGGCCCGCCCTGTACCGTCGTGACGTGAGTACGACCCCCGGCCCCGCCCCCGCGCCCGAGCTCTTCACCTGGGAGTTCGCGAGCGATCCGTATCCCGCCTACGCCTGGCTGCGCGAGCACGCGCCCGTGCACCGGACGACGCTGCCCAGCGGGGTCGAGGCCTGGCTCGTGACCCGGTACGCGGACGCCCGGCAGGCCCTCGCGGACCAGCGGCTCTCCAAGAACCCGGCGCACCACGACGAGTCGCCGCACGCGAAGGGGAAGACGGGCATCCCGGGCGAGCGCAAGGCCGAGCTGATGACGCATCTGCTCAACATCGACCCGCCGGACCACACCCGGCTGCGGCGGCTCGTGTCGAAGGCCTTCACCCCGCGCCGGGTCGCGGAGTTCACGCCGCGCGTGCAGGAGCTGACGGACCGGCTCATCGACTCGTTCGTGGCGCGGGGGAGCGCCGACCTCATCCACGAGTTCGCCTTCCCGCTGCCCATCTACGCGATCTGCGACCTGCTCGGGGTGCCGGCGGAGGACCAGGACGACTTCCGGGACTGGGCCGGGATGATGATCCGGCACGGCGGGGGGCCGCGCGGCGGGGTCGCCCGGTCGGTGAAGAAGATGCGCGGCTATCTCGCGGAGCTGATCCACCGCAAGCGCGAGGAGCCGGGCGACGACCTGATCTCGGGTCTCATCAAGGCCTCCGACCACGGCGAGCACCTCACCGAGAACGAGGCCGCCGCCATGGCGTTCATCCTGCTCTTCGCCGGCTTCGAGACCACCGTCAATCTGGTAGGAAACGGGCTTTACGCGCTTCTCCGGCATCCGGAGCAGCGGGCGCGGCTCCAGGCCTCGCTCGCCGCCGGGGAGACCGGGCTTCTGGAGACCGGCGTCGAGGAGCTGCTGCGGTACGACGGGCCCGTGGAGATGGCGACCTGGCGGTACGCGACACGGGCGCTGACCATCGGCGGGCAGGAGATCCCGGCGGGCGACCCGGTGCTCGTGGTGCTCGCCGCCGCCGACCGGGACCCGGCGCGGTTCGACGGGCCGGACACCCTCGACCTCGCCCGGCGTGACAACCAGCACCTCGGCTACGGGCACGGCATCCACTACTGCCTCGGCGCACCGCTCGCCCGCCTCGAAGGGCAGACGGCGCTCGCGACCCTGCTGACTCGCCTGCCGGATCTGCGACTTGCCGCCGACCCGTCCGAACTCCGGTGGCGCGGTGGGCTCATCATGCGTGGTTTGCGCACGCTTCCGGTGGAGTTCTCCCCTTCCGTACCCGTGTTGGTCGCTGACGAGCCATCAGAAATGTGATCTTCACGTGATCGCGGGGCGATCGACTTGTGACGGGCGTTCGAATACCGCTACGTTTCCCGGCAGTCTCAGCCGTCACGCGAAAGGCCCTCCTATGCGTTCCGGGAACGGACGACACCGTCGCCCCCGTCAGGCCCCCGCCATCGTCGTCGCCGCGGGCGTCACCGGATCCGCCATGGCGCTGCCGCTGCTCGCCACCGGATCCGCCTCCGCCGCCGACGCCACCACCTGGGACCGGGTCGCCGAGTGCGAGTCCGGCGGCCAGTGGAGCGCCAACTTCGGCAACGGCATGTACGGCGGCCTCCAGTTCACCCAGGACAGCTGGGAGCGGAACGGCGGCCTCGCCTACGCCCCCAGCCCCGACCTCGCCAGCCGCGCCCAGCAGATCGCGGTGGCCGAGAAGGCCCTCGACGCGGGCAGCAACGACTGGGCCACCTGCGCGCCGATCGCCGGCCTGAAGAACGACGGCAAGGCCACCGGCGTGAACCCCGGCCCGACCGTCGTCCCGACCACCCCCACGGGCCCCCTCCCCGAGTCCAACCGCACCGCGGGCGGCGAAGGGTCGTCCGCCGGGCGGTCCGCCACGTCCACCACCGCCGTGACGCCCGCCACGCCGACCGCTCCGGCGACCTCCGCCACTCCCGCCGCGCCGACCACGCCCGCGGCCCCGGTCACGCCCGACGCGTCCGTTACGCCCGGTACGCCGGATTCGTCTGAGACGCCGAAGGGTGACGTGCCGTCGGCCACGCCCGGCACCGGCAAGCACCGGGGTGACGCCGCCCCGGAGGAAACCGGCGCAACGGGCAACTCGTCCGAAACCGGCCGACACGCGTCGGGCACGGGCAAGCCCGCGGAGAAGGTCGACGCCACTCCGGTGACCGACGAAGCGGCGAATTCGGGCGCAACGGACAGTCAGGGCACTTCGGGCGAGTACACCGTGCGGCCGGGCGACAGCCTGTCCGGCATTGCGGAGGAGAACGAACTCCCCGGAGGCTGGACCGCCCTCTACGACGCCAACAAGCGGACGGTGGGCGCCGATCCGGATCTCATCCTGCCTGGTCAGAGCCTTGACCTGACGATCGGTTCGGTGGCGGCGGAAGGCTAGTTCGCGGGCTTATGTCCGGTTCTGGGCAAGTGAGACATGGGTCTCTTCGTCCCAACTGGCGTGTCACGTCCGCAAACTTTGCTTCCGTCACCTCTCACCTGCACAAACACCGCCCACCGGAGGGCAAGCAGGGGCGATATTTCCGCAATGAGCCTCTTTGAACTTCCGGTGGGTCTGTGTCTACGGTCGTCACCGCTCGCCACCGCGGGCCCCGTCGACCGAAACGCCGAATCCTGCCGTCGGCCGATGGGAACAGTCGTCGCGCAAGCGCCGAAGGCAGGAGTGGGGGACCCAAGGTAAGTGCCGGTCCCGGCCGTTGAGACAGACGGCCGACGACCGGCTTGGGGTGAAGCCGCGTGCAAGGACACGCGGCCGGGCAACTTTCCGGCCCGAACCCGACAGCTCACCTCACAGGCGTCGGTGAGGAGAATTCCCATGCTGTTTTCCGCCAAGGGCAAACACCGCCGTCCCTCCAAGGCCGCCCAGGTCGCCACGCTCGTCGGCGTCACCGGTGTCGCCGTCGCCGCCCCGCTGCTGACCGCGGGCACCGCCTCGGCCGCCACCACCGCCGAGTGGGACACCGTCGCCCAGTGCGAGTCCGGCGGCAACTGGTCCATCAACACCGGCAACGGCTTCTACGGCGGCCTGCAGTTCACCAACTCCACCTGGGCCGCCTTCGGTGGCACCGCCTACGCCCCGCGCGCCGACCTGGCCTCGAAGGCCCAGCAGATCGCCGTCGCCGAGAAGGTCCTCGCGGGCCAGGGCAAGGGTGCCTGGCCGAGCTGCGGCGTCGGCCTCTCCAGCGCCTCCTACGACGGCGGCGCCGCCGAGAGCACCCCGCAGCAGACCCAGCAGGCCGCCCCCAAGCAGGAGGCCGCCCCCAAGCAGCAGGAGCGTCGCGCCGAGCAGCCGACCACCCGCAGCGAGCAGCGCAAGGCCCCGAAGACCGTCACCACCCCGACCGGCAAGAAGGTCAAGAAGGGTGACGGCGAGTACAAGGTCGTCGCCGGCGACACCCTCAGCAAGATCGCCCAGGCGCACGGCGTCAAGGGCGGCTGGGCCAAGCTCTTCGAGCTGAACAAGGGCGTCGTCGAGAACGCCGACCTCATCTACCCGGGTCAGCAGCTCCACCTGAAGTGAGCCCGGCGGCTCGCGTGAGTCCGGCGGCTCACGCGGCCCCGACGACCCTCCCGCGGTGACCACCCCGGTCCGGCGTGCCCCTTCCCCCGTGCGCGCCGGACCGGGGTTTCCCCGTTCCCGCCCCCAAGAGGACCCGGGGTCACGACGGTTACCGTCCAGTAGATCTGGGGCCCTTCGTCCCGGGATGCATGCCCTTGGGTCCTTTTTCGTCCCAGGGGGCGGGCGCACGGCGGGCCGGAGCCCCCGAGCCGGTTAGGCTCTTGTCGCAAGGCCACGCGACCCTGCACGACCTTGCGTCACATCCAGCGTCACATCCCAGAAGGAGATGCTCGTGCCGTCCATCGACGTCGTCGTAGCCCGGGAAATCCTGGACTCCCGAGGCAACCCCACGGTCGAGGTCGAGGTCGGCCTCGACGACGGCAGCACCGGCCGTGCTGCCGTTCCGTCCGGCGCCTCCACCGGTGCGTTCGAGGCCATCGAGCTTCGCGACGGTGACCCCAACCGCTACCAGGGCAAGGGTGTCGAGAAGGCCGTCCTCGCCGTCATCGAGCAGATCGGCCCGGAGCTCGTCGGCTACGACGCCACCGAGCAGCGCCTGATCGACCAGGCCATGTTCGACCTGGACGCCACCGAGAACAAGGGCTCGCTCGGCGCCAACGCCATCCTCGGCGTCTCCCTCGCCGTCGCGCACGCCGCCTCCGAGGCCAGCGACCTCCCCCTCTTCCGCTACCTGGGCGGCCCGAACGCGCACCTGCTGCCCGTTCCGATGATGAACATCCTCAACGGTGGGTCGCACGCCGACTCCAACGTGGACATCCAGGAGTTCATGATCGCCCCGATCGGCGCGGAGTCCTTCTCCGAGGCCCTTCGCTGGGGTGCGGAGATCTACCACACCCTCAAGAGCGTCCTGAAGCGCAAGGGCCTCTCCACCGGCCTCGGCGACGAGGGCGGCTTCGCCCCGAACCTGGAGTCGAACCGCGCCGCCCTCGACCTCATCGTCGAGGCCATCAAGGAGGCCGGCTACACCCCGGGCACCGATGTCGCGCTCGCGCTCGACGTCGCCGCGTCCGAGTTCTACAAGGACGGCGCGTACGAGTTCGAGGGCAAGTCCCGCTCGGCCGCCGAGATGACCGAGTACTACGAGGAGCTCGTCTCCGCGTACCCGATGGTCTCCATCGAGGACCCGCTGTTCGAGGACGACTGGGCCGGCTGGAAGATCCTCACCGACAAGCTGGGCACCAAGGTCCAGATCGTCGGCGACGACCTCTTCGTCACCAACCCGGAGCGCCTGGCCCGCGGCATCGAGGAGGGCACCGCGAACGCCCTCCTGGTCAAGGTCAACCAGATCGGCTCGCTGACCGAGACCCTCGACGCCGTCGAGCTCGCCCAGCGCAACGGCTTCAAGTGCATGATGTCCCACCGCTCCGGCGAGACCGAGGACGTCACCATCGCCGACCTCGCCGTCGCCGTGAACTGCGGTCAGATCAAGACCGGCGCCCCGGCCCGCTCGGACCGCGTCGCCAAGTACAACCAGCTGCTGCGCATCGAGGAGATCCTCGACGACGCCGCGGTCTACGCCGGCCGCAGCGCCTTCCCGCGCTTCAAGGGCTGAACAGGCCTGACGCTGTAGATACGGACGTCCCCGCACTCGGTCCCGTACCGTGTGCGGGGACGTCCGCGTGAACAGGGGAGGCGACACGACATGGCCGCGAAGGACCGGGACCGGTTCTCGACCGCGACCCGGATCAAGCTGCTCGGCGAGCAGACCGCCGCCCGTGTCTACCGCTCCCAGACCCGCCGCCAGGCCCGCCGCTCCCGGCTCACCGGCCGCGCGGCCTTCCTCGCCCTCGTGGTCTGCTCCCTCGTCGTCGCGCTCGCCTACCCGATGCGGAGCTACGTCTCCCAGCAGGGCGAGATCGCCGAGCAGGAGCGCAGGGCCGCCGAGGCCGCCCGGCGGGTCGAGGAGCTGAAGGACGAGAAGGCCCGCCTCCAGGACCCGGCCTACGTCCGCCGCCTCGCCCGCGAGCACCTGCACTACCTGCTCCCCGGCGAGACCGGCTTCACCGTGAACGACCCCGACGCGGAGCAACGGCCCCGCGCCGACCAGGGCGCGGCCGACCGGCCCTGGTACGACAACCTCTGGGACGGCGTCGACCACGCCGACCGTCCCTGACCCCTCCGCGACACGAACAAGGCAGACATGGAAACGCCCCCTCCGCAGACCGAACGCACCGAGCCGACCGAGACGGACATCGCCGCCTTCGAGCTCCAGCTCGGCCGCCCGCCCCGCGGCCTGCGCGCCATCGCGCACCGCTGCCCGTGCGGCAACCCGGACGTCGTCGAGACCGCGCCCCGGCTCCCCGACGGCACGCCGTTCCCGACCACGTACTACCTGACCTGCCCCCGGGCGGCCTCGGCCATCGGCACCCTGGAGGCCAACGGGGTCATGAAGGAGATGCAGGCCCGGCTCGCCACCGACCCGGAGCTCGCCGCCGCCTACCGGGCCGCGCACGAGGACTACATCGCCCGCCGTGACGCCATCGAGGTCCTGGAGGGCTTCCCGAGCGCCGGCGGCATGCCGGACCGGGTCAAGTGCCTGCACGTCCTCGTCGGCCACTCGCTCGCCGCGGGACCGGGCGTGAACCCGTTCGGCGACGAGGCGCTCGCGATGCTGCCGGAGTGGTGGGCGAAGGGCCCGTGCGTGAACCCGTGCGGGGACGAGAAGGAGGGCGGGGAGAAGTGACCCGGGTCGCCGGAATCGACTGCGGTACGAACTCCATCCGCCTCCTCGTCGCCGACGTCCACCCCGAGACGGGCGAGCTGATCGAGCTGGACCGGCGGATGACGATCGTCCGGCTCGGGCAGGGCGTCGACAAGACCGGCCGGCTCGCCCCCGAGGCCCTGGAGCGGACCTTCGCGGCCTGCCGCGAGTACGCCGGGATCATCGAGGAGCTGGGCGCCGAGCGGCTCCGCTTCGTCGCCACCTCCGCCTCCCGCGACGCCGAGAACCGCCAGGACTTCGTGAACGGGGTCGTGGAGATCCTGGGCGTCGAGCCCGAGGTCATCACCGGCGACCAGGAGGCCGAGTTCTCCTTCACCGGCGCCACCGGCGAGCTGCACGGGGACGACCGTCGCCTCGTCGTGGACATCGGCGGCGGCTCCACCGAGTTTGTGGTCGGCAACAAGCACGTCGAGGCCGCCCGCTCCGTCGACATCGGCTGCGTCCGGCTCACCGAGCGGCACGTCCGCCACGACCCGCCGACCGCCGAGGAGGTCGCCGCGATCCGCGCCGACGTCCGTACCGCGCTCGACCTGGCCGCCGAGACCGTCCCGATCGACGCGGCCGAGACCCTCGTCGGGCTCGCCGGCTCGGTCACCACGGTCGCCGCGATCGCCCTCGGTCTCCCCGAGTACGACTCCGAGAAGATCCACCACGCCCGGATCTCCGCCGCGCAGGTCGCCGAGGTGACCGAGCGGCTCCTCGCCTCCACCCACGAGGAGCGGGCCGCGATCCCCGTCATCCACCCCGGCCGGATCGACGTGATCATCGCCGGCGCCCTCGTCCTGCGGGAGATCGTGGAGCGCGTCGGGGCCCCCGAGGTCGTCGTCAGCGAGCACGACATTCTCGATGGGATCGCCCTATCCGTGGCATAGCGGGCGGCTATCGAGCCCTCCGGCGACACCCTGCCGGAAAAGGTTCGTGAAGTTCTTCACAAGGAAAAGGGCCCTGATGGTGCCCGAGGAAGGTCATTAGGCCCTCCGAGGGGCGTCTCGGGGCCCTTTCGCAGGTGTGGAGGCCGATTCGCTCGATGTTTCCATCGTGTGAAGCAGGAGTCCGGTTGAGCGTTAACGGCCGCTCTCCAGGCCAGTTCAAGGGGGGTGAACAACGTTCACCAGTGCACCCCGGTTCCTTTGCAGGACCATGACGTGGATCACGTGGGCGGCGGAGTGTAGCAGAGGTGTCCACAGAGCTTGTGAAGGGGCGCACGAGCACCCCCCTGGGGAGGGGTGGATACTCGATCTCATGAGCACCACGGAGCGTCCCAGGATCCTCGTAGTAGGCGGCGGGTACGTAGGCCTGTACGCAGCTCGGCGCATCCTCAAGAAGATGCGCTACGCGGAGGCGACCGTCACGGTCGTCGACCCGCGGTCGTACATGACCTACCAGCCCTTCCTCCCCGAAGCCGCCGCCGGCAGCATCTCCCCGCGTCACGTCGTCGTCCCGCTGCGACGCGTCGTCCGCGGAGCCGAGGTGCTCACCGGCCGGGTCACCACCATCGACCAGGACCGCAAGGTCGCCACGATCGCGCCGCTCGTCGGCGAGGCGTACGAGCTGCCGTTCGACTACCTGGTCATCTCGATGGGCGCGGTCTCGCGCACCTTCCCGATCCCCGGCCTCGCCGAGCAGGGCATCGGCATGAAGGGCATCGAGGAGGCCATCGGCCTGCGCAACCACGTCCTCGAGCAGCTCGACAAGGCCGACTCGACCACCGACGAGGAGGTCCGCCGCAAGGCGCTGACCTTCGTCTTCATCGGTGGTGGCTTCGCCGGCGCCGAGACGATCGGCGAGGTCGAGGACATGGCCCGCGACGCCGCGAAGTACTACCAGAACGTGTCGCGCGAGGACATGCGCTTCGTCCTGGTCGACGCGGCCGACAAGATCCTTCCCGAGGTCGGCCCCAAGCTCGGCCAGTACGGCAAGGAGCACCTGGAGTCCCGCGGGATCGAGATCTACCTCGAGACCTCCATGGACTCCTGCATCGACGGTCACGTCGTGCTGAAGAACGGCCTTGAGGTCGACTCCAACACGATCGTCTGGACCGCCGGTGTGAAGCCGAACCCGGCGCTCGCCCGCTTCGGTCTGCCGCTCGGCCCCCGCGGCCACGTGGACTGCAACGAGAAGCTCCAGGTCAACGGCATGGACTACGTCTGGGCCGCGGGCGACAACGCCCAGGTCCCGGACATGGCCGCGATCAAGGCCGGCGTCCCGCGCGAGCGCGCCTGGTGCCCGCCGAACGCCCAGCACGCCCTGCGCCAGGCCAAGGTCCTCGGCGACAACGTGGTGGCCGGCATGCGCGGCTTCCCGCAGAAGGAGTACAGCCACGCCAACAAGGGCGCGGTGGCCGGCCTCGGCCTGCACAAGGGCGTCGCGATGATCGTCATGGGCAAGGTGAAGATCAAGCTCAAGGGCCGTCTCGCCTGGTACATGCACCGTGGCTACCACGGCATGGCGATGCCGACGTTCAACCGCAAGATCCGCGTCTTCGCCGACTGGACCCTCGGCATGTTCCTCAAGCGCGAGGTCGTGTCGCTCGGTGCCATGGAGACGCCGCGCGAGGAGTTCTACGAGGCGGCCAAGCCCGCCCCCGCGCCGGCCGCCCCGGCGCAGGAGAAGGCCAAGGCCTGACCCGTAGCACCCCTGTAGTACCGGCAGTACCAGCAGTACACGCAAGGCCGTAAAAGGGCCGTCCGCCATCCGTGGTGCGGACGGCCCTTCGCGTGTTTTGCCGACTTGTTGCGCGGCGCCGGGACTGCAAACGCCTACGGACGGTGTTCCCTTGGTGACGAGCATTTCTGGGGCACGAGATCACGGAGGTGTGCACCATGGCCGACGCCGCGTCGCGGCTGACGACTCTCGCCGAGGAACTCCTCGGAGGACCGCTCCCGGTCCGTCTGCGAGCCTGGGACGGCAGTGAAGCCGGCCCCGCCGGCGGCCCCGTCCTGATCGTCCGCGACCGCCGGGCCCTGCGGAGGATGATCTGGAAGCCCGGCGAACTGGGCCTGGCCCGCGCCTGGGTGGCCGGCGAGATCGACGTCGAGGGCGACCTCTACGAGCTCCTGGACCGGCTCTCGGGCCTCCTGTGGGAGCGCGGCGAGGAGGCCAGGGGCCTGCTGGACTCCGTACGCGATCCCAAGCTCCGCGCCGCCGCCCGCTCCCTGCTGCGGCTCGCCGGGCCCCTGCCGCCGCCGCAGGCCCCGGCCGAGGAGATGCGCGGCCGCAGCGGCAGCCGGCACAGCAAGCGCCGGGACAAGCAGGCGATCAGTCACCACTACGACGTGGGCAACGACTTCTACGAGCTGGTCCTCGGCCCCTCGATGGTCTACTCGTGCGCGTACTGGACCGAGAACGGCACCCTTGAGGACGCCCAGCGCGACAAGCTGGACCTCATCGCCCGCAAGCTGAACCTCAAGGAGGGCGACCGGCTCCTCGACGTGGGCTGCGGCTGGGGTTCCATGGCCATCCACGCGGCCCGCGCGTACGGCGCCAAGGTCGTCGGCGTCACCCTCTCCCGCGAGCAGGCCGCCTACGCCCGCAAGAGGGTCGCCGACGAGGGCCTCACCGACCTGATCGAGATCCGGGTCCAGGACTACCGCGACGTCACCGACGGCCCGTACGACGCGATCTCCTCGATCGGCATGGCCGAGCACGTCGGCGCCGCGAAGTACCGGGAGTACGCCGACGACCTGTACGCCCTCCTCAAGCCCGGCGGGCGGCTCCTGAACCACCAGATCTCCCGGCGCCCCGAGCCCGACGAGGAGGCCTACGAGGTCGACGCCTTCATCGACGCGTACGTCTTCCCCGACGGCGAACTCGCCCCCATGGGACGCACCCTGACGACCCTTGAGGACGCCGGCTTCGAGGTCCGGGACGTGGAGGCGATCCGCGAGCACTACGCGCTCACCCTGCGCCGCTGGGTGGCCAACCTGGAGGGCGACTGGGACCGGGCGGTCCGGCTCACCTCGCCCGGCCGGGCCCGGATCTGGCGGCTCTACATGGCGGCCTCGGCGGTCTCCTTCGAGCGCAACCGGATCGGCGTGAACCAGTTCCTCGCGGTGAAGACCCCCGTCTCCGGGGCGAGCGGGACGGCGCTGCGGCCGCGCGTCTGGCAGGAGTGAACGGGGTGAGGGCCGGACCCCCGCGCGGGGGTCCGGCCCTCTTCTCCGTACGGGTCCGGCTACTCGGCCTTGATCGCGGAGAGCATGTTCAGCTTCGCCGCGCTCCGGGCCGGCCACAGGGAGGCGAGGACACCGACCACGCCGGCCAGGACCAGGAAGATCCCGATCCGGTCCCAGGGCAGGACCAGGGTGTATCCGGGCAGGCTGCTCTCGAAGGTCTTGCCGAGGGCCCAGGCGAGGAAGGTGCCGAGCCCGATGCCGACGATCGCGCCGAACACCGAGATGACCACGGCCTCCAGACGGACCATCCGCTTCACCCGGCGCCGGTCGAGACCGATCGCCCGGATCATGCCGATCTCCTGCTGTCGCTCGAAGACGGACATCGCGAGGGTGTTGACGACACCGAGGACGGCGATGAGCAGGGCCATGGCGAGCAGGCCGTACATGATGTTCAGCAGCAGGTTGATCTGCCCGCCGAAGGTGTCGCGGATGTCCTTCTGGTCGAGGACGGTGATGGCCGGGTTGTCACCCATGGCCTTGGCCAGCGCCCGCTCGTTCGCGTCGCTCGGGCCGCCGTCGGTGGAGACGAAGATCTGCGGGATGTACGGCTGCGGGTCGTGCGCGTCGAGGATCTTCGCGTCCACGAGGACGGGGGAGAGGAACTCGCTGTCCTCGTAGATCGCGCCGACGGTCAGCGTGCCCTTCTTCTTGTCCAGGTACTCGACCGGGACGCTGGAGCCGACCTTCAGGCCGCGGCTGGTGGCGGTCTTGTCGGCGACGGCGATCTTCCCCTCGCCGAGCGAGGCCAGCGAACCGTTCACGACCTCGACCTTGAGGACCTTCTCGATGGCGCCGGGGGTGACGCCGGAGGCGGAGACGTACGTGCCCTTGAGGTCGAAGGCGCCCGCCTGCTGCGGGGAGACCGCGGTGACGCCCGGGGCCTTCTCCAGGGCGGTCAGGGCCTCGTGCGACAGACCGCCGCCGCTGGCCATGGTGACCATGTAGTCGGCCTTGATCTGGTCGACGGTCATCTTGTCCAGGGCCTGGCCGGCGCTGACGCCGATGACGGACAGGCCGGTGACCAGGGTGAGGCCGATGGCGAGCGCGGAGGCGGTGGCGCCGGTGCGGCGCGGGTTGCGGACCGCGTTGAGGCCGGCGAGCTTGCCGGAGATCCCGAAGACCGCCTCGAAGAGGGGACGGATCAGGGCGATCACGGGCCGGACCAGGAACGGGATGAGGACGATGACGCCGATGAGGGTGGCGAAGGCACCGCCCGCGATGGTCATGCGGCCGTCGTCGCCGCCGGCGTTCGCGCCGAGCACGATGAGGACGGCACCGATCGCGGTGATCGCGGCACCGATCGAGTTGCGCACCACGAGGGACTTGGCGCTCGGGGTGGCGTGCACGCTGTTCATCGCGGCGACCGGCGGGATCTTCGCGGCCCGGCGGCCGGGCAGCCAGGCGGCCAGCGTGGTGATGACGACACCGACGCCGAAGGCGGCCACGGCCGGGGTGGCGCCGAGGACCAGGGCGCCGTCCGGGACCTTCATGTCGAAGGCGGCCATGCCGGAGCGCAGGGCAACGGCGAGCCCGATGCCGAGGACGTATCCGACGGCGGAGGCGAGGATGCCGACGATGCCGGCCTCGGCCAGGACGGAGCGGGTGATCTGCCGGCGCGAGGCACCGACCGCGCGCATCAGGGCCAGCTCCTTGGTGCGCTGGGCGACCAGCATCGTGAAGGTGTTGGCGATCAGGAAGATGCCGACGAAGAGCGCGATGCCGGCGAAGCCCAGGAGGACCTGGTTGAGGGCGCCGAGGCCGGCCTCGATGTCCGTGGCCTGCTGGTCGGCGAGGGCCTGGCCGGTCTGGGCGGTGGCGGCCTTCGGGACCACCTTCAGGACCTCGTCGCGGAGCTTCTCGGCGTCGGCGCCGGGGGCCGCCGTGACGTTCAGGTCGGAGTAGTAGCCGGGCTTCAGGTAGAGCTTCTGGGCGACCGGGGCGTCGAAGACCACGAGGCTGCCGCCCGCGTTGACGGCGCCGTCCTCGGTGGTGAAGACGCCGGAGAGGGTGAACTCCTTCACCGGGCCGTTGGTGGCGACCCGCACCCGGTCGCCGACCTTGTAGCCGCCCTTGTCGGCGGTGTCCTTGTCGAGGGCGACCTGGTCGGCCGCGGCCGGGCCGTTGCCGGTGGTGAAGGTGAGGGCCGGGTCCTTGCCGTCCTTGCCGGGGGCGAAGTTGGTGCCCTTGTTGGACCAGCCGACGCCGATCAGCTTGCCGTTCTTGTCCGGCACGCCGGCGAATCCGTCGACGCGCGGGGCGACGGCGGTGACGCCGTCGAGCTTCGCGACCTCGTCGACGGTCCGCTGGGAGAGGCCGGGGTCCTTGACGGCCTCCTCCGGGTCGGGCCGCAGGCTGACCGCGACGGCGACGTCGTCGTAGCTCTTGGCCGACTGGCTGCGGAAGGCGTTCGAGAGGGTGTCGGTGAAGACGAGGGTGCCGGAGACGAAGGCCACGCCGAGCATCACGGCGAGGACGGTCATCAGCAGTCTCGCCTTGTGCGCGAGTACGTTGCGCAGGGCGGTACGGAACATGGGTGGGTCCTGGAGTTCGAGGAGGCGGCGGGCGGTGGCGGCTTGGTGCCGCGTCAGCTCGTACGGCCCTTGGCGTCGAAGGCCTTCATGCGGTCGAGGACGCCGTCCGCCGTCGGGCGGAGCATCTCGTCGACGATCCGGCCGTCCGCGAGGAAGATGACGCGGTCCGCGTAGGAGGCGGCGACGGCGTCGTGGGTGACCATGACGACGGTCTGGCCCAGTTCACGTACCGAGTTGCGGAGGAAGCCGAGGACCTCGGCGCCGGAGCGGGAGTCCAGGTTTCCGGTGGGCTCGTCGCCGAAGATGATCTCGGGGCGGGAGGCGAGGGCGCGGGCCACGGCCACGCGCTGCTGCTGGCCGCCGGAGAGCTCGGACGGGCGGTGGGTGAGCCGGCCGGAGAGGCCGAGCATGTCGATGACCTGCTGGACCCACTGCTTGTCGGCCTTGCGGCCGGCGATGTCCATGGGCAGCGTGATGTTCTCCAGGGCCGTCAGCGTCGGCAGCAGGTTGAAGGCCTGGAAGATGAAGCCGATCTTGTCCCGGCGCAGCTGGGTGAGCTGCTTGTCCTTCAGGGTCGACAGCTCCGTCTCGCCGATGCGGACCGAGCCGGAGGAGAAGGAGTCCAGACCGGCGACGCAGTGCATGAGCGTCGACTTGCCGGAGCCGGAGGGGCCCATGATCGCGGTGAACTCGCCCTGTCGGAAGTCCACGCTGACCCGGTCGAGCGCGACCACCTGGGTCTCGCCGTGTCCGTAGACCTTGGTGAGATCCGTGGCGCGGGCGGCCACCGCGGTGGCGCGGGACACGGTGGGGGTGGTGGTCACGGGGGGACTCCTGTCACTGCGACGGCGATTCGGGAACCCCTCCATCGTGTCGAGCGTTCCGCTTCCGGTCGTCCGCCCACGTGCCCGTTCCGGGGGCAGTCTCGAGTCTGACCGGAGGTCCGGTCCCTCCTCCTTTGGGATGACGGGACCCCTGACTCCGGACGACGGGGAACCCGTCGGCCGGAGGTGACAGACCTGCGACGACTTTTCGTCATTCCAGGGGGTGCCGCTTTGCGCCTGCGACCCCTGTCACAGTTTGGCGAAAGGCCCCTCACCTGCACTGACGCACCCTCAGACGTCAATAAAATAAGACAACATCGGGCCGATGTTCCGCTGATCGGGGGAAACCGTCCCGATAGGCTCATGTGCCAACGCGGAGCTTCGCGGCGACGCCCGGATGGTGGAATGCAGACACGGCGAGCTTAAACCTCGCTGGCCTTCGGGCCGTACCGGTTCGAGTCCGGTTCCGGGCACCACACGGTCTCGCTACCCAGGCAGACGCTCAAGCAGTCGGGAGCCGTACTCCTTGGAGAGCAGGGGACCGGCCCCGCCCGCCGTGCCCGTCATCGTCTCGTCGGCGGCCTCCTCGTCGAGCCCGTCGTCCACGCCGCTGTCGGTCAGGCGCAGGAACAGCGGGATCTGCGGCCTGCCGCCCATGCGGCTCAGCTCGGCCTCGTCCTCCAGCTCCGGGGCGGCGGCGTTGTGGGAGAAGAAGACACCCGTCCGGTGGTCGATCCGCTGGTACTCCATGCCGGCGAGGGCGTAGCGGGCGGCGAGGGCGCCCCGCCCGGTGCCGCCGACGGTCAGCCGGGTGTCGCCGTACTGCTCCGCGATCGTGCGCGTGACGGTGTTCTGCACGATCCCGCCGTCGCCCGTCATCGAGCCGTCCTCGGGCAGGCCGAGCAGGATCAGGTCGTGGCCGCGCGCCGTGAGTTCCTTGAGGAGCGCGTACGAGTCGTGGTCCGCGCCCGCGGCGAGCTCGGCGAGTCCGGTGCCGGCGTCGCCGACCAGGATCACGGGCCTGGTGAGGCGCCCGTCCGCGGTGAAGACCCACGCGGTGGCGTGGCGCAGGGTCCAGGTCTCGTTCGGTTCGGCGGCCATGGGGCTCTCCTGTGGAGGGGGTGGTTCCGTACGGGACGAGCCTGGCCGGGCGGGGTGGCCCGCCGCCGACGAAGATCGAAAACTTACGGGAAAAGATCCTCCCCGAGCACTAGGGCGTTCCTTTTGCCTACCCATTACTCTTGACGCAAGACCGCGCCGTGCGGTCTTGCCATGGAGGAGTGAGATGAGGAGCAGCAACCCGGTCTTCTCGCGACGGGGGTTCAGCCGCGACGCCGGCTACGCGGGCTTCAACGCGCAGCAGCCGCAGGCCGGGGGCCCCGCCGTCGGAACCGACCCGTACGCCACGGGCAACCCGTACGCCCAGGGCGCGACGAACCCGTACGCGACCAACCCGTACGCCCCGCAGGACGTCCAGCTCGGCGCCCCGCAGCAGGCCCGCGGCAACGTGATGACGATCGACGACGTCGTGAGCCGTACGGCCATGACGCTCGGCACGGTCGTGCTCACCGCCGTCCTGTCCTGGCTGCTGCTGCCGGTCGACCCGGCGAACCTCGGCAAGTCCTACGGCATCGCCATCGGCGCCGCTCTGGTCGCCCTGGTCCTGTCGCTGGTGCAGTCCTTCAAGCGCAAGCCGTCTCCCGCGCTGATCCTGGGCTACGCGGCCTTCGAGGGCGTCTTCCTGGGCGTCATCTCGGCCGCCGTCTCGACGTACATCGCCGACGGCGTGGTCATCCAGGCGGTCCTGGGCACGATGGCGGTCTTCGCCGGTGTGCTCATCGCCTACAAGATGGGCTGGATCCGCGTCACCCGCCGCTTCTACGGCTTCGTGATCGCCGCCGCGATCGGCTTCACGCTGCTCATGGTGGCCAACCTGCTGTTCGCCGTCTTCGCCGGCGGTGACGGCCTCGGCTTCCGCAGCGGTGGCCTCGGCATCGTCTTCGGCATCGTCGGCATCATCCTCGGTGCCTGCTTCCTCGCCCTCGACTTCAAGCAGGTCGAGGACGGCGTGACCTACGGCGCGCCGCGCGAGGAGGCATGGCTGGCCGCCTTCGGTCTCACCATGACCCTGGTGTGGATCTACCTGGAGATGCTGCGTCTGCTGTCGATCCTGCAGGGCGACGACTGACGCACCCCCTGACTCGGGGGGAAGGGCCCGTCCGGCTTCGTGCCGGGCGGGCCCTTCCGCGTGTCTAGGGCGTCGCGTCCAGGAGGACCCGCGCCGCGGCCTTCGCCTGCGCGGCCGGTTCGGGGGAGCCGGTGATGCCCGCGACGGCCATGGCGCCGTTGGCGAGCAGGGCCAGCTGGTCGGCGAGGACGGGCGGGGCGCCGAGGGCGTCCGTCTGCTCCGCGAAGTAGGCCCGCAGGGCCTCCTTGTGGTCGCGGGCGATCGTGGTGACCGCCGGGGTGACCCCGCCGAGCTCCCCGAAGGTGTTGATGAACGCGCAGCCGCGGAACCCGGGCTCCGCGAACCAGCCGGCCAGCCAGTCGAAGACCGCGAGGGCGCGCTCGTACGGCCCGTCGGCGGCCCGCGCGCCGTGCGAGGTCAGGGCGGCCCGCACGGCCTCGTCGCGGCGCCGCAGAACGGCCTCGACCAGGAGCTCCTTGGACGGGAAGACCTGGTAGAGCCGCTTCAGGGAGACCCCCGACGCGGTGCGGATGGCGTCCATGCCGACGGCCTGCACCCCCCGCTCGTCGAAGAGCCGTTCCGCGGTGTCGAGCAGCTTCAGCTCGGCGGTTTCCGCGTCCATCGTCCGATCACCCCTTGCGTGGAGAACCATCGTTCTCGTAGTCTACAGGGCATCGGGAGAACGACCGTTCTCTCGATCGGAAACCGGAAACGGGGAGTCAGCCATGTCCGCGTACCGCCTGCGTGCCCGCACCGTCACCGTCGACGGGCTCGACGTCTTCTACCGGGAGGCCGGCGACCCGGCGAACCCCACCCTCGTGCTGCTGCACGGCTTCCCGTCCAGCTCGCACATGTACCGGGGGCTCATCGCCGAGCTCGCCGACGCGTACCACCTGATCGCCCCGGACCACATCGGCTTCGGCGCCTCCGCCGCACCGGCCGTCGAGGACTTCGAGTACAGCTTCGAGAAGCTCACCGAGATCACCCTCGGCCTCCTCGACCAGCTGGGCGTGGAGAGGTTCGCGCTGTACATCCAGGACTACGGAGCACCGATCGGCCTGCGGATCGCCTCCCGCAGTCCCGAGCGCGTCACCGCGATCGTCAGTCAGAGCGGCAACGCCTACCTGGAGGGATTCACGCCCTTCTGGGACGTGCTCTTCGCCCACGCGAAGGACCGGGCGGCGAACGAGGCCGGCGTACGGGAACTGCTGACCGCCGAGGCCACCCGCTGGCAGTACACCCACGGGGTCCCCGCCGACCGGCTCGACCGGATCGGCCCCGAGACCTGGACCCTGGACCAGGCCGGCCTCGACCGGCCCGGCAACAAGGAGATCCAGCTCCAGCTCTTCTGGGACTACCAGTTCAACCTGGACGGCTACCCGGCCTTCCAGGAGTACTTCCGCACCCACCGGCCGCCGCTGCTCGCGGCCTGGGGGCGCGGCGACGAGATCTTCGGACCGGCCGGTGCGGAGGCCTTCGCCCGTGACCTTCCCGACGCCGAGATCCACCTCCTGGACGCCGGGCACTTCGCCCTGGAGACGCACGGCGAGGAGATCGCCGCACTCGTCCGCGACTTCCTCGGCCGGCACCTGAAGTGACGCGCGGCGGGTTCCGGATCAGAGCAGTCTGCGGGCCGCCCGCCGCAGGTCGTACTCGTGGATGATCGCCTTCGCATGGCCGTACGCCAGCTCGTGCGCCCCGCGGAGCCAGCTGACCCGCTCCTCGAAGCGGAGGAGGGAGGGGCCCTCCTCGACGGTGCGCATCCAGTCGGCGATCTCACGACCGGTGCGGCGCGGGATCCGGGCCAAGAGGTTGCGGTGGGTCTCTTCGGAGAAAGTGTGGGACATCGGCGCCTCCGGACGCTTCGTACCGTGTGCTTCTCGTACTCCTTCCCGTCACCGTGCCGAAGCCTGCGGCCGTTGGCAAGGGGCCCGGGAGGGCGCGTAGGGTCGCGGGGTGCACGATACGAGTGAACTGACCGCCGCCGTCGAGCGGTTCGCCGACCGGCTGCGGGCGGCCCCGCAGAGCCGTCTCAAGCAGACCGCGGCGGCCGAAGGCCTCGCCCTGGCCAGGGAGTTGGCGGTGCGCGCCCAGCGTGCCGAGGACCCGGACCGGGAGCCGGTGATCATGCCGGACGCGGGGCTCTTCGTGGTGGGCGACCAACTCGCCGTCGCCGGGAACGATCTGGCCGAAATCCTGCGAACGGCCCCGGCCGGCTCCCGCGAGGCGGAGCTGGACGAGGCCGTGAGGCTGGTGGGGGAGGCGGCGGAGCGCTCGGGGCTGTAGGAAGCCCCTGGCGGCCTTACAGGGAGGCGATGACGCGGTCGGCGAGGATGTAGACGTTCTCCTCGTCCGAGTCGCCGTACGAGAAGGTCAGGGCGAAGGCGCCCGAGACGCCCGAGCCGCCGAGCAGGACCGGGGTGCGGCCGGCGCGGAGGGCCTCCGCCAGGCGCTCCGCGGTCTCGCGGTGGCCCGGGGTCATACAGAGGGTGGTGCCGTCCGCGAAGACGTACACGTCGAGGGTGCCGAGCGGGCCCGGGCGCACGTCGGTGAGCGCGGTACCGGTGTCCGCGAGCTCCTCCAGGCGGGCCACCGTCCGCTCGTGGTCCGTCACGACGGGCGTCTGCACCGGCACGAAGTCCGGGTGCGAGGGGTGCCGGCGGCGGGCCGCGGCCAGCTCCACGGAGTCCTCGGGGTACTCGGGGTACTCGTCGAAGGAGTCGAAGGCCTCCAGCGGGTCGGGGCCGTCGAGCGCGGTGGCCTCCGCCTCCATGGCCTCCAGGGCCATCGCCTCCAGGCCCACGAAGTCGGCCTGGCGCGGCACGAAGAGCGTGCCGTCGTCGACCGGGCCGCCCAGACCGCCGAGCAGGGACGGGGCGTCGGCCGCGTCACGGGCCTCCTGCGCGGCCCAGAAGGCGCGCGCCTCCGCGAGCTCGCGCTCGCGCTCCTCGGCCAGCGCCTCGGCGACCGCGGCCCGTATCTCGGCGGCGGGCGTGGCGCGGGCCGCGGGGACCGTGGCACCGTGACCGGCGGCCAGCTCGCCCCGGAGGGCGGTGACCTCCTTGCGGAGACCGTGGACGGCGTGCAGGGCAGCAGCGCCCACGGCCGTGGCGGCGGCCGTGGTCAGCAGCAGGGCAAGAGACATGGCGCTCACTGACGTACTCCCGATTCCGAGTCGATCCCCCGACTTCCTACATCAGCTTGTCCTGGGGTGGTGCCCGCTGTCAGTGCATTACGTCACGAATTGGACAGGTATTTCTGCCAGGTGTTTAGTCCCAAAACGGCCCTGACCTGGGAAAACGAACTCCCCCGGGATGTAGGTCACATCCTGGGGGAGATTCGGTCACGGCTCGGACGCGGAGCGGTTGACGCGCTCGGTCCGTGGAGAGCGGGGCGGTGACTAGCTGAGACGCTCGATGACCATCGCCATGCCCTGGCCGCCGCCGACGCACATGGTCTCCAGGCCGAACTGCTTGTCGTGGAACTGGAGGCTGTTGATCAGCGTGCCGGTGATGCGGGCGCCGGTCATGCCGAAGGGGTGGCCGACGGCGATGGCGCCGCCGTTGACGTTCACCTTGTCCAGGTCCAGGCCCAGGTCCTGGTAGGACGGGATGACCTGGGCGGCGAAGGCCTCGTTGATCTCGGCGAGGTCGATGTCGCCGATGGTCAGGCCGGCGCGCTTGAGGGCCTGCTTCGAGGCCTCGACCGGGCCGAGACCCATGATCTCGGGGGAGAGGCCGGAGACGCCGGTGGAGACGATCCGGGCCAGCGGGGTCAGACCGAGCTCGCGGGCCTTGGTGTCGGACATGATCACGAGCGCGGCGGCGCCGTCGTTCAGCGGGCAGCAGTTGCCGGCGGTGACCAGGCCGTCGGGGCGGAAGACCGGCTTGAGGCCCTGCACGCCCTCCAGGGTGACGCCGGCGCGCGGGCCGTCGTCCGCGGACACGACCGTGCCGTCGGGCAGCGTGACCGGGGTGATCTCGCGCTCCCAGAAGCCGTTCTTGATGGCCTGCTCGGCGAGGTTCTGCGACCGTACGCCGAACTCGTCCATCTCCTGGCGGCTGATGCCCTTCCAGCGGGCCAGGTTCTCGGCGGTCTGGCCCATCGCGATGTACGCGTCCGGGACGATGCCGTCCTCGCGCGGGTCGTGCCAGGTGGAGCCCTCGGAGGCGGCGACCTCGGCGGTGCGGGCCTCCGCCTCGGCGAAGAAGGGGTTGTGCGTGTCGGGCAGCGAGTCCGAGTTGCCCTTCACGAAGCGGGACACCATCTCGACGCCCGCCGAGATGAAGACGTCGCCCTCGCCCGCCTTGATCGCGTGCAGCGCCATGCGGGAGGTCTGCAGCGAGGAGGAGCAGTAACGGGTGATCGTGCAGCCCGGCAGGTGGTCCATGCCCATCTGCACGGCGACGATCCGGCCCAGGTTGTTGCCCTGCTCGCCGCCGGGGAGGCCGCAGCCGAGCATCAGGTCGTCGATGTCGCGCGGGTCCAGCTCCGGCACCTTGGCCAGGGCGGCCTGGATGATGGTCGCGGTGAGGTCGTCCGGCCGCAGGTCCTTGAGGGAGCCCTTGAAGGCCCGGCCGATGGGCGAGCGGGCGGTCGAGACGATCACGGCTTCGGGCATGACGGCTCCCTGAGGGTGCGGAGTGGGCGGACTGAAAGGGAAGTTACCCGTACGTACCGCACGGGTCACCGCCCGAAGGGTGTGACGCGGACCTCTTTTCTAAGCGAGCGCTCAGGAGGCTGCGGATATTCCGCGCGGCGACGCCGAGGGCGCGCCGTTGTGGGCAATCGTTCCGCTGGGGCGATGGGGGTCCCCCCTGCTCGAGCGAAGCCGAGAGCTTGGGGGAGGGTGGGCACAACGGACGGCGCCCTTGCCGGCGCCAGAGGCTTCCGTGCCCGGACCCGCACCCTCGGTGGCGGCGCGGTCGTGGTGCGGGTTCGGGCGCGGAAGCCTGGGCCCGGCTGGGGGCGCCGTCCCGTGTGCCCACCCGTCCCGCCCCAGCGGGACGATTGCCCACACGGGCGCGGCGCGGGCCCACGACGGCGACGTCACGCCTGGGCGTCCTCCGGGGTGGGGGATTCCGTCGGGACCGGGAGGCGGCGACGGCGCCGGTGCTTCAGCAGCGCCCACGGCGCCCGCGCCCCCGTGACCTCCGTCCCCGCCTCCTTCGCCGCCTCCGCCGCCGCCTTCGCCACCGGCAGCATGTCCTCCCGCCGCGCCGGCTCCAGCCGGTCCGTTTCCGGCCAGACGCCCAGTGCCGCGCACAGCGTCGGCAGGACCGCCATCGCCGCCGTCGCGTACCCCTCCGCCGAGGGGTGGAAGCTGTCGATCCCGAACATCTCGCGCGGGTTCGCCGCGAACTCGGGCCCGAGGAGGTCGCCCAGGGACACCGTCCGGCCCCCCTGCTCCACCACCACGATCGTCTGCGCCGCCGCCAGCTGCCGCGAGGCCCGCCGGGCCAGCCAGCGCAGCGGCTGGTAGACCGGCTCGATCGTGCCGAGATCCGGGCAGGTGCCGACCACCACCTCCGCGCCGACCGTCCGCAGCCGCCGTACGGCCGAGGCGAGGAGCCGTACCGACTCGGTCGCCGGCAGCCGGTGCGTCACGTCGTTCGCGCCGATCATGATCACGCAGACGTCCGGCGGCCCGAGCGGCTGCGCGAGGAGCAGCGAGACCTGCCGCTCCAGATCGTCCGAGCGCGCCCCCGAGAGCGCCACGTTCCGCAGGACCACCGGCCGCTCCGCCACCGCCGCGAGCCCGGAGGCGAGCAGCGCGCCCGGCGTCTGCCCCGAGCGGCGCACCCCCTGGCCCGCCGCCGTGGAATCACCCAGAAGGGCCAGCCGCAGCGGGTCCTCCGTGCCGAACGCGCGGCCGTAGAGGCCGTCCGCCACCGGCGGCAGCGGCGCCGGTGCGCCGTAGACCGTGCGCTTGGCCAGCTGTGCCTCGGCCAGGAGGACCCCCACCGCCGCCACCCCGATCAGCCCGATGCTCCCGCCGCCGTACGCCGCACCCGCCGCGATCCGCCGCGCCACCCTCGCCCTCGACATGGGGGCCGTCACCTCCTTCAAGCCGTTCAGGGTCTAACTGCCCCGTAACCCGCTCCGACTACGCATACGCTGGCCACACCATTACGGAGACCCCGGAGATTACGGTGCAATTCCACGACTCGATGATCAGCCTCGTCGGCAACACCCCGCTGGTGAAGCTCAACAACGTCACAGCGGGCATTCAGGCGACCGTTCTGGCCAAGGTCGAGTACTTCAACCCCGGAGGCTCGGTCAAGGACCGGATCGCCGTGCGCATGATCGAGGCGGCCGAGCAGAGCGGTGAGCTCAAGCCCGGCGGAACCATCGTCGAGCCCACGTCCGGCAACACCGGCGTCGGCCTGGCGATCGTGGCCCAGCAGAAGGGCTACAAGTGCATCTTCGTCTGCCCGGACAAGGTGTCGCTCGACAAGATCAACGTGCTGCGGGCGTACGGCGCCGAGGTCGTGGTCTGCCCCACGGCCGTCGACCCCGAGCACCCCGACTCGTACTACAACGTCTCGGACCGCCTCGTCCGTGAGACGCCGGGCGCCTGGAAGCCCGACCAGTACTCGAACCCGAACAACCCGCGTTCGCACTACGAGACCACCGGTCCCGAGCTCTGGGAGCAGACGGACGGGAAGATCACCCACTTCGTCGCGGGCGTCGGCACCGGCGGCACCATCTCCGGCACCGGCAACTACCTCAAGGAGGCCAGTGGCGGGAAGGTGAAGGTCATCGGCGCGGACCCGGAGGGCTCGGTCTACTCGGGCGGCTCCGGCCGTCCGTACCTGGTCGAGGGCGTCGGCGAGGACTTCTGGCCGACCGCGTACGACCGGAACGTCACGGACCGGATCGTCGCCGTGTCCGACAAGGACTCGTTCCAGATGACCCGCCGCCTCGCCAAGGAGGAGGGCCTCCTCGTCGGCGGCTCCTGCGGCATGGCCGTCGTCGCGGCCCTGGAGGTCGCCAAGGAGCTCGGCCCCGACGACGTCGTCGTCGTGCTGCTCCCGGACTCGGGCCGCGGCTACATGTCGAAGATCTTCAGCGACGAGTGGATGGCCGGCCACGGCTTCCTGGAGGACACCTCCACCGCGACCGTCGCCGACGTCCTGCGTCACAAGGAGGGCGTCCTGCCCTCGCTCGTCCACATGCACCCGGACGAGACCGTCGGCCAGGCCATCGAGGTGCTGCGCGAGTACGGCGTCTCCCAGATGCCCATCGTGAAGCCCGGCGCCGGCCACCCCGACGTCATGGCGGCCGAGGTCGTCGGCTCGGTCGTGGAGCGCGAGCTCCTGGACCACCTGTTCACCCAGAAGGCCTCCCTGGAGGACCCGCTGGAGCAGCACATGAGCGCGCCGCTGCCGCAGGTCGGCTCGGGCGAGCCGGTCGCCGCCCTGATGGCCGTCCTCGGCGAGTCCGCCGACGCGGCGATCGTGCTGGTCGAGGGCAAGCCGACCGGTGTGGTGAGCCGCCAGGACCTGCTGGCCTTCCTGGCCAACGGCGGCTCGAAGTAGGCGGTACGCAGCAGTTCGTACAACTGGTACGAGGGCGACACGTACCCGCAGCACCCGCTTAACAAGCGTCCGGCACATTGGTGGTCGTCGGCGTCACGGACTTCCGGAGCGGCTCCCGGGCCTCCACAGACGCCGCGGACGCGGTGACCGGCCCTGACCCGGTCCCGTGGTCCTCGCGGGGACCGCCGTCGTCCCGCCCCCCGTTCCGGGGGTGCGGCGGTCCCCGCGCCAACCACCTCGCACGACGCCGACGGGCCCTCGCTCACGCGGGGGCCCGTTCGCCTGCGCTCCCGGGTCCTCCGCGGGTAACCTCCGGAACCAGTGACATCCGAACGCAGAGGCGGAACCCCGTTCTGGGCCAAGGTCCTGGCCGCGGTTCTGCTCGTCCCCGCCGTGGCGATCGCCGCCTTCTTCGTCCTCGCCCAGGCCCGTGAGTCCGGTCGGCAGGACGAGGCCTTCGAGGCCACCCGGGCGGACGCGGAACGGTTCGCCGACGCCCTCGCCGCCGAGGGCGGCACGCCCTCCGAGCAGGACGTGCGGGCCGCCCTCGACCGGCTCGCCGACGGCGGCCCGCGCCTCGGGACGCTCATGGAGGTGCGCCCCACGGAGCACGGCACCCGGGTCCTGGTGTCCTTCTCCCGCGGGTACGAGCGGACCGTGGTCGTCTTCGGCCCGGCCGAGGCCATGGCCACCCGCTGCTTCACCGTCGAGCTCACGGCGAAGGACCGGCCCCGGGTCACGGCCCACGGCCCGGAGGAGTCCTGCACGGCCGTGGCCGCCCGCCCCTCGCCCTGAGGCCGAGCGCCTGCATATCCTTATACAAGGTCTTCTGTGGATGAATAAGTGAAGGGGGCGGCATGAGCGACAGCCCGGCCGGTCGGCTGCAGGCGCTCTTCGAGGGGCACCGGCTGACGCCGACGCAGCGGCGGATCGCGCACTGCATGGTCCGGCGCGCCGGCGACGTGCCGTTCCTGTCCAGCGTCGAGCTCGCCGAGCTCGCCGGCGTCAGCCAGCCCTCCGTCACCCGCTTCGCGGTCGCCCTCGGCTTCGACGGCTACCCGGCGCTCCGCAAGCACCTGCGGGACAGCATGCCCGCGGCCGCCGAGGAGACCTCCGGCCACAACGAGTACCAGCAGGCCGTGCTCGCCGAGATCGAGAACCTCCAGCACCTCGCCCGGCTCCTCGCCGATCCCGCACCCGTCGAGAAGGCCGGCCGGCTCCTCGCCGGTTCCCGGCCGTTGGCCGTGCTCGGACTGCGGGCCGCCTCCTCGCAGGCCCGCGGCTTCGCCTACTTCGCCGCCAAGGTGCACCCGGACGTCCGGCTCCTCGACGAGGGCGGCTCGATGCTCAAGGACCGCATCGACGCGGCCGTACGGGCCGGGGCCACGGCCCTGCTCTGCTTCGCGCTGCCCCGGCACCCCAAGGAGGTCGTCGAGGCCCTGGAGTACGCGCGGGCGGCCGGGCTCACGGTCGTGACCGTCGCCGAGTCGGCCTTCGCGCCCGTCGCCGCCCACAGCGACCTGCTCATCCCGGCCGCCGTGGGCACCGGACTCGCCTTCGACACGGCCTGCGCGCCGATGCTCCTCGGCCGGGTCCTCCTGGAGGCCATGGCCGACGAACTCCCCGACGCGCAGGCGCGTCTGGAGGAGTTCGACACGAAGGCGGCGGCCCGGGGCCTGTTCGTCGAGTAGCCGTCAGACCTCCAGCTCGGCCTCGATCTTCTTCAGCTGGTGGCGGGCCATCGCCAGGTTCGCGCGGTTCTTGTCGAGCGCCAGGTAGAGGAAGAGGCCGTTGGTGCCGCGCCCCTTCAGGAGCCGGATCAGGTGGTACTGGTTGCCGAGGGTGATCAGGATGTCCTCGATGTCGTCGTTGAGGCCCAGCATCTCCATCGTCCGGACCTTGGCCCGGACGACGTCGGTGTTGCCGGCCGCGGCCATGTTCAGGTCGAGGTCCTTGCCACCGCCGATCGTGCCGAGCGCCATGCCGCTCGTGTAGTCGACGAGGGCCGCGCCGATCGTGCCTTCGATCTGGGCCGCTTCCTTGAGGGAGGTCTCGGTGTTCGCCATGGTGTCGTTCTCTTCCTTCTCGGTGCTGATCGGACGGATTGCTGATCGGACGGATTCAGTTCAGGTCTCTGCGTTCCAGCGCGCCGTCGACGAGTTCCCCTATCCGGGCGCTCGCCCTGCGGGCCTCCAGATGGAGCCGCCCCACGTTGATCCGGGGTTCGGCGAGCAGCGTCAGGACGGCCGAGCCGCCCGCCGCGTACGTCGCCACATAGCCGTCCTCGCCGCGTACGAGCAGCTCACGGAAGCGGCCCTGACCGGTGGTGTCGGTCAGCCGCTGGCCGACGCCGAGCGCCGCCGCGGTCAGCGCGGCCACGCTCTCCGCCTCGCCGTCGACCGTGTCATGGGCGAGCACGAGTCCGTCGGCGCTGGCCGCCAGGGCCCCGGTGAGCTGGGGCAGCCGGGCCCGCAGCCGTCTGAGCTCGCCGAGGACCTCGGCTTCTGCCGTCATGAGCTGTCTCCTCTCGGCGCGCATGCGCAGGGCACGCCTCATCACAGGTGTGCCTCCAGGGCGTCACGGAGCCGGCGCAGCAGGGCGATGTCGGGATCGGCCACCGGCGGGGCCGCTGAAACCACCGGCGGGGGCGGTGCGGATGCGGGTTCCAGCGGTGTCTCGACGAGCCCGGCGGCGGCGAGGCGCCGCACGTCGAGCAGCGTGTGGAAGGCGGGCCGGCCGAGCAGCCGGGCCAGTTCGGCGGGGGTCCGCTCCCCGTCGGCGGCGGCGAGCAGCGCGCGCTGCCGGGCCCCCACGGTCTGGCCGGGGGAGGCGGGGCGCGGTACGACCGGGGCGGTGTCCACGGAGGCGTACGGCCAGACGGCGTCGAGGAGTTCGCGGCGGCGGACGGTCTCGCGCTCGACGGCCTCGGCGGAGACCGGCCGCACCGTGCCGAACCAGTGCCCCACCCCGTACCGGAAGCGGGTCGGTCCGCTGGTGGGGGAGAGGGCGAAGAAGGCCGCGTCGAAGACGGCGCCGAGGTGGCAGATCTCCAGCTCGCCGTCGTGCAGCCGGCCGCTGTCGACGAGGAAGCGGCCGACCGCGCGGTGGGCGCCGGCCCGGTCGACGGCCTCGTCCCAGCCCTCGCGGGGCAGCCGGCCGCCGGTGGTGAGGAGGACGTCGACGCCGGGGGCGGCGGGGGACTCGGCGTGCACGACCCGGCCGTCGACGAGGTAGAGCGTGCCGTGGTCGCGGAGCAGGGCGCCGGTGGCCTTCTCGGCGGCGAGCCGGACCAGCATCGGGGAGACGGCCGTCCTGGGTGTGGCGGCGGTGGCCGGGCTCATCCGAGGACCAGTCTCTCGGCGAGGTCGCGGAGCCGGAGCCGGGCGAGGGCGAGGTTGCCGGAGTCGCGGTCGAGCCAGAGGTGGAGGAAGACGCTGCTGTCGAAGGAGGTCTCGACGAAGCGGAGGACGTGGTAACCGGCGCGGGTGGTGACGATCAGGTCCTCGACGGGCGGTTCGTCCCCCGGTCCTCCGCCCGTCGTGGTGAAGGAGTCGAACTCGGCTGCGGAACGGGCTAGTTCGGCGGTCTCGGCGGCTGTCGTCTCATGGTCGCCGACCGGTGATTCGCCCGCGGTCCCGAGCGCGAGCCCGCTGGTCCAGTCGACCAGGGAGGCGCCCCGGGCCCCGGGCAGGGCCATGGCCTCCAGGAGGCACTCGTCGATTCCGGGCACGCGGATTCCCCTCCCGATGCGGCGTGCGAACGTGCGGCAGTGACGGTGACGCTACTGAACGTTCGTGCCCCGGGGAGGCGTTCTGGCATTTTCCATCGGAACATGCCGCTGTCTGACGCGAATTGATCCGAAGAGATCTTCGACGGGGCGGTCAGCCGCGCGATTCCACCGCGTGCGCGATGTCGGACAGGTCCTTCGCGAGCGCCTTCGCGACCGCCTTCGCGCCGAAGCGGGCGAGCAGCCGGGCGACGACCCCGGGGGCGCGGCCGCCGGCGGGCCGCGCGGAGAAGGCCATCCGCAGGGTGGTGGACCCGGCGCCGTCGGGGGTGAGGGTGAGCTCGGAGACGTAGTGCATGCCGTGCGAGTCGGCGACCGTGACGTACCGGTCGGGCGGCTCGCACTCGGTCACGGTCATCTCCTCGGTGGCCTCCTTGCCGAACATCCGCCGGGTCTCGCGCCAGCGCGTGCCCACGTCGAAGCCGCCCTCGGTGAGCACCTGCACCCGGTCGACGCCGGAGAGGACCCGGGGCATGTCCTTCAGGTCGGTGATGGCCTCCCAGACCCGTCCGGGGGAGGCGGCGACCCGGCGCTCGACGACGACGGAGGTGGTGTCCGTACCCGTTCCAGTCATGGCTCCATGGAAGCCGGGCCGCCGGGCCACCGCTACCGGACCAGCGCGTCCGCCCGCGCCCCGCCCGCCTCGGCGACGATCTCGTCGAGCGTCTGGGGTTCGCGGACGGTCGTGAAGGTCACCGCCCCGTCGTCGTCGACGGTGAAGCCGTGGATCCCGGGCCGGCGCAGGCTGTTGTACGCGTAGTGGTGGGCGAAGTAGTACGCGCCGGTGTCCGGGACCGCCACGACGTCCCCGGGGTGCAGCAGCGGCAGCGCCCGGCCCGTGGCGAGCAGGTCCCCGGCGAAGCAGGCGGGGCCGGCCACGTCCTGGACGGTGACGTCGCCGGTGCGGGGGCGGCCCTCGGAGTCGTACGCGAGGACGCGCAGTGGCCAGGACTCGGGGGCGTAGACCGTACGGGTGGCCAGCTGGACGCCGGCGTGGGTGACGGCGATCGGGCGGCCGCCGGAGGTCTTCGTGTACTCCACCCGGGCGAGGACCGTGCCGTGCTTGGCCAGCAGGGAGCGCCCGAACTCGGTGACGAGCCGGTAGCGGCCGTCGAAGAGCCCGGGGACGGTGTCGGCGAGCAGCCGGGCGTACTCCGCGTACGTCGGGGTCTCCTCGTCGGAGGTGAAGTTCACCGGCAGTCCGCCGCCGATGTCGAGGGTGTCGATCTGTTGCCGGCCGGCCGCCCGGTTGATCTCCTCGGCCAGCGCGTACGCCTCGCCGACCCCCTGGGCCATGAGGGCGAGCGGGATGCCCTGGGAGCCGGTGTGGGTGTGCAGCCGGGTCAGCCAGGGCCGCTCCAGGCAGGCGGCGACGACGGTCTTGCGGGCGCCTTCGTCGCGGAGTGTCACGCCGAATTTGGAGGTGGCGGTCGCGGTCGAGAGCGCGCCGATGGAACCGGCTCCGACCTGCGGGTTCACCCGGAGCCCGAGCGGTGAGGCGGTGGGGGCGGAGGCGACGAGCGCGTCGAGGCGGGCCAGCTCCTGGAGGTTGTCGGCGTTGACGGCGATCCCGAGCGCGAGGGCCTGGCGGAGCTCGGCCGGGGTCTTGGCGGGGGAGTCGAGGACGGTGTGCGCGGGCGGGATCCCGGCGGCGCGGGCGAGGGCCAGCTCGCCGGGGCTGGCGACCTCGACCCCGAGCCCGGCCTCGTGGAGCAGGCGCAGGACGGGGACGAGCGGGGTGGCCTTCACGGCGAAGGCGTGGAGCACGTGGGCGTCGGTGACGGCGGCGAACGCGCTGGTCAGGGCGGCGGCGGAGGCGCGGATGCCGGCGGTGTCGAGGAGGGCGACGACGGGCTCGGCGGGGGAGAGGAGTCCTTGATCGACGGTGGCTCGGACGGCGAGATCGCGACGGGAGGAGGCCATGCGGCCCAGTCTTGTCCATGCGCCGTCCGCGGCGTGGCCGGTATGCCCTGTTGACTAAGACTATTCAGCGAGCCAGTATGTGAATATCTGAACGACATCCGAGGAGGCACCCCCATGTCAGGACCCCGCCCCGTACGAGCCGCCCGCGGTACGGAACTGAGCGCCCTGGGATGGCAGCAGGAAGCCGCCCTCCGGATGCTCCAGAACAACCTCGACCCCGAGGTCGCCGAGCACCCCGACAAGCTCGTCGTCTACGGCGGCACCGGCAAGGCCGCCCGCGACTGGCGCTCCTTCGACGCCATGGTCCGCACCCTGCGCACCCTCAAGCAGGACGAGACGATGCTCGTCCAGTCCGGCCGCCCGGTCGGCGTCATGCAGACCCACGAGTGGGCCCCGCGCGTCCTCCTCGCCAACTCCAACCTGGTCGGCGACTGGGCGAACTGGGAGGAGTTCCGCCGCCTGGAGCAGCTCGGCCTCACCATGTACGGCCAGATGACGGCCGGCTCCTGGATCTACATCGGCACCCAGGGCATCCTCCAGGGCACCTACGAGACCTTCGCCGCCGTCGCGGCCAAGAAGTTCGGCGGCACCCTGGCCGGCACCATCACCCTCACCGCCGGCCTCGGCGGCATGGGCGGCGCCCAGCCCCTCGCCGTGACGATGAACGACGGCGTCGCGATCTGCATCGACGTCGACCCGCGCGCCATCGAGCGCCGCATCGAGCACCGCTACCTGGACGTCAAGGCCGACAACCCGGCCCACGCCCTCCAGCTCGCCGTCGAGGCCCGCGACGCCCGCCGCCCGCTCTCCATCGGCCTCCTCGGCAACGCCGCCGAGCTGCTCCCGCAGATGCTCGCCGAGGGCGCCCCGATCGACATCGTGACCGACCAGACCTCGGCCCACGACCCGCTGTCCTACCTCCCGGTCGGCGTCGCCTTCGAGGACATGGCCGACGCCGCCGCCAAGGACCCGGCCGGCTTCACCCAGCGCTCGCGCGAGTCGATGGCCAAGCACGTCGAGGCCATGGTCGGCTTCATGGACGCGGGCGCCGAGGTCTTCGACTACGGCAACTCGATCCGCGGCGAGGCCCAGCTGGCCGGCTACGACCGCGCCTTCGCCTTCCCCGGCTTCGTCCCGGCCTACATCCGCCCGCTGTTCTGCGAGGGCAAGGGCCCCTTCCGCTGGGCCGCCCTCTCCGGCGAGGCCTCCGACATCCACAAGACGGACAAGGCGATCCTCGACCTCTTCCCGGAGAACGAGTCCCTGCACCGCTGGATCAAGATGGCCGGCGAGCGCGTCCACTTCCAGGGCCTGCCCGCCCGCATCTGCTGGCTCGGCCAGGGCGAGCGCGACAAGGCCGGCGACATGTTCAACGACATGGTCGGCAACGGCACCCTCGCCGCCCCCCTCGCCATCGGCCGCGACCACCTCGACTGCGGCTCGGTGGCCTCCCCGTACCGCGAGACCGAGGCCATGCTCGACGGCTCCGACGCCATCGCCGACTGGCCGCTGCTCAACGCCATGGTCAACGTCGCCTCCGGCGCCTCCTGGGTCTCCATCCACCACGGCGGCGGCGTCGGCATGGGCCGCTCCATCCACGCCGGCCAGGTCTCCGTCGCCGACGGCACCAAGCTCGCCGGCGAGAAGATCCGCCGCGTGCTCACCAACGACCCCGGCATGGGCGTCATCCGCCACGTCGACGCCGGCTACGACATCGCCGAGCGCGTCGCCGACGAGAAGGGCGTCCGCGTCCCGATGCGCGAGGGCTCCGACGACGAGGCCTCGGCGTGAGTGCCACCTTCCACGCCATGTGGCGGTCGCTGCGGCCCATCGGCCGCAGCGCCGCCTCCGGTGGCTACCGCCGCTACGCCTGGACCGAGGCCGACGCCGACTGCCGGCTCTGGTTCCGGATGCAGGCCGAGGCCCGCCGCCTGGATGTCGAGACCGACCGCAACGGCAACCAGTGGGCCTGGCTCGGCGACCCCACGGCCGGCGACGCCGTCGTCACCGGCTCCCACCTGGACTCCGTGCCCGACGGCGGCGCCTTCGACGGCCCCCTCGGCGTCGTGTCCGCCTTCGCCGCCCTCGACGAACTCCGCGCCCGCGGCGCCTCGTTCAAGCGGCCCCTCGCCATCGTCAACTTCGGCGACGAGGAAGGAGCCCGCTTCGGCCTCGCCTGCGTCGGCTCCCGCCTCACCGCCGGCCGGCTGACGAAGGAGCAGGCGTACGAGCTCCGCGACGCCGACGGGATCACCCTCCCGCAGGCCATGGAGGCCGCCGGGTACGACCCCGCGGGCATCGGCGCGGACCCCGAGCGACTGGCCCGCATCGGCGCCTTCGTCGAACTCCACGTCGAGCAGGGCCGCGCCCTGGACCTCTCCGGCGACCCCGTCGGCATCGCCTCCTCCATCTGGCCGCACGGCCGCTGGCGGTACGACTTCGCCGGCGAGGCCAACCACGCGGGCACCACCCGCCTCGTCGACCGCCGCGACCCGATGCTCACGTACGCCGAGACCGTCCTCGCGGCCCGCCGCGAGGCCGAACTCGCGGGCGCCGTCGCCACCTTCGGCAAGATCGCCGTCGAGCCCAACGGCGTCAACGCCATCCCGTCGCTGGTCCGCGGCTGGCTCGACGCCCGCGCCGCCGACCAGGGCTCCCTGGACAAGGTCGTCACGGGAGTCGAGACGGCGGCCCGGGAGTACGCCGACCGCCACGGCATCGACCTCGCCGTCGTCCAGGAGTCCTCCACCCCGATCGTGGAGTTCTCGCACGCCCTGCGCGACGAGCTCTCCCGCATCCTGGGCACCTCGGGCAAGGTGCCGGTCCTCGGCACGGGCGCGGGACACGACGCGGGCATCCTGTCCGAATCGATCCCGACCGCCATGCTGTTCGTACGGAACCCCACCGGCGTCTCGCACTCCCCGGCCGAGAACGCGGCCGAGGACGACTGCGTGGCCGGGGTCCTCGCACTCGCCGACGTACTGGAGGAGCTGGCGTGCCGCTGACGACGTACTGGCTGGAGCACGCCTGGCTCGCCACCCATGTCGAGCCGGGCGTGGCCCTGGAGGTCTCTTCGGACGGCCGGATCAGCGCCGTACGCACGGGAGTGGAGACGCCCCCGCCGGGCGCCGTCGTCCTCCGCGGCCTCACGATCCCCGGCCTGGCCAACGCCCACTCGCACGCCTTCCACCGCGCCCTGCGCGGCACGGTCCAGGTCGGCTCCGGCACGTTCTGGACCTGGCGCGAGATCATGTACACCGTCGCCCAGCGCCTCACCCCCGACAGCTACTTCGCCCTCGCCCGCGCGGTCTACGCGGAGATGGCGCTCGCGGGCATCACCTCCGTCGGCGAGTTCCACTACCTGCACCACGCGCCCGGCGGCGGCGCGTACACCGACCCCAACGCCATGGGCGAGGCCCTCATCGCGGCGGCCGGGGAGGCGGGCATCCGCATCACCCTCCTCGACACCGCGTACCTCTCCTCCAGCTTCGGCGCCGCACCCGAGCAGCACCAGCTCCGCTTCACCGACGGCACGGCGGAGAAGTGGGCCGAGCGGGTCTCGGCGCTCAAGGAGCGCGACGGCGTACGCATCGGGGCGGCGATCCACTCCGTACGAGCGGTCCCGGCCGACCAGCTGTCGACGGTGGCCCGCTGGGCCCAGGACCGTCGGGCCCCCCTCCACGTCCACCTCTCCGAGCAGACCGCGGAGAACGAGGCCTGCCTCGCGGCCCACGGCATGACGCCGACGCAGCTCCTGGCGGAGCACGGCGTCCTCGGCGCGCGGACGACCGGCGTCCACAACACGCACATGACGGACGAGGACATCGCGCTCATCGGCGGGTCCTCGACCGGCACCTGCATGTGCCCGACGACCGAACGCGACCTCGCGGACGGCATCGGCCCCGCCGTCGCCCTCCAGCGGGCCGGCTCCCCGCTCTCCCTCGGCAGCGACAGCCACGCCGTCATCGACCTCCTCGAAGAGGCGCGGGCGATGGAGCTGAACGAGCGCCTGCGCACCCGCACCCGCGGCCACTGGACGGCCGCCGCGCTCCTCCGCGCGGCGACGGCCGACGGCCACGCGGCCCTCGGCTGGGCCGACGCGGGCACCCTGGAGGCCGGCGCCCTGGCCGACTTCACGACGATCACCCTGGACTCGGTCCGCACGGCGGGCCCGGTCCCGCGCCTCGCGGCCGAGACGGCGGTCTTCGCGGCGACGGCGGCGGACGTGCGCCACGTGGTGGTGGGCGGCCGGACGATCGTCGAGAACGGCACGCACGTCTCCGTACCGAACGCGGGCGAGGCGCTCGCGCACGCGATCTCAGCCCTGAGGAACTAGGCGAGCCCGCACCCGAACCGCCCGCCCGCCCCCCACCGGAGAGCACCATGACGACGACGCTGATCACGAACATCGGCAGCCTGGTCACGAACGACCCCACCCTCGGCGAAGGCCCCCTGGGCCTGATCAAGGACGCCGCCCTCGTCCTGGAAGGCGAGAAGGTCTCCTGGGTGGGCCCGGCGGCGCAGGCCCCGGCGGCCGACCAGGCCGTCGACGCGGCCGGCCGCGCCGTCATCCCCGGCTTCGTCGACTCCCACTCGCACCTCGTCTTCGCGGGCGACCGCACGGCGGAGTTCAACGCCCGGATGTCGGGCCGGCCGTACCAGGCGGGCGGCATCCGCACGACCGTCGCGGCGACGCGCGCGGCGAGCGACGCCGAACTGTCCGCGAACGTCGCCCGCTACATGTGGGAGGCCCTGCGCCAGGGCACCACCACCTTCGAGACCAAGTCGGGCTACGGCCTCACCGTCGAGGACGAGGCCCGCGCCCTGCGCATCGCCGCGGAGCACACGGACGAGGTCACCTACCTCGGCGCGCACATCGTGTCCCCCGACTACGCCGACGACCCGGCGGGGTACGTGAAGCTGGTGACCGGCGAGATGCTGGACGCCTGTGCCCCGTACGCCCGTTGGGTCGACGTCTTCTGCGAGAAGGGCGCCTTCGACGGCGACCAGGCCCGCGCGATCCTCAAGGCGGGCATGGCGAAGGGCCTGCAGGCCCGCGTCCACGCCAACCAGCTCACGTACGGCCCCGGCGTGCAGCTGGCGGTCGAGCTCGACGCGGCGAGCGCCGACCACTGCACCCACCTGACCGACGCCGACATCGACGCCCTCGCCCAGGGCGACACGGTCGCGACGCTGCTTCCGGGAGCCGAGTTCTCCACCCGGGCCGAGTGGCCGGACGCCCGCCGCCTGATCGACGTGGGCGTCACCGTGGCCCTCTCCACGGACTGCAACCCGGGCTCGTCCTTCACGTCCTCGATGCCGTTCTGCATCGCCCTCGCCGTCCGCGACATGCTCATGACCCCCGACGAGGCCCTCTGGTCCGCCACGGCCGGAGGCGCCGCGGCCCTCCGCCGCACGGACGTCGGCCACCTGAACGTCGGCGCGCGTGCGGACCTGACGATCCTCGACGCCCCCTCCCACGTCCACCTGGCGTACCGCCCGGGCGTCCCGCTGATCGCGGAGGTCTGGCGGAAGGGCGTGCGAGCGGTCTGAGCCGCCGCCGCTGATCCGGCTGGCCGAGGCGGCCGGGAGATGTTGTTCCCCGTCGCCCGGTTCAGCCCCGGTGGCCCGGCGCGTTGAGGATCGGCAGCGGTTCGTACGGCTCCTCCTCCGAGGTGAGGACCAGGACGTACTCCTTCCCCGGGCCCGTCGCGACCTCGCGCAGCCGGGCCAGGGCCTCGGCCTCCGTCGGCAGGGCGAGGCCGAGGGCCGCGGCGGCCCCGTCCCGGCGCGCGGGCAGATCGGGCATGTCGGCGAGGTACTCCGCCGCCCCGCCGCCTCGCCACCACGGGGCGGCGAGGAGCAGTCCGAGGAGTTCGGTCAGCCCGATCGCGACCAGGGCCGCGCGGCCCTCGGAGTCCGCGTACAGCACGGGACGTTCCTCGCCGCCGTCGCCGCAGAAGAAGTACGTGCCCCCGGCACCGTCGCCGGCGAACCCCTCCAGGGCGGCGCCGGACGCGAGACGGACCTCCTCGACGTGGTCCCTCCGGGCCGGCTCGAAGTCCCCCGGCCAGGCCAGGAACCGGGCGGCTTCCTCGTTCTCACGGACGGCGTCGAGCAGTGATCCCATGCCCGGCACCCTAACGAAGTGCCGTCAGCGGAACTCGTGCACGACCTCGATCTCGCCGACGATGTGCGCGTTGAACTCGGCCAGCTCCTCGGCGGGAACCCACAGCTCCAGGATCGTCCGCCCGCCCGCCTGCCGGACCGGGTACCTGCGGAGGAACTCCGTGTCGACCTCGAAGCGGGTGACGAAGCCGGCGCCGTCGTGCTTGACGTTCCAGTCACGCGCGATGCGGACCGCGTAGTCCTCGTTCAGCACCGGATAGAAGATCGGCTGCTCCGGCAGCCGCGGCGGCCAGGCCCGCCATCCCGACTCCCGTACGAGCTCCAGCTCGACGGGGCCGGTGGGGCGCCACAGGGTCGTCGTCGGGCGGGTGCGGCCGGTCATGGTGGTTCGCTCTCTGCGTGAGGTCGGGGGCTCGACGCTAGCGACGGGCCTGTGCAGGCCGCCAATTGATTACGCGACGGGCCGGATCCCGTGCGAGTCTGCGCCGCATGGGGAATTCGCGGGCCTACGCCGTCTTCACGACAACCGACGCCGACGAGGCGTACGCGCGCGCGTGGCGGCTCGTCGGGCTGCTTGAGCGACGCGACGACGTGTACGTCGACGCCGAGGCCCGTACCGTCGAGGAGACGCGGCGGATCGCGCGGCTCCTTCCGGGCGCGGCCGTCGACCGGGTGGAGGCCGTGCGGGACCCCGTGACCGGGGAGTACCTCTTCTGCGAGCTCGACCTCGGCACCGCGGGGGACGACGAGATCCGCGCCGAGCTGCCGCTCTGCCTCTCCGCCAAGGTGCCCTTCGCGGCCGTCGGGCCCGAGATCGTCCGGGCCGTCGGGGACGGCACCACCGACATCTCGTGGCGCGGGCGCTGGCCGGACGACCCCGACGCGGAGTGCTCCGGCTCCGACAAGTACGACGGCGTCCAGCTCGTCCTGCACGGCGACACGGCCCAGATCGACGACTGGACCCCGCACCACACCGTCTTCGTGCACGTCGACAAGTGGGGCGACCTCCCGCGCGCCCGCAAGCTCGCCGCCCACATCGGCGGCGAGGTCATCGGGGACGTACAGATCGGCTGGTAGGTCAGCTCCGCCGTCCCTCATGGCCGCGAAAGGGCCCGTCCAGGGTCGGTCGACCGTGAACGGGCCCGTGGCGCGGCCATGGTGGCGGTCATTCCTCCAGCGTCAGCCCCCGGCGGAGCCGGCCGAGCGTGCGGGTCAGCAGGCGGGAGACGTGCATCTGCGAGATGCCGAGCTCCGCGCCGATCTCCGACTGGGTCAGACCGGAGACGAAGCGCAGGGAGAGGATCTGCCGCTCGCGGGCGGGCAGCGAGGCGATCATCGGCTTGAGCGAGGCGATGTACTCGATCCCGGTGAGCCCGTGGTCCTCGTAGCCGAGCCGGTCGGCGAGCGCGGCCTCGCCGCCCGCGCCGTCCTCCTCGTCGGGCTGCGCGTCGAGCGAGGTCGCGGTGTAGGCGTTGCTCGCGGCCATGCCCTCGACGACTTCCTCGGGCCGGATGCCGAGCTCCTCGGCGAGTTCGGCGACGGTCGGGGCCCGGTCGAGGCGCTGCGCGAGCGCGTCACCTGCCCTGGCGAGGTCGAGCCGGAGCTCCTGGAGTCTGCGGGGCACGTGCACGGACCACGAGGTGTCGCGGAAGAAGCGCTTGATCTCGCCGATGATCGTCGGCATCGCGAACGTCGGGAACTCGACGCCGCGGGTGAGTTCGAAGCGGTCGATCGCCTTGATGAGGCCGATCGTGCCGACCTGGACGATGTCCTCCATCGGTTCGCTGCGGGTGCCGAACCGTGCGGCGGCGAACCTGACCAGGGCGAGGTTCAGTTCGACCAGGGTGTTGCGGACGTACGCGTAGTCGTGGGTGCCCTCCTCCAGCTCGGAGAGCCGGGCGAAGAGCTGCTTCGACAGGGCGCGGGCGTCGACCGGTCCGATCCGGTCGAGAGGTGTGTCGAGCAGGCGATCGGGCAGGTCGACGACAGGGGGGAGGGGGACTGCTGCCGACGGCGCGTCGGGGGTACGCGGGGCGTCGAGCCGGGGTGACATGGGTCTCCTTCGGGTGCTTCTCGCTGCGGTTTGCGGCGCCTCCAAAGCCGGTTGGGTTGGACGTTCCCTTCTAGCCCTACCCGCTCGACCCTGATGGTTGCAAGTGGCAATAATCCGTTTCGTACCGATATGAGAAGTACCTCGTGTGCATGGGAGGGCATGCCGCTTGTAGGGTTCGGGGCACGTCAGTCGGCATCCGCGACAGCGAGAAGAGGCACGGCCATGGACCGCGAACACATCGGCAGCGCGCCGCCCGCGCGGCTGCGGGTCGAGGTCCGCGACGTCGCCGGGAGCGCGCTCCTCACGCCCGTCGGTGAGCTCGATCACCACACCGCCGAACTGCTGCGCGCCCCGCTGGACACCGCCCTCGACGCGGGCCGCGCACGGCTCGTCGTCGACTGCACGGGCCTGGAGTTCTGCGATTCGACCGGGCTCAACGTGCTGCTCGGCGCCCGGTTGAGGGCGGACGCCGCCGGCGGCGGCGTCCATCTGGTGGGGATGCGGCCCGCGGTGGCCAGGGTGTTCCACATCACGGGCGCGGACGCCGTCTTCACCGTCCACGAGACGCTCGCCACAGCGCTCCCCGGCTGAGACCGACGTCATACACCGCTCAACGGCTCCGCCCGTACGTCCTGTCCCTCTGTCCCGTCGATCGGTGAGGTGAAGCGTTGATGGACCAAGCTTCCGACGTCCGGACGCTCGCCCTCGGCGAGACCAGCGGCACTGTGCCGCTCGCGCGTGACTTCACGCGCTCGGCGCTCCACGAGTGGGGCTGGCTCCCGGCGGCCACCGCCGACCGCCGTGCCGCCGCGGAGGACGTCCTGCTCGTCGTCTCCGAGCTCGTCACCAACGCCTGTCTGCACGCCGAGGGTCCCGAGCGGCTGCGCGTCCTGCGGATGCCCCGGACCCTGCGCCTCGAAGTCACCGACCGCGGCGCCGGCCAGCCCGCCCCCCGCACCCCCCACCGCTCCGGACGGCCGGGCGGCCACGGCATGTTCATCGTGCAGCGCCTCTGCCTCGACTGGGGCATCGACCGCACCCCCGGAGCCCCCGGCAAGACGGTCTGGGCCGAACTGGCCGCACCTGCCTAGGACTTTCACAAGTTCACCGGTTCCCCTGCCTTCCCTCCTCAAGGCCCCGGGCGTACCTTGACGGCCGATCTGAAAGACCGTCAGTTACGTTGCGGTGAGGGGTGCTCGGGTGTCCAAGGTGCCGAACCGGAGGAGAACGACCGCCGCGCTCACGGCCGCGGTCGCGGTGGCGGGCGCGTCCGTGCTGGCCGGTGCGCCGGCCGCCCACGCGGCCGTCGTCGACGTCAACTACGCCTGCGAGACGAAGATCGGGCCGAAGAGCGCCGTCTCGCCCGTCGACATCAAGGCCGTCAAGAGCGGCAGCGCGTACACGATCACGATGTCGTTCGAGAAGGGGGTCTCCGACAGCCCGGTCGAGCTCCCCAAGGGCGTCATGACCCCGCGCGCCGAACTCGTCCTCGGCGGCGACGCGAGCGGCACCGTGAAGGTGACGGGCACGCCGAACACGGCCGCCATCCCGCCGGACACCCCGATCAAGATCGGCACGCTGACCGGCACGTTCACCCCGAAGAAGAACGGCAAGGTCACCTTCACGGCGGGCGTTCTCACCGTGCACGCCCTCGGGATGGACGCGGCCGTCTGCACCCCCAAGAACAACCCGAAGCCCTCGCTCGAACTCCAGGTCACCGGCGTCTCGGGGGGCTCCGACACCCCGCCGCCCGCCGACGACGCCGCCGGCGGCGACTCGGGCGCCGGCGACCAGCTGCCCAAGACCGGCCCGCTCGACTCCGCCATGGCGCTCGGCACCCTCGGCGGCACCGTCCTGCTGACCGGCGCCGCCGGAGTCCTCTGGCTCACGCGGCGCACGGCACGCTGATGCGTACGGCGGCGCGTTCCGGGCTCGTCGTCGCCGCGACAGCCCTCCTCGGCGCGGTCGCGGCGGCGCCCCCCGGCGCCCAGGAGTGGACGGCGGCGCCCGCCGCCGGACGGCCGTACGCCTACCTGGAGGGCCCGGCCGGCAGCGTCCTCCAGGACACCCTGTCGGTCACCAACCCCGGCACCGCACCGCTGACCGTGAGCCTCACCGGCCAGGGCGCCCCGGTGTCCTTCGCCGCGCGGTCCGTGACCGTGCCCGCCAGGACCCGGGCCGACGTGCCCTTCGCCGTGACCGTCACCGCGGACACCCCGCCCGGCGAACACCGCGGCACCGTACGGGCCGTGGCCGCCGGCCGCGAGGTCGGCGTCGACCTGCGGCTACGGGTCAGCGGACCGCACCTCGCCGCGCTCACCGTCGAGGACGTCCACGTGGAGGAGGACGCCGTCCGCTACACCCTGGTCAACCGCGGCACCACCGTCCTCGCCCCGCGCCTCGCCGTCCGCGCCGAGGGCCTCCTCGGCACCGTCCTCGACCGGCCGGACCGCGCCCTGCCGCTCACCCTGCGCCCCGGCGAGCGGGCCACCAGGACCGAACCCTGGCCCGACCCGCCCGCCCTCGACGCCGTCACCGTCCGGCTGACGGCCACCGCACCGGGCGCCGCCCCCGCCACCGCCCGCGCCGAGGCCTCCTTCGCCTCGGGCCCCGCGCTCGCCGCCTCGGCCGCGCTGCTCCTGGCGGCGGCGGGCGCAGCCGGGTACGGGGCACGGCGGCGCGCAACGTCCCGTACCCCGTCGGCGCCGGAGGCAGCATGAGGACGACCGGAGGCAGCATGAGGACGATCCGCACGGCCGCCGCGCTCCTCGCCGCCCTCGCCCTCGTCCTGCTGCCCGCCGCCCCCGCGGCGACGGCCGCCCCGGGGCCCGTCGTCGAACTCTCCGCGACCGAGGGCGGCAAGGGCGGTGAGATCACCGTCAGCGGCAGCGGCTGGAAACCCGGCGCGCTGCTCATGCTCCTGATCTGCGGTCAGGGCGCCCCCGGCAAGGGCGTCATCGGCGGCACCAACTCCTGCGCCAACACCGAGGGCCGGGCCGCCACCGTCGACAGCCGGGGCGCGTTCAGCGCGAAGCTCCCCGTCGCCGAACCGCCCAAGCCCTGCCCCTGCGTGGTGCACGTCGCCGGGGTCACCGGCCAGCAGGACGCCGTCGACAAGGAGTTCACGGTCGCCGGGCACCCCACGGCCCCGCTCCCCGAGGCCTCCGGCGACGGCCGCCTCGCCGTCCTCGCCGCCGTCCGCCTCGACGGCTCCAGCGGCCTCCTCGTCTGGTTCGGGGCGCCCGCGCGCCGCGAGGTCGTCTTCACCGTCGGCAACCTCGGCGCGGCCCCCGTCAAGGACCCCGTCTTCCAGGTCGGCACCAGCCACGGCGTCTTCGCGCCCCAGTACGAGGAACGCCAGTGGCGCGGCACGATCGAACCCGGCAAGAAGGCCCTGATCCGGCTCCCCGCCGAGCTCTCGGCCGGCGCCCACGGCGACTACCAGGTCTCCGTGAAGTACGCCGGCAAGGTCCTCGTCGAGCAGCCGTGGGGCGTCGGCAGGCCCTGGGGCGTGACCCTCTTCTGGGTGCTCCTCGCCGTCGTGGTGCCGGCCGCGTTGTTCCGGATCGGCATGGCCGTGGTCGACCGCGCGCGGCCCGCTTCCGGGGGCGGCAGGGCCGCCGCCCCCAGGACCCGGACGAGGGCGCGCCCGCGGCGGCGCGCCCCGGCCCGTACATCCGCTTCCGCCCCCGCACCGGGGGACGGGGAGACGACCGCGGCCCTGCCGTGGTTCAGCCCTGACTCCGCACCGTCAGCGCCAGAGAGCAGCAGCCCGACGACGAAGGGACAGGTGTGAGTACCCAACGGAGGATGAGCGCGGCCGGAGTCGCGCTGATGCTCGGCGGCGCGGGGATCCTGTATGCCGCCGGCCCCGCCCAGGCCGCCGAGGTGAGTTACGCGACGGAGTGCATCCCGCCGTCGATCTCGGGCCTTCCGCCCGTGCAGGGCACCACGAAGGTGCTGATCACGGCACCCGCGGAGGCCAAGGTCGGCGACGAGGTCGAGATCGTCTGGAAGACGGTCCAGGCCGCCTCGAAGAACCCAGACGTGCTCGACCTCGACAAGGACACGGTGAAGCCCACCGGCGTCCTCACCGTGGGCGGCGCGGGCAGCGGGACCGTGGCGATGGAGGGACCGCGGCAGAACCCGGCGATCCCCAAGAACAGCCCGATGATCCTCCCCGACATGAAGGGGAAGCTGAAGCTGGACAAGGCGGGCGAGATCACGCTGACGCCCGGCAAGTACACGATCAACGTCTCCAAGCCCCTGTCGACGGACACCAAGTGCTCCCCGAAGGTGGCGGTGCCGGTCGGCGCGACGATCAAGGTCACGGACGGCTCCTCGACGTCCGGCGGCGGCACGACCACGTCGGGCGGCACGACCACGTCCGGTGGTGGGACGACGTCGGGCGGTACCACCACGTCCGGAGGTTCGACCACCACGTCGGGCGGTACGACGACGTCCGGTGGTACGAGTTCCACGGCGGGCGGCACCACCACGTCCGGCGGTACGAGTTCCACCTCCGGCGGCACCACCACCTCCGGCGGCTCCGCCACGGGCTCGTCCGGTGGGACCGGCGGCTCCGGTGGGCAGACCGACTTCTTCGGCAAGCAGGTCGCCGTCCAGTTCTCCTGCCAGCCCCCCGGACCCGCCTCGATCGCCTCCAAGGTGACGATCGACGCCAAGAAGAACGGCAACGGCTACGACCTCACGGTCAAGACCGCCAAGGGCGTCATGAACAGCCCGGCGGCCCTGCCCGCCGGCGCCCTCAAGCCGTCCATGGCCGTCAAGCTCGGCGGCGCCGACAGCGGGACGGTGAAGGTCACCGGCCCCGCCAACGCGGCCCCTCTGGAGGCGGGCAAGCCGGTCGACCTGCCCGACATGAAGGGCACCTACACGCCGGGGGCGACGGGCAAGTCCACCCTCAGCCCGGGCGCGCTCACCATCAGCGTCTCGCTGGGCGGCTCGCCGATCGTGATCCCCTGCCAGGTGAAGGGCGCCGTGCAGGCCTCCCTCGAACTGGACACCAGCAAGCAGGCCGGCGGTGCCTCCGGCGGCTCCGACGGAGGGACGGCCGCGGGCACGACGACGAGCTCGGCCTCCGGTGGCTCCGACGGCGGGAACCTCGCCCACACCGGCGCCGAGAACGACGGCGCCCTGCGCGCCCTCGCCCTCGTCGCGGGCACGATCATCCTGGTCGGCGGCGCGGTCTTCACCTTCACCCCCTGGGCGCGCCTGAGGCGGTGACGAACGACGGAGGGCCCGTCGCACCCCGGGGTGCGACGGGCCCTCCGCGCGGGGCGGGTGACGTCAGTGGACGTCGCCCATGAGCGCCTTGACCTTCTTGCGGTACATGAAGACCGCGACGGCGGCGACCGTGACGGCCACGGCCTGCAGCGCGATGATCCCGGTGCCGTTCAGGTCCACGCCCGCGAGGGAGAGCAGACCCGTGGTGCAGTCACCGGCGGTGACGGCGAGGAACCAGACACCCAGCATCTGCGAGGCGTACTTCTGCGGCGCCATCTTCGTGGTGACGGAGAGGCCGACCGGGGAGAGGCACAGCTCGGCGACGGTCTGGATGAAGTAGATCCCGACCAGCCACATCGGGCTGACCTTGCCGTCCCCGGCCATGCCGATCGGGGCCAGGAAGACGAAGAACGAGATGCCGATGCCCACCAGGCCCAGCGAGAACTTCACGATGGTGCTCGGCTCCTGGTTGCGGCGGGCGAGCCACAGCCACAGCCAGGCGAAGACCGGGGCCAGCGCCATGACGAAGAGCGGGTTGAGCGACTGGAACCAGGTGGCAGGGAAGCTCAGCGCACCGATGTGGTCGGTGGTCTTGCTGTCCGCGAAGAGGGACAGGGTCGAGCCGCCCTGGTCGTAGATCATCCAGAAGACGGCCGCGGCCACGAAGAACCAGATGTAGCCGGTGACCTTCGACTGCTCGGCCTTGTCGAGGTCCTTGTCGCGCTTGATGCGGACGATCACGGCGATCGGGATGAGCAGACCGGCGAGGGTGATCGGGACGAGCGCCCAGTTCAGGGTGTACATGCCGGCGGCGACGACGATGCCGTAGAAGACGGCGACGACGGCGATCGTGGCGCAGACCTTGACGAGGACGGACTTGCGCTCGGCGTCGGACAGCGGGTTCGGGACCACGCTGCTCTTCTCGCTCAGGTGGCGGGTGCCGAACAGGAACTGGCCCAGACCGATGGCCATGCCGATGGCCGCGAGCAGGAAGCCCAGGTGCCAGTTGTGGCTCTCGCCGACGGTGCCGATGACCAGCGGGGCGAGGAAGGCGCCGAGGTTGATGCCGACGTAGAAGAGCGTGAAGCCACCGTCACGGCGCGGGTCGTCCGGACCGTCGTAGAGGTGGCCGACCATCGTGGAGATGTTGGCCTTGAGCAGACCGGAGCCGGCGGCGACGAGCGCCAGGCCGACGAAGAACATCGCCTGGCCGGGGATGGCCAGCGAGGCGTGACCGGCCATGATCACGAAGCCGGCGATGGTGACGGTCTTGCGGGCGCCCCAGACGCGGTCACCGAACCAGCCGCCGGGCATGGCCATCAGGTAGACCATCGAGACGTACACCGAGTAGATGGCCGTCGCCGTGGCCGCCGTCATGGCGAGGCCGCCACCCTGGCTGCCGGTCGCCGCGTCCGCGCCGCCGGAGACCAGGTACAGAACGAGAAGGGCCCTCATGCCGTAGTAGGAGAAACGCTCCCACATCTCGGTCATGAAGAGGGTGGCCAGGCCACGGGGGTGGCCGAAGAACGTCTTCTCGGAACCGGGGGTTCCGGTCGAAGCCGTCGTCAGGCTGGACGCCATGTCGATCCTTGCTCTGTCGGGACGCACGCCTTGTGAGCGTGGTGCGCCCGGTGGGGGAGGCCGGCACCGGCGGGGTCGTGTGACCCCACCGGGATCCACGCCCCGGAAGCCGCGTTGTCGCGTCCCGGGACCCGGCCCACAGGTCATTCACCGTCAAGGTTCGGCGGGGCCGACCTTACGCAGAAAGAGGACCTTGGCGCGCGAAGCTGGCCAAAGGTCCCCGAATACCGCTACTGACGTGTCGCCACCATACGACACGACAGTGCCGGATATGGAAGGACTTGAGAGATGGATCACAGGTGACGAAGGAACCGTACGCGATCATTCGAAGGTCATCTGCTGGATGCCCACAAGATCCCCAGGGGTCGTTCGGGCCCGTCGGATCCCGCCCCGGCCCGCACGCCGTGCGGACTACCATCACCCCATGACCCGTGTACTGCTCGCCGAGGACGACGCATCCATCTCGGAACCGCTGGCCCGCGCCCTGCGGAGAGAGGGGTACGAGGTCGAGGTCCGCGAGGACGGCCCCACCGCCCTCGACGCCGGACTCCAGGGCGGGGTCGACCTGGTCGTGCTCGACCTGGGCCTGCCCGGCATGGACGGCCTGGAGGTCGCCCGCCGGCTGCGTGCCGAGGGCCACACGGTCCCGATCCTGGTCCTCACCGCCCGCGCGGACGAGGTCGACACCGTCGTCGGGCTCGACGCGGGCGCCGACGACTACGTCACCAAGCCCTTCCGGCTCGCCGAGCTCCTCGCCCGGGTCCGGGCCCTGCTCCGGCGCGGCTCCACCGAGCCCGCCGCCGCCCCCGCGACCCACGGCGTACGGATCGACGTCGAGTCGCACCGGGCCTGGATGGGCGACGAGGAGCTCCAGCTCACGGCGAAGGAGTTCGACCTGCTCCGGGTCCTGGTCCGGGACGCGGGCCGGGTCGTCACCCGCGACCAGCTGATGCGCGAGGTCTGGGACACCACGTGGTGGTCCTCCACCAAGACCCTGGACATGCACATCTCCTGGCTGCGCAAGAAGCTCGGCGACGACGCGGCGAACCCCCGCTACATCGCCACGGTCCGAGGCGTCGGCTTCCGCTTCGAGAAGAGCTGAGAGCGCGCACCGGTGCGCCTCTGAGCCGGTGGTCGGCCCCGTAGGCTCGGGAGCGCAAACCCGTACCCCGCCCGGAGGGCACCGTGCGCCGCCGTCTGATCAACTCCACGCTCGCCGTCGTCCTCGTCGTCATCGCCGTCTTCGGCGTCTCCCTGGTCCTCGTCGAGACCCGCACCATCTCCAGCAGCGCCCAGGAGAGCGTGGACTCGGAGGCGCTGCGGCTCGTCTCGATCGTCGACAGCCGGCTGATCGGCGGCGAGCCGGTCAATCCGGACATCCTCGCCGAGCAGGGCGGCGCCAAGCGCTTCGCCCAGATCCGCATCCCCGGCCGCGACCCCATCGAGATCGGCGACCGCCCCGAGGGCGAGGTCATCCGGGGCCTCGCGGAGGGCGAGCGCGGCGAGACCGTGATCGTCGAGGAGTCCCGCTCCGCGGTGACCGCCGAGGTCGGCCGCACCCTGCTGATCATCGGCGCGGTGGCCCTGCTCGCGGTCGTCGCCGCCGTCCTCCTCGCCGTACGGCAGGCGAACAAGCTGGCGTCCCCGCTCACCGACCTCGCCGAGACCGCCGAGCGCCTCGGCTCCGGCGACCCGCGGCCCCGGCACAAGCGGTACGGGGTGCCCGAGCTGGACCGGGTCGCGGACGTCCTCGACGCCTCCGCCGAGCGCATCGCCCGGATGCTCACCGCCGAGCGCCGGCTCGCCGCCGACGCCTCCCACCAGCTCCGTACGCCCCTCACCGCGCTCTCCATGCGCCTGGAGGAGGTCGCCCTCGCCGACGACCTGGAGACGGTCAAGGAGGAGGCGACGATCGCCCTCACGCAGGTCGAGCGGCTCACCGACGTCGTGGAGCGGCTCCTGACGAACGCGCGTGACCCCCGCACCGGCTCCGCCGTCGCCTTCGACCTGGACGAGGTCGTCAAGCAGCAGATCGAGGAGTGGCGCCCGGCCTACCGCAGCGCGGGGCGGGCCATCGTGCACTCAGGCAAGCAGGGGATGCGGGCGGTCGGCACCCCGGGCGCGGTCGCCCAGGTCCTCGCCGCCCTGATCGAGAACTCGCTCATGCACGGCGGCGGCACGGTCGCCCTGCGCACCCGCGTCACCGGCAACCAGTCGGTGATCGAGGTCACCGACGAGGGCCCGGGCGTCCCCGCCGACCTCGGCGCGCGGATCTTCGAGCGGGCGGTGAGCGGCCGCAGCTCCACCGGGATCGGCCTGGCGGTGGCCCGGGACCTGGCGGAGGCGGACGGCGGCCGTCTGGAACTGCTCCAGCAGCAGCCGCCGGTCTTCGCGCTCTTCCTGAGCCGGGAGGTCAGGAGCGTCGCGGAGGCGCCGCAGGAGCGCCCCGTACGGTGACCGCCGCGGTCGACGGGTGAGGCGAGATCGAGGGGTCAGACGCGGTCGACGGGTCAGACGCGGTCGGGCTGACGGCGGGTCGCCTGCCGCGGGGCCTGCTCCAGGAACGATTCGGCGGTCTGCACCGCCTCCTTCGCCGGCAGCGCCCGGAACACCCAGGTGCGGTAGGACCAGAAGCGGAACAGCGTCGCGACGCCGATGCCGAAGAACTTGAAGAAGTTGCTCTGCAGCGGGGTGTCCCAGCCGAACCCGTACGTCGCCGCGTACAGCAGACCGTTCTGGATCACCAGGCCGACCAGGCTGAAGACCAGGAAGAGGGAGAGCTCCTTGGCGCGGCTGCTCTTGTCCCGGTCCCGGTAGGTGAAGTACCGGAAGCCGAGGTAGTTGAAGACGATCGCGACCACGGTGGCGATGACGCTCGCCCGCACGACCGGCAGGTCCGAGAAGTGGCGCACGAGGTTGAACACCCCGAGGTCGACCAGGACCCCGACCGCGCCGACGGCGCCGAACTTGGCGACCTCCCGGAAGAGCCCCTGGAGTCGCATGCGCAGCGCGCCGGGTTCACTCATGGTGATCGCTCTGTCCCGTCCGTCCGGATGACGTCCGGGCGACGTCAACCCAACCATGCTAACCAGCGCCCCTGTCACCCGCCTGTGTACCGCGCAAACCTGTGGACAACCCGTGACCCACCCACGTCCCACCTGCTGGGACCTTGTGCCAAACCACAGCCGGACGAGTGTTCCCCGATGGTGCGGATACCCTAAGAGGGTGACGTTCCCCGTAGTAGGCATGGTCGGAGGCGGGCAGCTCGCCCGTATGACCCACGAGGCGGGTATCCCCCTCGGCATCAAGTTCAAGCTCCTCAGCGACACCCCGCAGGACTCCGCGGCCCAGGTGGTGAGCGAGGTCGTCATCGGCGACTACCGCGACCTGGACACGCTGCGTGACTTCGCGCGCGGCTGCGACGTGATCACCTTCGATCACGAGCACGTCCCCGCCGAGCACCTGGCCGCCCTGGAGGCGGACGGCGTCGTGATCCGCCCGGGCCGCGAGGCCCTCGTGCACGCGCAGGACAAGGGGGTGATGCGCGCCAAGCTCGACGAGATCGGCGCGCCGAGCCCCCGGCACCGCATCGTCGCCGATCCGGCCGACGCCGCGGCCTTCGCCGACGAGGTCGGCGGCTTCCCGATCATCCTCAAGACCGTGAGCGGCGGCTACGACGGCAAGGGCGTCTGGTTCGTCCGGACGCCCGAGGACGCCCGCGACCCCTTCCTCGCCGGGGTCCGGGTGCTCGCCGAGGAGAAGGTCGACTTCGTCCGCGAGCTCGCGGCGAACATCGTCCGCTCCCCGCACGGCCAGGCCGTCGCCTACCCGGTCGTCGAGTCCCGCCAGGTCGACGGCGTCTGCGACACGGTCATCGCGCCCGCGCCCGACCTCGACGACGAGCTGGCCGGGCAGGCCCAGGAGCTGGCCCTGCGGATCGCCAAGGAGCTGGGCGTCGTCGGCCACCTCGCCGTCGAGCTGTTCCAGACCACGGACGGCCGCATCCTCGTCAACGAACTGGCGATGCGCCCGCACAACTCCGGCCACTGGACCCAGGACGGGGCGGTCACCTCGCAGTTCGCCAACCACGTCCGGGCGGTTCTCGACCTGCCCCTCGGCGATCCGCGCCCGCGCGCGCCGTGGACCGTGATGTGCAATGTCCTGGGCGGCGACTACCCGGACATGTACTCCGCGTATCTGCACTGCATGGCCAGGGACCCGCAGCTCAAGATCCACATGTACGGCAAGGACGTGAAGCCCGGTCGCAAGGTGGGCCACGTCAACACCTACGGCGACGACCTCGACGACGTGCTGGAGCGCGCCCGTCACGCCGCCGGCTATCTGCGAGGAACCATCACCGAATGAGCACCGCCACCGCCCCCGTCGTCGGCATCGCCATGGGGTCCGACTCCGACTGGACCGTCATGGAGGCCGCCGCGCAGGCCCTCGACGAGTTCGAGATCCCGTACGAGGTGAACGTCCTCTCCGCGCACCGGATGCCGCGCGAGATGATCGCGTACGGCGAGGAGGCCGCGGACCGCGGCATCCAGGCGATCATCGCGGGCGCCGGCGGCGCCGCCCACCTGCCCGGCATGCTCGCCTCCGTCACCCCGCTGCCGGTCATCGGCGTGCCGGTGCCGCTGAAGTACCTCGACGGCATGGACTCGCTGCTCTCCATCGTGCAGATGCCGGCCGGCATCCCCGTCGCCACGGTCTCCGTCGCCGGCGCGCGGAACGCGGGCCTGCTCGCCGCCCGCATCCTCGCCGCGGGCGACGCCGAGCTCCGCGCCCGGATGACCGAGTTCCTCCAGGACCTCAACGACCAGGCCACGGAGAAGGGCAAGCGGCTCCGCGCCAAGGTCGAGGGCTCCGCGTCCTTCGGCTTCGCCAAGTGAGCGCGTCGGACCGTCTCGACGAGGCCAGGGAACTCCTGGCCTCGTCCCCCGTGGTCGACGGCCACAACGACCTCCCCTGGGCGCTGCGCGAGCACGTGCGCTACGACCTGGACCGGATGGACATCGGCGCGGACCAGACCGGCGCGCTCCACACCGACCTCGCCCGGCTGCGGGCCGGCGGGGTCGGCGCCCAGTTCTGGTCGGTGTACGTGCCCTGCCGGCTGGCCGGCGACGACGCGGTCAGCGCGACCCTGGAGCAGATCGACATCGTCGACCAGCTCCTCGACCGCTACGCCTCCGACCTCGCGCCGGCCCTGACGGCGGACGACATGGAGGCGGCCCGGAAGCAGGGCCGCATCGCCTCGCTCAAGGGCGCCGAGGGCGGCCACTCGATCAACAACTCCCTCGCCACCCTGCGCGCGCTGCACGCCCTGGGCGTGCGGTACATGACGCTCACGCACAACGACAACAACGACTGGGCGGACTCGGCGACCGACGAGCCCGGCGTCGGCGGTCTCTCCGCCTTCGGCCGGCAGGTCGTCCGCGAGATGAACCGCTCCGGCATGCTCGTCGACCTCTCGCACGTCGCCGCGACGACGATGCGGGACGCGCTCGACACCACGGCGGCGCCGGTGATCTTCTCGCACTCCTCCTCCCTCGCGGTCTGCGACCACCCGCGGAACATCCCGGACGACGTCCTGGAGCGGCTGCCCGCCAACGGCGGCGTCGCGATGGCCACGTTCGTGCCCAAGTTCATCCTCCCCGCGGCCGTCGAGTGGACGGCGCGGGCGGACGAGAACCTCCGGGCGCACGGCTTCGACCACCTCGACACCACCGCCGAGGCGATGAAGCTGCACCGCGCCTTCGAGGAGGCGAACCCGCGCCCGATCGCCACCGCCGCCACGGTCGCCGACCACCTCGACCACATGCGCGAGGCCGCCGGCATCGACCACATCGGCATCGGCGGCGACTACGACGGGACGGCCTTCACCCCGGCCGGTCTCGACGACGTCGCCGGCTATCCGAACCTGATCGCGGAACTGCTGCACCGCGGCTGGTCCCGGACGGACCTCGCCAAGCTGACCTGGTCCAACGCGGTCCGCGCGCTGCGGGACGCGGAGGCGGTCTCCCGCGATCTGAGGAACCGTACGGCCCCGTCGAACGCCACGATCGAGGCGCTCGACACGCCGTAGCCGGCTCACTCCGTCGGCGTAGCCCACCGAGCCCCCCGAGGGGGCCGGTGGCACGGTGGACGGTACTGCCCCGCCGCTCTCGGCGGGGCGGTACTGCATCGCCGAGTTCGGAGTAAGACCATGGCGGAACTGCTAGACGACCCTCCCATCCTCTCCACCGTCCCTGCCGCCGCCGGCGAGCCCGATCCGCCGGAGTCACCGCCACCGCCCGACGAGACGGCCCGCGCCCGCGCCCTGCTGGCCGCGCAGCCCGTCACCGAGGGCCACACCGAACTCCCCGGCTCCCTCGACCCCGAGGACCTCCCGCCCGTCCGCGCCGCGGAGGCCGGAGCCCAACTCTGGTCCCTGCACACCGAGTCGGAAGAGGGCGTCATCGGGACCCTGCGGCGGATCGACTCCGTCCGCGCCCTCGTCGCCACCTGCCCCGAGGACCTGCGCCTCGCGTACACCACCTCCGAGCTGGCCCACGCCCGCAACTGCGGCCGTGTCGCCGCGCTGCTCGGCCCGGTCAGCTGGACGGCGCTCGGCGGCTCCGCGGCCATCCTGCGGGCCTACCACGCCCTCGGCGTACGGGCGGTGAACCTCACCCGCTTCGACCGCTTCGCCCGGGACGCCGTACGGGAGATGAACCGGATCGGCCTGGCCGTGGACCTCTCCGGCGCCGACCAGGACACGGTCCGCCGCGCCCTCGCCGTCACCCGCGCCCCCGCGCTCCTCACCCGGGCCGAGCCGGAGACCCTGCCGGACGAGGTCCTCGGCCTCCTCGGCGAGAACGGCGCCGTCCTCATGGTCACGGTCACCGAGGACCCGGCCGCCGTCGCCGACGTCCTCGACCGGGTACGGGCGCAGGCGGGCCCGCAGTGCACGGGTGTCTCCCACACCACCGCCCCGGCCGCCGGCTACGTGCCGCTCTTCGCGGAGCTGCTCCGCCGCGGCTGGACGGCCCAGGAACTCGTCGGCCTCGCGCACGCCAACGCCACCCGGGCGCTGCGGGAGACGGAGTTCCTGTCCCGGACGAACCGGATCCGGCCGGCCGCGGCCTGACCGCGCGAACGACGGAGGGGCGCGACCGCCAGGCGGTCGCGCCCCTCTGCCGCTGCCTCAGGCCGTCGGGCGGCCCATCGCCCGGTAGGTCCAGCCGGCCGCCCGCCACCGCGCCCCGTCGAGGGCGTTGCGGCCGTCGAGGATGACGCGGGTGGCGGCGACCGCGGCCAGCTCGGCCGGGTCGAGCTCGCGGAACTCGCGCCACTCGGTCAGGTGCAGGACCACGTCCGCCCCGCGCACGGCCTCCAGGGCCGAGTCTGCGTAGCCGAGGGTCGGGAAGACCCGGCGGGCGTTCTCCATGCCCTTCGGGTCGTAGACGGTCACCTGGCCGCCCTGGAGGTGTATCTGGCCGGCCACGTTGAGCGCGGGGGAGTCGCGGACGTCGTCCGAGTCGGGCTTGAAGGTGGCGCCGAGCACCGCGACCCGGCGGCCCAGGAAGGTGGCCCCGCCGAGCGCCTCGCGGGCCATCTCCACCATCTGGCCGCGCCGTCGCATGTTGATCGAGTCGATCTCGCGGAGGAAGGTCAGGGCCTGGTCGGCGCCGAGCTCGCCCGCGCGGGCCATGAAGGCCCGGATGTCCTTGGGCAGGCAGCCGCCGCCGAAGCCGATGCCGGCGCGCAGGAACTTGGCGCCGATGCGGTCGTCGTGGCCGATGGCCTCGGCGAGCTTGGCGACGTCGCCGCCGGCGGCCTCGCAGACCTCGGCCATCGCGTTGATGAAGGAGATCTTGGTGGCGAGGAAGGAGTTGGCGGCCGTCTTGACGAGTTCGGCGGTCGGGAAGTCGGTGACGACGAACGGAGAGCCCTCGCCGACCGGTACGGCGTACACCTCGCGGAGGGTCTTCTCGGCCCGCTCGCCGCGCACGCCGACGACGATCCGGTCCGGGTGCAGGGTGTCGTCGACGGCGAAGCCCTCGCGCAGGAACTCGGGGTTCCAGGCGAGCTCGACGCCCTCGGGGAGGAGCGCCGCGAGCCGCTCGGCCGAGCCGACCGGGACGGTCGACTTGCCGACGACCAGGGCCCCTTCGCGTACGACTCCGGCGAGGGAGGTGAAGGCGGCGTCGACGTAGCTCATGTCGCAGGCGTACTCGCCGTGCTTCTGCGGGGTGTTCACACAGACGAAGTGCACGTCGCCGAAGGCGCCGACCTCCTCCCAGGAGGTGGTGAAGCGCAGCCGGCCGCTCGATCCCTCGATGCCGGCCACGTGCTTCGCGAGCAGTTCCTCCAGGCCCGGCTCGAACATGGGGACGCGTCCGGCGGACAGCATCTCGATCTTCTCGGGGACGACGTCCAGGCCGAGCACCTCGAAGCCCAGCTCCGCCATGGCCGCGGCGTGCGTGGCGCCGAGGTAGCCGGTGCCGATCACAGTGATCTTGAGGGCCATGCGGGACTCCAGGGAACGTCGGGCGGAATGCCTGCCCGAGCATAGTCGTGCCCTGGTCCGGGGCCGGGTCACGCCCTACCATTTGGGTTACTTAACGGTAGTTAGCAGCGTGGGAGTGAGTGAGCGTGTCGGGTTCGACTGATTTCGACCTTTACCGGCCTTCCGAGGAGCACGACATGCTCCGCGAGTCGGTGCGTGCCCTCGCGGAGGCGAAGATCGTGCCGTTCGCGGCGGCGGTGGACGAGGAGGGCCGCTTCCCGCAGGAGGCCCTGGACGCGCTGGTCGCCAACGACCTGCACGCCGTGCACGTCCCGGAGACCTACGGCGGCGCGGGCGCGGACGCCCTCGCCACCGTGATCGTGATCGAGGAGGTCGCGCGCGCGTGCGGCTCCTCCTCGCTGATCCCGGCGGTCAACAAGCTGGGCTCGCTGCCGGTGATCCTGTCCGGCTCGGAGGAGCTCAAGCACAAGTACCTCGGCCCGCTGGCCAAGGGCGACGCGATGTTCTCCTACGCCCTCTCCGAGCCCGACGCGGGCTCGGACGCGGCCGGCATGAAGACCCGCGCGGTGCGCGACGGCGACTTCTGGGTCCTCAACGGCGTCAAGCGGTGGATCACCAACGCCGGCGTCTCGGAGTACTACACCGTGATGGCCGTCACCGACCCGGAGAAGCGCTCCAAGGGCATCTCCGCGTTCGTGGTGGAGAAGTCCGACGAGGGCGTGTCCTTCGGCGCCCCGGAGAAGAAGCTCGGCATCAAGGGCTCCCCGACCCGCGAGGTCTACCTCGACAACGTCCGCATCCCCGCCGACCGCATGATCGGCGCCGAGGGCACCGGCTTCGCCACCGCCATGAAGACCCTCGACCACACCCGCATCACCATCGCCGCCCAGGCCATCGGCATCGCCCAGGGCGCCCTCGACTACGCCAAGGGCTACGTCAAGGAGCGCAAGCAGTTCGGCAAGCCGATCGCCGACTTCCAGGGCGTGCAGTTCATGCTCGCCGACATGGCCATGAAGCTGGAGGCCGCCCGCCAGCTCACCTACGCCGCCGCCGCCAAGTCCGAGCGCGTCTCCGCCGGAGGTGACAAGGAGGACCTCACCTTCTTCGGCGCCGCCGCCAAGTGCTTCGCCTCCGACGTCGCCATGGAGGTCACCACCGACGCCGTCCAGCTCCTCGGCGGCTACGGCTACACCCGCGACTACCCGGTCGAGCGCATGATGCGCGACGCCAAGATCACCCAGATCTACGAAGGCACCAACCAGGTCCAGCGCATCGTCATGGCCCGCAACCTCCCGTAGGGGAGCACGCGAAAGGGGCGTCCTCCCGGCCGGGAGGACGCCCCTTTCGTATATCCGTCTAGCGGTTGGACTCGACGGTGACCTTCTCGTCGTTCTTGATCTGCTCGACCAGCTGCTTGACCTTCGGCATGTCCCACTTCAGGGAGTTCTGCGGGGCGGAGCCGGCGATCGGCATGTTCATGGACTTGCCGTCGCCGCCGCTGATGCCCTTCATCGCGAAGAACATCTTGCCGAGGTCGTACAGGGACATGTCCTTGTCGACGATCAGCGTGTCCAGACCGGCGCCGAGCGTCGGGTACAGCGCGAACGGGTTGAGGATCGTGCCCGGCGTCGCCGCCTGGTTCGCGAGGGCGGAGAGGAACTTCTGCTGGTTCTTCGTCCGCTGGAGGTCCGACTGGGCGAAGGCGTAGCGGGTACGGACGAAGGCCAGGGCCTGCTCGCCGTTGAGGGTCTGCTTGCCCGCCTGGAAGTCGGCGCCGGACTTCTTGTCCTTGAAGCCCTTGTCGATGTTCAGCTCGACGCCGCCGAGCGCGTCCACGATGTTCGCGAAGCCGGCGAAGCCGATCTCGGCGTAGTGGTCGATGTGCAGGCCGGTGTTGTACTCGACGGTCCGCACGAGCAGCTCGGGGCCGTCCATCGCGTAGGCCGCGTTCAGCTTGGAGCCGCCGCGGGCCGGGTACGACTTGCCCGACTCGGAGCCGACGAAGTTCGGGATCGTCACCCAGGAGTCACGGGGCAGCGAGACCATCGTGTTCCCGCTGGAGCAGGCCGCGAGGATCATCATCGAGTCGGTCCGCTTGCCCTCGGCGGAACCGGTGTGGAGCTTCTTCTTCTCCTCGGCGGACATGCCCTCACGGCTGTCGGAGCCGACGATCAGATACGTCGTGCAGTCGCCCTCCTCCGGCCGCTCGATGACCTTGGAGAGGTCGACCTCGTTGCGCATCTGCGAGCTGGCCCAGGCATAGGTGCCGATGCCCCAGGCGAGGACGCCGACGACCAGCACGATCGAGCCGACCTTGATCCGCTTGCGCCAGTCCGGCGCGGGACGTCCGGGCCCGGAGGGCGCGTACTGCGGAGGGACACCGCCCCGGCCGCCACCGCCCTGGTTCTGGGGGCCGCCGCCGTACACGTGGCCGGAGCTGTAACCGGAGTCGTACCCCTGGTTCTGCGCCTGCGTGAAGTTCGGGTTGTAACCCCCCTGGCCCTGGCCGTGGCCCTGCTGGGAACGCGGCGGCTGCTGCGGAACCTGCGGGCGCTGCACATGGCTCATCCGTCGGGGTCCCTGGGGCTCATCAGGCCAGTCATTCATGTGGACCAGTGTGCCGGGCGGCCCTTTCCGGGCGACAGTCCGGGTAGAAGATCGGACCGCTGCTGTTGCCAAGCTGATGCAAAGCGGACCCGGCGGGGACGAGGGCCGGACCCGGCATAAGGTGGAGGACATGACAGACCAGGGCGATACCCCGGACGGAATCCCGGGCAAGCCGACCTCCGCCTCCCGCACCACCCTCAGCCACATCATGACCAGCCACGACACCAACCTCCTCGGGACGGTGCACGGCGGCGTGATCATGAAGCTGGTCGACGACGCGGCGGGCGCCGTCGCGGGCCGGCACTCGGGCGGCCCGGCCGTCACGGCCTCCATGGACGAGATGGCCTTCCTGGAGCCGGTCCGCGTCGGCGACCTCCTCCATGTGAAGGCCCAGGTCAACTGGACGGGCCGGTCCTCCATGGAGGTCGGCGTACGGGTCATGGCCGAGCGCTGGAACGAGTCCACGCCCGCCACCCAGGTCGGCTCCGCCTACCTCGTCTTCGCGGCCGTCGACGCGGAGGGCAAGCCCCGCCCGGTCCCCCAGGTCATCCCGGAGACCGAACAGGACAAGCGCCGCAACCAGGAAGCCCAGATCCGCCGGACCCACCGCCTGGCCCGCCGCCAGGCGATCAAGGAACTGAGGGAACGCCGAGCGGCAGAGGGCTACGAGGACTGAGCCGGGTCACGGGCACACCACCTTGTCCCCGGTGACCGCCTCGAACGGCTGCCCCGAGGCCTCGGCCCGTACCGCCCGCACGCCCTTGTAGTCACCCCCCACAGTGACCCGCAACGTCCCGCCCCTCCCGGCGACCGCCCGCAGCTCCGCCCCCGGCAAGGCCGCCGCCAGGGACCTGGCCGACCGGTCCCACCGAGGGTCGTACTCGACGACGGTCCGCGCCCGCTCCTTCCCGGCCCCCGTCATCGGCGTGCGCGTGGTGTCGAAGCCGGTCGCGCGCAGGGCGTCGTCCACCTTGCGGCCGAGCCCGTCGGTCCGGGTCCCGTTGTAGACCTGGACGCGGATCGTCCGCGGCGGCACGTCCACGACGACCCCGGGCGCCTTCCCGGAGCTCTCCGACCGGGGCGCGGCGGCGAGCGGCCGGTCGTCCCGCAGCGACTGGAACAGCTTCTGCGCCTTGGCCGCGTCCCACTTCACGGTCGAGCCGATGCCCTTCACGGGGAAGCTCATGTCGCCGATCGGCACGGACACGAACTCCGAGGAGGCCGGGGTGAAGCCGTGCATCGCCTTGGCGAGGGCGAGCAGCTGATCCGTACCGAAGTCCTCGTCGGCCCGTACGGAGCTCAGCATCGTCGTCGCGAGCTCACGGAACCGCACCGGGTTGAGCAGCACCCCGCCGCTCGTCATCCGCTCGATCAGCGCCGCGAGGAACCGCTGCTGGCGCTGCATGCGGCCGATGTCGGCGGCCCCGTCGATGTGCCGGGAGCGCACGTACTGCAGGGCCTGCCCGCCGTCGAGCTCATGGGTGCCGGGGGAGAGGTCGAGCCCGGTGTACGAGTCCTTCAGGGGCCGCTTCGTACAGATCTGCACCCCGCCGACCGCGTCCACGGTCCGCATGAAGCTGGTGAAGTCGACCTCCAGATAGTGGTCGATCTTGACGCCGGTCATGGACTCGACGGTCCGCACGGTCAGACCGGGCCCGCCCTCGGCGTAGGCGGCGTTCAGCTTCACCGGGTGGGCCCGGTGCTTCCTGCCGCTGTTCATGTCGGTGTGCTCGGGCATCTCCGCGTACGAGTCGCGGGGCAGGCTGACGACGCTCGCCCGCTCCCGGTCCTCGGAGATGTGCACGAGCATGACGGTGTCGGTGCAGTGACAGGGCGCACCGCCCAGCCGGTACTTCGTCTTCTCCTCGGGGGTGATCCGGTCGCGCCCGTCGGTCCCGACGACCAGCACGTTCATCCCGTGCCCGGCCTGCGGGCGGTTCTTCATGTCCTTGAAGGGGTCGACGCGGGTGATCCCGGTGTCCAGGCCGGTGACCACGGCGTGCCCGATCCCGCCGGCCGTGAGGACCGCCACGGAGAGCGCCGTCGCCATCCGCATCCCCCACCGGGGGCGCCTCCGCCGCCTGCGGACCGGTACGCGACGGGCGGCGGGCCGGGGTCGGGGCGTGCGGGGCGGTGTGGGCACGGACGGACACCTCCGCGGTGGGACAGGGGAACCGTGAGCACGGTAGGCCCATACGATCAGCGCAAGGGCGCACCACCCGCTCGGCGCGCACCGCTGTCCCCCGTTCGCGGTAACGTGGCGGGCAATGAACGCCACGCCCCCCGTCTCCGTGATCATGCCGGTCCTCAACGAGGAGCGTTATCTGCGCACCTCGGTTCGTCACATCCTGGAGCAGGAGTACGACGGCGAGATGGAGGTGGTGATCGCCCTCGGCCCGTCCACGGACCGTACGGACGAGATCGCCGCCGAGCTCGTCCGGGAAACCGCTTCGGGAACGCGCCGCGTCATCACGGTCCCGAACCCGACCGGCCGCACGCCCGCCGCGCTCAACGCGGCGATCCAGGCCTCCCATCACCCGATCGTGGTGCGTGTGGACGGCCACGGCATGCTCTCCCCGAACTACATCGCCACCGCGGTCCGGCTCCTGGAGGAGACCGGCGCGCAGAACGTCGGCGGTGTGATGCACGCCGAGGGCGAGAACGCCTGGGAGGACGCGGTCGCGGCGGCGATGACCTCGAAGATCGGTGTGGGCAACGCCGCCTTCCACACGGGCGGCGAGGCCGGCCCGGCGGAGACGGTCTACCTGGGCGTCTTCCGGCGCGAGGCCCTGGAGCGGCAGGGCGGGTACAACGTGGAGTTCATCCGCGCCCAGGACTGGGAGCTGAACTTCCGCATCCGCGAGGCCGGCGGCCTGATCTGGTTCTCGCCGGAGCTGCGCGTCCAGTACCGTCCGCGGCCCTCGGTGAAGGCGCTGGCGAAGCAGTACAAGGACTACGGCCGTTGGCGGCACGTGGTGGCCCGCTACCACCAGGGCTCGATCAACCTGCGCTACCTGGCCCCGCCGGCCGCCGTCTGCGCGATCGCCGCGGGCCTGGTCGTGGGCGCCGTCCTGACCCCGCTCGGCTTCGTGGTCCCGGCGGGCTACCTGGCAGCGATCACGGCGGGCTCGGTCCCGGCGGGCAAGGGCCTGTCCCTGAAGTCCCGCCTCCAGATCCCGGTGGCCCTCGCGACCATGCACATGTCCTGGGGCTACGGCTTCCTCACCAGCCCCCGCTCGCTCGCGCGGAAGGTCATCGCGAGCCGCCGCCCGGCGGTGACGGCGGAGCGCGTCTGACGCGCCGCGCACGAACACGGCGAAGGCCGGGCCCCTTTCCGGGGGCCCGGCCTTCGTGCGTATCGCGTGGGGTCAGCTCTTCCCGTCCCACTTGTAGGGGTCGAAGATCTCCATGCAGCCCTTGTCGTTGCCCCGGAGGACCTCCGCGCCGTCCGGGATGTCACCGGCCTCGGAGGCCGGCTTCTTGTAGACGGTGCCCTCGCGCCAGTCGGCGCCCACGACGAGCGTGAGGCCCTGGGCCTTCGCGTCGGCCCGGACGGCCGAGTCGGGCAGTCCGAGCGCCTTGGCCACGGACTGGGCGTTCGCCCGGCCCTGGTCGCCGTCGGCCTTCGGGTAGGTGACCACGGTGTCCGCGCGGTTGCCGCCCTCCTTGGAGGACTCGGCCTGGGTGAAGCCCTTGCCCTGGAGGAGCTCGGTGACGGTGCGGGCGCGACCCTCGGCCGCGGGTTCACTGTCGCTTCCGGTGCCGTTGACGACCGTCACGGCGAGGGAGCCGGGCGCCTCGGCGGTGGCCTTCGGCTTCGTGGACGGCTTCGGCTTGGGCTTGGCGTCGGCCGGGTCGCCGTTCTTGTCGAAGGCGACGTCGTCGCGGAGCATCCGGAACATCTTGTCGGCCGACGACTTGACGAGGATGTTCCAGTTGTCGTCCTTCGGGTACGGAGCCGTCGGGATGTTCGCCGTGGTGAGGCGGTCCAGCTTCACGTTCTTGAGCTGCATCGACAGGTCGAAGAGCCCCTTGACCGACTTGATCTCGTCGGAGACCTGGAGCGCATTGGTGGCTGTCTCGGCCAGGCCCATGAGGCGGCCGGTGTCGGTCCAGGCGTTCTGCTTCTGGAGCTTCTCCATCATGCCGTTCATGTACATGTGCTGGGCCTTGGCGCGGTTCTGGTCGCTGCCGAACGCGTGCCGGGTGCGCAGCCACTGGAGCGCCTGCTCGCCCTTGACCTCGTGCGTCCCCACGGGCAGCTTCAGGTGGGAGCCACCGGGCTGCAGCCGTGTCGGGTGGTCGCTGACGCCGGACTTCACACAGACCGGGACGCCGCCGACCTCGTCGGCCATGGCCACCACACCGGCGAAGTCGACCATGATCCAGTGGTCGATGTAGGCCCCGGTGAGGCTCTCCCAGGTGGTGAGGGTGCAGCCGGGGCCGCCGCGCTGGAGCGTCTCGTTGATGGGCCGGGTGTCGGTGGCGGGGAAGGTGCGGCCGTCGCCCTTGCACTCCGGGATGTGGACGACGGTGTCGCGCGGGATCGAGACGACCGAGGCGTTCTTCCGGTCCGCCGAGACGTGCAGCAGCATCTGCACGTCGGCGAGCGGCGGGCGGTTCTTGTCGTCCCGGCCGCCGCCGAGGGCGATGTTCTTCTCGTCGCTCCGGTCGTCGGAGCCGATGAGCAGGATGTTCAGCGGGGTGTCGCCCAGCGCGTTCGGCGCGGCCTTCTTCACGCCGCTGTCGCCGCCGGCCCGCGACCCGCCGCGGATGTTGCCGTTGAGGTGCTCGTAGTACAGGTATCCGGCGCCGGCCGTGCCGAGTATCAGCAGCGACAGGGTGATCGCCACCCAGCGCAGCACCTTGCGTTTGCCGGTCTTCTTGGCCCGCCGGCGCGCGGCCGCGCGTCCGTTCGGACCCGTGCCGCCGCCCTTCCCGCCACCGCGCCGGCGCTCGGCGCGGCTCGGTGCGGAGGAGCTGTCCTCCTCGGAAGTCTCGGCCCCCGCGCCGGTCGCCTCGCCGGCGCCGTACAGGTCGTCGTCCCAGCCCAGTTCACGGGCGCGCGGAACGCTCTTCCGCGTTCCCTCCCCACGCACGCTGCTCTGTCCCACCCCAGGTCCCCTCGTCAGATCAGGAGTCCGTCAAGTCCCGGCGTTTCCGGGTCACTTGGCGCACACCTGCTTGTCAGCTGCTACCTTCTCCAGATCCTTCGGCGCCTTTGCCGGTCCGGTGATGGGCACCCCCGCGCCCTTGAAGTCGGCGCCGAGGACGAGCGTCATGGGCTCGCGTTCCCCGGCGTTCTGCGTGCCCGGCTTGAGAGCCGTGGCCGGCAGACCCATCATGTCCGCGAGCTTGCGGGCCTGATCGGCCTGGTTCGGTGCGTACTCGAGCGTGGTCTTCGCCGCCTTCTCGGGGGCGTTGCTCTTGTTGGTGGAGCGGTTCACACCCTGGTCGTTCTGCAGCCAGACGATGGTCGACTGGGCCGCCCCCCGGATGCCACTGCCGTTGTAGACGTCGACGCGCACCTCGGCGGCGGTGGACCGGGTGCCCTTGAGGAGCGCGGCCTGCGCGTTCTTGGCGTCCTGCTGCTGCTTCTTCACCTCGGTGAGCGAGGTGTCGGACTGGAGCATCGCGAACAGCTGCGGTGCCTTGACCGGGTCGGGGACGACCGTCGCCCTGATCTTCTCGGCGGGGTTGTCGATGACCGGGAGCGTCGTGAACGCGATGTTCTTGGCGTCGATCGAGGACAACTCGCGGGCCAGGCCCTGGAGCTTGGTCAGGTCACCTATGCCGGAGTCGACGGTGAGCGCGCTCGTCGCCGCGTTGGCGAGGTCGAGGAGCTTGCCCGGGTCCGTCAGCGTGTCGTCCGACTTCATCTGGCGGATCATCGAACTCAGGAATTGCTGCTGGACCTTGATGCGGTCCAGGTCGCTCTCGTTGCCGAAGCTGTGCCGGGTACGGACGAAGGCGAGGGCCTGCTCGCCCTGGATGACCGACTCGCCCGCGGGCAGCTTCAGATGGGACTTCGGGTCGTTCACGGCCTTCTCGACGCAGACCTTCACGCCGCCGACCGCGGTCGTCATCTCCTTGACGGCGTTGAAGTCGGCCATCATGAAGTGGTCGACCGTCACGCCGGTCAGCTCCTCGACCGTACGCATGACACAGCCGGGGTCGCGGCCGTTCTGCCCGAGGCTCACGTTGAAGCGGACGTCGGACTCGCCGGGGATCGTCTTGATGGTCCCGTCGGTCTGGCGCGTCTGGCAGTCGGGGATGTCCGTCTTCATGTCGCGCGGGATGGACAGCGCGGTGGCGTTCGTCCGGTCCTTGGAGACGTGGAAGAGGATCGTGGTGTCGGCGTGGCCGGGGCTGTTCTTGTCGCCGTAGCCCGCGTTGCCCTCGCCGGTCCGCTTGTCGGTGCCGATGACCAGGATGTTGAAGGCCTTGCCCTTGGCGAAGCCGGCGTTGGTGTCCTTGCCGACGACGTCGACGACGTCGAGGTTGTTGTTGAGCTTGTTGTAGATCGCGTACGCACCGGCCGCGCCGCCCACGAGCACGAAGGCCATCGTGCCGCCGGTCCACAGCAGGACCTTCTTCTTGCGGCTCGCGCCCTGCTTGCGCTTGCGGCGGCCCTGCGCCGGGATCTGGCCGCCATCGGGCTCCTCGGCCCTGCGGCGGCGCTGGCCGGGGACGGGCGCCTCGGACGGCGCGGGTGCGGTGGAGGGGGATCTGCGGGAGCGGGACGGGGACTGCGGCCGCGGCTGCCCAGCGGAGCGGTCCAGTCGCAGTTCGTAGTTGCCCGTCTGCGGGTTGAGGACCCACTGGTCGGCGGGGTCGATCTCGTCCGCCCGTCCACGGCTGTGCGCGTCCACGGTTACTCGAGTCCTCCGTCGGTGCCACGCGAGGCGCCTCCCCCACAGGGCGCCGCTCTCTCGGTCGTTCGATCCTTGGTGAGTGCGACCACGCGGTCGAGGTGCACCGGATCGCGTCACACTATCCGCCCAGTTCAGCGTGGGGCGACGTCCGTGACAAATTCCACGCCCCTTACAACCGGGCAATTTGCCCAAACCTCATCGCTCCCCGCGCTCCCTTTGGGATGCGCTTTACTCGCACACCCCTTCCGCAGCGTTCCGTCCCGTGAAGGTCGGTGTCGCGGAGGGCATCGGTGAGTCCGCGTCATCGGGCTTCCCGTCCTTCTTCTCGTTGTCGGGTGTCACCAGAACGGGCTTGTCCTCACGCAGCTGCTTGAAGAGCTCACTCGCCGCCGGTTGTACGAGTTCGTCCCGGTTCGCGTCGTACCGGTAGGACCGGCGCGGGACCGTGAGGAACTGCACCTTGTCCGTCGGGATGGCCCGCATGCCCCGCGCGAGGTCGTACAGGTCCCGCAGCGAGTCGAGCCCCGGGTCCGTGGTGATCGCCTTCGTGGCCGCGTCCAGGACCGGGTAGAGCTTGGTCGGGTTGAGCAGCACCCCGTCGCTCTGCACCTTGTTGACGAGGGCGCCGAGGAACTGCTGCTGGCGGTCCATGCGTTCCGTGTCGCTGCCGTTCCCGATCGACTTGCGGGCCCGTACGAAGCCGAGGGCCTGCTCCCCGTTGAGCGTCTGGCGGCCCGCGGGCAGCTTCAGCTTCGCGTCCCGGTCGTTCACCGGCTCCTTGAGGCAGACCTCCACCCCGTCCACGGCGTCCACCATCTTCTTGAAGCCCCGGAAGTCGATCACCATGTGGTGGTCGACCCGGATCCCGGTCAGCTTCTCGACGGTGCGGATCGTGCACGCCGTCCCGCCGAACTCGAAGGCCCAGTTGAACTGAGCGAACTGCTCCCGCGTGCGGGTCCCGTCCGGCTTGCGGCAGCTCGGGATCGTCACCATCAGGTCCCGGGGCAGCGAGACGGCCGTCGCGCTCGACTTCCCCGCCGCGAGGTGCAGCAGGATCGTCGTGTCGGAACGCTGGGTGCCCCGGTCCCTGCCGTACTTGCGGTTCCCCTCGCCGGCCCGCGTGTCCGAGCCGATGAGCAGGATGTTCCGGGCGGCCGAGGTGCCCGCGGGCGGGCGCTCCTTCTCGTACTTCTCCAGCTCGGCGGCGGCGGTGGTGTCCGTGGTGATGTTGTCGTCGAGCTTGCGGTAGAACCACCAGCCGACCCCGGCGGCGGCCAGCACGACGACCGCGCAACCGAGGGCGGTCCAGCGCAGCCAGTGGCGCCGGCGCGGCTTCTCCGGAGCGCCGGGTGCCGTGTCCTCGTCCTCCGTGGCCGGGGGATCCGGTTCGGCGGGCGTGCCTGCGCGGTCCGTCACGTCAGGGTCCGTCCTTCAAGGCGTCGGCGGCGCGCCGGGCGTCCACCGGTCACTGGAGGAGACGGCCGAACCCGACGCATGGTTGTGCGGAAGGAGTCGACTCCCCCCGGGCCGATCATGTACCGGACTCGGCGTACGGACCCGGGGACTCGGCGCGGTGGTAGGCCGAACGAGTGGGGCCGGTACGGCTCAGAGCGCCGTGTGCGTGACGCGCTCGCTCTCCACGCGCTTCTCCAGACCCTCCGGGGCGAGGGCGTCCAGGTTCCGGCAGAGCACCACCGAGCCGCCTGCCGCCAGGGGCGCGTACAGGCCTGACGAGAGGCCCTGCCAGTCGTCGTAGCCGAGGCCGGAGAGGAGGCGGGAGCCGGGGGCGAGGCCGAGGGTCGCCGCGTCCGCCCGGGCCTGCTCGACGAGCTCGGCGCCGCTGCGTTCCGTACCGTCGACGACGAGCGCCGGAGCCTCCGGATCGACCGGTACGAACGGGGCGAACCGGTCGCCCTGGCTCGGCACCTCGACCGCGTAGTCCGCGTAGCCGGCGGGCGCGGCCGGGAAGCGGCGGCCCAGCGGGGCCAGGGAGAGCGCGATCCGCTCCCCGGAACAGGCGAGGCCCGCCTCCAGGGTGTCCGGCCCCGCGACCACGACGTCCGCGTCCGCCGGGTCGCCGCCGACCTCCGCGACCACGCCGACGGACGAGCAGGCGAGCAGCCACACGGCGCTCTGCCAGTGCGCGGGCAGCAGCAGCGCGAGCCGGTCGCCGGGCCCGGCGGACAGCTCGCCCTGGAGCAGGTTCGCCGTCTTGGCCACCCAATTGGCGAAGGTGGCGACGGACAATTCCACGCGCTCACCGGTGGCGTCGTCGTAGAAGGTGACCAAGGGGCGGGCGGGGTCCGCGGCGAGCGCGGATCGCAGCAGGTCGGCGGGGGTGCGGTCGCTGGCGTTCACGCCCGACAGCGTACGCGGGCGGGCGCGCGGGGGTCCGCCGTACCGGTGACGGCGTCCTCCGGTCGGACCGACGGCCCGTCAGTTTCCGGGCGCGTTCCCGGCGCGCGGAACGGCCCGGCGATCCGCACGATCGGCCCATGCGTGCCTCACTCGCCTCCTCGATCGCCGTCACCTGCGCGGCGGTGCTCGCCCTGCCGGTCTCCCTCACCGTGCCGGCGGCGGCCTCGGCGCCACCCGCGGCCGCCTCCGCACTGCCACCCGCGCCCGAACTCCCGGGCTCCACCCAGTCGCTGCCGCTCGAACCACTCGGCGCCGCCACCCGGTCCCTGGGCGGCACGGCGACCGGCTCGGGCGAGCAGGGGCTCACCCGACGCGACGTCAGGCCCTTCTCGCTCGTCGGCGTCGTCTGGGACGACCCGGCGGCCCCGCTGCACGGCACCGTCCAGGTCCGCACCCGCGCCACCGGCGGCGCCTGGTCGCCGTGGCAGGACGTGGAGACCCACAACGAGGAGCACGGTGCCGACCCCGACACCGCCGAGGGCTCCGCCCGGGTGCTCCGCGGCTCCACGGCCCCGCTGTGGGTGGGCGACTCGGACGGCGTCGAGATCCGCGTACGGGGGGAGGAACCGCTCCCGGCGGGCCTGCGGCTCGAACTCGTGGACCCGGGCGAGGCCCCGGGGCAGGACGCGCCGGCCGGGCCCGAGGCCCCCGCGCCCCACACCCGCAGCGCCAGGACTCCGGCCGCCCCGGCCGGCCCGAGCGCGGCGGAGGCGGCGGCGAGCGCGGTGAACGCCCAGCTCGCCCCGTACGGCGCGGCCTGGATCCCGGCCCTCTCCAAGGAGGAGACGGAACTCACGGCCCGGGCGATGCCCCAGCAGGCGGCGGCGGCACCGGCGGCCGCCCAAGCCGCCCAGGCCGCTCCGGCAGCCCTCGCGGCGAAGCCGTACATCGGCCCCCGGCCCAAGATCATCACCCGCAAGGGCTGGAGCGCGGACGAGAGCATCCGCGAGAAGGGCTTCGTCTACACGAAGACCATCAAGGCGGCCTTCGTCCACCACAGCGCCACCGGCAACAACTACACCTGCAAGCAGGCCCCCTCCGTCCTGCGCAGCATCTACCGCTACCACGTGAAGAGCAGCGGCTGGCGGGACTTCGGCTACAACTTCGCCGTCGACAAGTGCGGAAACATCTACGAGGGCCGGGCCGGCGGCGTCGCCAAGCCGGTCATGGGCGCGCACACCCTCGGCTTCAACACCAACAGCATGGGCATCGCCGTCCTCGGCACCTTCAGCAAGAGCAACCCGCCCGCCGCCGTCGTGACCGCCGTCGCGCGCCTGACGGCCTGGAAGCTCGGGCTGCACGGGGTGAATCCGAAGGGCACGTCGTACCTGATCTCAGGCGGCGGAAACCTGTACAAGAAGGGCAAGCAGGTACGGTTCAACGCCATCGCCGGACACCGCGACGGATTCGCCACGGAATGTCCCGGCGGACGCCTGTACGGCAAGCTCGGCACGGCCCGCGCGACCTCGGCGAAGTACCAGGGAAGGCCCTGATGGGGTCTCGGATGCGGTCAGGGAGGCAACCATCTGCATAAACTGACCGGTCATATCGCACGGACGACCGAGACGGGCGAGCTGACCGGCCCCGAACAGGAAGCAGAGACGACAAGGTGACAGAAGCGATCCTCCTGGTCGGTGGCAAGGGCACACGGCTGCGACCCCTCACGGTCAACACGCCCAAACCCATGGTTCCGGCGGCGGGCGTCCCCTTCCTGACCCATCAGCTGGCCCGGGCCCGCGCCGCCGGCGTCGAGCACATCGTGCTCGCCACCTCCTACCTGGCCGAGGTCTTCGAGCCGCACTTCGGTGACGGCTCGTCCCTCGGCCTGAGCCTGGAGTACGTCACCGAGGAGGAGCCCCTCGGCACCGGCGGCGCCATACGCAACGTCGCCTCGCGGCTGCACTCGGGCCCCGACGAGCCGGTCCTCATCTTCAACGGGGACATCCTCACCGGCCTGGACATCCAGGCCCTCGTCGAGACCCACTCCTCCTCCGGCGCGGACGTCTCGCTCCACCTGACCCGGGTCGAGGATCCGCGCGCCTTCGGCCTGGTCCCCACGGACGCCACCGGCCGCGTCACGGCCTTCCTGGAGAAGCCGCAGACGCCGGAGGAGATCGTCACGGACCAGATCAACGCGGGCGCGTACGTCTTCAAGCGCTCGATCATCGACGCGATCCCCACGGGCCGCCCGGTCTCGGTGGAACGAGAGACGTTCCCGGAGCTCCTCTCCTCCGGCGCCCACCTCCAGGGCATGGTCGACTCCACCTACTGGCTGGACCTGGGCACCCCGCAGGCCTTCGTCCGCGGCTCCGCCGACCTGGTCCTGGGCCGCGCGCCCTCCCCGGCCGTCCCGGGCCGCTGCGGCGACCGCCTGGTCCTCCCGTCGGCACGCGTCGCCCCGGACGCCAAGCTGACCGGCGGCACGGTGGTGGGCGCGGACGCGGTGGTCGGCGAAGGCGCCCGGGTGACCGGCTCGACCCTCCTCGCGGGCGCGATCGTCGAACCCGGCGCGGTGATCACGGACTCGCTCATCGGCGCGGGCGCCCGGATCGGCGCCCGTACGGTGGTGAGCGGGGCGGTGATCGGCGACGGCGCCCAGGTGGGCCCGGACAACGAACTCCGCGACGGCGTCCGCATCTGGTGCAACACCACCCTCCCCGCAGGCGCAGTCCGCTTCTCCTCAGACCAGTAGCCCACCCCGTTGTGGGCGCGCTTCCGCCGTTGTGGGCAATCGTTCCTCCCCCAGACTTCGTCCGGGAGGTGCCCCCAGGGCGGAACGGGTGGGCACAACGGAACGGCGCCCTCGCCGGCGCCAGAGGCTTCCGCGCCTGAACCCGCACCCCGTGGCGCCGTCCAGCCGGTGCGGGTCAGGGCCCGGAACGCGGAGGCGCCGCGAGAGGGCGCCGTCCCGTGTGCCCACACCGGGCTACGCTCATACGCATGGCCGGCCGCTTCACACCCCACCCCACCCGCACGACAGTCCGCGGCGGCCACATCCCGCTCCCCGTCACCGAAGACGCCCCCCTGGACCTCGGCCTCACCCTCGGCCCCCTCCGCCGCGGCCCCGCCGACCCCACCTTCCGGGCGACCCCGGACGGCTCGGTCTGGCGGGCCAGTCGCACCCCGGACGGCCCCGGCACGCTCCGTATCGGGATCGCCGAGGGCAAGGTGGCCGCCGAGGCCTGGGGCTCCGGAGCGGGCTGGCTCCTGGACCGCCTCCCGGCCCTCCTGGGCGCCGAGGACGACCCCTCCGCCTTCGTCCCCCGCCACAAGCTGGTCCTGGCGACCCACCGCCGCCGCCCGGGCCTGCGCCTGACCCGTACCGGCCTGGTCCTGGAGTCGCTGATCCCGTCGGTCCTGGAGCAGAAGGTCACGACGCACGAGGCCTACGGATCCTGGAGGACGCTCGTACGGAAGTACGGCGAGCCGGCCCCGGGCCCGGCCCCGGACGGCATGTACGTGATGCCGGACGCGCGCGCGTGGACCCAGATCCCGTCCTGGGAGTGGCACCGCGCGAACGTGGACGGCAAGCGCTCCGCCACGATCGTCCGCGCGGCCCGGGTCGCGGCCCGCCTGGAGGAGGCCGCGCACATGGACGGACCGGCGGCCCGCAGCCGCCTGGAGCTGGTCCCGGGCATCGGCCCCTGGACGAGCGCCGAGACGATCCAGCGCAGCAACGGCGCCCCCGACGAGGTCACCACCGGCGACCTGCACCTGCCGGGCATCGTCGGCTGGGCGCTCGCGGGCGACCGTACGACGGACGACGAGGCGATGCTGGAGCTCCTGGCCCCGTACGCGGGCCAGCGCCACCGCGCGGCCCGCCTGATCCTCCTCAGCGGCCGCGTACCACCGCGCCGGGCGCCCCGTATGACACCCGGGAACATCACCGCCCTCTGAGGAGCCGACGAGAAGCGCGTCCAAGCAACCCTTCTTCGTCGAACGGGCGACTCAGGACGTCCTGCCGACGGTGCGCTTCAACGCGTACGCGGACGGCCTCCCGGACGAGACGATCCTCGTCCGGGTGCTGTACCACTCCTGACCGAAGGCCCTACCTGACCTCGACGAACTCCGAGGCGAGCCGTGCGGGCCGGTCCTTCGGCGGGGCGGCCGGATGCCCGATCGCCACGGCCCCCATGGGGTCCCACTCCTCCGGCAGCCCCAGGACGTCCCGTACGACGTCCCGGCAGAACATCGTCGAGGACACCCAGGCCGAACCCAGCCGCTCACCGGCGAGGGCGACGAGGAAGTTCTGCACGCCGGCGCCCGTCGCGACCACGAACATCTCGCGCTCGGCGGCGTCCCGGCGCGGGTCGCCGTAGTGGTGGGAGCCGTCCATGACGAGGCAGGGCACCGCGAGGTAGGGCGCGTTGCGCAGGACGTCCCCGCGCCGGACCCGCTTCGCGATGGACTCCTCGGACTTGCCGTCGCGTCGCAGGTCCGCGATCCACGCGTCCCGCATCGCGTCGAGCAGCCGGGTCCGCGACCCCGCCGACTCCAGGAGCACGAACCGCCACGGCGTGGTGTGGTGCGGCGCCGGGGCCGTCACGGCGGCGGCGACCGCGCGCCGGACCGCGCCCGGGTCGACCGGCTCGTCCGTGAACTCCCGTACGGTCCGCCGCAGCGTCACCGCCTCGCGTACGGCCTCCGAGGTCCCGAGCCGGAACATGTCGTCGGCGGCCCCGCGTACGAGCGCCCGCGCGCCCTCCTCGGCGTCGCCGCCCACGACTTGGGGCAGTCCGCGGACGACGGCGACGGGGAGCCCCGCCGCCTTGCCCTTCACCAGGTCGCCGGCGGCGGCGAGTTCGTCGGCGGTGGCGACCACGGTCGCGCTCAGCGGATTGCCGTGCGCGTCGGTCCCGCCGCGCAGGTCGTCGAGGACCCGCACCCCGGCCGCCCCGATCGCCACGTCGGTGAGCCCGGTGCGCCAGGGCCGCCCGAAGGTGTCCGTGACGACGACGCCCACGTCGACGCCGAGCGCCTCGCGCAGCCCCGAACGGATGCGCCGCGCCGAGGCGTCGGGGTCCTCGGGCAGCAACAGCACGGTCCCGGAGGGGGTGTTGGAGGCGTCGACCCCGGCGGCGGCCATGACGAGCCCCTGCCGGTTCTCGACGATGCGGAGCGTGCCGCGCCGCGCCACCACCCGTACCGTCTCGGCGTCGATGGCCTCCTCGCGGTCGTCGGCCGCGATCACCCGCCCCTCGGCCTTGCTGACGATCTTGGAGGTGACGAGCAGGACGTCCCCGTCGACGAGCTCCGGCGAGACGGAGGCGATCAGCTTGGCGAGATCGTCCCCTGCGGCCACCTCGGGCAGCCCGGGAAGCGCCCACACCCGGAAGGAGGGAGCGGCGCCGCTCACCCCCGTACCTCCTCGGCCAGCGCCAGCGCCTCGCGGGCCATCGCGGCCGTCGCGTCCACGTCCGTCATCATCAGCGGCACCGCGCGGCACGCGATGCCCGCCGCCTCGACCTCCGCGACCGCGCCCGCGTCCACGGTGTCGACGAGCCAGCCGCCGACGAGTTCGGCGCCGTAGTGCAGGGCGACCGCCGCCGCCGTGGACTCCACGCCCACGGCCGCGAGGACCTTGTCGGCCATGCCGCGCACGGGCGCGTCGCCGACGATGGGGGAGAGGCCCACGACCGGCGCCCCGGCCGCGACGACCGCTTCGCGGATCCCGGGCACGGCCAGGATCGTCCCGACGCTCACCACCGGGTTGGACGGCGGGAAGAGGATGACGTCCGCCTCGGCGATGGCCTCCAGGACGCCCGGCGCGGGCTTCGCGGCCTCCGCGCCGACCGCCACGACGGCCTTCGCGTCGACGGAGGCGCGCAGCTTCACCCAGTACTCCTGGAAGTGCACCGCGCGCTGCTCGCCGTCGGCCTCGATCGCCACGTGCGTCTCGACGCGGTCGTCGGACATGGGGAGGAGGCGCACGCCGGGCTGCCAGCGGGCGCACAGCGCCTCGGTGACGGCGCTCAGCGGGTAGCCCGCGCCGAGCATCTGCGTACGGACGATGTGGGTGGCGAAGTCCCGGTCGCCGAGGCCGAACCACTCGGGCCCGACCCCGTACGCCGCGAGCTCCTCCTTGACGGTGAAGGACTCGTCCGTGCGTCCCCAGCCCTGTTCCTCGTTGATGCCACCGCCGAGGGTGTACATCACCGTGTCCAGGTCGGGGCAGACCTTCAGCCCGAAGAGATGGATGTCGTCACCGGTGTTGCCGATGACCGTGATCTCCGCGTCCGGCGCGGCCTGCTTGAGGCCGCGAAGGAAACGGGCACCACCGATGCCGCCGGCCAGAACCACAATGCGCATGCAGACAGTCTGTCAGCCGAAGGCTGATCGCATGAGGGGTGGTGGTCGGGAGACGGGCGGGCCTGTCAGGCGACGATCAGTCCCGGGGCGGCCGGGGCGCACTGCGCCTGGAGCGACTCGTGCATCGGCATCTCGGTGAGGCCGGGGAAGTAGACGTGCAGGCTGACGGCCGGTTCGAGGGAGTCGTTGACGACCTCGTGGACGTACCCCGGCGCGAAGACCCGCTGCGCGCCGCCGTCGAGGGTCCGCACGCCCCGGTCCGTCCGCTCCGTCAGCTCGCCCTCCAGGACGGTCAGCACGCCGGAGGAGACGCCGTGGTCGTGGAGGCCGCTGCCCTGTCCGGGCACCCAGGAGAGCAGCCACACCTCGTAGCCGGGGCCGGTGCGCAGGCGGTGGTACCAGCGGGTGGTGGCGTCGTACTCGACGTACGGGGCCCACTGGGAGCGGTCCTCGGCGATGGAGCGCGCGAGGCCGGCGAACTCGGCCACGGTGACGGGGTGGGCGCGCTCGGGCTGGAGCAGGTGCGGGACTTCGAGGATGTCGCCGGCGATCTGAAGGTCGCTGTCCATGTTCATGGGATGGGGAGGTTCCTCAGCAGAAACAGAAGCGGTGGGGGGTCACGGAAGAGAGGTGACACGGGTGACGCAGGGTGACGCTGGGAGAAGAAGCTGGAGCTCTACGGCATCAACAGCTGGGACAGCAACAGCAACAGCGCGCCTGGACAGCGCGGCGGAACCCACGGCTGTGGGTCGCGGAGGGCGCTGCGGTCGCTGGCATGCCACCAAAGGTGGCCGGAGGGGCACCCGACTGTCAACTCAATGCCCGATTTGGGGGTAATGTTTCACCTCATCCGGTTACCGTGCCCGGAGAAAGGTTTGTTCAGGTGCGGACCAGGAGAGATGGCGCTTCGACCGCGCCTTTAAACATGGATGGGCGTGATCGGACTGTGATCCAGATCGCATCCATGGCCGGATCGCAACAAGATCCAAGTCCTGGACGTCCTCCCCTGTGAGGGTGTCGCGGCGCGGTCGAGCCAGCGGCATGTGTCACGTTTTTTGGTGATTTGAACACTTTCCGCATAGGCTTGGTTCCGCAGAGTGAATACGGGGCCCAATAGCAGATCTCGGCTTGACTCGCACAGAGCACGAACTTGTAATTTCACTCGTGTCGTTCGGCCGGGTTCGCCCCGGCAACATCACGGGGACGCACAGAACAGACGAGGGGCGCACATGACCGAGTTGTTCCAGGAACTGCTGGTCGAGGACGCGGACGAGGAACTCGGCTGGCAGGAGCGCGCGCTGTGCGCCCAGACCGATCCCGAGTCCTTCTTCCCCGAGAAGGGCGGCTCGACCCGCGAGGCCAAGAAGGTCTGCCTCGCCTGCGAGGTCCGCTCCGAGTGCCTCGAATACGCCCTGCAGAACGACGAACGCTTCGGCATCTGGGGCGGCCTCTCCGAGCGCGAGCGACGCCGCCTGAAGAAGGCCGCCGTCTGAACCGCGCACAGCCCGCCGGCCCCCGCGCCCCGGCGCCCACACCTGAACACGACGAACGGTCCGCCCCTGTGCACCATCCACAGGCGGCGGACCGTTCTGCTTGTCCGGCACGCGGTGTCCTTCGCGCGGTGTCCTTCGCGCGGTGTCTTTCACACGGCGCCCTTCGCGCGGTGTCCTTTAAGAAGCCGTCCCGCACGGTCTGTCCACAGGGCGGCGGACCGCTCCGCGTGCAGCCGTTAGTGTGGGCCTCCGTCCGAGACGCTCCCCACGCCCCCCGCGGGCGACCCCGGCCGGAGGGCCCGTAGCTCGATGTCCTCAACTCCTGAGTTTCCGCGACACGTCGTCACCGCCGTGCTCGTCACCCACGACGGCGCCCGCTGGCTGCCCGACGCACTCGCCGGGCTGCTCGCCCAGGAGCGCCCCGTGCAGTCCGTGGTGGCGGCCGACACCGGCAGCGCCGACGACTCGGCGCAGCTCGTCGCCGACGCCATCGGCGCCGACCGCGTCCTGCACCTCGCGCGCCGCACCGGCTTCGGCGCCGCCGTCGAGGAGGCCGCCCGCACCGCGCCCCTGCTCGGACCCGAGGACCTGCCCTACCTGAAGCGCCCCAGCGGCTGGGACCCCGTCAGCCGCAGCTGGAACGACGAGGCGTACGACCTCCCCGAACTCCCGCACGGCGAACCGGTCCAGTGGCTGTGGCTCCTCCACGACGACTGCGCCCCCGAGCCCGGCGCCCTCGCCGAACTCCTGCGCGTCGCCGAGTCCGACAGCGAAGCCGCCGTCATCGGCCCCAAGCTGCGCGGCTGGTACGACAGGAAGCAGCTCCTCGAAGCCGGCGTCAGCATCGCCCGCAGCGGCCGCCGCTGGACCGGACTCGACCGCCGCGAGCAGGACCAGGGCCAGCACGACCAGGTCCGCTCCGTCCTCTCCGTCTCCACCGCCGGCATGCTCGTCCGCCGCGACGTCTTCGAGGGACTCGGCGGCTTCGACCGGCGCCTGCCCCTGATGCGCGACGACGTCGACCTCTGCTGGCGCGCGCACTCCGCCGGCTTCCACGTCCTCGTCGCCCCCGACGCCGTCCTGCGGCACGCCGAGGCCTCCGCCCGCGAGCGCCGCACCGTCGACTGCGCCGGACGCACCGCCGCCAACCCGCACCGCGTCGACAAGGCCGGCGCCGTCCACACCCTGCTCGCCAACGCCCGCGGCCGGGCCCTCCCGTACGTCTTCGTACGGCTCGTCCTCAGCACCCTGCTCCGCACCCTCGCCTACCTCGTCGGCAAGGCCCCGGGGCAGGCGGTCGACGAGGTCATGGGCCTCCTCGCGACCCTGCTGCGGCCCGAGAAGATCCTCGCCGCCCGCAAGCGCCGCAGGAACCCGGCCGTCCTCAACAGCGAGTTCCGCTCCCTCTTCCCGCCGCCCGGCGCCACCGTCCGCGCCACCGTCGAGCAGCTCGCCTCCCACTTCGGCGGCGCCGAGGCCGACACCGGCGGCTCCCGCCACGGCGTCGTCGAGTCGGGCCCCGGCGGCGACGACGCCGACTACCTGGAGATCGAGCAGTTCGCCCGGCTCAAGAAGATCGCCCGCAAGCCGGGACCGGTCCTCTTCGCCCTGCTCCTCCTGGTCTCCCTGGTCGCCTGCCGCAACCTCTTCGCCGGCGGCTCGCTGGCCGGCGGCGCCCTGCTGCCCGCCCCCGACACCGTCTCCGGCCTCTGGTCGCGGTACGCCGACGCCTGGCACCCCATCGGCGCCGGCGGCACCCAGACCGCCCCGCCCTACCTCGCCGTCCTGGCCGGGCTCTCCGCGCTGTTCCTCGGCTCCACCTCCACCGCGCTGACCCTGCTGCTCGTCTGCTCGGTCCCGCTCGCCGGCTTCACCGCGTACTTCGCGGCCCGGGGCATCGTCGAGTCCCGGCTCCTGCGCGCCTGGGGCGCCATCGCGTACGCCTTCCTGCCCGCCGCCACCGGCGCCCTCGCCGCCGGCCGGCTCGGCACCGCCGTCCTCGCGATCCTGCTCCCGCTGATCGCCCGCGCCGCCGTCGCCGCCCACGGCTTCAACCGGCCCGACCGCGGCAGCTGGCGCGCCACCTGGGCGTACACCTTCCTGCTGACCTTCGCGACGGCGTTCACCCCGGTCGTCTGGCCGCTCGCCGTCCTCCTCGGCCTCGGCGTCCTCGCCGTCCGCCGCGACGACATCACGGCGTACGGACTTCGCTTCCTCGCCGCCGTCGGCACCCCGCTGCTCGTCCTCGCGCCCTGGTCGCTCACCCTCCTCACCGACCCCGGCGCCCTCCTGCGCGAGGCCGGCCTCGACGTCCGCACGGGCACGGCCACCGCGCTCGACCTGCTCGGCACCAGCCCGGGCGGCCCCGGCACCACCGGCGGCCTGCTCCTGATCGGCCTCGTCCTCGCCGGCCTGGCCGGCCTCCTCCGCGAGGAGCGGCAGCTCGCCGTCCGTACCGCATGGGCCGCCGCCCTCGCCGGACTCCTCTTCGCCGTCCTCACCAACGGCGCGGGCGGCACCGGCTGGGCCGGACCCGCCACCCTCGTCTACGGCGCCGCCCTCATCGCCGCCGGCATGATCGGCGCCGAGGGCGGCCGCACCCGCGTCGCCGCCCACGGCTTCGGCTGGCGCCAGCCCGTCGCCGCCCTCATCGCCCTCGCCTGCGCCCTCGGCCCCGCCGTCGCCGCCGCCGGCTGGATGATCGGCGGCGCCGACGGCCCGCTGACCCGCCGCGACCCGGTCCAGGTCCCGGCCTTCGTCGCCGAGGAGAGCGGCACCCGCGACCAGCCCCGCACCCTCGTCCTCGGCGCCGGCGCGCCCGGCGAGGTCGCCTACACCCTGGTCCGCGGCTCCGGCGCCCGCCTCGGCGACTCCGAACTCACCGCGACCGCCGAGGCCGACCCGCGTCTCGACGCGGTCGTCGCCCACCTCGTCGCCGGCTCCGGCGCCGACCAGACCCAGGAGCTCAGCGGCTACGCCATCCGGTACGTCCTCGTACGGGACGGGGCACCGCGCCAGATGAGCCGCGTCCTCGACTCCACGCCCGGCCTCAGCCGCCTCAGCCAGCTCGACGGCAGCGCGCTCTGGCGCGTCGACCGCGAGATCGCCCGCGTCATGATCGTTCCGCCCGCGGCCAAGGCCGCCGACGGCGAGAAGGCGGAGGAGACCGCCAAGCCGGTCGCCGTCGCCGCCGGCCCCGTCGAGGCCCACACCCAGGTCCCCGCGGGACCCACGGGCCGCGTCCTGCGCCTCGCCGACCGCGCCGACGAGGGCTGGACCGCCACCCTCGACGGCAAGGAGCTGACCCGTACCACCGTCGACGGCTGGGCCCAGGGCTTCGAGCTCCCCGCCGGAGGCGGCCGCCTCGACCTCACGTACGACGAGCCGCTCACCCACACCGCGTGGATCTGGGCCCAGGCCGGCCTCGCCGTCGTCCTGCTCGTCCTCGCCCTGCCCGGGCGGCGCCGCGAGATCGACGACGACCTGCCCGAGGAGGAGCTCGCGATCCCCGCCCAGGCGACCGAGGGCGACGGCCGCCGCGCCCGCCGCCTGCGCGCCGCCGCGGAGGCCGAAGCGGCCGCGGAGACCGCCCCGGGCGCCCCCGGCACCACCGACACCTTCGACGCCTTCGGGAACGCGCAGGGCGCGCCGGCCCCGATCCCGGAGCAGCAGTCCTACGAGCCCGGGGACCAGGAAGGCGCCGGCGGCTACGACCCGGCCTACGCGCAGGCCCCGGCACAGCCGGGAACCCAGCCGTACGCCGACCAGGGCTACTACCAGGACTACGCGGCGGACCCGTACCAGCAGCAGCCGTACGCGTACCCCCAGCAGGGCTACGAGCAGGGCTACGAGCAGCAGGGCTACGAGCAGCCGCAGCAGTACGACCCGCAGCAGCCCCAGCAGCAGTACGACCCGCAGCAGTACGACCCGTACGGCGGCTACGGCTACGGGTACCCCCAGGGCCACGAGACCGAGCAGCGTCCCGACGGGAGCAGCAACCAGTGAAGCGCACCAACCTCTCCCTGATCGTGGGCGCCACGGCCCTCGCCGCCGTCACCGGCTTCGCGGCCCTCACCGCCCCGGACGGCACCGCCGCCGCCGAGGCGAAGCCCACCACCCGCCTGCCGGTGGAGCGCGCGGGCCTCGTCTGCCCGGTGCCCAGCACCTCCGAGGTGGCCGAGACCCGCTACACCTCGTACACCCCGACGGGTACGGGCTCCGCTCCCGCGGGCTCCGGCAAGGCCGAGCCGCCCACGGCGGTGCTGCGGCCCGCCGCGAGCGGTTCCGTGGCGGGCGGCACCGGCACCACCGGCAAGAAGCCCACGGCCCCGAAGGCCCCGGCCACGGTCACCGCCCCCGGCAAGCCCGTCACCGCCCAGGCGGAGGGCGGCTCCGTGCCCGCCCTCACCGGCGCGGCGACCGGCACCCTGGCCCCCGGCTGGACCGTCCAGCAGACCACCGTCGTCCCGGCGGGCGGCGCGCGCGGCCTCCTCGGCCTCGGCTGCGGCGCCCCCGACACCGACTTCTGGTTCCCGGCGTCCTCCACCGACAAGGACCGCCAGGACTACGTCCACCTCACCAACCCGGACGACACGGCCGCCGTCGCCGACATCGAGCTGTACGGCCCCGAGGGCGTCCTCAAGTCCCAGTTCACCGAGGGCATCCCGGTCCCCGCCCGCTCCACCGTCCCGGTGCTCCTGTCCACCCTCACGAACGAGGCCGGCCGGAAGGACCTCACCGTCCACGTCACCACCCGCAGCGGCCGCGTCGGCGCCGCCGTGGCCGCCGCCGACGACAAGCTCGGCAGCGACTGGATCGCCCCGGCCGCCGACCCGGCGAGCAGCGCCGTGCTCCCCGGCATCCCGGCCGACGCCACCGCGGTGCGGCTCGTCGCCTTCGCCCCCGGCGACGACGACGCCGACCTCAAGGTCCAGCTGGTCACCGCGAGCGGCACGATCGTCCCGGCCGGCGCCGACTCCCTCCACGTGAAGTCGGGGATGACGGCCGCCGTCGACCTGCCGAACCTCACCCGGGGCGCGGTGGGCTCCCTGCTGCTGACGCCGAGCGACCCGAAGAAGCCGACGCCGGTGGTGGCGGCCCTCCAGGTCGTGCGGGGCAAGGGAGCGAACACCGAGATCGCGTTCATCCCGGCGACCGCGGCCGTCTCCGCGCGGGCGACGGTCGCCGACAACCGCGCGAAGGCCTCGACGCTGTCCCTGACGGCCCCCGGCGCGGACGCCCAGGTCAAGGTCACCGCCTCGGCCGGCTCCGAGGGCGGCACGCCGGTGTCGAAGACCGTCACGGTGAAGGCGGGCACGACGACGGTCCTGACCGACCTCGTCCCGGAGGGCCTCAAGGGCTCCTACGCGCTGACGGTCGAACCGGTCTCGGGCGGCAAGGTCCACGCGGCCCGGACGCTCGCCCTACCGGAGGACGGCATCCCGATGTTCACGGTCCAGACCTTCGTGGACGACCGAGGCACGGTAGAGGTCCCCTCGGCCCACCAGGACCTGGGGGTCCTGGACTGAGCCGGGGGGCGCCCCCGTTGTGGGCAGGCGTTCCGCAAGGGGCGATGGGGGTCCCCCTGCTCGGGCGAAGCCGAGAGCTTGGGGGAGGGTGGGCACAACGGAACGGCGCCCTTGCCGGCGCCAGAGGCTCCAGGGCCTGAACCCGCCCCCGGAGCGCGCGGCACCGTGAGGCCCGGGCTCAGTCCTGCCCGTACCGAGGATCCACGGACTCGGGCGAGAGCCCCAGAAGCTCGGCAACCTGCTCCACCACGACCTCGTGGACGAGCAACGCCCGCTCGTCCCGACTCTTGGACCGGATCTCGACCGGCCGCCGATACACGACCACCCGAGCGGGTTCGTTCTTCTCGGCCGGCACCGAGCCCCCCAGCGGCACCGTCTCGCCCGGCACCGGCGGCGGCACCTCCATCACCAGGAAGTCGACGTCCGCCAGCTGCGGCCAGCGCCGTTCGAGGCGCTCGACCGAGTCGAGGACGAGATCGCGGAAGGTGTCGGCCCGGCTCGCGGAGAGCGGCACCTGCGGCGGCGCGACAGGTCCCCGCATCCCGCGGCCGTGCCGGTCGCGGCGGCGGACCCGAGGCTCCGCCGGGGGCTCCGCGGGACGGTGCGAGGGGCTCGGCGGCACAGGACTGTCCATCACTGACGCAGCGTAACCCTCATCCGTCCCAGCGCACCGTGGCGCATCCTCGCCACCTTTCCCGGCGTGCCCGCCCCGCCGCACCACACCTTGTCGAAACCTGAACATTCCGGCCATCCGCACGCCCGATTCGACAGCCCGTCACGATCGGCCATCTGGCCCTGGTTGACCGGATTTGCATCCCAAGGTGTCCGGATAGCCCCCTGCCCCCACCCCCGTAGGCCCCCTCCCGCGCAGGTCAGAGCCGTCACCACTCGAAGGGGGGTGGCGGAGGTCACACCGCGACACGGTGGAGTGACCTGAGGGAGAGTCGTCGCGGCCCGCTCAAGAGTGCGGTACCGTCCAACGTCGTGAGCCCTGTACGTCGCTGTTCGCGCACCGCGTGCGGCCGCCCTGCCGTCGCGACACTGACGTACGTCTATGCCGACTCGACTGCGGTCCTCGGCCCGCTCGCCACCTACGCCGAGCCCCACTGCTACGACCTGTGCGCCGAGCACAGCGAGCGCCTCACCGCCCCGCGCGGCTGGGAGGTGGTGCGGCTCTCCGACGGATCCGCCCCCACCCGCCCCAGCGGCGACGACCTCGAAGCGCTGGCCAACGCGGTACGGGAGGCGGCCCGCCCCCAGGAGCGCGCGGCCGAGGCCGGCGGCAAGGGAGGCCGCGGCGGCGACCCCATGGAGGTCGGTCGCCGCGGGCACCTCAGGGTGCTCCGTTCGCCCGACAACTGACGGCAACCGGCCACCGTCCGCGTATCCCCGACTGCGCTCCGGGTAGTTTTGGCGTTCCGTACACGCGCCGCACACGCGTGTGGAGAACTCAGGAGGGTGGATCCGTGACTGCCGATCTGTCGCAGATCGTGAAGGCGTACGACATCCGCGGAGTCGTACCCGACCAGTGGGACGAGACGCTCGCAGAGCTCTTCGGTGCCGCCTTCGTACGGGTGACGGACGCGGACGCGATCGTCATCGGCCACGACATGCGGCCCTCGTCGCCCGGCCTCGCGTCCGCGTTCGCGCGCGGCGCGGCCCGCCTCGGCGCCGACGTCACGCTCATCGGGCTCTGCTCCACGGACCAGCTGTACTTCGCCTCAGGCAGCCTCGGCCTGCCCGGCGCCATGTTCACGGCCTCGCACAACCCGGCCCAGTACAACGGCATCAAGATGTGCCGCGCCGGCGCGGCCCCCGTGGGCCAGGACACCGGCCTCGCCGACATCCGCGCCCTCGCCGAGGAGTGGTCCGAGAAGGGCGCCCCGGAGGCTGCCGCCGAACCGGGCACGATCACCGAACGCGACACCCTCGCCGACTACGCGGCCCACCTCAAGAACCTGGTCGACCTCACCGCGATCCGCCCCCTCAAGGTGGTCGTGGACGCGGGCAACGGCATGGGCGGCCACACGGTCCCGACGGTCTTCGAAGGCCTGCCCCTGGACACCGTCCCGATGTACTTCGAGCTGGACGGCACCTTCCCGAACCACGAGGCCAACCCGCTCGACCCGAAGAACATCGTCGACCTCCAGGCCCGCGTCCTCGCCGAGGGCGCCGACCTCGGCCTGGCCTTCGACGGCGACGCCGACCGCTGCTTCGTCGTCGACGAGCGCGGCGAGCCGGTCTCCCCGTCCGCGATCACGGCCCTCGTCGCCGCGCGCGAGCTCGCCAAGAGCCCCGGCGGAACGATCATCCACAACCTGATCACCTCCTGGTCGGTGCCGGAGGTCGTCCGCGAGCAGGGCGGCGAGCCGGTCCGCACCCGCGTCGGCCACTCCTTCATCAAGGAGGAGATGGCGAAGACCGGAGCGATCTTCGGCGGCGAGCACTCGGCGCACTACTACTTCAAGGACTTCTGGAACGCGGACACCGGCATGCTCGCCGCGCTCCACGTCCTCGCGGCCCTCGGCGGCCAGAAGGGCACCCTGTCCGACCTGGTCTCCGCCTACGACCGGTACGCCTCCTCGGGCGAGATCAACTCGACGGTCGCGGACCAGGCGGCGAGCACGGCCAAGGTGAAGGCGGCGTACTCCGGCCAGGAGGGCGTCACCTTCGACGAACTGGACGGCCTGACGGTGACGGCGGCGGACTGGTGGTTCAACCTCCGCCCCTCCAACACCGAGCCGCTGCTCCGCCTCAACGTCGAGGCCCGCGACGAGGCCACCATGGCCGAGATCCGCGACGCGGTCCTCGCCCTGGTCCGGGCGACCGACTGACCCCGCCGTACCGCCGGGGAACGGGGGCGTGCCCCGTTCCCCGGCGGTAGGCTGACCTGGCCCGATCCGTCTGTTCGAAGGGACAACCCATGCCGCTCGAAGCCGGCCTCCTGGAGATCCTGGCCTGCCCGGCCTGCCACGCTCCGCTGAACGACCGCACGGCGGACGAGACCCCCGAGCTGATCTGCACGAGCCCCGACTGCGGCCTCGCCTACCCGGTCCGCGACGGCATCCCGGTCCTCCTCACCGACGAAGCCCGCAAGCCGGCGTAACGCCCGGGCCGGGGCGGTGCCCCGCCCGTTGTGGGCGCGCTTCCGCCCGTTGTGGGCAATCGTTCCGCTGGGGCGGAACGGGTGGGCACAACGGACGGCGCCCTTGCCGGGACAAGGCTTCCGCGCCCGAACCCGCACCACCCGCACCCGCACAAAGCAGCGCCCCGCACCCGCACAAGCAAGCGCCCCGCACCCGCACAAGGCAGCGCCCCGCACAACCCGCGCCCCGCACACGCCGCGCCCCGCAGGGAGGCCGCACATGCTCGACGAGACCCTCCTCGACACCCCGGACGACCTCGCCCTGGCCGACCGCCGAGGCCTTCTCCGCGGCGCCGCCGAGGCAGGCGCACGGGTACGGACCGCCGCCCGGCACGCCGCCGAGGCCGGCATCGCGGACCTCCGCCCCGAGGGCCGTCCCCGTGCCGTCCTCGTCGCGGGCCGCGGCACCGCGGCCGCCGGCGTCGCGGACCTGATCGGCGCGCTCGCCGGAGCCGCCGCCCCGGTCGTACGGCTCCAGCCGACCGGCGTCGCCCCCGCGGCGGGCGCCCTGCGCTGGGCCCTGCCGGGCTGGGCGGGCTCGGTGGACCTGCTCCTGCTGCCCACCACCGACGGCTCCGAACCGGGCCTCGCGCTCCTCGCCGAGCAGGCGTACCGCCGCGGGATCACGGTCGTCGCCGTCGCCCCGAAGGCCTCCCCGCTCGCCGAGACGGTGAACGGCTCGCGCGGCCTGTTCGTCCCGATGGCGACCGCCCCGAACGAGACACCCGACGAGTACGCCGAGAGCATCGCAGCCAGCCCGGGCGCCCTGTGGGCACTGTTCACCCCGCTGCTCATGCTCCTGGACCGCGTCGGCCTGCTCGACGCGCCCCAGGAGGCCCTGGAGAAGGTCGCCGACCGCCTGGACCGCACGGCGGAACGCTGCGGCCCGGCCATCGCCACGTACAGCAACCCGGCGAAGACGCTCGCCGCCGAGCTCGCGGACTCGCTCCCGCTGATCTGGACCGAGGGCAACGCCGCCGGCCCGGCCGGCCGCCGCTTCGCCGCCGTCCTCGCCGAACTCGCCGGCCTGCCCGCGCTCGCCGCCGAACTCCCCGAGGCCCTGCCGGCGCACGGGGTCCTCCTCGCGGGCGACTACGCGGCCGGCGCCGACCCGGACGACTTCTTCCGCGACCGCGTGGAGGAGCAGCAGGCGCTCCGCGCGCGCGTGGTGCTGCTCCGCGACCGCCCGGCGGACGGCCTGACCGCGGCCCCGGCCGCCCGCGAACTGGCCCTCGGCCACGACACGGCGATCAGCGAACTGGAACCGGAGGAGGGCGACGACCTGGAGACACTCGCCGAACTCCTCGCGGTGACCGACTTCGCGGCGGTCTACCTCAACCTGGCCACCCCACCCCGCACCCCGCACTAGAGGGCACCCGCACCGGCCCACCCGCACCCGCCGGACACCCACCGGCACAAGCTCAGCGCCCACGTCGGCGGGAGGCCACCACCAAGCCCCCACGACGTCACCCACCCGTCACCCTCCCCCTGTCACCTGTCTCCCGACCCCCGCACGATCCGTCATCACCCCGAGGAGCTGGCAGGCACCATGGAACGCCTCGTCAACACCGTCCGCCCCTACGCCTGGGGATCCACGACGGCCATCCCGGAACTGCTCGGAACCGCCCCCACCGGCGAGCCCCAGGCCGAGATGTGGATGGGCGCCCACCCCGGTGCCCCCTCCCGCACCGACCGCGGCGCGCTGAACGAGCTCATCGCATCCGACCCCGTACGCGAACTGGGGGAGCGGGCCGTCGAGAAGTTCGGGCCGCGGCTCCCGTTCCTCCTCAAGCTGCTCGCCGCGGGCGCCCCGCTCTCCCTCCAGGTCCACCCCGACCTGGAGCAGGCCAAGGCCGGGTACGCCGCGGAGGAGGCCGCCGGCATCCCGATCGACGCCCCCCACCGCACGTACAAGGACCCCAACCACAAGCCCGAGCTGATCTGCGCCCTCACCCCCTTCGACGGCCTGTGCGGCTTCCGCGCCCCCGTCGAGGCCGCCGACCTGATCGCCGCGCTGGGCGTCGACTCCCTCAAGCCGTACGTGGACCTCCTCCACGCCCACCCCGAAGAGGCCGCGCTCCGCGAGGTCCTGACGGCCCTGCTCACCGCCGACCGCGAGGAGATGGCGCACACCGTCGCCGAGGCCGCCGCCGCCGCCGACCGGCTCGGCGGGGACCACGCCCCGTTCGCGACCCTCGCCCACCACTTCCCCGGCGACCCCGGCGTGATCGCCGGCATGCTCCTCAACCGCGTCCGGCTCCAGCCCGGCGAGGCCCTCTACCTCGGCGCGGGCGTCCCGCACGCCTACATCGAAGGCCTCGGCGTCGAGATCATGGCCAACTCCGACAACGTGCTGCGCTGCGGCCTCACGCCCAAGCATGTCGACGTCCCCGAACTCCTCCGCGTCGTCCGCTTCGAACCGAACGAGCCGGCCGTCCTCCGCCCCGAGGCCTCCCCCTCCGGCGAGGAGGTCTACGAGACCCCGATCGACGAGTTCCGCCTCTCCCGGTTCGTCCGCCCGGAAGGCGCCGCGCCCACCGACGTCACCGCCGCCACCCCGCAGATCCTGCTCGCCGTCGCGGGCAGCCCGCGGGCGGGCGGGGTCGCCCTCGGCCCCGGCGAGTCCGTCTTCGTACCGGCGGGCGAGCCCACCGAACTGTCGGGGGTGGGTACGGTCTTCCGCGCGACCGTCGTGGCCTGATGCGACAATGACCGGCCGAACCGCGGCGATCGAGCCGGAGCACCGACGAAGGGACCACGTACACCCATGAGCGCGTCAGGCGGAACCAAGGCGATCGTGGCGGCACTCGCCGCCAACCTCGCGATCGCCGTAGCCAAGTTCGTGGCGTTCCTCTTCAGCGGTTCGTCGTCGATGCTCGCCGAGGCCGTCCACTCGCTCGCCGACTCCGGCAACCAGGGCCTGCTGCTCCTCGGCGGCAAGAAGGCCCAGCGCGAGGCCACGCCGCAGCACCCCTTCGGCTACGGCCGCGAGCGGTACATCTACGCCTTCCTCGTCTCCATCGTGCTCTTCTCCGTCGGCGGCATGTTCGCCATCTACGAGGGCTACGAGAAGATCAAGCACCCGCACCCCATCGAGGCCTGGTACTGGCCGGTCGGCGTCCTGGTGTTCGCGATCATCGCCGAGAGCTTCTCCTTCCGGACGGCCATCAAGGAGTCCAACGAGATCCGCGGCGGCCTCTCCTGGAAGGAGTTCGTCCGCCGCGCCAAGGCCCCCGAGCTCCCCGTCGTCCTCCTGGAGGACCTCGGCGCCCTCGTCGGCCTCGTCCTCGCCCTCGGCGGCGTCGGCCTCGCCCTGGCGACCGACAACGGCGTCTGGGACGGCATCGGCACCGTCTGCATCGGTGTCCTCCTCGTCCTCATCGCGATCGTCCTCGCCGCCGAGACCAAGTCGCTGCTCCTCGGCGAGGCCGCCGGCGCCGACGAGGTGAAGAAGATCGAGGCGGCCGTCGTCGACGGCGAGACCGTCACCCGCCTCATCCACATGCGCACCCTCCACCTCGGCCCCGAGGAACTCCTCGTCGCCGCCAAGGTCGCCGTTCAGCACGACGACACGGCCACCGAGGTCGCGAACGCCATCAACGCCGCCGAGGAGCGCATCCGCGCCGCCGTCCCGATCGCCCGGGTCATCTACCTGGAGCCCGACATCTACAGCGAGTCGGCCGCCTCGGCGGGCAAGAACCCGGCCAAGACCCCGGGCGGCCCCGGCTCCGCCCCCGGCCACTGACGCGCCACCGACGCCAGGGCGCGCCTGCCCCACCTACGAGACCCCCGGGACCACACGGCCCGGGGGTCTCGCACGTCCGCACGTCCGCATGTCCGTACGTTCGTCCGGGCCGCGGGTGACGGGCGCACGGCCGTACGAGGCAGGGCCGCCGCAGCCCCGTGCGAAGTCGAGGCGGGCTCGATGCGGACTGTGGCCCACCGCACCGATCGGTGTAGATTCGTGACCAGCCAGACGTCGCTGCTGATGGCGGTCGGGCGGTCCGCGGACCGGCCGAGGGAGAGAGGGCCTCCGACGACGGCACCGAGCAAGCGCCCGGGCATACGTGTGCCCAGCGGCGCCCTGCCACGGTGCCAGGCGCCTCAACCGACCCTCGCACTCGCACACACGAGGAGCAGCCCAGTCATGACGACTGCCGCCCACCAGGACTTCAAGGTCGCCGACCTCTCCCTGGCCGTCTTCGGCCGCAAGGAGATCACCCTCGCCGAGCACGAGATGCCCGGCCTGATGTCGATCCGCCGCGAGTACGCCGAGACCCAGCCGCTCGCCGGCGCCCGCGTCACCGGCTCGCTGCACATGACCGTGCAGACCGCCGTCCTCATCGAGACCCTGGTCGCCCTCGGCGCCGAGGTCCGCTGGGCCTCCTGCAACATCTTCTCCACCCAGGACCACGCCGCCGCGGCCATCGCCGTCGGCCCGAACGGCACCCCGGAGAACCCCCAGGGCGTCCCGGTCTTCGCCTGGAAGGGCGAGACCCTGGAGGAGTACTGGTGGTGCACCGAGCAGGCCCTCACCTGGCCGAACTCGCCCACCGGCGGCCCGAACATGATCCTCGACGACGGCGGTGACGCCACCCTCCTCGTCCACAAGGGCGTCGAGTTCGAGAAGGCCGGCTCCGCCCCGGACCCGTCCACCGCGGACAGCGAGGAGTACGGCCACATCCTCCGTCTCCTCAACCGCACCCTCGGCGAGAACCCGCAGAAGTGGACCCAGCTGGCGTCCGAGATCCGCGGCGTCACCGAGGAGACCACCACCGGTGTCCACCGCCTGTACGAGATGCACCAGGCCGGCTCCCTCCTCTTCCCGGCGATCAACGTGAACGACGCCGTGACGAAGTCGAAGTTCGACAACAAGTACGGCTGCCGCCACTCCCTCATCGACGGCATCAACCGCGCCACCGACGTCCTCATCGGCGGCAAGACCGCCGTCGTCTGCGGCTACGGCGACGTCGGCAAGGGCTGCGCCGAGTCCCTCCGCGGCCAGGGCGCCCGCGTCATCGTCACCGAGATCGACCCGATCTGCGCCCTCCAGGCGGCGATGGACGGCTACCAGGTCACGACCCTCGACGAGGTCGTCGAGACCGCCGACATCTTCATCACCACCACCGGCAACAAGGACATCATCATGGCCGCCGACATGGCCAAGATGAAGCACCAGGCCATCGTCGGAAACATCGGTCACTTCGACAACGAGATCGACATGGCCGGCCTCGCCAAGACCCCGGGCATCGTCAAGGACGAGGTCAAGCCGCAGGTCCACACCTGGACCTACCCGGACGGCAAGGTCCTCATCGTCCTCTCCGAGGGCCGCCTGCTGAACCTCGGCAACGCGACCGGCCACCCCTCCTTCGTGATGTCGAACTCCTTCGCGGACCAGACCCTGGCCCAGATCGAGCTCTTCACCAAGCCGCAGGAGTACCCGACCGACGTCTACGTGCTGCCGAAGCACCTGGACGAGAAGGTCGCCCGCCTCCACCTGGACTCGCTCGGCGTCAAGCTGACGACCCTCCGCCCGGAGCAGGCCGCCTACATCGGCGTCGAGGTCGAGGGCCCCTTCAAGCCGGACCACTACCGCTACTGATGCCCCGGCCGGCGGCGCCCGCGCGCTGACGCGGGGCCGTCCCGGACACCCGTAGAGGACTCAGGCAGGCCCCCCGCACCCCCGTGCCGGGGGGCCTGCCCCGTCCCGCCCCCGCTACCGCACCCGGTAGCCATCCGAGGACTCCGAGGACCCCGAGGACCCATGCCCCGCGGCCGCTATTCGCTCCATGACCCGCACGATCACACCCCCCTCGGTGAAGAACACTTCCACTGCGCGCCCGGCCCCTCCGGCTGGCGCTACGTCTCGCAGATCACCACCCCCGCGGGCGACCACCGGGGCTCCGTCGACCTGGCCGTCGACGAACTCGGCCGCCCCATCCGCCTCGAACTGCACGCCGCGAGCTGGCAGGTCCGCGGCGCGGCCCTCGACGGCGTCACCTGGGTCCGTACGGACCCCACCGGAACCCACGCCACCGAAGGCAATGTGCGCGCCCACGCCTTCACCGGCACGTCCCCGGCGTTCCTCGTCGCCCTCACGCGACTCCTGCGTCTCACCCCCGATTCCCCCGAGACCCGTGTCAGGCTCGTCGCCTTCACGGACCCGGTGCTCGCCCCCCTCACGGTCGACCAGTCCTGGGCCCTGCTGAGAAGTGAAGCGCACGCCACTGACAACGGTCTGCTGATGGTGGACGAATACCAGGTCAACGCCCTGGACACGGGCGAACGCCATACGGTCCACATCGCCGGCGACGTGGTCCTCTCGGCCCCCGGCATCGAACTCGAAGCCCTGGAGACCCCGCCGTCGGTCTTCCCCTGACGGGGGCGCCTCAGGCCGGCGGAGCGAACCCGGTAGGACGAGCGCTGGACTCCCCGACGGGATCGACAACCGGGGGAGAGGACACCGGGGGAGCCGACGCAGGGGGAGCGACAACCGAGGACGGAACAGCGCCCGCCACTCCGGACACCGAGGGCACCGCGGGCACCCCGGACACCGCGGGCACCCCAGGCCTACCGGCCCCCATTCCCAGGGCGAAGACCTTTCGCGCGTCCCGCGCCTGCCGCTCGGCCACCACGCCCGCCAGATAGGCATCCGCAGGCACCCCCGCCGGCGGAGGCGTACCGGTCCGCGTCACGACCTCGTCGGCCAGCCGCTCCGCAAGACGCCGCCCCACCACCGGGTCCAGCTCACGCGACCGCGTCAGGTACTGACGTATCTCCAGCCACAGCGCCTCCGGCACCGCCGAGAGATCCAGCCCGGCGAACCGCCCCACCAGCCACGGCGGCGGCGGAGGCACCGCCAGAACGCGCGCCGCGGGTATCCGCTCCCGCACCACGAGCGTCCCCGCGAAGACGTCACCGAGCCGCCGCCCCCGCTCGGACACCAGCGAAGCGACACAGGCGACGACCCCGAAGGTCATCAGGATCTCCACGACCCCCATCGCGCCCCGCACCAGCGCGTGGCGGAACCGGATCGGCCCCCCGTCGTCCCGCACCACCCGCAGCCCACAGGCCATCTTCCCCAGCGACCGCCCGTGCGACAGCGTCTCCACAGCGATCGGCGCCCCCACGAGCACCAGCAGGAAGGACGCGATCGACACCGCCATGACCGCGGCCTCGTCCAGCGAGGCCGTCGCGACCGCGAGCCCGAGCGAGATCAGCAGATACGCGGCCCACACCACGACCAGATCGATGAGCACCGCGAGCGCCCGACTCGGCAGCCGCGCCGGCTGCAACCCCAGTACGACGGCGTCTCCCGTCACCAACCCACTCACGGCACCCACCCTTCTCCGACCTTCCCGACCCCTCCGAACGCCAGTCTGCCAAGCTGACCCGCAGCGCGCCGCAGTAGTACGGACCCGTCCGCAGCCAGTGCCTGGAGCAGCAGCCGATCATGGACCTCGACGTCTACGTGACCGCCCACCGCGCCGAGTGGGAACGCCTCGACCACCTTCTGCGCCAGGGCAACAGGCTCACCGGCGCCGAGGCCGACGAGCTCGTCGCGCTGTACCAGCGCACGGCCACCCACCTCTCGATCGTCCAGTCCAGCGCCCCGGACCCCATGCTCACGGCCCGGCTCACCCAGCTCGTGGCCCGCGCCCGCGCCACCGTCACCGGCACCCGCCGCTCCTCCTGGCGCGACGCGATCCGCTTCCTCACGGCCGGCTTCCCCGCCGCGGTCTACCGCTCACGCCACTGGTGGATCCCCACGGCCGTCCTCTCCACCCTGCTCGCGGTCCTCATCGGCTGGTGGATCGGCACGCATCCGGAGGTCCAGGCCTCGATCGGCGCCTCCACCGACCTCCGCGAGATGACCCGCCCCGGCGGCCAGTACGAGACGTACTACTCCAGCCACCCGGCGGCGTCCTTCGCGGCGCAGGTCTGGACGAACAACGCCCAGGCCGCTGCCATGTGTCTGGTCCTGGGCGCCTTCCTGGGCATCCCGGTCCTCTGGATCCTCTTCCTGAACATGCTGAACCTGGGCGTCGGCCTCGGCCTCATGTCCTCCGCCGGCCGCCTCGACGTCTTCCTCGGCCTGATCCTGCCGCACGGCCTGCTCGAACTGACCGCTGTCTTCGTGGCCGCCGGTACGGGCCTCCGGCTCGGCTGGACCGTCATCGACCCGGGCCCCAGAACCCGCCGCGCCGCCCTGGCGGAACAGGGCCGGTCGGCCGTCGGCATGGCCATCGGCCTGGCCCTGGTCCTCTTCGTCTCGGGCCTGCTCGAAGGCTTCGTCACCCCCTCGGGCCTCCCCACCTGGGCCCGCATCGCCATCGGCATCGCCGCCGAGCTGGCCTTCCTCGCGTACGTGTACGTCCTCGGCGGCCGCGCCGCCCGGGCCGGCGACATCGGCGACCTGGAGGAGCCCGACCGCAGCGCCGCGCTCCCCACCGCCGCCTGATGTGCGTCGACCCCTCCTGAGCTGCTAGTCTCCTCCGGTGCTCGCGAAACCCGTTGACACGGGGCTCGTGGGGAGGTAGATTCAAACGGTTGCCTAGAACTGGACAGTTCGGCAGTGACCGGGTAGAGTCTCACTCACTCCGGCAGGGATTTGATTCCACGGAGTCACCCCGATTCTTATTCGAATCACGAAAGCCACCGATTAGGTCGGCCGAAATGAATCTGATAAAGTCGAAACCGCCGGAAGGGCCCGGAGCGAAAGCAAAAGGGACCGGAAAGCACCGAGGAAATCGGATCGGAAAGATCTGATAGAGTCGGAAACGAAGGAAGCGCCCGGAGGGCCTGGAAACAGGAACGAAGGAAGCGTCCGCACCTTGAGAACTCAACAGCGTGCCAAAAATCAACGCCAGATTAGTTGATACCCCGTCCATCTTCGGATGGTCGAGGTTCCTTTGAAAAAGTCCACCCCTCGGGGTGGCACACTACAGCGAGGACGCTGTGGACGGTCGGCCATATTCCGGCATGACTGTCCCGCTCAACGCGAGTGTCTGACCCGATTACGGGTAAACATTCACGGAGAGTTTGATCCTGGCTCAGGACGAACGCTGGCGGCGTGCTTAACACATGCAAGTCGAACGATGAAGCCCTTCGGGGTGGATTAGTGGCGAACGGGTGAGTAACACGTGGGCAATCTGCCCTTCACTCTGGGACAAGCCCTGGAAACGGGGTCTAATACCGGATACGACTGCGGGAGGCATCTCCTGCGGTGGAAAGCTCCGGCGGTGAAGGATGAGCCCGCGGCCTATCAGCTTGTTGGTGGGGTAATGGCCTACCAAGGCGACGACGGGTAGCCGGCCTGAGAGGGCGACCGGCCACACTGGGACTGAGACACGGCCCAGACTCCTACGGGAGGCAGCAGTGGGGAATATTGCACAATGGGCGAAAGCCTGATGCAGCGACGCCGCGTGAGGGATGACGGCCTTCGGGTTGTAAACCTCTTTCAGCAGGGAAGAAGCGAAAGTGACGGTACCTGCAGAAGAAGCGCCGGCTAACTACGTGCCAGCAGCCGCGGTAATACGTAGGGCGCAAGCGTTGTCCGGAATTATTGGGCGTAAAGAGCTCGTAGGCGGCTTGTCACGTCGGGTGTGAAAGCCCGGGGCTTAACCCCGGGTCTGCATCCGATACGGGCAGGCTAGAGTGTGGTAGGGGAGATCGGAATTCCTGGTGTAGCGGTGAAATGCGCAGATATCAGGAGGAACACCGGTGGCGAAGGCGGATCTCTGGGCCATTACTGACGCTGAGGAGCGAAAGCGTGGGGAGCGAACAGGATTAGATACCCTGGTAGTCCACGCCGTAAACGTTGGGAACTAGGTGTTGGCGACATTCCACGTCGTCGGTGCCGCAGCTAACGCATTAAGTTCCCCGCCTGGGGAGTACGGCCGCAAGGCTAAAACTCAAAGGAATTGACGGGGGCCCGCACAAGCAGCGGAGCATGTGGCTTAATTCGACGCAACGCGAAGAACCTTACCAAGGCTTGACATATACCGGAAAGCATTAGAGATAGTGCCCCCCTTGTGGTCGGTATACAGGTGGTGCATGGCTGTCGTCAGCTCGTGTCGTGAGATGTTGGGTTAAGTCCCGCAACGAGCGCAACCCTTGTCCTGTGTTGCCAGCATGCCCTTCGGGGTGATGGGGACTCACAGGAGACCGCCGGGGTCAACTCGGAGGAAGGTGGGGACGACGTCAAGTCATCATGCCCCTTATGTCTTGGGCTGCACACGTGCTACAATGGCCGGTACAAAGAGCTGCGATGCCGTGAGGCGGAGCGAATCTCAAAAAGCCGGTCTCAGTTCGGATTGGGGTCTGCAACTCGACCCCATGAAGTCGGAGTTGCTAGTAATCGCAGATCAGCATTGCTGCGGTGAATACGTTCCCGGGCCTTGTACACACCGCCCGTCACGTCACGAAAGTCGGTAACACCCGAAGCCGGTGGCCCAACCCCTTGTGGGAGGGAGCTGTCGAAGGTGGGACTGGCGATTGGGACGAAGTCGTAACAAGGTAGCCGTACCGGAAGGTGCGGCTGGATCACCTCCTTTCTAAGGAGCACAGTACCGATTGCAGGCAAACGTTCTGCACGGTCAGCTCATGGGTGGAACGTTGATTAGTTGGCACACTCGGATGTCTCCTTCACAAGTACTGCTTCGGCGTGGAACGTGACGAGAGTTCTGAAGAGTGTGCTTGGCACGTTGTTGGGTGTCTGAGGGTACGGCCGTCATGGTCATGCCTTCGAGGATGCCGGCCCCAGTGAACCTGGTTCTTTGGATCAGGGTGATGGGTGGCTGGTCGTTGTTTGAGAACTACACAGTGGACGCGAGCATCTGTGGCCAAGTTTTTAAGGGCGCACGGTGGATGCCTTGGCACCAGGAACCGATGAAGGACGTGGGAGGCCACGATAGTCCCCGGGGAGCCGTCAACCAGGCTTTGATCCGGGGGTTTCCGAATGGGGAAACCCGGCAGTCGTCATGGGCTGTCACCCATGCCTGAACACATAGGGCATGTGGAGGGAACGAGGGGAAGTGAAACATCTCAGTACCCTCAGGAAGAGAAAACAACCGTGATTCCGGGAGTAGTGGCGAGCGAAACCGGATGAGGCCAAACCGTATGCGTGTGATACCCGGCAGGGGTTGCGCATGCGGGGTTGTGGGATCTCTCTTTCACAGTCTGCCGGCTGTGAGACGAGTCAGAAACCGTATGGATAGGCGAAGGACATGCGAAAGGTCCGGCGTAGAGGGTAAGACCCCCGTAGCTGAAATCTGTACGGCTCGTTTGAGAGACACCCAAGTAGCACGGGGCCCGAGAAATCCCGTGTGAATCTGGCGGGACCACCCGCTAAGCCTAAATATTCCCTGGTGACCGATAGCGGATAGTACCGTGAGGGAATGGTGAAAAGTACCGCGGGAGCGGAGTGAAATAGTACCTGAAACCGTGTGCCTACAAGCCGTGGGAGCGTCGGATACAGCTTGCTGTATCTCGTGACTGCGTGCCTTTTGAAGAATGAGCCTGCGAGTTTGCGGTGTGTTGCGAGGTTAACCCGTGTGGGGAAGCCGTAGCGAAAGCGAGTCCGAATAGGGCGATTCAGTAGCACGCTCAAGACCCGAAGCGGAGTGATCTAGCCATGGGCAGGTTGAAGCGGAGGTAAGACTTCGTGGAGGACCGAACCCACCAGGGTTGAAAACCTGGGGGATGACCTGTGGTTAGGGGTGAAAGGCCAATCAAACTCCGTGATAGCTGGTTCTCCCCGAAATGCATTTAGGTGCAGCGTCGTGTGTTTCTTGCCGGAGGTAGAGCACTGGATAGGCGATGGGCCCTACCGGGTTACTGACCTTAGCCAAACTCCGAATGCCGGTAAGTGAGAGCGCGGCAGTGAGACTGTGGGGGATAAGCTCCATGGTCGAGAGGGAAACAGCCCAGAGCATCGACTAAGGCCCCTAAGCGTACGCTAAGTGGGAAAGGATGTGGAGTCGCAGAGACAACCAGGAGGTTGGCTTAGAAGCAGCCACCCTTGAAAGAGTGCGTAATAGCTCACTGGTCAAGTGATTCCGCGCCGACAATGTAGCGGGGCTCAAGCGTACCGCCGAAGTCGTGTCATTGCAGCATGAGGGCCAACGCCCGCTGTGATGGGTAGGGGAGCGTCGTGTGCCGGGTGAAGCAGCCGCGGAAGCGAGTTGTGGACGGTTCACGAGTGAGAATGCAGGCATGAGTAGCGATACACACGTGAGAAACGTGTGCGCCGATTGACTAAGGGTTCCTGGGTCAAGCTGATCTGCCCAGGGTAAGTCGGGACCTAAGGCGAGGCCGACAGGCGTAGTCGATGGACAACCGGTTGATATTCCGGTACCCGCTTTGAAACGCCCAATATCGAGCCCATTAATGCTAAGGCCGTGAAGCCGTTCCGGACCCTTCGGGGAAAGGAAAGTGGTGGAGCCGTCGACCCAAGGTGGTAGTAGGTAAGCGATGGGGTGACGCAGGAAGGTAGTCCAGCCCGGGCGGTGGTTGTCCCGGGGTAAGGGTGTAGGGCGTGTGATAGGCAAATCCGTCACACATGAAGCCTGAGACCTGATGCCGAGCCGATTGTGGTGAAGTGGATGATCCTATGCTGTCGAGAAAAGCCTCTAGCGAGTTTCATGGCGGCCCGTACCCTAAACCGACTCAGGTGGTCAGGTAGAGAATACCGAGGCGTTCGGGTGAACTATGGTTAAGGAACTCGGCAAAATGCCCCCGTAACTTCGGGAGAAGGGGGGCCACGCCTGGTGATCGGATTTACTCCGTGAGCTGGGGGTGGCCGCAGAGACCAGCGAGAAGCGACTGTTTACTAAAAACACAGGTCCGTGCGAAGCCGTAAGGCGATGTATACGGACTGACGCCTGCCCGGTGCTGGAACGTTAAGGGGACCGGTTAGCTCTGTTTCGACAGGGCGAAGCTGAGAACTTAAGCGCCAGTAAACGGCGGTGGTAACTATAACCATCCTAAGGTAGCGAAATTCCTTGTCGGGTAAGTTCCGACCTGCACGAATGGCGTAACGACTTCTCGACTGTCTCAACCATAGGCCCGGTGAAATTGCACTACGAGTAAAGATGCTCGTTTCGCGCAGCAGGACGGAAAGACCCCGGGACCTTTACTACAGTTTGATATTGGTGTTCGGTTCGGCTTGTGTAGGATAGGTGGGAGACTTTGAAGCCGTGACGCCAGTCATGGTGGAGTCGCCGTTGAAATACCACTCTGGTCGTGCTGGATGTCTAACCTCGGTCCGTGATCCGGATCAGGGACAGTGTCTGATGGGTAGTTTAACTGGGGCGGTTGCCTCCCAAAGGGTAACGGAGGCGCCCAAAGGTTCCCTCAGCCTGGTTGGCAATCAGGTGTTGAGTGTAAGTGCACAAGGGAGCTTGACTGTGAGACCGACGGGTCGAGCAGGGACGAAAGTCGGGACTAGTGATCCGGCGGTGGCTTGTGGAAGCGCCGTCGCTCAACGGATAAAAGGTACCCCGGGGATAACAGGCTGATCTTCCCCAAGAGTCCATATCGACGGGATGGTTTGGCACCTCGATGTCGGCTCGTCGCATCCTGGGGCTGGAGTCGGTCCCAAGGGTTGGGCTGTTCGCCCATTAAAGCGGTACGCGAGCTGGGTTTAGAACGTCGTGAGACAGTTCGGTCCCTATCCGCTGTGCGCGTAGGAATATTGAGAAGGGCTGTCCCTAGTACGAGAGGACCGGGACGGACGAACCTCTGGTGTGCCAGTTGTCCTGCCAAGGGCATGGCTGGTTGGCTACGTTCGGGAGGGATAACCGCTGAAAGCATCTAAGCGGGAAGCCTGCTTCGAGATGAGTATTCCCACCTCCTTGAGAGGGTAAGGCTCCCAGTAGACGACTGGGTTGATAGGCCGGATGTGGAAGCCCAGTAATGGGTGGAGCTGACCGGTACTAATAGGCCGAGGGCTTGTCCTCAGTTGCTCGCGTCCACTGTGTTAGTTCTGAAGCAATGAACTCCCTTGCCGGTTGAGTTCAACTTCATAGAGTTTCGGTGGTCATAGCGTTAGGGAAACGCCCGGTTACATTCCGAACCCGGAAGCTAAGCCTTTCAGCGCCGATGGTACTGCAGGGGGGACCCTGTGGGAGAGTAGGACGCCGCCGAACAATCATTGTGGGAAAGCCCCGCACCTCATGGTGCGGGGCTTTTCTGCGTTTACGGTACGGACCCCTTCCGGAGGGGCGCTTGTTGTCGGGCTCAGAGGCGGCCGGCTGCTTTCAGGGCCAGGTAGGCGTCTGCCAGGGCGGGGGCGAGGGTGTCGGGGGTGGCGTCGACGACCGTGACGCCGTGGCGCTGGAGCTGGTCCGCGGTACGGGCGCGCTGGGACTGGGTCTGTGTGGCCGCTGCTGCCTCGTAGACGGCCTCGATGGTGCCTCGGGCCTCGGCCATGCGCGTGACGTGCGGGTCGGCCACGGAGGCCACCAGGACCGTGTGGCGCTGGGCGAGCTGCGGGAGGACCGGGAGGAGGCCCTCCTCGATCGGGGCCGCGTCGAGGCTCGTCAGGAGGACGATCAGCGAGCGGCGTGGAGCGCGTGCCAGAGCCGTCGCGGCCAGGCCGCGCGCGTCCGTCTCCACCAGTTCGGGCTCCAGCGGGGCGAGAGCGTTGACCACGGCCGGGAGCACGTCGCCGGCGGAACGGCCCTGGACCTGGGCGCGGAGCCGCCGGTCGTAGGCCAGCAGGTCCACGCGGTCACCGGCGCGGGAGGCGAGAGCGGTGAGGAGGAGAGCCGCGTCCATCGAGGCGTCCAGACGCGGCACGTCGCCGACGCGGCCCGCCGAGGTGCGACCGGTGTCGAGGACGATCAGGATGTGCCGGTCGCGCTCGGGGCGCCAGGTGCGGACCGCGACGGCGGTCTGGCGGGCCGTGGCCCGCCAGTCGATGGAGCGGGTGTCGTCCCCGGGGACGTACTCGCGGAGGCTGTCGAACTCCGTGCCCTCGCCGCGGGTGAGCACGCTGGTGCGGCCGTCGAGCTCGCGGAGCCGGGCCAGGCGGGACGGCAGGTGCTTGCGGCTGGTGAAGGGCGGCAGGACCCGGACGGTCCAGGGGACCTCGTGGTGGCCCTGGCGGGCCGCGAGCCCGAGAGGGCCGAAGGAGCGGACCGTGATCCGTACCGCGTGGCGGTCCCCGCGGCGGGTCGGGCGCAGGCTCGTGGTGAGGCGGCGGCGCTCGCCGGCGGGGACGGTCAGCCGGCGGCGCGAGGAGGCCTGCTCGGTGCCGGGGACCCAGCTGCTGGGCGGCCAGGCGTCGCGGAGCTGGGCGCGGAGGCGCCGGCGGGAGGGGTTGCTGACGGTGAGCTGGACTTCGGCTCCGTCACCGAGTCGAACGGATGTATCACCACTTCGGGTGAATTGGAGCCTTCGTACTGGCGCCGCCAAGGCGTAGTCGCACAGAATTGCGAGGGAGAGAGGCGCGTTCACCGCAAGCATCCCCGTCCAGCTGGGGGCGAGGATGCCGACGGGGAGCGATCCGAGGGCGGCGAGCAGCGCGGTTCGTCCGGTGAGGGCCATGAGGCGCCGTTCTCAGCGGGGGACGGGGACGTGGGCGAGGATCGAGTTGATGACGGAGTCGGGGGTGACCCCCTCCATCTCGGCCTCGGGCCGCAGGTGGATGCGATGACGCAGGGTGGGGAGAGCGAGGGCCTTCACATCGTCCGGGGTGACGTAGTCCCGGCCGGTGAGCCAGGCCCAGGCGCGGGCGGTGGAGAGCAGGGCGGTGGCGCCTCGGGGAGAGACCCCGAGTGTGAGTGAGGGGGATTCACGCGTGGCACGGCAGATATCGACGACATAGCCGGCGATCTCGGCGGAGACCGAGACCTTGGCGACGGCGGCGCGGGCCGCTTCGAGCTCGGCGGGGCCCGCGACCGGGCGGACTCCGGCGGCCTTCAGGTCGCGGGGGTCGAAGCCCTCGGCGTGCCGGGTGAGGACGTGGATCTCGTCCGCGCGTGAGGGCAGAGGGACCGTCAGCTTCAGGAGGAAGCGGTCCAGTTGGGCCTCGGGGAGGGGGTAGGTGCCCTCGTACTCGACGGGGTTCTGGGTCGCGGCGACCAGGAACGGCTCCGGGAGGAGGCGCGGGGTGCCGTCGACCGTGACCTGACGCTCCTCCATCGCCTCCAGGAGGGAGGACTGGGTCTTCGGGGGCGTGCGGTTGATCTCGTCGGCGAGCAGCAGGTTGGTGAAGACCGGGCCGGGCTGGAAGGAGAACTCGGCGGTGCGGGCGTCGTAGACCAGGGAGCCGGTGACGTCGCTCGGCATCAGGTCGGGGGTGAACTGGACGCGCTTGGTGTCGAGTTCGAGTGCGGCGGCCAGTGAGCGGACCAGGAGGGTCTTGGCGACTCCGGGGACGCCTTCGAGGAGGACGTGTCCCCGGCAGAGCAGGGCGACGACGAGACCGGTGACGGCGGGGTCCTGGCCGACCACGGCCTTCGCGATCTCGGTGCGCAGGGCCTCCAGGGAAGCGCGGGCGCTGTCCGAGTCCGTGGCGATCTCGGGGGTCGGGGCGCTCATGAGGTGCGTACCTCTCTTTCGAGGGCGTCGAGTTGGTCCGCCAGGCGGATGAGGGTGGCGTCGTCGGCGGGAGCCGGGCCGAAGAGGAGGTCCTTGGGGTCCGCGGTGGTCTCGGGGAGACGGGCGGAGAGTGCGGGGAGGAGACGGTCGGGGGCGTGGGCGTCCTGGACGGCGACGCCGAGCAGCGGGGCGAGCCGGGAGCGGGTCGCGGTGCGCAGGACGGAGGCGGCGCGGTCGCGGGCGTTCGCCTTGCGGTAGAGGCGGGCGCGGCCCTCGGTGGCCTCCGAGGCGCGCAGGGCCACGGGGAGGCGCTCGGTGACCAGGGGGCCGAGGCGGCGGCCGCGCCAGAGGGCGGCCAGCAGGGCCGCGAGGGCGAGTTGGAGGGTGCCCCACAGCCAGCCTGAGGGGATCAGGGAGAGGAAGTTGCCCGTGGTGTCGCCGGCCGGTGTGTCGGCGGTGGCCGAGGCGTCGGAGAGGGAGGGGAGGTACCAGACGAGATGGGGCTGGGAGCCGAGGAGTTGCAGGGCCAGCGAGGCGTTGCCCCGTTGGTCGAGGCGGGAGTTGTAGAGGATGTCGGGCGAGCCGAGGAGGACCGTGTCGGGACCCCTGCCGGTGTCGTCGGCGGGGAGGTGCAGCAGGGTCGGCAGGCCGTCCGCGTGGTAGCAGGCGGAGGCGGTGGTGCCGGGGGAGGGCTCGTAGCGTTCGCCGCCGAGGTCGACGCTGCCGGCGCGGGTGGCGGCCGGCAGGGTGCAGTCGGGGGTGCGTTCCCGTACCGGGGTGCTCGGGGCGCTGGTGACTCCCGGGGCGAGGGTGGCGAGGGAGGCGCGGCCGGCGCCGATGAGGACCGTGCGGCCGGTGGAGTTCTCCATGGCCGTGTGGAGCGTGGACTGCTGGCTGTCCGTCAGCAGGTCGGGGGTGGTGACCAGGAGGGTCGTTCCGGTGGCCGTCGAGGCGATGGCTTCGTCGAGGGTGGTGGCGACGGTGACGGTGACGCCGCGGGCCCTGAGGAGCTCGGCGACGGCCAGGCTGCCGTGCGGGTCGGCGGAGCGCGGGTCGAGGGAGGCGTGGGCGTCGGTGGAGCGGACCGTCGCGAGGGCGAGGCCGCCGATCAGGACCAGGGCGAGGACGAGGACCGCGCCGCGGACGCGGGTCCACACCTGGCGGGCGGTTGGGGCGGTCGAGGTGCCGGCGGCCGGGCGGCTCATGCGGGGGTCCCCGTGGAGGCGGTGTCGAGGGTGGGGCGGGTCCGCTCCAGGGCGGTGTCCAGTTCCTCGACGCGGCGGTACGCGGGCTCGTCGGCGGTGCGGCCGCCGTATGTGACGTCGTCGAAGGTGCGGGCCGCGAGGCGCAGGTCGTCCGCGTGGGAGGGGAGGGAGCGGCCGGCTTCGGCGGCGGCCTCGTCGGCGGTGCGGCCGGGGCGGGGGTCGAGGAGGGTGCGCTCTTCGAGGGAGCGGACGATGGCGCGCATCCGTTCCTGGACGGCCTCGTTCCAGCGGCCGGCGGAGGCGTGCCGGGCGGCGGCCGTGCGGTGGTCGCGGGCGGTGCGGGGGCCGTCGGCGAAGAGCGAGTCGCCGGTGGTGCCGGGGGACCGGCGCGGGGTGCCGAGGCGCCACCAGAAGGCGGCTGCGAGGGCGGCCACGAGCAGGACGATGACGACGAGGCCGAGGACGCCGCCCGGGGTGGCCCCCGAAGCGGTGCCGAAGAGGTCGTCGAGCCACTCCCAGAAGCGGTCGAGGCCGCGCTGGAGGAGGTTCGGGTCGTTCTGGTGGTACTTCGGGTCGGACAGCTCCCGCTCCGCCGCCTCGCGGGCGGGTGTGCGGGAGATGTCCACCGGTACGTCGCCTTCGGCGCGCAGCCGTGCCAGTGCCGCGGCCGTTCCCCCCGTGACCGTCACCGCATCAGCCCCCGACGGTGTCGGTGCCCGGCGTGGGGTCGTAGCCGGGGAGGCCTGCGGCCCGGGCCAGTTCGAGGTCCAGGGCTTCGCGGCGGATGCGCTGGTCCACGTAGAGGAGGACCGTGACACCGGCCGAGATCGGGTAGGTGATCGCGCTGGTGATCACGCCGCCGATGCCCGTGACGATCAGGAACGGCCAGCCGAAGGTGGTGGCGGTGCCGGAGAGCAGGCCCTCGAAGCCTTCGCCGTCCACCGCGATGCCGACGATGGTGAACGGGATCGCGATGATCATGGCGAAGAGGAAGATCAGCAGCTGGGTCAGCAGCGTGATGCCGAAGATCCGCCACCAGGTGCCCTGCACCAGCTTCGCCGAGCGCTTCAGCGCCTGGACGACGCCGCGGCGCTCCAGCATCAGGGCGGGGGAGGAGAGGCTGAAGCGGATCATCAGCCAGATGACCGCCACGATGGCGCCGAGACCTCCGAGGAAGGTCAGTGCCACGCCGGCGGCACCGCCGATCAGGAGGCCGGGGAACAGGCCGACGCTCACGATGGCCACGGTCATCGCCGCGAGCAGCAGGGTCAGGCCGAGCAGCTGGAGCAGCCGCGGGCGGGCCTCCTGCCAGGCCGAGCCCAGCGAGACCGGGCGGCCGAGGACCGCGCGGCTGATGACGACGGTCAGCAGGGCGGCGCTCACGAGCGACGCCATCATCGTCACGAGAAGGGCGGGGCCCAGGCCGATCAGGGAGGCCTGGGCGGAGTCCAGGGACTGCTCCAGCTGTTCGGCGGGCGTGGCGTCCGGGTTGAGCTCCGGGGCGGCCGGCACGAGGTAGCGCTGGGCCAGGATGTCGGCGATCTGGGAGATCACCGCGACCGTCACCGTGATGGAGAGGACCGTGCGCCAGTAGGTGCGGAGGGTCTTCACCGCGCCGTCGAGGATCTCGCCCATGCCCAGCGGGCGCAGCGGGATGACTCCGGGCTTCGCGGCCGGAGGCCTGCCCCAGTTGACGTGCGGGGGCGGGGTTCCCCAGTTCTGGCCGGGGGCGGGCTGTGGGGTCCGGTCGGTCGGCGAGGTCCACTGGCCGGCGGGCGGCTGGTCCTTGGACCACTGGGTGGCGGAGCCGTTCGCGTCGGCCGTGGCGGGGGGTCCCTGGACCCCGGAGTCGTCCTGGCCGTCGGAGGGGGCGGATCCGGGCGAGGTCCAGCCCGGAGTGTCGTTCACGGTCGTCCACCTCGGAGGATTGGTCGCGGTGCCGGATCGGCGAACCGGCTCGGTCACGGCGGCCGACACCTGACACGGCGGCGGGCCGGGTGCCATCGTGCCACGCGGGGCCCGCCCGTGGGCCGGAGCCTTGATCTCCTTCGTACCTTTGTCCGGACCTTCATGGTGCAAGCGGTGGGCGGCACAGTGTGCGGATGGTTCCGCCGACGAGAGGGCTGTGACATCCGTCACTGGCATCAAAGGAGCGGGCGAGAGGTCGAGTCCGGCTCAGGGCTGACGGGCGGTGTGGGGCGAGGGCTGCGCGGGTGAGGTACGGGGGAGGCGTGACGCCGTGATGAGGCCGACGAGAGCTGCCAGAGCGAGGGTGGCCATGGCGGCGGCGTAGGCGTTCTTGGTGAGGTTGGCGACCAGGATCGTGCCGGCGATGGCGGTGCCGAAGGTGGAGCCGAGCCGATCATGATCAATGTTCGCTGTGCGAGGCGTTTGGCGAGGCGTTCCGCCCCGAGCGAGGAGACGAGCAGGCCGAGGGTGGCGGCGGTGAAGATGACGCCGGTTTCGATGGCGTCGTAGCCGCGGACGACCTGGAGGTAGGTGGCCACGGTGAAGGACGTGCCCATGAGCAGGAGCCATGGGGCGTTCTGGGTGATCAGGCCGAGGTTGGAGGTGCGCTCGCGGAAGAGGCTCCGATGCCTCCGGCGGCCATGATCACTCCGAAGGCGCGGGCTCGCGAGGTGAGGTCGGTGAAGAGCAGTGTGGTGAGGATGTACACCGGTGGGATGAGGAGGGCCGTACCGATGCCTTCGAGGATCGAGTTGCCGAGGATCAGTACGCCGAGTCCGGGGGCCACGGCGCTGAGGACGGCGCCGACGCCGTAGACGGCCAGCCCCACGAGGAAGCAGCGCTTGCGGCCGAAGCGGTCGGTCGCCTTCCCGCCCGGAATCATGAGGGCGGCCATGACGAGGAGGAACACGGTGATCGCGACCTGAACGCCCTGGACGGTGGTGTCCAGGTCGTGACTGATGTCGTTGATCATCACGTTCAGGTTCGAGTCGGCGAAGCTGCAGATGAACTGCGCCAGCGCGAGGGGAGCGAGCATCCGCGACCCGGCGCGGGCGACATCCTCGGGCATGGGACCTGGCCTCTCTTCGCGGCCGGCGGTTCAGGCGTCCTGCCGGTCGGCGCGGTCGAGTTCCTCGTCGAGGGCGAGGGCGGCGGTGACGAGGGCGAGATGCGTGAACGCCTGCGGGAAGTTTCCGAGCTCAGACCGACGTGGTTGGCGTAGGTGAGCATCTTGTCGAAGGCGTAGCGGGCCTGATGGACCCGACCGGATCGGGCGAGCGCCTCGACGTACAGGAAGCTGCACAGGCTGAAGGCGCCTTCGGAGCCCCGCAGTCCGTCGGGGAGGCGGACGGGTCGTATCGGTAGACGAGGCTGTCGCTGACCAGCTCCTCGCCCATCGCGTCCAGTGTGCTGAGCCAGTCCGGGTCCGTGGGGGACACGAAGCCGACGCGGGGCATCAGCAGCAGCGAGGCGTCCAGGACGTCGGTGTGCCCTCGTCCGGGCGGCCCCAGTGGTCGCACAGCCAGTCGACGAGCCCCGCGAACACGCGCCAGCCGCGAAGGCCGCCGATGTCGCTGGACTGGGCAAGGGCGTACGCGGCCTCGCCGTAGATGTCCTGTTGGATCTGGTCGGCCGCGGCGTTTCCGGCCCGGACCGGGGCGGAGCGCCGGTACCCAGGTGTAGCGGTGGTCCCAGTTTCGCTCGCCGCCGATCTCCTCGGGAAGACCCATCGTGGCCGCCGCGATCGGGGCGCCGGTCGGCGCGTAGGTGAGCAGCTTGAGGGTGATGGCGGAACGGATGACCATCTCGTGCCAGCGGCCCTTGTAGCGGCAGGACTTCAACCAGCCGAGCCATAAGTCACGGCATGCGTCGAGCAGTGCCGTGATCTCCTCGGTGGTCGGCATCACCCCTCCGGGGCGGCCACTGCGAGCGCCCGCTGTGCCCGTGTCGCTGGTGAGGATCACCGCCGCGCTCTCGCCGGCATTCAGGTTGAAGCGGCTCGTGACGTCGGCGCCGTCGGCGTGCAGCCGTAGCGGACCGGAAGCCTGGAGGTGCAGGTCGGTGTCGGGGCCCTGGAAGCCGACACTGCCGTCTTCGAGGTGGCTGAGCGTGTGCGAGGCGCGTCCGTAGTCGAAGCGGGGTCTGCACAGCAGCTCGAAGGGCAGACTGCCGCGGACGACCCGGGCCACGCGGATGAGGCGGTGCCTGTCGGCGGGGAGCTCGGAGTCGATGGGCTCCATGAAGTCGATGACTTCTCCGACAGCTGGCGCACCGTGCAGTCCTGACCGAAGTCCACGGCCAGACGGCAGTGGCCGCCCCGATCACTGTCGAGCAGCGAGGCGAACAGGCTCGGCGAGTGCGGGCCCGGGGTCGTCGAGCACGACGAGACCGACTGTCTGCGGTGGGCGGACAGTCACCCCTCCATGCTCACCACTGCCTCCGCCCGGCCGCACCTCGGACGGGAAGCCCGGCGTCGGTTCCGGCCCGTTCGGTCCGTCCGGAGCCCAGAAGGCCCAGTCCTGGCCGTGGGCCTCCGGGGCCGATTCGGGTACGGTTCTGCGCGACCACGGGGGACACGGGGGTGACATCCATGACTGACATCAACACCCATGAACACGGGCAGTCACCGACGGTTGATCAAGGACGTCGCCGCAGGTCAGTGAGGTATCTCACCAGCCGCCTTAGGACTGATACGGAAATGGGATGATGTCGATATGAAGGGACGCGTTCTTGTCGTCGACGACGACACCGCACTGGCCGAGATGCTCGGCATCGTGCTGCGGGGTGAAGGGTTCGAGCCGTCGTTCGTTGCGGACGGTGACAAGGCGCTTGCCGCTTTCAGAGAGGCCAAGCCCGACCTGGTGCTGCTCGACCTGATGCTGCCCGGCAGGGACGGCATCGAGGTGTGCCGGCTCATCCGGGCCGAGTCCGGGGTGCCGATCGTCATGCTCACGGCCAAGAGCGACACCGTCGACGTGGTCGTGGGCCTGGAGTCCGGCGCCGACGACTACATCGTGAAGCCGTTCAAGCCGAAGGAGCTCGTCGCCCGCATCCGGGCGCGGCTGCGGAGGTCCGAGGAGCCCGCCCCCGAGCAGCTCACCATCGGCGACCTCGTCATCGACGTGGCCGGGCACTCCGTGAAGCGGGACGGCCAGTCCATCGCGCTGACCCCGCTGGAGTTCGACCTGCTTGTCGCCCTCGCGCGCAAGCCGTGGCAGGTCTTCACGCGTGAGGTGCTTCTGGAGCAGGTCTGGGGCTACCGGCACGCGGCCGACACCCGGCTGGTGAACGTGCACGTCCAGCGGCTGCGCTCGAAGGTCGAGAAGGACCCCGAGCGCCCGGAGATCGTGGTGACCGTCCGCGGTGTCGGTTACAAGGCGGGGCCGAGCTGACATGAGCACAGGCAGTACTGCTCCGAGGCCCGGGGACCCGGGAGTCCGTACGGGGCGGACTGCCGGACCGGGGCGGGGGGGCTCGCGATTCGGCCGTCTGCTGCGCAGCAGGGCGGTCCTCCGGCTCTTCGCGCGCTGGGTCCGCCGGCCGTTGCTGCCCGCCGTGCGGCTGTGGCGGCGGAACATCCAGCTGAGGATCGTCGCGGGCACCCTGCTGATGTCCCTCGGAGTCGTGCTGCTGCTCGGCATCGTCGTCATCGGGCAGGTCCGCAACGGGCTGCTCGATGCCAAGGAGAGGGCCGCCCAGAGCCAGGCCGCCGGAGGGTTCTCCGCCGCCCAGGACCGGGCGGCGACCACCCCCTCGGCGCCCGGGCAGCAGGACGGCGGACGGGCCGGCGCCTCCGTGAACTGGCGCTCCACGCTGGTCGAGCAGCTCGCCAGCGGTGGCCAGAGCGCCTTCAACGTGGTCGCGCTCTCCCTCGACACCGGTGACACCGCGAGCCGCGGCGCCCGCGCCTCCGGCGAGGTCGACCCGACCACGAGCATCCCGGCGGAACTGCGGCACTCCGTCGCCCAGGGCACCGGGACCTACCAGAAGTTCACGCGCATCCACTACACCAGCGGCAAGGCCTCCGAGGCCGGCCTGGTGATCGGCAAGCGGCTCAACGACGCCGACGGCGACCAGTACGAGCTGTACTACCTCTTCCCGCTGACCCAGGAGGAGGACTCCCTCACCCTGGTCAAGGGCACCCTGGCGACCGCAGGACTGTTCGTCGTCGTCCTCCTCGGCGCCATCGCCTGGCTCATGGTGCGCCAGGTGGTCACGCCCGTACGGATGGCCGCGGGGATCGCCGAGCGGCTCTCGGCCGGCCGGCTCCAGGAACGCATGAAGGTCACCGGCGAGGACGACATCGCGCGCCTCGGCGAGGCCTTCAACAAGATGGCCTCCAACCTCCAGCTGAAGATCCAGCAGCTGGAGGAGCTCTCGCGGATGCAGCGGCGCTTCGTCTCCGACGTCTCGCACGAGCTGCGCACCCCGCTGACCACCGTCCGGATGGCCGCCGACGTCATCCACGAGGCCCGCGTCGACTTCGACCCGATCACCGCACGCTCCGCCGAACTCCTCGGCGACCAGCTAGACCGCTTCGAGTCGCTGCTCTCCGACCTCCTGGAGATCAGCCGCTTCGACGCGGGCGCGGCCGCCCTGGAAGCCGAGCCGATAGACCTGCGACAGGTCGTCCGCCGCGTCATCGGCGGTGCCGAGCCGCTCGCCGAGCGCAAGGGCACCCGGATCGTCGTCCTCGGCGACCAGCAGCCCGTGGTGGCCGAGGCGGACGCCCGCCGGGTCGAGCGGGTGCTGCGCAACCTCGTCGTCAACGCCGTCGAGCACGGCGAGGGCCGCGACGTGGTCGTGAAGCTCGCCGCCGCCGGAGGGGCCGTCGCGGTGGCCGTACGGGACTACGGCGTGGGTCTGAAGCCGGGCGAGGCCACCCGGGTCTTCAACCGCTTCTGGCGCGCCGACCCGGCACGCGCGCGTACGACCGGCGGCACCGGCCTCGGCCTGTCGATCGCCGTCGAGGACGCGCGGCTGCACGGCGGCTGGCTCCAGGCCTGGGGCGAGCCCGGCGGCGGTTCGCAGTTCCGGCTCACCCTGCCGCGCACCGCCGACGAGCCGCTGCGCGGCTCCCCGATCCCGCTGGAGCCCGAGGACTCCCGGCGCAACCGCGAGCAGGCGGCCGCCGGACGCGCCCAGGAGAGCGGCCGGCTCGCCTCGGTGCCGACGCAGCCCGCGGGCGACCGTCCGGCGCTCGCCGTACCGCCGAGGCTGCCCGCGCCGCCGCGGGCGACCGTCGATCCGACGGCGCTGCCCGGCAGCGGCGCACGGGTCGTGGCACGAGCGGTGACGGACGGCGACGGCGGCGCGGCGGGCACGACGACGGCCGGCGGGAACGGACCACTGGAGCGGGAGGACGGAACACGTGGGCGCTGACTCCCGAGCGGAGCACGCGGGGCGGGGACGCAGTACACGCGCGGTGGTCCTCGCCGCGTGCGGAGGCCTCCTGGTGACCGGGTGCGCGACGATGCCCGACAGCGGGGACGTCCAGCCGGTCAAGGGGTCCAACACGGGCGACTCGCAGGTGCGGGTCTACGCCGTCGCGCCCCGGGAGAACGCGGACCCGGACGAGATCGTCGACGGCTTCCTGGAAGCCATGACCAGTGACGACCCCGGCTTCGCCACCGCCCGCAAGTACCTCACGAAGAAGGCCGCGCAGAGCTGGAGGCCGGAGCAGAGCATCACCGTGCTCACCACCGCGCCCGACCGTGAGCCGACCGACCGCAACGCCGACCCCGACAACCAGGGCCGCGCCTACCCGCTGTCCGGACGCAAGATCGCGACCGTGGACGCCCGGCACGCGTACCAGCCGGTCAGCCCCGCCGAATACCTCCAGTCGATCCATGTCGTGCAGCAGCCCTCGGCGAACGGCAAGGGCAAGGAATGGCGCATCGACAGCCTCCCGCCCGGCCTGGTCCTCGGCGAGGCCGACTTCCTTCGCAACTACCGGTCGGTCAACAAGTACTACTTCGCCTCCGGGGCGGACTGGGTCGTCGCCGACCCCGTCTACATCCGGCAGCGGCAGGACCCCGTCACCCGGATGGATCCGGTGACGCAGACGGTCAAGGCGCTCCTGGAAGGCCCGACGAACTGGCTGAAGCCGGCCGTCGACTCGCGGTTCCCCTCCGGTACGGAGCTGAAGAGCGGCGTCACCACCCTGACCACGGACGACCAGTCCACGCTGAGGGTGCCGCTCAACCGCAAGGCGGACGGGGCCGGCGCCGAGGCGTGCCGGCGGATGGCGGCGCAGCTGCTGTTCACGCTGGGCGACCTGACCTCCGTACGGGTCGAGCAGGTGGAGCTCCTCGGATCGACCGGGCAGTCGCTGTGCCGTCTCGGCAAGGGGCAGGCGGAAGAGTTCGCGGCGGTGCGCAACACCGACCGCGAGGAGCACCCCTACTTCGTCGACGAGCACGGCAAGCTGATGAAGCTCCTGGTCGGCGGCAAGGAGGCGGACGCGCCGATCGACGTGCCCGGGCCGTTCGGCAAGGGCACCGTGCCGCTCGGCTCCGTCGCCGTCGACCGCGGCGAGACCCGGGCCGCCGGGGTCGGCGAGGCCGGCCGCCAGCTCCTCGTCTCCTCCATCACCACCGAGCAGGACCCGCTGCCGCCCGTCCTGACCAGCCGGGCCGCCCGCCCGGCCGACCGGCTGTCCGCGCCCAGCTGGGACGTCAGGGGCGACCTGTGGGTCGCCGACCGGGACCCGGCCGCGCCCCGGCTGTGGATGGTGCCCGACGGCACCGGTCACCCCGTGAGGGTCCGCACGCCCTGGCTGGGGGACGACACCCGCATCGAGTCCCTGCGGGTCTCCGCGGACGGCGTACGGATCGCCCTGGTCATCACGCAGGGCGAGCGGACGACCCTGCAGATCGGCCGGATCCAGCGGCAGACGACCGGTGAGGAACCGGTGGTCTCCGTCCTCGACCTCCAGCCCGCCGCACCCCGGATGGAGTCGGTCACGGCCGTCTCCTGGGCGGGGCCCAGTCGGCTCGTCGTCGTCGGCAAGGAGGCGGGCGGCGTCCAGCAGGTCCGCTACCTCCAGACCGACGGCTCGACCTCGACGACCTCGGTGCTCCCCGGTCTGAACGGGGTGACGTCGGTGGCGGCGCCGCACACGGACAAGGCGCCCGTGGTGGCCGACTCCGGCGACGACGGCATCGTCCGGCTGGCCCCCGGGACCAACTGGCAGCCGGTCGCCAAGAAGGGCCTGTCGCCCGTCTACCCCGGCTAGGACCCGGCCCGGGGCCCCTGCCGGGGCCCGGGCCGCGAAGGGCGCACCTGACGTACTTCCAGGCTCCCGGCGGGTTTTCCACAGGGGTGGCCGGGAGGCGTCCGGAGGCGCACAGTGGAGCCATGCGGGGGTGGTGGCGCGAGATCGCCGGGCTGGTGCTGCCGGTCGCCTGCGGAGGCTGCGGCAGACCGCGGACGGAGTTGTGCCCCGCCTGCGCGGACGCCCTCGCCGGGACGGCGCCGCGCAGGGTGAGGCCCTCGCCCGAGCCCGCCGGACTGCCCTCGGTGCACGCCGCCGCGCCGTACGCCGAGGCCGTACGGGAGCTCCTCATCGCCCACAAGGAGCGCGGGGCGCTCACGCTCGCCGGGCCCCTGGGCGGCGCCCTCGCCGGGGCCGTGGAGGCCGCTGCCGGGCCCGCGGCGGGACCCGCGGACGGCCCGCTGCTCCTCGTACCCGTGCCGTCCTCGCGGCGTTCCGTACGGGCGCGTGGCCATGATCCGACGCGGCGGATCGCGCTGGCCGCGGCGGCCAGGCTGCGGCGGGCGGGCAGGCCGGCGCGGGTCGTGCCCGTGCTGCGGCAGCGGAGGTACGTGGCGGACCAGGCGGGTCTCGGGGCGCGCGGACGGCTCGCGAACCTGTCGGGGGCGCTGGAGGTCGTGCCGGGCGGAGCACGGCTCCTGACGGAGGGAAGGGTGATGCTCGTGGACGATCTGATGACCACGGGCGCCTCGCTCACGGAGGCGGCGCGCGCCCTCGGAGCCGTACACCTTCCGTTCATTCATGGAATACCGCACGGCTTACCGGTCGGTTCGGCGCAGCGCGGAATCGAACAGCGGGTGGCGGCTGTGATCGCATCCTCTCCCGCTTCGTTCGAAATAAACCGGAACTCGCCGGAAACTTCGATCGTTGCAGGTGGTGAGAGGTGAAAGCACCCGAACGGAGGTATGTCGCGGTAGCGGGTGCCGACACCCGTCCGAAGGGGCTATGTTCGGTTGTGAGGAATGGCGAATGCCATCGCCTCACCGAATACATGGTTGCGCCTACAGGACAGGAGTTCAGGGCGAATTAACCTCTTGTCGATGGGGTGGAGATCTTGTCGACTGGGGAGGAGGAGGTCGAAGTCGCCAAGTCCGAGCTCCGGTGACCACCGGAGCTGGTGCAAAGGGAGATGCCCGGCGGCCAAGGAGCCGACCAGGGCGATCCGGGAACGGAGTTCTGCGTGGACATCGTCGTCAAGGGCCGCAAGACCGAGGTGCCCGAGCGGTTCCGCAAGCACGTGGCCGAGAAGCTGAACCTGGAGAAGATCCAGAAGCTCGACGGCAAGGTGATCAGCCTCGACGTCGAGGTGTCCAAGGAGACCAACCCGCGGCAGGCCGAACGGTCCGACCGCGTGGAGATCACCGTCCATTCCCGAGGCCCGGTGATCCGGGCGGAAGCAGCGGCAGGCGACCCTTACGCAGCGCTCGACCTCGCCCACGGCAAGCTCGAGGCCCGACTGCGCAAGCAGCACGACAAGCGGTACACCCGCCGTGGCAACGGCCGGCTGTCCGCGGCGGAGGTCGGGGACGTGGTGCCCGGCGCCGCCAAGCTCAACGGAGACGGCCAACTGGCCGTGGACGAGACCGACAAGGTGCCCACCACGATGATGGGCTCCATCGAGGTCCAGGGCGAAGGCCCGCTCGTGGTCCGCGAGAAGACCCACCGGGCCGCACCGATGACGCTCGACCAGGCGCTCTACGAGATGGAGCTGGTCGGGCACGACTTCTACCTTTTCGTCGACTCCGACACCAAGCAGCCGAGCGTCGTCTACCGGCGCCACGCCTACGACTACGGCGTCATCCACCTGGAGAGCGACCCGCTCGCCGAGGGCGGCGGCGCCGGCGGTGCGCTCGGCGGCTGATCCGCCGTCCCGTGCCGCCTCCGAACTGAGGTGTCCCTCTCGGTGCCCCTGGGGCGCACTTCGCGCCCCCAGGGGCACCCCCGTGCGCCCGTGGATCGCCCCGTGGCCGCCCGGGCATGAAATCATGGCGTGCACGCCAACCGGTGCCGAACGGGCACGGGTTGGAGGACCGGAAACGAATTCAGGCCACGGCCTTCAGGGGGAGGAACGATGGCGGACAGCTTCGGGCCGGTGCTCAGCGGGCGCGAGCACGGTGGTGCGGTCCCGGAGGGATCGGATTCGGACAGCGGAGCCTTCCGCAAGGAGCCGATCCGGGTCCTCGTCGTGGACGACCATGCCCTCTTCCGCCGGGGACTCGAGATCGTCCTCGCCCAGGAGGAGGACATCCAGGTGGTCGGCGAGGCCGGTGACGGCGCCGAGGCCGTCGACAAGGCCGCCGATCTGCTGCCCGACATCGTTCTGATGGACGTACGGATGCCCCGGCGCGGCGGCATCGAGGCGTGCACCTCCATCAAGGAGGTGGCCCCCAGCGCGAAGATCATCATGCTGACGATCAGCGACGAGGAGGCCGACCTCTACGACGCGATCAAGGCCGGGGCCACCGGCTACCTCCTCAAGGAGATCTCCACCGACGAGGTCGCCACCGCGATCCGGGCGGTCGCCGACGGGCAGTCGCAGATCAGCCCCTCGATGGCGTCCAAGCTGCTCACCGAGTTCAAGTCGATGATCCAGCGCACCGACGAGCGCCGGCTCGTGCCCGCGCCCCGGCTGACCGACCGCGAGCTGGAGGTCCTCAAGCTCGTCGCGACCGGCATGAACAACCGGGACATCGCCAAGGAGCTGTTCATCTCCGAGAACACGGTGAAGAACCACGTCCGGAACATCCTGGAGAAGCTGCAGCTGCACTCCCGGATGGAGGCCGTGGTCTACGCGATGCGGGAGAAGATCCTGGAGATTCGCTGAGGCTCCGCCGCTGGACGCCCCTGCTGGGGGTCCGGGGGTCGTCCCCCGGGGGGTGCAGTATCTCCGAGAACACGGTGAAGAACCACGTCCGGAACATCCTGGAGAAGCTGCAGCTGCACTCCCGGATGGAGGCCGTGGTCTACGCGATGCGGGAGAAGATCCTGGAGATCCGCTGAGGCGCGCCGCAGGGCGCCTCCTCAGGCGAGAGCCCTGAGCAGCTCGGGCGCCAGCTCCCGGTGGTCCACCCGCTCGACCGTCACCGCGTCGCAGCGCACCCACTCGGCCGCCTCGCGCAGGGCCTTCGCCACCGCCGGTACGGCCTTGGGGCCGTCGAGCGAGACCTGCTTCGCCACCAGCGTCCTGCCCTCGCGCGCCGGGTCCACCCGGCCGACCAGCCGGCCCCCGGCGAGCACCGGCATCGCGAAGTAGCCGTGGATCCGCTTCTGCTTCGGCACGTACGCCTCCAGGCGGTGCGTGAAGCCGAAGATCCGCTCCGTGCGCGGCCGCTCCCAGATCAGCGAGTCGAAGGGCGAGAGCAGCGTCGTGCGGTGCCGGCCGCGCGGCTCGGACGCGAGCGCCGCCGGATCCGCCCAGGCGGGCTTCCCCCAGCCGGCCACCGTCACCGGCACCAGACCCGAGGACTCCACGACCGCGTCGAACTGCTCGGCCTTGATCCGGTGGTAGTCGGCGATGTCCGCGCGCGTGCCCACGCCGAGGGCCTCGCCCGCCTGCCGCACGAGGCGCCGCACGCACTCGGCGTCGTCCAGCTCGTCGTGGAGCAGCGCCTGCGGGATCGCCCGCTCGGCCAGGTCGTAGACCCGCTTCCAGCCGCGCCGCTCCGTGACGACCACCTCGCCGTACATCAGCGCCCGCTCCACGGCGATCTTGGAGTCCGACCAGTCCCACCACTCGCCCTTGTTCTTCGCGCCGCCCAGCTCGGTCGCCGTCAGCGGGCCCTGGTCCCGCAGCTGGTCGATCACCTTGTCGTACGCCCCGGCTGACAGCTCGTGGTGCCACTGCGGGCGGTCGCGGTAGGCGCGGCGGCGGAAGGCGAAGTGCGGCCACTCCTCGACGGGCAGGATGCAGGCGGCGTGCGACCAGTACTCAAAGGCGTGCGCCTCGGTCCAGTACGCCTTCTCCACCGCGGGGCGTCCCACTGCGCCCAGGCGTGCGTACGGAATGAGCTCGTGCGAGCGGGCCAGGACCGAGATGGTGTCGAGCTGGACCTGGCCGAGGGAGCGGAGGACGCCGCGCACCCCGGCCCTGCGGTCGGGCGCGCCGAGGAACCCCTGGGCGCGCAGGGCGATCCTGCGGGCGTCGTCGGCGGACAGTTCGGCGGCGGGGCGCGGCGCAGTCGTCATGGACCGCACCCTAGGCCCCGGCACTGACAGTCACACCGCCTCGGCCGGACGCTCGGGCGCGGGGAGGTACGGCAAGGGGCTCGGCAGGCCGAAGTCGGAGGGGAGCAGGGCGCCGACCCAGGCGTCCCGGAGCGTGCCCTTGTTGGCGAGCCCGGCGCGCTGGACGCCCTCCAGAACGAAGCCGGCCCGCTCGGCGACCGCGCGCGAGGCGGTGTTGCCGACCTCGGCGCGCCAGATCAGGCGGGTGCAGCCGAGCCCGGTGAAGGCCCAGTGGGCCAGGGCCCGGACGCTCTCCGTCATGTAGCCGGAGCCGCGCTGCTCCTTCGCCATCCAGTAGCCGACCTCCCAGGCGCCCTGGCCGCGGTTGAACAGGCCGACGGAGGCGAGGAGCGGGCCGCCCTCCACCGGTTCGGCGGCGAAGACGTACTCGGCGTCGTCCCGCCAGCCGTCCGGGACGAGCCGGAGGACGAAGAGCTCGGCGTCCTCGCGCTTGTACGGGGAGGGGACGACGGTCCAGCGCTGGATGGCGGGGTCCTGGCAGATGGCGTACACCGCGTCGACGTCCTCGGGGACGAAGCTCCGCAGCCGCAGGCGGTCTGTGGTGAGGATGATGGGATCCATGCCGGGATTGTGCTGACCGCTCGTACCGGAAGCGAACACTTTTCGGATGGGGCGGCACCTTCCGCCCACCTCGTGCGTTCTCTTTACGGGCGGACGTACGGCTCCGGCACTGCGGGCCTCCCTGCGCGAGGGCGGTCTCGCTTACGATGGCCGTTGCGGTGGGGACCACCTGCCGTGCCCGCGCTCGCGTCCATCACAAGACCCAGTGCCAGGCCCGACCGGCAAGGAGACCAGCCTCAGTGTCCGTCTTCAACAAGCTCATGCGTGCAGGCGAAGGCAAGATCCTGCGCAAACTGCACCGCATCGCGGACCAGGTCAACTCCATCGAAGAGGACTTCGTCAACCTCTCCGACGCCGACCTGCGGGCGCTCACCGATGAGTACAAGCAGCGGTACGCCGACGGCGAGAGCCTCGACGACCTGATGCCGGAGGCCTTCGCGACCGTCCGCGAGGCCGCCAAGCGCGTTCTCGGCCAGCGCCACTACGACGTCCAGCTGATGGGCGGCGCCGCACTCCACCTCGGCCATGTCGCCGAGATGAAGACCGGTGAGGGCAAGACCCTCGTCGGTACCCTCCCGGCGTATCTCAACGCGCTCTCCGGCAAGGGCGTGCACCTGATCACGGTCAACGACTACCTGGCCGAGCGCGACTCCGAGATGATGGGTCGCGTCCACAAGTTCCTCGGTCTGACCGTCGGCTGCATCCTGGCCAACATGACGCCGGCCCAGCGCCGCGAGCAGTACGCCTGCGACATCACGTACGGCACGAACAACGAGTTCGGCTTCGACTACCTCCGCGACAACATGGCGTGGTCCAAGGACGAGCTCGTCCAGCGCGGCCACAACTACGCCTGTGTCGACGAGGTCGACTCGATCCTCGTCGACGAGGCCCGTACGCCGCTGATCATCTCCGGCCCCGCCGACCAGGCGACCAAGTGGTACGGCGACTTCGCCAAGCTGGTCACCCGGCTGAGCAAGGGCGAGCCCGGCAACCCGCTCAAGGGCATCGAGGAGACCGGCGACTACGAGGTCGACGAGAAGAAGCGCACCGTCGCCATCCACGAGGCGGGCGTCGCCAAGGTCGAGGACTGGCTGGGCATCGACAACCTCTACGAGTCGGTGAACACGCCGCTCGTCGGTTACCTGAACAACGCCATCAAGGCGAAGGAACTGTTCAAGAAGGACAAGGACTACGTCGTCATGGACGGCGAAGTCATGATCGTCGACGAGCACACCGGCCGTATCCTCGCCGGCCGCCGCTACAACGAGGGCATGCACCAGGCGATCGAGGCGAAGGAAGGGGTGCAGATCAAGGACGAGAACCAGACGCTCGCCACGATCACCCTGCAGAACTTCTTCCGCCTGTACGACAAGCTCTCCGGCATGACCGGTACGGCCATGACCGAGGCCGCCGAGTTCCACCAGATCTACAAGCTCGGCGTCGTCCCGATCCCGACGAACCGGCCGATGCAGCGCAACGACCAGTCCGACCTGATCTACCGGACCGAGGTCGCCAAGTTCGCCGCCGTCGTCGACGACATCGCGGAGAAGCACGAGAAGGGCCAGCCGGTCCTCGTCGGCACGACCTCCGTCGAGAAGTCCGAGTACCTCTCGCAGCAGCTCGCCAAGCGCGGCATCCCGCACGAGGTCCTCAACGCCAAGCACCACGAGCGCGAGGCCACGATCGTCGCGCAGGCCGGCCGCCGCGGCGCCGTCACCGTCGCCACGAACATGGCCGGCCGTGGTACGGACATCAAGCTCGGCGGCAACCCGGACGACCTCGCCGAGGCCGAGCTGCGCCAGGCGGGCCTGGACCCGGTCGAGCACGTCGAGGAGTGGGCCGCGGCTCTGCCCGGCGCCCTGGAGCGGGCCGAGAAGGCCGTGAAGGCGGAGTTCGAGGAGGTCAAGGACCTCGGCGGGCTGTACGTCCTCGGTACCGAGCGCCACGAGTCGCGTCGTATCGACAACCAGCTGCGCGGTCGTTCCGGCCGTCAGGGCGACCCTGGCGAGTCCCGCTTCTACCTCTCGCTCGGTGACGACCTGATGCGTCTGTTCAAGGCGCAGATGGTCGAGCGCGTGATGGCCATGGCCAACGTGCCGGACGACGTGCCGATCGAGAACAAGATGGTCACCCGTGCCATCGCCTCCGCGCAGTCCCAGGTCGAGACCCAGAACTTCGAGACGCGCAAGAACGTCCTGAAGTACGACGAGGTCCTCAACCGGCAGCGTGAGGTCATCTACGGCGAGCGCCGCCGCGTCCTGGAGGGCGAGGACCTGCACGAGCAGGTGCGCCACTTCATGGACGACACGATCGACGACTACATCCGCCAGGAGACCGCCGAGGGCTTCGCGGAGGAGTGGGACCTCGACCGTCTGTGGAACGCCTTCAAGCAGCTCTACCCGGTGAAGGTCACCGTGGACGAGCTGGAGGACGCGGCCGGGGACCGGGCGGGCATCACCGCCGAGTTCATCGCCGAGTCCATCAAGGACGACATCCACGAGCAGTACGACGCGCGCGAGAAGCAGCTCGGCTCGGACATCATGCGCGAGCTGGAGCGTCGCGTGGTCCTCTCCGTCCTCGACCGCAAGTGGCGCGAGCACCTCTACGAGATGGACTACCTCCAGGAGGGCATCGGCCTGCGCGCCATGGCGCAGAAGGACCCGCTGGTCGAGTACCAGCGCGAGGGCTTCGACATGTTCACCGCCATGATGGAGGGCATCAAGGAGGAGTCCGTCGGCTACCTGTTCAACCTGGAGGTCCAGGTCGAGCAGCAGGTCGAGGAGGTCCCGGTGCAGGCGAGCGCTCCGTCGCTCGACAAGGAGGACGTGCCGGCGGGTGCCGGGCGTCCGGAGATCCGCGCCAAGGGGCTCGACGCCCCGCAGCGGCCGGACCGGCTGCACTTCTCCGCGCCGACCGTGGACGGGGACGGCGGTGTCGTCGAGGGCGACTTCGCCTCCGACGACGTGGACTCCGGCGACGGGCTGACCCGTGCGGAGCGCCGCAAGGCGCAGAAGAACGCGGGTGGCGGGCGCCGCCGCAAGAAGTGACGTTCTGAAGCGGGAGGAGGGGTCGGTCGCCCGGTGGCGGCCGGCCCCTTCGTCATGGGTGGCGGGCGGCCACGCCGAGGCCGTCCAGTTCCACGGCCGCGCAGCGCCAGCGCTGGTCCTCGCCGCGCTCCAGGCGGAACGCCATGGCGCGTACGCGGGGGCCGGTCGCGATGGTCGCGAAGGCCTCGATCGCCGCTTGCGGGCGGTGCACCTGGATCGAGCAGCGGCGCAGGACCGGGCGGGGGCCGAGGGAGCGCAGGGGCGTCTCCGGGGCCAGCCTGACCAGCTGCTCGTACGCGTCTCCGACGGTGTGGCCGAGCATCCAGTGGACGGGCCGCTCCCCGCTCAGCACGGCGAGCAGGCGCTCGGCGAAGACGGTGTGCGGGGGGAGGGTGCGGGGCGGGCCGCCCTGGGCCGGGGTGCGGGGGCGGGTGCCGGCGGTGCCGCGCGGACGGGCTCCGGCGGAGCCACGCGGGCGCGTGCCGGCCGGGCCGCCGGGGGCCGTGCGGGAGCGGGGCCGGGGGAGCGGGGAGGGCGTGCTGGCGAGCGTGGCGTTCATGGCGATCCCCTGTCGTTGCGTAACCGGGTGGTACCAGTCGGTAACTTCCGTTGGGGATCTTGTACGGGGGTACGCCGAGGCCCCGCAAGGAGTCCGCGGCGCCGGGGCGGCCTCGAAATCGGATCACCTATCCGGGTGACGCCGTCGAAAATCGGCTCTCCGGCGGCTCGGCGTGCGGCCTTCCGCGGTGGACGGACGGTACGTCCGGGCCGCCGCCCCGAAGGGGGACTCCGCACGTATCCTGAGGGCTCTCCGTCTACGAAAGCGGCCTGCCATGCGCGTCTACGTCCCTCTGACCCTCCCCGGTCTCGCACAGGCGCACAAGGCGGGCGAGCTGGGTCCCGGTCCGCTGACCGCCTACGCCGTCACGCCCGCGCTGCGCGAGTGGTACGTCTCCGACGACATCGAGGAGCTGGAGTACGCGGCGCTCAACCGGGCCGCCTCCGCCTCCCTGCGGCTCCTCGCCGGCGACCCCGAGGCGCCCCGGCGCCGGATCGTCGTCGCCGTCGACGTGGCCGACAAGGACGCGACCGTCGACCCCGACCGCGGGCTCGACGCCGGCTCCATCGGCGAGGTCCGCGTCTCCGGAGCCGTACGGCTGGCCAAGGCCGCGGCCGTGCACGCCGACGCGGACGACGCCGAGGCGGACGTCACGGCGGCGGCGGACGCGCTCGGTGCGGCGGACCAGGGCGACGACGACGCGCAGTTCGTCGTGGACGGGGCCGAGGACCACGAGCTGCTCTGGTTCGGGGTGCAGGAGATCCCCTCCCTGCTCGGCTGAGTCGCCGGGTACCGTCTCTCCTCATGGGGAAGCACGGAAAGCACCTGGTCTGGGACTGGAACGGCACACTGCTCGACGACATCGCCGCGGTCATCGGCGCGACGAACGCCGCCTTCGTGGAGCTGGGGCTCGAAGAGATCACGCTGGAGCGGTACCGCGAGCTGTACACGGTGCCGGTGCCGAGGTTCTACGAGCGGATCATGGGGCGGCTGCCCACGGACGAGGAGTGGACCGTCATGGACGGGACCTTCCACCGGCACTACTGGGAGCGGGCCGAGTCCTGCGGGCTCACCGCGGGGGCGGCGGAGCTGCTTCTGGCGCGGCAGGAGGCCGGGCTCACGCAGTCGCTGCTGTCGCTCGCCCCGCACGCCCATCTGGTGCCGCTCGTGCGGCGGTACGGGATCGCCGAGCGGTTCGTTCGCATGGACGGGCGCGTGGATGCGTCGACGGATGGGAAGTCGGGGCACATGGTGCGGCACCTTGCCGCGCTCGCCGTTCCGGCCGAGCGGGTCGTCGTCATCGGCGATGCCGCGGATGACGCGATCGCGGCGGCGCATGTGGGGGCTCGGGCGGTGCTGTACACCGGGGGGTCGCACAGTCGGGCGTCGTTGTCGCGGGTGGGGGTGCCGGTGGTCGACTCGCTGGAGGAGGCGGTGGCTGTGGCGGAGGAGCTGGTCTGACGGCGTCCGTCCGGTGGTGGGCGGGTGGAGGAAGGCCGGGCGCGGCCCGGTGGGTGGTTGTGCCCACCCGTTCCGCCCCTGCGGAACGGATGCCCACAACCACCCGGCTCGTCAGCCCTTGGCTCGGAGGACCTTCAGGAATTCGCGCATCCAGGTGGGGTGGTCCGGCCAGGCGCGGGAGGAGACCAGGAGGCCGTCCACGACCGCGGCGCTGTCCTGGAAGGTCGCTCCCGCCGACTGCATGTCGAGTTCCAGCGCCGGGTAGGCCGTGACGCGGCGGCCCTCAAGCCCGCCGATCGCCGCCGTCAGGAGCGGGCCGTGGCAGATCTGGGCCACCGGCTTGTCGGCGTCGAAGAAGGCCTTGAGGATCTTCCGGAGCTCCGGGTCGTTGCGCAGGTACTCCGGCGCCCGGCCGCCCGGGATCACCACCGCCACGTACGCGCCCGGGTCGACCTCGGAGAAGGCCAGGTCGGCGGGCCAGGTGTAGCCCGGCTTCTCCGTGTACGTGTCGTAGCCCGGTTCGAAGTCGTGGACGACGAAGCGGAGCGTCTTGCGGGCCGGGGCCGCGATGTCGACCTCGTAGCCCTCCTCCAGAAGCCGCTGGTAGGGGTACATCACCTCCAGCGACTCGGCCGCGTCCCCGGTCACGATCAGGATCTTCGCCATGGCTCTCCCAGATCACAGATGGTCGGTCTGTCGTGCTGTGCCCATGCTTGCGCACACGCGGCCTCCGGCGTGGGGGTTTGCCGAGGAGACACGTGTCGCTGTCCATATCGTCAAACTTCCCCCGCTCTTTTGTACGCATACGGCTCATGACGGTTCGGGGGTCGGGGGCGATAGGCTTTTGCCGTGATCAGCGCGATACGCCAGGGGGGCAGTGAAGCCCCCGGCTGCCGCCCGGACCGCGACAGCGGCCGGGCCGACCGTGCGTTCGCCGATCCTCTCCGTCCGGGCGTGCCGCGTTCCGTGGCCGATAACGACCTGGGCATCTCTCATCCGGGCATAACGTCGACTTCGACCGGAATCACCGCGTCGTGGCGTTGTGTCCTTTCTTCCACCGACGTCACGCAACGGCGCGCGACAGGAGTCAGAGGACATGCAGACCAAGCTGGACGAAGCAAAGGCCGAGCTGCTCGAGAGGGCCGCTCGCGTAGCTGAGCACAGCCCGGTCGGGGGGCGACTTCCGACGGGCCCGGAGGGCTCTGGGGAGCGTCCGGACCGGGACACCGTGCTCGATTACCTCCAGCGCTACTACCTGCACACCGCGCCCGAGGACCTCGCCGACCGCGACCCGGTCGACGTGTTCGGCGCCGCGCTCTCTCACTACCGGCTCGCGGAGAACCGCCCGCAGGGCACCGCGAACGTGCGCGTCCACACCCCGACGGTGGAGGAGAACGGCTGGACCAGCAGCCACTCCGTCGTCGAGGTCGTCACCGACGACATGCCGTTCCTCGTCGACTCGGTCACCAACGAGCTGTCCCGCCAGGGCCGCGGCATCCACGTCGTGATCCACCCGCAGGTCCTCGTCCGCCGTGACGTCGCCGGGAAGCTCATCGAGGTGCTGTCGGCGCAGGTCCACGGCGAGCTGCCGCACGACGCGCTCACCGAGTCCTGGATCCACGTCGAGATCGACCGCGAGACCGACAAGGCCGACCTCAAGCAGATCACCAACGACCTGCTGCGCGTCCTGTCCGACGTCCGCGAGACCGTCGAGGACTGGGACAAGATGCGCGATGCCGCCCTGCGCATCGCCGACGGCCTCGCCGAGGAGCCCACCGCCTCCGACCTGCGCCCGACCGAGGTGGAGGAGGCCCGCGAGCTGCTGCGCTGGCTCGCCGACGACCACTTCACCTTCCTCGGCTACCGCGAGTACGAGCTGGTCAACGGCGACGCCCTGTCGGCCGTGCCCGGCACCGGCCTCGGCATCCTGCGCTCCGACCCGCAGCACGGCGCCGACGACCAGGGCCACCACGCCCACCCCGTGTCGCCCTCCTTCAGCCGGCTGCCCGCCGACGCCCGCGCCAAGGCGCGCGAGCACAAGCTGCTGATCCTGACGAAGGCCAACAGCCGCGCGACCGTGCACCGCCCCTCGTACCTCGACTACGTCGGTGTGAAGAAGTTCGACGCCGAGGGCAACGTCATCGGCGAGCGCCGCTTCCTCGGCCTCTTCTCGTCCGCCGCCTACACCGAGTCCGTCCGCCGGGTCCCCGTCGTCAAGCGCAAGGTCCAGGAGGTCCTCGCGGGCGCCGGCTTCTCGCCGAACAGCCACGACGGCCGCGACCTGCTCCAGATCCTGGAGACCTACCCGCGCGACGAGCTCTTCCAGACCCCGTCCGACCAGCTGCAGTCCATCGTCACCAGCGTCCTGTACCTCCAGGAGCGGCGCCGGCTGCGGCTCTACCTGCGCCAGGACGAGTACGGCCGCTACTACTCGGCCCTCGTCTACCTGCCGCGCGACCGCTACACCACCCGCGTCCGGCTGCGGATCATCGACATCCTGAAGGAGGAGCTCGACGGCACCAGCGTCGACTTCACCGCCTGGAACACCGAGTCGATCCTGTCCCGGCTGCACTTCGTCGTCCGCGTCAAGCCCGGCACCGAGCTGGCCAAGCTCACCGACGCCGACGTCGACCGCATCGAGGCCCGGCTCGTCGACGCCGCCCGCTCCTGGGCCGACGGCTTCGGCGAGGCGCTGACCGCCGAGCTCGGCGAGGAGCGCGCCGCCGAGCTGCTCCGCCGCTACGGCAACGCCTTCCCCGAGGGCTACAAGGCCGACCACTCGCCGCGCGCGGCCGTCGCCGACCTCGTCCACCTGGAGGCCCTCGCCAGCAGCGGCAAGGACTTCGCGCTCTCCCTGTACGAGCCCGTCGTCGCCGGCCCCGGCGAGCGCCGCTTCAAGATCTACAAGACGGGCGACCAGATCTCCCTCTCCGCCGTCCTGCCGGTCCTCAACCGGCTCGGCGTCGAGGTCACCGACGAGCGCCCGTACGAGCTGCGCTGCTCCGACCGCACCCACGCCTGGATCTACGACTTCGGTCTGCGGATGCCGGCCACCACGGGCAACGGCGGGGACTACCTCGCCGACGACGCCCGCGAGCGCTTCCAGGAGGCCTTCGCCGCCACCTGGACCGGCGCGGCCGAGAACGACAACTTCAACTCGCTCGTTCTCTCCGCCGGGCTCAATTGGCGCGAGGCGATGGTGCTCCGCGCCTACGCCAAGTACCTGCGCCAGGCCGGCTCGACCTTCAGCCAGGACTACATGGAGGACACCCTCCGCAACAACGTCCACACCACCCGGCTGCTGGTCAACCTCTTCGAGGCCCGCATGGCCCCGGAGCGGCAGCGTGCCGGCACCGAGCTGATCGACGCGCTCCTCGAAGAGCTGGACGCCGCCCTCGACCAGGTCGCGAGCCTGGACGAGGACCGGATCCTGCGGTCCTTCCTCACCGTCATCACGGCGACGCTGCGGACCAACTTCTTCCAGACGACGGCCGACGGCACGCCGCACTCCTACGTGTCGATGAAGTTCGACCCGCAGGCCATCCCCGACCTGCCGGCCCCGCGCCCCGCCTTCGAGATCTGGGTGTACTCCCCGCGCGTCGAGGGCGTCCACCTGCGCTTCGGCAAGGTCGCCCGAGGCGGCCTGCGCTGGTCCGACCGCCGTGAGGACTTCCGTACCGAGATCCTCGGCCTGGTCAAGGCGCAGATGGTGAAGAACACCGTCATCGTGCCGGTCGGCGCCAAGGGCGGCTTCGTCGCCAAGCAGCTCCCGGACCCGACCGTGGACCGCGACGCCTGGCTGGCCGAGGGCATCGCCTCGTACAAGACCTTCATCTCGGCGCTCCTCGACATCACCGACAACCTGGTCGCGGGCGAGGTCGTGCCGCCGGTCGACGTGGTCCGCCACGACGAGGACGACACGTACCTCGTGGTCGCCGCCGACAAGGGCACCGCGACCTTCTCCGACATCGCCAACGGCGTCGCGGAGTCGTACGGCTTCTGGCTCGGCGACGCCTTCGCCTCCGGCGGCTCCGCCGGCTACGACCACAAGGGCATGGGCATCACCGCCCGCGGCGCCTGGGAGTCCGTCAAGCGGCACTTCCGCGAGCTGGGCCACGACACCCAGACCGAGGACTTCACCGTCGTCGGCGTCGGCGACATGTCCGGCGACGTCTTCGGCAACGGCATGCTGCTCTCCGAGCACATCCGCCTGGTCGCCGCCTTCGACCACCGCCACATCTTCATCGACCCGAACCCGGACGCGGCCGTCTCGTACGCCGAGCGCCGCCGGCTCTTCGAACTGCCGCGCTCCTCGTGGGCGGACTACGACACCTCGCTGCTCTCGGCGGGCGGCGGCATCCACCCGCGCAGCGCCAAGTCCATCCCGGTGAACGCGCAGATGCGGGCCGCCCTCGGCATCGAGGACGGCGTCACCAAGATGACCCCGGCCGACCTGATGAAGACGATCCTCCAGTCGCCCGTCGACCTGCTGTGGAACGGTGGCATCGGCACCTACGTGAAGTCCTCGGCCGAGTCCAACGCCGACGTCGGCGACAAGGCCAACGACGCCATCCGCGTCGACGGCCAGGACGTCCGCGCCCAGGTCATCGGCGAGGGCGGCAACCTCGGCGCGACCCAGCTGGGCCGCATCGAGTTCGCCCGCTCCGGCGGCCCCGAGGGCCAGGGCGGCAAGGTCAACACCGACGCCATCGACAACAGCGCCGGCGTCGACACCTCCGACCACGAGGTCAACATCAAGATCCTGCTCAACGGGCTCGTCGCCGAGGGCGACATGACCGTCAAGCAGCGCAACAAGATCCTCGCCGAGATGACGGACGAGGTCGGCGCGCTCGTCCTGCGCAACAACTACGCGCAGAACACCGCCCTGGCCAACGCCGTCGCCCAGTCGCCGTCCCTGCTCCACGCCCACCAGCGCTTCATGCGCCGCCTGGGCCGCGACGGGGCCCTCGACCGCTCCCTGGAGTTCCTGCCCAACGACCGGCAGATCCGCGAGCTCCTCAACAACGGCCGGGGCCTGAGCCAGCCCGAGCTCGCCGTCCTCCTCGCGTACACCAAGATCACGGTGGCCGACGAGCTGATCGGTACGGAGCTGCCGGACGACCCGTACCTGCGCGGGCTGCTCCACGCGTACTTCCCGACGCTGCTGCGCGAGAAGTTCACCGAGGCCGTCGACAACCACGCCCTGCGCCGCGAGATCATCACGACGGTCCTGGTCAACGACACCGTCAACACCGGTGGCTCGACCTTCCTGCACCGCCTCCGCGAGGAGACCGGCGCGTCCATCGAGGAGATTGTCCGCGCGCAGACCGCCGCCCGGGTGGTCTTCCGCCTCGGCCAGGTCTGGGACGCCGTCGAGGCCCTCGACAACGTGGTCCCGGCCGACGTCCAGACCCGGATGCGGCTGCACTCCCGCCGGCTCGTCGAGCGCGGCACCCGCTGGCTGCTCAACAACCGGCCGCAGCCGCTCCAGCTCAGCGAGACCATCGAGTTCTTCGCCGAGCGCGTCGAGGAGGTCTGGGCACAGCTGCCGCAGCTGCTGCGCGGCTCGGACCTGGAGTGGTACCAGTCGATCCTGGACGAGCTGACCGAGGTCGGTGTGCCGGAGGAGCTCGCGCTGCGGGTCGCCGGCTTCTCCTCCGCCTTCCCGACGCTCGACATCGTCGCGATCGCGGACCGCATGGGCAAGGAGCCGCTCGCGGTGGCCGAGGTCTACTACGACCTGGCCGACCGGCTGCGGATCACCGACCTCATGGACCGGATCATCGAGCTGCCGCGCAGCGACCGGTGGCAGTCGATGGCCCGCGCCTCGATCCGCGAGGACCTCTTCGCGGCGCACGCGGCGCTGACCGCCGACGTCCTGACGGTCGGCAACGGCACCACGAGCCCCGAGGAGCGGTTCAAGGCCTGGGAGGAGAAGAACGCGGCGATCCTGGGCCGCGCGCGGACGACCCTGGAGGAGATCCAGGGCTCGGACACCTTCGACCTGGCGAACCTGTCGGTCGCGATGCGGACCATGCGGACGCTGCTCCGCTCGCACAGCTAGTCCGTGCGTGAGGAAGGGCCCCGCCGGTGTTCCGGCGGGGCCCTTCCCCGTGTTCCGGCGGAATCAGACGTACGTCGTCGCGCCGCGCCCGGCTCCTGCTCGGTGTCGTAGAGGGTGCAGCGGGGTTCGGGGCAGCGCCAGTTGCGGCGCACGATCTCCGAGAGCGGTTTGCGGCGGCGGTCGAGCAGGCCCTTCTCCTTGAGCGGTAGACGGTGCCCATGCCGCCGGCGCCGAGCCGGGCGACCAGCCGGTATCCGGCGGCCTCCCCCGGATCGTCGGGGCCCAGGGGCGTGAGCATGCCGTCGACGCCGGTACCGCTGAGAGCCTCCCCCGCCCTTCCCACCGCCGCCGCAGTCAGGTGCCGACAGCGCTTTCCGAACGAGACTACGGCACGGTGGAGTTCCCCAACTTCCCTTGTCCCCGGGTGGATTCAGTCGGCGGGCGGTGCGCCGGTCGTCGACGTCCACAGCCGGCGGGCGGCCAGCAGGGCCGCCGTGAGGAGCAGGGCGTTGCGGAGCACCATGACGGTCAGGCCGGTGGGGGTGCCGAGGACGACCTCGTCGTAGAGGACGGGGTACGCGAGGGAGCTCAGCGCGGCCGCCGGGAGGAGCAGCAGGGCGACCGGGCGCATCACGGTGTCGCGGGAGGTCAGGCAGACGGCGGCGAGGCCGAGCAGCCAGATCATGTACTGGGGGCTGATCACCCGGCTGGTGACGGTGAAGAGCAGGACGGCGGCGAGGGCCGCGTCGAGGGGGGTGGCGGGGGTCCAGCGGTGGGCCTGGAGGCGCCACAGGAGCAGCCAGCCGAAGGCGATGACGGTGAGCAGCAGGGCGAGGTGGCCGAGGCTGGAGACGTACGGGCCGACGTACTCGAAGGCCCCGTAGCGGAACTCGACCCTGCCCGGCCAGATGCCGGTGGCGTGGGCGACGGCGAGGGCCGTGCCGCCCAGGGACTCGATCTGGATGCCGCGGCTGCCCTGCTGGCGCAGGAAGCCGAGCGAGTCGGAGAAGAACAGCGCGAGGGTGGCGAGGAGCGCGAGCGCGGTGACGGCGGCGGCGGTCCAGGCCTCGCGGGTGGTGCGGCCCCGGGGCGTGCCGATCAGGGCGAGCGCGGGCCACACCTTGACCATGGCGCCGATCCCGGCGAGCGCCCCGCCGAGCTGGTGGCCGGCGGTGGAGCGGGCGCCCAGGGCGAGGAGGGCGAGCACGGCGAGGGCGGTGGTCTGGACGTCGTACCGGGCGAGCGGGAGGTGGAGGAGGAGGGGGAGGCCGCAGACCCAGATCCAGGCGCCGTGGGTGAGGCGGGCGCTGTCGGCGCGGGCGAGGGCGAGGGTGACGAGGGCGTCGGCGAGGAGGGTGAGGGTGACGAAGGCCTGGAAGTAGCCGAGCCAGGGGAGGATGCCCGGCGACATGATCACGAGGCCCGCGCCGGGCGGATACTGCCAGGTGGCGTCGCCGGGCGGGAAGGTGCCGTCGGCGAACTTCCCGTACCAGTGCTGGTAGAGGGCGACCTCGCGGGCCACTCCGCCGATGCCGAGGTCGTCGCGGGCGAGGAGCAGGAGCATGCCGGCCCGGGTGAGGAGCCAGACGGCGGCGAGGGTGAGGTGGGGGCCGCGGCCGACGGTGACGAAGGTGGCGGAGGTGAAGGTGTCCGAGTCGAAGGGGGACCCGGTGAGGGTGGGGGGTTCGCTCGCGGAGCGGGGTGGCGACTGAAGGGGATCCGGCTGCGGGTGATCGTTCGTCATCCCACCGCACTTTAGACCGCTATGTCTTATTTGTTGGCCTTCTTCGGGTCCGGCTTGGCCGTGAACTCCTCGTATGCCGCCACCACCTCCTTCGCCGGGCCGTCCATCCGCAGCGTGCCGGCCTCCAGCCAGAGCGCCCGCTCGCAGGTCTCCGTGATCGTGGAGTTCGAGTGGCTGACCAGGAAGACCGTGCCCGCCTCCGCCCGCAGCTCGTCGATCCGCTGCTGGCTGCGGCGGCGGAAACGCGCGTCGCCGGTCGACAGGGCCTCGTCGATGAGGAGCACGTCGTGGCTCCTGGCGGCGGCGATGGCGAAGCGCAGTCGGGCGCCCATCCCGGAGGAGTACGTCCGCATCGGGCGGGAGATGGCGTCGTCCTTCTCGTTGATGCCGGAGAAGTCGACGATCTCGTCGTAGCGCTCGCGGACCTCCGCGCGGCTCATGCCCATCGCGAGTCCGCCCAGGATCACGTTCCGCTCGCCGGTCAGATCGTTCATCAGGGCCGCGTTGACGCCGAGGAGGGAGGGCTGCCCGTGGGTGTGGATCGCCCCCCGGTCGACCGGCTGGAGACCCGCGATCGCCTTCAGGAGGGTGGATTTTCCCGATCCGTTCGAACCGATCAGGCCAATTGCCTCGCCCCGGTACGCGACGAAGCTGACGCCCTTCACGGCGTGGACCCGGCGGCCGGCCGGAGCCGTGCCGCGCCGCATGATCCGGCCGAGCGCGGCCGTGGCGCCGCCCCGGCCGCCCGGGTGCCCGCCGTGGACGGTGTACGTGATGTGGACGCCGTCGGCGATGACGGTGGGGGTCCCCTGCGTGTGCTTCTGCGTCTCAGCCACGGCCGTACGTCTCCTCCGCCTTCCAGAACCAGATGAAACCGCCCGCGAAGGCCAGCACGGCCCAGCCGACGGCGAGCCCCCACACGTGCGGCGGCAGCTGCGCCCGCGTGTAGCTCTCGATCAGCGCGAAGCGCATCAGGTCGATGTAGACCGCCGCCGGGTTGCACTGGAGCGCGAGGACCACGGCCTCCGGGAAGCGCCCGCTGCTCGCCAGGTTCTGGATCGACCACATCGCGCCCGAGGCGTACATCCAGGTCCGGAGCACGAAGGGCATCAGCTGGCTGATGTCCGGGGTGCGGGCCGCGACCCGGGCCAGGGCGAGGGCGACGCCCGTGCTGAACAGCGCCTGGCAGAACAGCGCGGGGATCGCGAGCAGCCAGCTCCAGGTGGGGAACTCCCCGAAGCAGGCCAGCATCACGACCAGCGCGGCGAGCGAGAACAGCAGCTGCTGGAGCTGCTGGACCGCGAGCGAGATCGGCAGGCTCGCGCGCGGGAAGTGCAGGGCGCGGACCAGGCCCAGGTTGCCGCTGATCGCCCGGGTGCCGGCCTGGGCCGTGTTGGCCGTGAAGGTCCACACGAAGATGCCGGTCATCAGGAAGGGCACGTAGTCGGGCACGCCGCTCTTCGCGTTCATCAGGACGCCGAAGATCAGGTAGTACACGGCCGCGTTGAGGAGCGGGGTCGCCACCTGCCAGACCTGGCCGAGCCGCGCCTGGCTGAACTGGGCGGTGAGGCGGGCGGTCGCGAAGGCGGCGATGAAGTCGCGGCGGGACCAGAGCTGCCGCACGTAGACGCGGAGCGAGGGGCGTGCGCCGCTGACGCTCAGGCCGTGGCGGCGGGCGAGGGCGGTGAGGTCCTCCGGCTCCGCGGGGGTGGCCTGCTGCACGGGTGGGGCGAGGGTCGTGGTCACGGGCGGGCGCTTTCGACGAGGGGTGCGGGGGCGTGGGCGGCCGGTCCCGGCGTGCGGGGGCCGGGCGCGTGATGCCGTCGGCGATGGAACGGGTCCGTATCGTCGCTACGGGGACATTAGGACGCCCGCACGTCGGAACGCAACCGTCTCGTCGTAACGAACCTGGGATGTCGCGGTTGGCTAGGATGCCGTCCATGACCGATCCGACCCCCCGCCGCGCCCCCGCCGGAGCCGCCGTACTCCGCGAGGACGTGACCGAGGCCATCCGCGCTGCCGTCTTCGAGGAGCTCGCGGCCGTCGGCTACGCCCGGATGTCCATCGAGGGCATCGCGCGCCGCGCGGGAGTCGGCAAGACGGCCGTCTACCGGCGCTGGAAGTCCAAGCTCGCCCTCGTCCTCGACCTCGTCGGCGCCTTCGCCGCCCAGGGCCTGCCGGCCCCCGCCACCGGCTCCCTGTACGGGGACGTGCGCGCCCTCCTCGGAGTCGCCTCGCACGCCCTGCGGCACCCGGTCGCCTCCCAGGTCATCCCCGACCTGCTCGTCGAGGCCGCCCGGCACCCCGAGATCGCCGAGACCGTCAAGGCCGTGCTCCTCGACGGGCAGCAGGGCGTCATGACCCAGATCGTCCGCGAGGCCGTCGCGCGCGGCGAGCTCCCCGAGGGAACCGACCCGGGCAAGGCCCTCGACCTGGTCGTCGGCCCGCTCTACTGGCGGCTCGTCGTCGTCCGCACGCCCCTGCCGAAGGGGTACGCGGACGAGCTCGCGCGCGCGGCGGTCGCGGCGCTCACGGCGTGACCCCGCCGGGCGCTACTTCACCGCGCCCGCCATCACCCCGGACGCGAACTGCCGCTGGAACGCGAAGAACACCACCAGCGGCACCACCATCGACACGAACGCCCCCGGCGCGAGCACGTCCACGTTGTTGCCGAACTGGCGCACCTGCTGCTGCAGCGCCACCGTGATCGGCGGGGACTGCGAGTCCGCGAAGATCAGCGCGATCAGCATGTCGTTCCACACCCACAGGAACTGGAAGATCCCCAGCGAGGCGATCGCCGGACCGCCGAGCGGCAGCACCACCCGGGTGAAGAGACGGATCTCGCCCGCCCCGTCGAGCCGCGCCGCCTCCAGCAGCTCGCGCGGGATCTCCGCGAAGAAGTTCCGCAGCAGGAAGATCGCGAACGGCAGGCCGAAGGCCGTGTGGAAGAGGACCACCCCGGCCGTCGTCTCGAAGAGCCCCACCGCGCCGAACAGCTTCGACACCGGCACCAGGGCCACCTGCACCGGGACCACGAGGAGCGCCACCACGCCCAGGAACCACCAGTCCCGGCCCGGGAACTCCAGCCACGCGAAGGCGTAACCGGCGAGAGAGCCGATGAGCAGGACGAGGAGGGTGGCCGGGACGGTGATCAGGACGGTGGAGACGAGCGAGCCGGTGATCGTGTCGTTCGCGAGGAGCCGGCCGTAGTTCTCGGTGGTCAGCTGGGCCGGGGCCGTGAACACCTGCCACCAGCCGCTCGCCGCGATGTCGGAGGGCGAGCGGAGCGAGGAGAGCAGCAGCCCGACCGTCGGCAGCAGCCAGAACAGGCCGGTGAGGAGCAGGAAGACCCGGACGGCTCCCCCCGTCACGCGCGCCGAGGCCCTTGCCGCGAAGCCCTTCATCTGCGGGACTCCCTTCGGATGCGGCGGATGTTGACCACCATCACCGGCAGCACCAGCAGGAGCAGCACGACGGAGATCGCCGAGCCGACCCCGAGATCCGCGTCCGTGCCGAAGGACGAGCGGTACAGCTGGAGCGCCAGCACGTTCGCGTCGTCCTGCGCCGAGCCCGGCGCGATGACGAAGACCAGGTCGAAGACCTTGAGCACGTTGATCATCAGGGTGACCAGGACGACCACGAGGACGGGGGCCAGGAGCGGCACCGTGATCCGGCGGAACACCTGCCACTCGTTCGCCCCGTCCACCCGCGCCGCCTCCAGGAGTTCGCGCGGTACGGCCGCGAGCCCGGCGCCGATCAGGACCATCGCGAACCCGGCCCACATCCACACGTACGCCCCGATGACGGCCGGCGTGACGAGCGAGGGGCCCAGCCACTCCACGCCGTTGTACTGCTCCCGGAAGTTGCTCGCGGGCAGACGCAGTACGGCTCCGTCGGCGCGGTCGGCGGGCAGGGTGAAGCTGCCGTCGGCCGCCGCCGTGGCCGTGGCGACCACCTTCCCGTCCCTTACGGCCTCGATCCGCAGCCCCTTCAGGCCCAGCTCCCTCGGGTCGACCACGTTCGGCTTCCCGCCGCCGCCCCGGGTGAAGTCCAGCCAGGCCGTTCCGCTGATCTCCGCGCCGGAGCCGGTGGGCGCGTGCGCCGGGCGGGCGTCCTGCGGCATCTGCGCCGGAGCCACCCCGACCAGGGGGAGCAGGACGGGCACCCCGGCCCGTACCGGCGTCTTCGTCTCGTACGCGCCCTCGCCGGCCGCCTTCAGCGGGTGCACCGGCAGCGGCCGGGCCCTCGGGAAGCCGGAGGACTCGGCGAAGGTGTCGTGGACCCCGACCCAGACGGCGTTGGCCACCCCGCGGTCCGGGTCCTGCTCGTAGACGAGCCGGAAGATGATCCCCGCGGCCAGCATCGAGATCGCCATCGGCATGAAGACGACCAGCTTGAACGCCGTCCCCCAGCGGACGCGTTCGGTGAGCACGGCGAAGACCAGACCGAGCGCGGTGGCCACCGCCGGGGCCACGAGCAGCCAGATCAGGTTGTTGCGGACGGCGGTGCGGAGCGAGTCGTCGGTGACGAGCGCCAGGTAGTTGTCGAGGCCGACGAAGGACGAGTCCGAGCGGTCGAAGAGCGACCGCCGGACGGAGTACCCGATCGGGTAGACGACGAGCGCGCCGAGGAGGAGCAGGGCGGGCAGCAGGAAACCCGCCGCCACGACCCTGCTCCTGGGCCTGGTCCCTGTGGCCGGCATGTCGGCCTCAGCCCTTGTAGGCCTTCGCCGCGTCCGCCTCCAGGCGTGCCTGCGTCCCGGCGATGTCCTTCGGGTTCTTCAGGAAGTCCTGGAGCGCCTTCCACTCGCCCTTGCCCGGCGTCCCGCCGAAGGACTGCGGCATCTGGTCCGACATGTCGAAGCGGAAGTCGTCACCGGCGCCGATGAGCGCCTTGGCGATCTCGCGCTGGACGTCGTTCGGGTACGCCGCCGGGTCCAGGTTCTTGTTGGGGGAGAGGAACCCGCCCTCGGCCGCCCAGATCTTCGCCGCGTCCGGGGAGGCCAGGAAGGCGAGCAGCGCCTGCGCGCCCTTGGTGTCCTTCAGGGCCACGGCCGCGTCGCCGGCCGTCACCACCGGGACCGTGCCGGCGTCGCCGACCTTCGGGAACGGGAAGACCTTCGCGTCCTTCCCGATCTCCGCCTTGGTCTGGGCGATGTTGACGGCCGCGAAGTCGCCCTCGAAGACCATCGCCCCCTTGGGCTGGTCGCCGCCCGTGAAGGTCTGGGTGACCGAGGCCGGGTACTCCGTCTGCAGGGCGCCGGACGACCCGCCCGCGATCAGCGACGGCTTGCCGAAGAGTTCGGCGAGGGTCTTCAGGGCGGCGGCGACGGACGGGTCCGTCCACTTGATCTCGTGCTTCGCCAGCTGGTCGTACTTGGCCGGTCCCGCCTGCGAGAGGTAGACGTTCTCGAACCAGTCGGTGAGGGTCCAGCCGTCCGCGCCGCCGACCGAGACCGGGGTCACGCCGGAGGCCGAGATCGTCTCGGCGGTGGCGAGGAAGTCCTTCCAGGTCTTCGGCTCGGAGGCGCCCGCGTTCTCGAAGACGCCGGTGTTGTACCAGACCAGCGACTTGTTGGCGGCCTTGAAGTACACCCCGTACTGGGTGCCGTCCACCGCGCCGAGCTCCTGCCAGCCGCGCGAGTAGTTCGCCGCCAGCTGCGCCTTGGCGTCCGGGCCGACCGGCTTCAGCCACTTCTGGGCGGCGGCCTGCTGGATCGCGCCCACCTGCGGGAGCATCGCCACGTCGGGCGGCGAACCGCCGGCGATCTTCGTGCCGAGGAAGTTCACGATCGGGTCCTGCGCGGGCACGAAGGTGACGGTCGCACCGGTGCGCTTCTCGAACTCCTTCAGGACCTTGGTGAAGTTCTCCTGCTCGGGGCCCGTCCAGACGGCGGCGACCTCGATCTTCTCGCCCTTGAGGGAGAGTTCGCGGTCCGGCGCGGGCTGTGGGTCCTTCGCGCTCTCGCCGCCGCAGCCCGCGAGGGCCAGGGTGGCGAGCGCCGTCAACGTCACTGCGGCCTTGTGTGGACGAAGAGTTGTACGCATCGCTGCCCCGTCTCTCCCGTGCGCTTCGCTGTCCGTCCGACAGGTCTACGCCGGGCCGCGGGGCCCCGCAATACCGCCTTCCGCGTCCCGTGCGGTCACGTGTGCGATCGTGACGCCCTTGTGACGTGCCGTCAGCCGTGCGTGGCCGGGGCGAGCGGGGGCACGGGCGTCGCCTCGACCGAACGCGCGGCCCGGTCCAGCGCGCTCGCCAGGAGGGCCAGGTCCGTCGGTCCGTTGCCCAGCTCGCGGACCGGGCGACGGGTCGGCGGGTCGCCCATCCGCTCCCACTCCAGCGGGACGACCGTCGGGCGCAGCGTCGCCGTCCGGGGGATCCGGCCCGTGACGCGGCCCGCCTGGAAGGGGGTCACCCGGCCGTCCGGATGCCCGAGGCGGCCCCGCCCGGCCACCGGCACGTCCGGGCCCGCCGCCACCGGGGGCGCGTCGAGCACGATCCGCAGCCGGGCCCCGTGGGCCAGCTCCGTGTCGGCGGTCCGGTCCGGGCGCGCCGACGTCGCGACGAGGTGCACCCCGAGCCGCGCACCGTTCCGCGCGACCGCCTCCAGGGCCCGCACGACGGAACCGGCCGCCGGCCGGCCCGGAGCGCCCAGCGCGGGCGCGACCAGGGCGTCGAAGTCGTCGACGAGCACGACGAGCCGCGGCAACGCCCGCGCGGGCACCTGCTCGCCCGCCGCGGGCCGCGGAATCCGCCCGCCGGCGTCTTCGGAGGCGGGGTGGGGGATCCGGCCGCCGGCGCGGGCGGTTCCGTCGTCGGCGCCGGGGTGGGGGACGCGGCCGCCGGCGCGGCCGGTCACGTCGTCCGTGCTCGGGTACGGGACGCGGCCGCTCGACCGGCCCGTCACGTCGTCCGCCCCCGCCGCGCGCGGGACACGGCCGCTCGGGTGGTCCGAGAGGTCTCCGTCGCCGGTGCGGAGGGTGCGGCTGCTCGGGCGGTCGTCGAGGGCCCCGGCGTCCCGCCGTGGCAGCCGCCCGCTGGGCGTGTCGCCGAGGAACGCGTCCCCGCCGGACCGCGCCCGCGTGCCGGCCCGCTCGTCGAGGGACCCGTCCCCGGCCCGGGGGACGCGCCCGCTGGACCGGTCGGTCAGCTCACCCGTACGAGGGACGCGGCCGCTCGGGCGGTCGGCGAGATCGCCGGAACGGGAGACCCGCCCGCTCGGGTGATCCGTGAGATCACCGGCACCCGGGTACGGCATGCGTCCGCTGGAGCGGCCGGTGACGTCGTCGGCGCCGGGGTGCGGGACGCGGCCGCTGGTGCGGCTGTTGAGGTCGTCCGCGCCCGGGTACGGCATGCGGCCGCTGGTGCGGCTGTTGAGGTCGTCCGCGCCCGGGTACGGGGCCCGGCCGCTCGTTCGGGTCTGTACGTCGTCCGCCCCCGTGCGCGAGGACCGGTCGTCGGTGGTGGTGCGGAGGGTGCGGCCGCTCGGATGGCCGGTGAGGTCTCCCGTGCCCGGGTACGGGACCCGGCCGCTCCCGCGGCCCTGCACGTCGTCCGCGCCCGGGTACGGGGCCCGGGCGTTCGGCAGCGCGCCGATCGTGCCGTCGCCCGTGCGGAGCGTGCGGCCGCTCGGGCGGTCCGTCAGGTCGCCGGCCTCCGGGACGCGAGCCGTCGCGCGGGCGCCCTGCGGTACGGATTCCGCCGCGCTCGGGGCGCGCTGGGCGATCAGCCGGTCGGCGGCGCGCGCCACCCCCCGGCGGTCGGCGAAGTGGGCGTCGCCCAGGAGCTCCGCCCTGCGCTTCAGCTCGGCGCCCAGCGCCTGCGCGAACTCCCGCATCCGTACCGGGTCCGAGGCCACCAGGTGCTCGGTGACGTGCGGCAGCTCCGTACAGACCGCGAGGCCCTCGCCGCGCTCCCCGCCCGCGCCGTCCACGAGGACCAGGCCCAGCCGGTCCGGGCGGCCGCCCGCCGCGAGGGAGGCGGCGATCGAGCGGAGCAGCTCCGTGCGCCCGCTGCCCGCCGGGCCCTCGATCAGCAGGTGCGGACCCTCCGCCGTGAGGTCCACGGACAGCGGGCCGCGCGGGCCCGCGCCCAGGACCGCCGTGCCGTCCCCCGCCGAGGCCCAGCGGGCCATCAGGGAGGCGGGGGTGGCCCGGGCGAGCCCGAGCTCGTCGAGGAGCCGGGACGACGGGGGCAGCGCAGCGGCCCGGGCGCCCGGCGCCGCCGCCGTCTCGGGGCGCAGCGGGGCGAGGGCCCGGCCGAACCGCTCGGCCCAGGCGACGGAGACCGCGTCGACGACGCCGACGGTGCCGTGGCCCGCGAGCCGCCCGCCGGAGGTCCGGAGCAGCCGCAGCGCCGTCGCCACGTCGCCGCTGAGGAGCGCGGCGGCCCCGCACTCGCGGAAGGCCAGGGAAGCGGCGCACGCGGCCTCGTACGTGGCGGCCACCGGCGAGTCCGGCGTGGCGGCGGGCGCCTCGGCGAGGCACAGCAGGTGGATGCCGGCCGCCGCGCCGACGCCCGCGAGGCGCGCGACCGTCTCGCGCAGGGCCGCCGAACCGGGGTCGCCGTCGACGATCACGACCGTCGTGGGGCCGTCGTGGCGGGCCGCGGCCTCGGCGACCGACGCGCGGTCGGCGCTGGGCCAGCCGGGGCCGAGCGGGCCGTCGTCGAGCCGCCGGGTCAGCTCGGCCGTACGGGCCTGGGCCTGCTCGCGGTCGTACGCCAGGAGCAGCCGGCAGTCCTGGCCGTGGGCCGGCCGGACGTGCGGGAGCCAGCCGAGCCAGCCCCAGGCGCGGCGGCGCGCCTCCAGGGGCCGGTTCCGGTCGGCGCTGATGAGCACGATCTCCAGGTCGGAGGGGGAGTGCAGGGCGGCGAGCTGGGCCACGACCGAGCGCGCGAGCCCGGCGAGCCGGTCGCCGGGGCCGGCCAGGCCGAGGGATCCGGCCTCGCGGAGGCCGACGGTGACGGGCACGCCGGAGAGTTCGGCGCGGTCGGTGGTGCCGAGCCGGACCACCAGGGACTCGGGGTGGCCCTGGGGCCGCTCCCAGAGCCGGGAGCCCGGGCCGAGGGCGGTGAGCAGGACGGTGGCCGGGTCGGGCCAGGTGTCCGCGCCCGGTACGGGGCCGGGGGCGCCGCCCCGCGCGCCGGGGGCGGTCCGGGTGTGGGTGTGCGTGTCCGGCGAGGAGTGGGTGGCGTGGGCGTCGGTGACCGGGGGCTCCTCGCGGCCGCCCGCGAGGCGCCGGGCCCAGGCGCCGAGCCCGCGCTTGCCGCCGGCGCGCGCGGACGCGTCGCCGGGGGCCGTGGGCGTCTCGCCCCGGTCCCGGGTCCTGCCGTGCGGCTCGCCGCCGTCGTGGGGGGAGATGCCGGGGTCCCCCGCGTGCGCGTGGCCCCCGTCGTAGACCTCGCCGTACGCGATGCCGCGCGCCCCGCCGTGGGTGGCGTCGTCCGCCGGTCCCACCGGGTCGGGCCGGTCCGGCAGCTCCGTCGCGTGCGCGACGCGCAGGTGGCCCTCGCCGTCCGGGGCCGTCGCCACCGCCTCCGTGGCCTCGGTGGTACCGCCGGGGCCCGTCAGGCGGAGGGCGGACTCGCCGAGGCGCAGCAGCGCGCCCGGACGGAGCGGGACCGGGCGGTCGCCGACGGGCACGCCGTCGAGCGTCGTCCCGTTCGTGGAGCCGTGGTCGGCGACCGTGACCCGGCCGTCCTCGCCGACGGTCACCGTGCAGTGGGAACGGGAGACGTCGGGGTCGTCGAGCGGCACGTCGGCGTCGACGGAACGGCCGATTCTGATCGGTCCGCCGTGCAGCAGGTGCACTCCGCCCGCGTCGGGGCCCGCGACCACGTGCAGCCGGGCCGCGGCCGTCTCGTCGGCCCGGTCGTCCGGTCCCGGGACCTGGAGGGAGAGGACCGCGCCGTCGACCAGCGGGGGTTCGCCGAGCACGCAGCGCCGGTTGTCGAGCCGCTCCGCGCCCGCGTAGAGCACGGTGGTGCCCGAGGCGGAGGTCTCGGGGCCGGTGACGGCGGCGGCGAGGTTCGAGGCCACGGCGGCGAGGGCCGTCCCGGCGGGGGCCGTGACGAGCACGTCGCAGGCGCGCCCGGCGCCGTGGCCGGCGTACGGCGCGAGGACGGTCAGCCGGATCTGCATCGCCGTCAGCGGTCCCTTCTGCGCGAGATGGCCCGGCAGGAGGGAACCGCCCTGTGTCTCCCCCCACCCGGCACGGACGCGTCGCCCGGTACAGGTCGGCACGGCGCGGGGGCTCCCGACCCCGTCGATGCGACGTGCTGTAGGCATCCTCGCACCTGCCACCGACAACACGCCCGCGGGTCGGCCACAAGTGATCTTGAATGGTCGGCCGTGGACGAGAAATAGCCTGGTTGGGCATGCCTTCGGAGCATGCGTGGCAACCGTCGACCGCTGTGGAGCGTCTTCTTCCGGACAAGTTCGGGACGAGTTCCGTTCGCTCGGGCCCCCCGGCGGGGCTCGGACACGGCGTCGGAATCGGCCTGTGGACGACCGGCCTGCGACCCGTTCGGCGGCACTAAAGTGGGCCGGACACCCGGACGGGGACACAACAGAGGACAGGGACCCCGGGGACAGCTCAGGAACCACCCCAGGACCACGATCAGCAGGGAGCGCGTGACGTGCGGCCTATCGGCAGCAAGTACCTGCTCGAGGAGCCGCTCGGCCGCGGCGCCACGGGCACCGTCTGGCGAGCCCGCCAGCGGGAGACGGCGGGCGCCGAGGCGGCCGTGCCCGGCCAGCCCGGCGAGACCGTCGCGATCAAGGTCCTCAAGGAGGAGCTGGCCAACGACGCGGACATCGTGATGCGCTTCCTGCGCGAGCGGTCCGTACTGCTCCGGCTGACCCATCCGAACATCGTGCGCACCCGCGACCTGGTCGTCGAGGGTGATGTCCTCGCCCTCGTCATGGACCTCGTCGAGGGCCCCGACCTGCACCGGTACATCCGGGAGAGCGGCCCGCTCACCCCGGTCGCCGCCGCACTCCTCACGGCCCAGATCGCCGACGCGCTCGCCGCCAGCCACGCCGACGGCGTCGTCCACCGCGACCTCAAGCCGGCCAACGTGCTGCTCGCCGAGCAGGGCGGCCAGATGCACCCGATGCTGACCGACTTCGGCATCGCGCGCCTCGCGGACTCCCCGGGCCTCACCCGCACCCACGAGTTCGTCGGCACGCCCGCGTACGTGGCGCCGGAGTCCGCCGAGGGCCGCCCGCAGACCTCCGCCGTCGACATCTACGGCGCGGGCATCCTCCTCTACGAGCTGGTCACCGGCCGGCCCCCGTTCGCGGGCGGCACCGCCCTGGAGGTCCTCCACCGGCACCTCAGCGAGGAGCCGCGCCGGCCCTCGACCGTGCCCGGACCGCTGTGGACGGTCATAGAGCGCTGCCTCAGCAAGAACCCGGACCTGCGGCCGAGCGCCGTGAACCTGGCCCGGGGCCTGCGCGCGGTCGCCGCCGGCATCGGCGTGCACGCCACGCCCGCCCAGATCGAGGCCGCGGAGGGCGTCGGCGCGCTCCTCGCCCCCGACCCCGCGCCCGCCCCGGTCCCGGGGACCCCGGAGGCGTCGGCCCCGGGCGCCGCCGACCCCACCCAGGTGCTGCCCACCGGTGCCGCGGCCGCCGGCATGCCCCCGCAGTACGACCCCGCCGCCGCGACCAGCGTCATGCCGACCGGTGGACCGGCGGGCGCCGCCGACCCGACGGCCGTCATGCCTCCCGTACCGCAGAATCCGCCGGCCGAGGAGCCGCACCCCTGGCAGAGCCAGCTGCGGCAGGTCCGCGACCGCAACGAGCAGACCCAGGTGCAGTACCTGGACCCGAGCGACGACCCGCTGCGCCGCCGCCCGCAGCGCCAGCCGCAGCAGCCCCCGCAGGACGCCCGGCCCGGCCCGTACGGTCAGCAGCAGCACGGACAGCAGCCGCAGCCGTACCAGCAGCGCCCCGCCCAGCAGCGGCCGCCGCAGCCGCAGCCGTACCAGCCGCAGCCGCAGCAGTACGCACCCCCGCCCCCGCCGCAGCAGTACGCAGCGCCCCAGCAGCAGTACCAGCCGCCCCAGCCGCCGCCCCAGGCCCCCGCGCCCCGCGAGCCGCGCCCGCCGCGCCAGCGCAGCGCCAACCCGGTGCACATCCCCGGTCTCGGCTGCCTCAAGGGCTGCCTGATCATGATCGTCCTGTTCGTGGTCGCCGGCTGGCTCGTCTGGGAGCTCACCCCGCTCCAGGACTGGGTCGCCCAGGGCAAGGGCTACTGGGAGGCCATCGGCGACGGCATCTCGACCGTCACCGACTGGATCTCCTCCATCGGCGAGGCCACCGGTTCCGGGGGTGCTACCGGCGGTACGGGGCAGTAACGCTGCCGATTTGTCGACTTCCGAGGGGTGATTTCCCCTCGGAGGTCGAGACCGGCGGCCGTGGACGCGTAGCTTTGTCGAGAACCGCAGCCGCTGAGGGAGCAGTCTTGGCACGGAACATCGGCAGCCGCTACACCGCCCACCAGATCCTCGGGCGGGGCAGCGCCGGAACGGTGTGGCTCGGCGAGGGACCCGAAGGGCCCGTCGCCGTCAAACTCCTGCGCGAGGACCTGGCCTCCGACCAGGAGCTCGTCGGCCGCTTCGTCCAGGAGAGAACCGCCCTGCTCGGACTCGACCACCCCCGGGTGGTCAAGGTCCGCGACCTCGTCGTCGACGGCACGGACCTGGCCCTCGTCATGGACCTCGTCCGCGGCACCGACCTGCGCACCCGGCTCGACCGCGAGCGGCGCCTCGCGCCCGAGGCCGCCGTCGCGATCGTCAAGGACGTCGCCGAGGCCCTCGCCGCCGCGCACGCGGCCGGCGTCGTCCACCGGGACGTCAAGCCGGAGAACATCCTGCTCGACATGGAGGGCCCGCTCGGCCCCGGCGGCGCCCACCCCGCCCTCCTCACCGACTTCGGCGTCGCCAAGCTGATCGACACCCCCGGCCGCACCAAGGCCACCCGGATCATCGGCACCCCCGACTACCTCGCCCCCGAGATCGTCGAGGGCCTCCCGCCGCGCGCCGCCGTCGACATCTACGCCCTCGCGACCGTCCTGTACGAGCTGCTCGCCGGCTTCACCCCGTTCGGCGGCGGCCACCCCGGCGCGGTCCTGCGCCGCCACGTCACCGAGACGGTCGTCCCGCTGCCCGGCATCCCCGAGGAGCTCTGGCAGCTGATCGTCCAGTGCCTCGCCAAGGCCCCGGCCTCCCGGCTGCGCGCCTCCGAGCTCGCCACCCGCCTGGGCGACGTCCTGCCGCTGCTCAAGGGCATCCCGCCGCTCGACGTCGACGAGCCGGACGCGGAGCCGGCCCCGGAGCCGTACGAGGAGGACACGTACACCACCGGTACGGGCACGGGCGAGCCCGGCCCGCGCCGCGCCGCCGTCCCGCTCGTCCCCGGCGCCTCCGCCGACTCCAACCGCGACACCCACACCTCCATGCGCGTCCCGGCCCCCGACGAGCTCTCCGGCGGCCCCCTCGGCACCGCCCGTGCCCCGCGCCCCGCCGGGGCCCGGCGGCCGGGCTCGGCCCGCCACAAGGCGGGCGCGGTCCGCAAGAGACGGATCACCCTCGCCGTCGCGGCGGTCGTGGTCGCCGGCGCGCTCGGCGCGGGCGGCTACCTGGCGTCCTCCGGGGACGCGGAGGCCCCGCCGCAGGACTCCAAGCAGTCCTCCCTGCCGTAGTACCGGCGGCGAGCCGTTACGCTGGACGCGTGGCAGTCGTCGATGTATCCGAAGAGCTGAAGTCCCTCTCCTCGACCATGGGGTCGATCGAGGCCGTCCTGGACCTCGAGAAGCTGAGGGCCGACATCGCCGTGCTCGAAGAGCAGGCCGCGGCCCCGTCCCTGTGGGACGACCCGGAGGCGGCGCAGAAGATCACGAGCAAGCTTTCGCACCTCCAGGCCGAGGTCCGCAAGGCCGAGACCCTGCGCGGCCGGATCGACGACCTCGCGGTGCTCTTCGAGCTCGCCGAGGAGATGGACGACCCGGACACCCTCGCCGAGGCCGAGACGGAGCTGACCTCCGTCCGCAAGGCCCTCGACGAGATGGAGGTCCGTACCCTCCTCTCCGGCGAGTACGACGAGCGCGAGGCCCTGGTCAACATCCGCGCCGAGGCCGGCGGCGTCGACGCCTCCGACTTCGCCGAGCGGCTCCAGCGCATGTACCTGCGCTGGGCGGAGCGCCACGGCTACGCGACGGAGATCTACGAGACCTCGTACGCGGAAGAGGCGGGCATCAAGTCCACCACCTTCGTGGTGAAGGCCCCGTACGCCTACGGCACGCTCTCCGTCGAGCAGGGCACCCACCGGCTCGTCCGCATCTCGCCCTTCGACAACCAGGGCCGCCGCCAGACGTCCTTCGCCGGCGTCGAGATCCTCCCCGTCGTCGAGTCCTCGGACCACGTCGAGATCGAGGAGTCGGACCTGCGCGTCGACGTGTACCGCGCCTCGGGCCCCGGCGGCCAGGGCGTCAACACGACCGACTCGGCCGTGCGCATCACGCACCTCCCGACCGGCATCGTCGTCTCCTGCCAGAACGAGCGCTCCCAGATCCAGAACAAGGCGAGCGCCATGAACGTCCTCCAGGCCAAGCTCCTGGAGCGCCAGCGCCAGGAGGAGCGGGCCAAGATGGACGCCCTCAAGGACAGCGGCAGCTCCTGGGGCAACCAGATGCGTTCGTACGTGCTCCACCCGTACCAGATGGTCAAGGACCTCCGTACGGAGTTCGAGGTCGGCAACCCGCAGTCCGTCCTGGACGGCGAGATCGACGGCTTCCTGGAGGCGGGCATCCGCTGGCGCAAGCAGCAGGACAAGTAGTCCCCTCGTTCGTACGGCACTGGGCCCCGCACCTTTTCGGCGCGGGGCCCAGTGCCGTTCCGCGACCCCCGCGCGTTCGCTGACGCAAGCGGAACGGAGGCCGTCGGGGCGCTTTGTCGACAAGGGAACTGCCGTCGTCGGGCCCGGAGTTCCGGGTTTACGTCACAGTTGCATCGTCGCATCTCGGTCACCTGGTGATCTTTCGGGCATCGCACGCGCAACGACCTTGACGCTTCATCGGAAACTCGGAAGGGTGGCGTACTGGCATGCGCTTTTCTGGGACGCGTGTGAACGGGGGCAGGTCCAGTCGTGACGCACCCCTGCTGCGCGGGGCCACGAGCGCTGCCCCATGACGAGATGAGCTACTGGGGGTAGCAGCCAGATGACCAACAAGACGCGAGTCCGCCTGGTGCGGGTCGCGGCCAGTGCCGTGATCATCGCCGGTGCGTCCCTGACGGCGGCCGGTGCCGCGCAGGCCGTCGGCGGATTCGGAACAGAGCAGACCCAGGACGCGGGCCTCGGTGTCCAGGACGCCCTGGACAACGAGGAGGAGACCGCCGCTGTGATCGGCGGCGGGATCTCCGGCGGCGCCGCTGCGGCGGCCGCGTCGACGACCTCGGGCGACCCGTCGTCCTCGACGACGACGACCTCGGGCGACCCGTCCTCTTCGACGACGACGACCTCGGGTGACCCGTCCTCTTCGACGACGACCACCTCGGGTGACCCGTCGTCCTCGACGACGACCACCTCGGGTGACCCGTCCTCTTCGACGACGACCACCTCGGGTGACCCGTCGTCCTCGACGACGACCACCTCGGGTGACCCGTCCTCTTCGACGACGACCACCTCGGGTGACCCGTCGTCCTCGACGACGACGACTTCGGGCGACCCGTCCTCCTCGTCGTCCTCGTCCTCGTCGTCCTCCTCGTCGTCGACGTCGGGCCAGCCGTCGTCCTCGTCGTCGTCGACCTCGGGCCAGCCGTCGTCCTCGTCCTCGTCGACGTCGGGCGACCCGTCCTCGGCCTCCTCGTCGTCGTCCTCGTCGTCCTCGTCCTCGTCGACGTCGAGCACGGGCTCCACCACCAGTGGCAGCTCGACCACCGACGGTGGCGCCGGCACCTGCACCGTCGACCTCGACGGCGCCGAGTGCGTGGACACCCCGAACAACACCGACACCGACCAGGCCGGCTCGCAGCCCGTCCAGCAGGGTCAGGCCAAGGAGGAGCTCGCCGAGACCGGTGCGGCCGAGACCTCGTTCCTGATCATCGGTGCCGCCACGATGATCGCCGGCGGCATCGGCTTCCGGATGCTGCCGCGCCTCGTCGGCGGCGGTCGCGCCGCCGTCTGAGGCACCCGCGCGGGCGCGTAGACGCATGACAAAGGGCCGGGGAGCGAGCTCCCCGGCCCTTTCGCGTGGTTCCGGCTCGTGTGGGCTTCGTACGCCCTCGGGTCAGGCCGCCTGGACCGCGGCGAGCAGTGCGATCGCCGCCAGCAGCGCGATCGCCAGCGTCAGCAGCATCGCGGGCGAAAGACCCTGAGGGGTCAGACGCTCCCGGTTCGCGCGGCAGACGGGGCAGCGGCCCTCGGCGACCGGGGCCGCGCAGTTGGCGCACACCAGTCGGTCGTAGGTCATGCGCTCTCCTCCTCCCGCACTGGGGTACACACCAGGACAACGCCCGGAGGGATCCGGACGTTCCCCCTACCACTGTGCCAGCTCCGCGGCGTTTCGGCGCGCCCCGTCCGATTGCCCGCCTTCCGTCCGTAAGGGCGAAAAGGATAAACGTCGCAAGCCAGGACCGCGACTGCGCGGGCCATCCCCGGTCGCGTAAGGTCACGCACACCTACTCCCGGCCGACCGTGGTGCATCCGTGATCCGATTCGACAACGTCTCCAAGTCCTATCCGAAGCAGAGCCGCCCCGCGCTCCGGGATGTCTCCCTGGAGATCGAGAAGGGGGAGTTCGTCTTCCTCGTCGGTTCCTCCGGCTCCGGAAAGTCGACTTTCCTGCGACTGCTCCTGCGTGAGGAGCGCGCCAGCCAGGGCCAGGTGCACGTCCTCGGCAAGGACCTGGCCCGGCTCTCCAACTGGAAGGTGCCGCAGATGCGGCGCCAGCTGGGCACCGTCTTCCAGGACTTCCGCCTGCTGCCCAACAAGACCGTCGCCGAGAACGTGGCCTTCGCCCAGGAGGTCATCGGCAAGCCGCGCGGCGAGATCCGCAAGGCCGTGCCGCAGGTGCTCGACCTGGTCGGACTCGGCGGCAAGGAGGACCGGATGCCGGGCGAGCTCTCCGGCGGTGAGCAGCAGCGCGTCGCCATCGCCCGGGCCTTCGTCAACCGGCCGATGCTGCTGATCGCCGACGAGCCCACCGGCAACCTCGACCCGCAGACCTCCGTCGGCATCATGAAGCTGCTCGACCGCATCAACAGGACAGGGACCACCGTCGTCATGGCGACCCACGACCAGAACATCGTCGACCAGATGCGCAAGCGCGTCATCGAGCTCGAAAAGGGCCGCCTCGTCCGCGACCAGGCGCGCGGCGTCTACGGCTACCAGCACTGACGGCGGGGGATCCAGAACACCATGCGCGCTCAGTTCGTGCTCTCGGAGATCGGCGTCGGTCTCCGCCGCAACCTGACGATGACCTTCGCCGTCATCGTCTCCGTCGCCCTGTCCCTCGCCCTCTTCGGTGGCGCGCTGCTCATGCGCGAGCAGGTCAGCACGATGAAGGACTACTGGTACGACAAGGTCAACGTCTCCATCTTCCTCTGCAACAAGGCGGACGCGGCCACGGCGGCCAAGTGCTCCAAGGGTGCGGCCACCCGCCAGCAGAGGGAGCAGATCGAGGCCGATCTGAAGAAGATGGACATCGTCGAGTCCGTCCATCACGAGACGGCCGACGAGGCCTTCAATCACTACAAGCAGCAGTACGGCGACACCGCCATCGCCTCCGTGGTGACGCCTGATCAGATGCAGGAGTCGGTCCGGGTCAAGCTCAAGGACCCGGAGAAGTACAAGGTCGTCGCCACGGCCTTCGCCGGCCGGGACGGCGTCGAATCCGTCCAGGACCAGCGGAACATCCTGCAGAACCTCTTCGACCTGATGAACGGCATGAACATCGCCGCCCTCGGTGTCATGGGCCTGATGCTGATCATCGCGCTGATGCTGATCGTCAACACGGTCCGCGTCTCGGCCTTCAGCCGCCGCCGCGAGACCGGCATCATGCGGCTGGTCGGCGCGTCCAGCTTCTACATCCAGATGCCGTTCATCATGGAGGCCGCCTTCGCCGGACTCCTCGGCGGCGGCGTCGCCTGCGTGCTGCTGCTCGTCGGCCGGTACTTCCTGATCGACCACGGCATCGCGCTCGCCGAGAAGATGCAGCTCGTCAACTTCATCGGCTGGGACGCCGTCCTCGCGAAGCTGCCGCTGGTGATCGCCATCGGACTCCTCATGCCCGCCGTGGCCGCCTTCATCGCGCTGCGCAAGTACCTGAAGGTGTGACAAGACACTTCTGACGGCGGATGGCGTCGTGCGGACAAAGCCCGTGCGGCGCCATCGCCTTGTCCTAGAGTGGGCGCCATGCCGGCCGGGTCCGCACCCTTCTGTATCCGGCCCCGTGGAGTCGTCCGCGGGGCCGTTCTGACGTTGGTGTTCACCGGGGTGCTCGCCACGGCCGCCGCCACCGGTGTGCTGCCCCGCCAGGAGTCCGCGAGTGCCGAGCGGCGGGCCGTCCCGGCCCGGACGCCGGACGGTGCGACCGTCGACAGTGCCGCGCTCAGCCGGGCCGCCGCCGCGGCCATGGCCGACGGGAAGTCGGGCAAGCAGGCCGCCGAGGAGTTCGTCAGCCGTAGCGGGGACCGCTGGGGCGCGGTGTACGACAAGAGGGAGTACGCCGAGTTCGAGCAGGCCCTCGACGGCACCTACACCGGGGTCGGGCTCTCCGCCGGGCGGTCCGGCGAGGGCGGGGTCCGGGTGACGCGGGTGCAGGCCGGGGGGCCCGCCGAGCGGGCCGGGCTGCGGGTCGGTGACCGGCTCGTGTCCGTCGACGGGCGGTCGGTCGAAGGGCTCTCCGTGTCCGAGGTCGTCTCCCTGCTGCGGGGGGACGGCGTTCCCGGATCGGCCGTCGCTCTGCGCGTCGAGCGCGGCCGGGCCGTGTGGACGCAGACCCTGCGCCGGGCCCGGCTCGCCACGGACCCGGTCACCGTCCGCCGTCTCGACGACGGGACCGTGCTGATCCGGGTCGCCGCCTTCACCAAGGGCGCCGGCACGCGCGTGCGTGACGCGGTGCGGGCGGCCCCCGCCGGCGCCGGGGTCCTCCTGGACCTGCGGGGCAACTCGGGCGGCCTCGTCGCCGAGGCCGCCGTCGCCGCCTCCGCCTTCCTCGACGGCGGTCTCGTCGCCACGTACGACGTGAAGGGCGAGCAGCGGGCCGTGTACGCGGAGGGCGGCGGCGACACCGGCAGGCCCCTGGTGGCGCTGATCGACGGGGGCACGATGAGCGCGGCCGAGCTGCTCACCGGCGCCCTCCAGGACCGGGGGCGGGCGGTCACGGTGGGCTCGCGGACCTTCGGCAAGGGGTCGGTGCAGATGCCGAGCGCCCTGCCCGACGGCTCGGTCGCCGAGCTGACCGTCGGCCACTACCGCACCCCCGCGGGGCACGCGGTCGACGGCCGTGGCATCGCGCCGGACCTGGCGGTGGGGGAGCGGGCCGAGGAGCGGGCGAGAACGGTATTGAGTGGCCTCGGAGGGGGCTCGTAGTGCGAAAATGAGCGCACTATGGCAAAGGGACTCGTGAACGTGCAGGGCAAGCCTGCGAAGAAGACGGACAAGGCGCCGGAGCGCAAGCTCATCGCGCAGAACAAGAAGGCGCGGCACGACTACCACATCATCGACACCTACGAGTGCGGTGTGGTGCTCATGGGCACCGAGGTGAAGTCGCTGCGCATGGGCCGGGCCTCGCTGGTGGACGGCTTCGTCCAGATCGACGGCCACGAGGCGTGGCTGCACAACATCCACGTGCCCGAGTACATGCAGGGCAGCTGGACCAACCACCACGCGAAGCGGAAGCGGAAGCTGCTGCTGCACCGGGCCGAGATCGACAAGCTGGAGTCGAAGTCGCAGGAGACGGGTCACACGATCGTGCCCCTCTCGCTGTACTTCCTGAACGGCCGGGTGAAGTGCGAGATCGCGCTGGCCAAGGGCAAGAAGGAGTACGACAAGCGGCAGACGCTGCGGGAGAAGCAGGACACGCGCGAGACGAACCGGGCGATCGCGTCGGCCCGTCGGCGGCAGCGGGCGGCCCAGGCCGCCGAGCGCGGTTAATACGCTGGCAACCGGACCCGTCGGTCACGTACCATGGGTCCTGCACCCCACAGAGGGTGCGACCTTTGAAAAAACAACATGGGGATGATCGGTTTCGACAGCGGATGTCGAAGCAGTGGGAAGCGTGTCGAGGAAGCGGCAATGATCTCGTAAACCATATGTCGCAACCAATAATCGCCAACACCAAGAGCGATAACTCCCGCTTCGCCCTCGCTGCCTAATTTTAGGTAACGAACAGAAGCCTCTGTGAGGAGCGTCAGCCCGGGGGTGGTCCCGACCCGGATCCTGGCGTCATTCAGGGATCTAAACCTCTCGCCCCGGTCACGGGGGTGGGAGGGAAATCAAACAGTGACTGAGCCCGTTCCGGACTTGTCTGGGTGATCCGGAGGGCTGAGAAACTCGTACCAGACTGCACACGGAGAAGCCCTGATTCTGCACCGTTGGACGCGGGTTCGATTCCCGCCATCTCCACTCATCCCATGTGGGCACAGGCCCGGTGGTCGCGCGAGCGACTGCCGGGCCTTTGTCATGCCGTAAGCCCTCTTGCAGGCTCGGTCTGGGCGGCAGAGCTGATCACCTCGCTGCGCGGCGGCCGACCCCGGTCGTCGCGCACAAGGTCAGGGCCACCGCCGCCGCCGTCACCGGGATCAGGAAGCCGAAGGAGGCGAAGGGCGCGTGGTCGGCGGCCCAGCCGCCGGTGGCCGAACCGGTCGCGATGCCCGCCAGGAGGGCGGTCACGGCGAGGGTCATGCCCTCGTTGAGCTGGGCCGCGGGCGTGAGGCGCTGGACCAGGCCCATGCCCGTCACCATCGTCGGCGCCGTCGCCATGCCCGCCAGGAGGAGGCCGACGGCCAGGGCGTGCAGGAAGCCGGTCGAGGCGGCGAGCAGCGGCATCGCCATCAGGACGGTCATCGCGGCCAGGCAGGTGCGCAGCCGGGCCGTCCGGCGGGCCCGGCCGTAGAGGAGGCCGGCCGCGCAGGAGCCCGCGGCCTGGAGGGCGAGGACCGGTCCCGCGACGGGGCTGTCCACGTACGCGAGGGTGACCACCTCCATGGAGCCGAAGACCGCTCCCGTGGCGAGGAAGACCGCGAGCAGCGGCGCCATGCCGGGGGCGCGCAGCGGGGAGCCGGCCGTGGTGCGGGGGGCGACCGGGGGTTCGGTGGAGCGCTGGGCGGCGAAGACCAGGACGCCGCCGAGGAAGAGGGCGGCCGCGGTGAGCGTGCCCGCCTCCGGGAAGAGCGCCGAGCAGAGGACGGCGGCGAGCACCGGGCCGATCATGTAGCAGAGCTCGTCGGCGGCCTGCTCGAAGGCGTTGGCGGTGTGCAGCGCGTCCGGGTCGTCCCGGAAGAGGTGCGCCCAGCGGGCCCGGGACATGCCGCCCGTGTTGGGGGTGGTCGCGGTGACGGCGGTCGTGAGGAACAGCGCCCAGGCGGGGGCCTTCTCGTGGACGCAGAGCAGCAGGACCAGATGGCCCAGGACCGCGTAGGCGGTGGCCGGGACCGCGATCCTGGCCTGGCCGTACCGGTCGACGAGCCGGGCGATCAGCGGTCCGGTGACGGAGCCGACGGCGAGGCCGGTGGCGGTGACAGCGCCGGCCAGGGCGTAGGAGCCGTACGCCGCCGCGATCATGATCACGGCGCTGACGCCGAACATGCCCATGGGCAGCCGGGCGATCAGGTTCCCGGCGGTGAAGGCGCGGGTGCCGGGGTGGGTGAAGAGGCGGAGGTAGGGGTTGCGGGGGAGGGCGGCGGGCCGGTGGCGGTCGCGGTGGCGGGGGAGGACGGCGGGCCGGTCGCGGTAGCGGGGGGCGAGGGCCGGGCCCGCCGGGGTGAGGGTGAGGTCCGGTTGCGGCATGGACCAAGGCTCCTCGGGCACGGCCGTGCCGGTCCAACACCTTCTCGGTGGCCATTCACGCGCCTGTGTTGTTAAATGCGGCGGTGTCCACCGACCCGCGTCTGCTGCGCGCCTTCACCGCCGTCGCCGAAGAGCTGCACTTCACCCGCGCCGCCGCCCGTCTCTACGTCGCCCAGCAGGCCCTCAGCCGCGACATCCGGCGCCTGGAGCGGGAGTTGGGCGCCGAACTCTTCGTACGGACCACCCGGCAGGTCGCCCTCACCCCCGACGGCGAACGCCTCCTCCCGTACGCCCGCCGGGTGTTGGCCGCCCACGACGAGCTGAGCGACGCCTTCCGCGCCGCGCCCCGGCCGCTCCTCGTCGACCTCAACAGCCCCGACCTCGTCCAGGAGCGCATTCTCCTCCGGGCCCGTGAACTCGCCCCCGAACAGGAGCTGATGGCCCGCTACGAGAGCGGGCTCACCGGCGCCGCGCAGTCCATCCTCGCCGGCCGGATCGACACCTCCTTCGGCCGGTACGGAGGACTCGACGCCCGGCTCCGGTCGCGGCTCGACTCCCAGTTCGTCCGGTACGAGCCGATGGCCGTGGTCCTGCGCGAGGACCACCCCCTCGCCGCGCTGCCCGAGGTGCCGCTCGCCCGCCTCGCCGGCCTGAGGATCTACGCCGGAGCCGGAAACGACCGCACGCCCGAGTGGACCGACCTCGCCGCCCGCCTCTTCGCCGGCCGGGACATCGAGGTCGCCCCGCCCGCACCGCTCGCCGTCGGGCACGAGGAGTTCCGCCGGCTCATGGCCAAGTACGGCGACCCGGTCCTCGCCGTCGTCGACTTCCCGTCCATGCCGAACTGCGTGATCCGGCCACTCGTCGACCCCGTCCCCCTCTCACCCGTGAGCCTCGTGTGGCGCAAGGGACTCCGCCACCCCGGCCTGGACGCCCTGCGCCGGGCCGCCGCGGAGCTGGGCGCCCGGGAGAGCTGGCTGGAGCGCCCGCCCGGCTCCTGGCTGCCCGAGGGCGAGCCCGGCCTGCCCGCGTAGAGCGGGGGCGCTCACAGGGGAGTCGTACGCCGGGTGAGAGCAAGGTTCCGCCACCGTCACCTCACGGCACCGGCCTGAAACGCGCCCTTCCTACCGTCGGTCGCATCAGGATCCGACTCCGTGGAGGTGCGAGATGGGTGGCCGCTGGATCGAACGCTGGGAACCGGAGGACGAGACCTTCTGGCGGGAGAAGGGGGAGAAGATCGCCCGGCGCAATCTGCTCTTCTCCGTGCTCTCCGAGCACATCGGCTTCTCCGTATGGAGCCTCTGGTCGGTCATGGTCCTCTTCATGGGCCCGCAGTACGGGGTCGACCCGGCCGGGAAGTTCTTCCTGATCGCCACCGCGACCTTCACCGGCGCTCTGATCCGGATCCCGTACACCTTCGCCGTCGCCCGCTTCGGCGGCCGGAACTGGACGGTCGTCAGCGCTCTGCTGCTCCTGCTGCCCACCGCCCTCGCCTTCGCGGTGATGCGGCCCGGCACCTCGTACACGACCTTCGTCCTGGTGGCGGCGCTCACCGGCGTCGGCGGCGGCAACTTCGCCTCCTCCATGACCAACATCAACGCCTTCTTCCCGCTCCGGAAGAAGGGCTGGGCCCTCGGCCTCAACGCCGGCGGCGGCAACATCGGCGTCCCCGTCGTCCAGCTCGTCGGCCTCCTCGTCATCGGCACCGCCGGGGCACTGCACCCCCGGATCGTCCTCGGCGTCTACCTGCCGCTGATCGTCGTCGCCGCCGTCTGCGCCGCGCTCTTCATGGACAACCTCGCCCCGGTGAAGAACGACACCGGCGCCGCGAAGGAGGCCGTGAGGGCCCGGCACACCTGGATCATGGCCTTCCTCTACATCGGCACCTTCGGCTCCTTCATCGGCTACAGCTTCGCCTTCGGCCTCGTCCTCCAGACCCAGTTCGGCCGCACCCCGCTCCAGGCCGCCTCGCTCACCTTCATCGGCCCGCTCCTCGGCTCCCTCATCCGGCCCGTCGGCGGCACCCTCGCCGACCGGCACGGCGGCGCCCGCATCACCCTGTGGACCTTCGCCGCGATGGCCACCGCGACCGCCGTCGTGATCTACGCCTCCGTGATCGAGTCCCTCGCCGTCTTCCTCGTCGGCTTCATCGGGCTCTTCGTCCTCAGCGGGCTCGGCAACGGCTCCACGTACAAGATGATCCCGGCGATCTTCCTCGCCCAGGGACACCGCAAGGGCCTCGCGGGCGAGGCCGCCGAAGCCTACGGACGACGGCTCTCCGGGGCCTCCATGGGCCTCATCGGAGCCGTCGGCGCGCTCGGCGGACTCGGCATCAACCTCGCCTTCCGCCAGTCCTTCCAGACCGCCGGCACCGGCACCGGCGCCTTCGTCGCCTTCCTCGCCTTCTACGCGGCCTGCATGGTCGTCACCTGGGCGGTATACCTTCGGGCCCCGGCCGCCGTCCCCGAGACCGCCGCCGCGGTCACGGAGCCGGAGCCCCGGTCCGGCTACGCTCGGGTGTGACCCCCCATGCCCGGCGCGGACCGTAACGACCAGGAAATACGGGCGAACCGAGACCGTCACGCGTCCCCGTCAGGCTCAGGCCCCATGGACGAGCAAGAACACGGCCCCCTCGCCGGCTTCACCGTCGGCGTCACCGCGGCACGCCGCGCCGACGAGCTGATCGCGCTGCTGCGGCGGCGCGGCGCGGCCGTCGTCCACGGCCCCGCCCTGCGGATCGTCCCCCTGGCCGACGACACCGAGCTCCTCGCCGCCACCAAGGAACTCATCGGCCACGCCCCGGACGTCGTCGTCGCCACCACGGCGATCGGCTTCCGGGGCTGGGTCGAGGCGGCGGAGGGCTGGGGGTACGGGGAGGAGCTCCTCGACGTGCTGCGTCGTGTGGAGCTCCTCGCCCGGGGCCCCAAGGTCAAGGGCGCCGTACGGGCCGCCGGACTCACCGAGTCCTGGTCGCCCTCCTCGGAGTCCATGGCCGAGGTCCTCGACCGGCTCCTCGCCGAAGGCGTGGCCGGTCGGCGGATCGCGCTCCAGCTGCACGGGGAGCCCCTGCCCGGCTTCGTGGAGGCCCTGACGGCGGGCGGCGCGGAGGTCGTCGGCGTCCCCGTCTACCGGTGGATGCCGCCCGAGGACATCGGGCCGCTCGACCGGCTCCTCGACGCGACGCTCGCGCGGGGCCTCGACGCGGTGACCTTCACCAGCGCGCCGGCCGCCGCCTCCCTCTTCTCCCGGGCGGCGGAGCGGGGGGTACGGGACGACCTCGTCGCCGCGCTCCGGCACGACGTGCTCGCGGTGTGCGTGGGGCCCGTGACGGCGCTGCCGCTGCAGGCGGAGGGCATCGACACGTACCAGCCCGAGCGGTTCCGGCTCGGGCCGCTCGTGCAGCTCCTCTGCCGGGAGCTTCCCGGGCGGGCGCGGGTCCTGCCGGTCGCCGGGCACCGGGTCGAGGTCCGCGGGCACGCGGTCCTCGTCGACGGCGCCCTGCGGCCCGTCCCGCCCGCCGGGATGGCCCTCCTCGGCCTCCTGGCCCGCCGGCCCGGCTGGGTCGTCTCCCGCGCCGACCTCCTCCGCGCCCTGCCCGGCGCGGGGCGCGACGAACACGCCGTGGAGACGGCGATGGCCCGCCTCCGCACGGCCCTCGGCACGCCGAAGCTGATCCAGACGGTGGTGAAGCGGGGGTATCGGCTGGCGCTGGACGCGTCCCCGGAGTCGAAGTACGACGGCTAGGCCCCCGTTGTGGGCGCGCTTCCGCCGTTGTGGGCAGGCGTTCCGCAAGGGGCGGAACGGGTGGGCACAACGGAACGGCGCCCTTGCCGGCGCCAGAGGCTTACGCGCCCTGACCCGCACCACGTTGGGCGCCGCGCATCGGGTTCGGGTCCAGGCGCGGAACGCGGAGGCGCCGCTCGGCGCGCCGTCCCGTGTGCCCACCCGTCCCGCCCCAGCGGGACGATTGCCCACACGGGGGTGGGTGGGGGCACCGCCCAGTACGGGCGCGGGCCCACACGGGGGTGGGTGGGGGCACCGCCCAGCACCGGCGCGGGCCCACACGGGCGGGCGTGCGGGCCCCGCGCCTGACACGGTGCCCCCTCGTGGCGTACGCTCGACGGCTGCCCAGTGCACGTGAGAAGGGGGCCTTAGGTGGCCGCGCAGGAAGCCGTGGACACGGTCAGAGACCGTGAGATCGGTGTCGAGCAGGAACATCTGGATCAGGTCTACCGCCGACTGGAGGAGAAGATCCACGAGGCGGAGTTCCTGATGAACGACGCCGCCCAGCGGGGCCAGGTCGGCACGCCCGGCGCCCTCGCCGAGCGTGACGCCCAGGTCTTCCGGGCCGGCATCCACCTCAACCGGCTCAACAACGAGTTCGAGGACTTCCTCTTCGGCCGGATCGACCTCCTGTACGGCAAGGACGGGAAGAAGGGGCCCGACGGGGCCTACACCTCCGTCGAGCCCGCCGAGGACGCCGTACGGCCCGACAACACCGCCGAGATCGGCGAGACCCTCCACATCGGGCGGATCGGCGTCCTCGACGCCGACTACTCGCCGCTCGTCATCGACTGGCGCGCGCCCGCGGCCGCGCCCTTCTACCGGTCCACGCCCGTCGACCCCGGCCGCGTCGTGCGCCGTCGCGTCATCCGCTCCAAGGGCCGCCAGGTCCTCGGCGTCGAGGACGACCTGATGCGTCCCGAGCTCCGCGCCACCCTCGACGGCCGCGAGCTGCCCGTGATCGGCGACGGCGCCCTGATGGCCGCCCTCGGCCAGGCCCGCAGCCACACCATGCGGGACATCGTGTCCTCCATCCAGGCCGAGCAGGACCTGGTCATCCGCGCGCCCGCCGCCTCCGTCACGTACGTCGAGGGCGGACCGGGGACGGGGAAGACGGCGGTCGCGCTGCACCGGGCCGCCTATCTGCTCTACCAGGACCGGCGGCGGTACGCGGGCGGCATCCTCATCGTCTCCCCGACCCCGCTCCTCGTCTCGTACACCGAGGGCGTCCTGCCCTCCCTCGGCGAGGAGGGCCAGGTCGCGATCCGTGCCGTCGGCTCGCTCGTCGACGGCGCCGAGGCCACCGCGTACGACGAGCCCGCCGTCGCCCGCGTCAAGGGCTCCTCCCGCATGGTCCATGTGCTGCGGAAGGCGGCCAGGGGCGCCCTGGAGAGCCCGGACGCCCCGCAGCTCCTGCGCGTCGTCGCCTTCGGGCGGCGGCTCGAACTGGAAGCCGACGAGCTCCGCCGCATCCGGCACAACGTCCTCGGCGGCACCGCCCCCGTCAACCTCCTGCGGCCCCGCGCCCGCCGGCTCCTCCTCGACGCGCTGTACGCCAAGTCCGGCGCCGCCGGCCGGCACAGCGACCCCGAGCTCGCCGCCGAGCTGCGCTCCTCCTTCGACGAGGACGTCTCGACGGAGGACTCGTTCCTCGGCTTCCTCGACGCCTGGTGGCCCGAGCTCACTCCCCGTCAGGTCCTCGACGCGATGGCCGACGAGCGGCGGCTCGGCCGCTGGGCCCGCCGGATCCTCAACCCGGGCGAGGTGCGGCGGCTCGCGCGTTCGCTGCGCCGCCGGGAGCTGTCCGTCCACGACGTCGCCCTCCTCGACGAGCTGAACACCCTGCTCGGCGCCCCGGCCCGGCCCCGCAAGAAGCGGGAGTACGACCCGCTGGACCAGCTCACGGGCCTGGAGGAGCTGATGCCCGTACGGGAGGAGACCCAGCGGGAGCGGGCCGAGCGGCTCGCCGCGGAGCGCACCGAGTACGCGCACGTGATCGTCGACGAGGCCCAGGACCTGACGCCCATGCAGTGGCGGATGGTCGGGCGGCGCGGCCGGCACGCCACCTGGACGGTCGTCGGCGACCCGGCGCAGTCCTCCTGGTCGGATCCGGACGAGGCCGCCGAGGCCCGGGACGAGGCCCTCGGCTCCCGGCCGCGGCGCCGCTTCGAGCTCACCGTGAACTACCGGAACCCGGCGGAGATCGCCGAGCTCGCCGCCAAGGTCCTCGCGCTCGCCATGCCGGGCAAGGAATCGCCGCGCGCCGTCCGCTCCACGGGCGTCGAGCCCCGCTTCGTACCGGTGCCGGAGAAGGGCGATCTGGCCGAAACCGTACGTTTGGAAGCGGAGCGGCTGCTCACCCAGGTGGACGGAACCGTCGGTGTCGTCGTCGCCATGAACCGGCGGGACGAGGCCGCGCGCTGGCTCGCCGGCCTCGGCGACCGGGTGGTCGCCCTCGGCTCCCTGGAGGCGAAGGGGCTGGAGTACGACGCGACGGTGGTCGTCTCGCCCGCCGAGATCGCGGACGAGTCCCCGGCCGGCCTGCGGGTCCTGTACGTGGCCCTCACCCGGTCCACGCAGGCGCTCACGGTGCTCGCGGGCGACCGTGACATGCCGGACGAGGCGGGGGTCCCGGACCTGCTGCGGGACTGATCCGGTCCCCGCTCCGGCGGGGCAGGACGCCGATTTCAGGTCAACCTGTGGCGCTGGAATCACCAGGCAGGGTGGTTTGTTAGCCTTGTCGTGGCACCGGCTCGATCCAAGCCCCCGGGCCCAACCTTCGTCCCTCAGAGGGACCACTTGCCGCGAGGCGAGCATGGCGGGTCGGTGCCACTTAGATGTACGTACGAAGTTGAGGCTCCCGTCACCACTGGTGACGGGAGCCTCTTCTGTTTCCCCGACGGTTCTCGTATGGTGGAAACTACTTTCCGAAAACAAAATGACCGCATTACCTGCTACCGGCAGGTAGGTGCGACCATCGGAGGGCGCCGCCAGGCAACCAGCCGGGGCGGCGTAGCAACGAAGCTCAGGGAAAGCAGAGGAACTCGGCCATGGCAACGGCGCCCAGCGTCTCGTACTCGATGACGGTCCGGCTGGAGGTTCCCGCCAGCGGAACCGCGGTCTCCCAGCTCACCACGGCGGTGGAGTCCCACGGCGGATCCGTCACCGGCCTCGACGTGACCGCCTCCGGCCACGAGAAGCTCCGCATCGACGTCACCATCGCCGCGACCTCCACCGCGCACGCCGACGAGATCGTCGCGCAGCTGCGCACCATCGAGGGCGTCGTCCTCGGCAAGGTCTCCGACCGTACGTTCCTGATGCACCTCGGCGGCAAGATCGAGATGGCGTCGAAGCACCCCATCCGCAACCGTGACGACCTCTCCATGATCTACACCCCGGGCGTCGCCCGCGTGTGCATGGCGATCGCCGAGAACCCCGAGGACGCCCGCCGCCTCACCATCAAGCGCAACACCGTCGCGGTCGTGACCGACGGCTCCGCCGTCCTCGGCCTGGGCAACATCGGCCCGATGGCCGCGATGCCGGTCATGGAGGGCAAGGCGGCCCTGTTCAAGCGCTTCGCCGACATCGATGCCTGGCCGCTCTGCCTGGACACCCAGGACACCGACGAGATCGTCGCGATCGTCAAGGCGATCGCCCCGGGCTTCGCGGGCATCAACCTGGAGGACATCTCCGCGCCCCGCTGCTTCGAGATCGAGGCCCGGCTGCGCGAGGCCCTCGACATCCCCGTCTTCCACGACGACCAGCACGGCACCGCCATCGTCGTCCTCGCCGCCCTCACCAACGCGCTGCGCGTGGTCGGCAAGGGCATCGGCGACGTACGGGTCGTCATGTCCGGTGCCGGCGCGGCCGGTACGGCCATCCTGAAGCTGCTGATCGCGGCGGGCGTCAAGCACGCCGTCGTCGCCGACATCCACGGTGTCGTGCACGCGGGCCGCGAGGACCTGGTCGACGCCGCCCCCGGCACCCCGCTGCGCTGGATCGCCGACAACACCAACCCCGAGGGCGTCACCGGCACCCTCAAGCAGGCCGTCGTCGGCGCGGACGTGTTCATCGGCGTCTCGGCGCCGAACCTGCTCGGCGCGGAGGACGTCGCCGCCATGGCGGAGGGCGCCATCGTGTTCGCGCTCGCGAACCCCGACCCGGAGGTCGACCCGGCCGCCGCGCGGCAGACCGCCGCCGTCGTCGCCACCGGCCGTTCGGACTTCCCGAACCAGATCAACAACGTGCTCGTCTTCCCGGGCGTCTTCCGCGGTCTGCTCGACGCCCAGTCCCGTACCGTCAACACGGAGATGATGCTGGCGGCGGCCACCGCCCTCGCCGACGTGGTCACCGAGGACGAGCTCAACCCGAACTACATCATCCCGTCGGTCTTCAACGACAAGGTCGCCGGCGCGGTCGCCGGAGCCGTCCGGAACGCGGCGAAGGCCGCGGGTTCGGGCACGGCGCCCGGCGGGCGCTGACGGCGCGTCGCGATTCGCGGAGCCGTAAACCCGCCTTTAGGGTGGCGTTTCGGCTCCGCGCGGTTTTCGCGGCGTCGACAGAACGTCACCACCACGGGGCTCGGGCGCTTTTCGTGTGACCCGCGGGGGTGCCGGATTGGCGTTCCCGCCGCTGGTGGGGGCAGGATGCGTGTTTGGGCGCGAGGGTCTGTCGTTTGACCCGGGTCCGGGGACTGTCCGAGGGCCCTGGCAGCATCGGCTTCGCTGTACCCAATCGCGCGGCTTCCGCCGCGTGGCACGCCTCACAGGCAAGAAGAACACGGGAGTAACAACATGAACCGCAGTGAGCTGGTGGCCGCCCTGGCCGACCGCGCCGAGGTGACCCGCAAGGACGCCGACGCCGTGCTGGCCGCTCTCGCCGAGACCGTCGGTGAGGTCGTCGCCAAGGGTGACGAGAAGGTCACCATCCCCGGCTTCCTGACCTTCGAGCGCACCCACCGTGCCGCTCGCACCGCTCGTAACCCGCAGACCGGCGACCCGATCGACATCCCGGCCGGCTACAGCGTGAAGGTCTCCGCGGGCTCGAAGCTCAAGGAAGCCGCCAAGGGCAAGTAAGGCGGCCTGGAGGCGCAGAAAGGGCGGCCACCCTGTCAGGGGGTGGCCGCCCTTTCGTTCGTGCCTGTACGGGCCCGTGGCGCCTCGCGGGGCGCCACGGGCCCGTGGCGCACTACACCAGCGCGCTGCCCGGGAGCTCGACCTTCGCGCCCAGCTCGACGAGCTTCTCCATGAAGTTCTCGTAGCCGCGGTTGATCAGGTCGATGCCGTGGACCCGGCTCGTGCCCTGGGCGGCGAGGGCCGCGATCAGGTACGAGAAGCCGCCGCGCAGGTCGGGGATGACCAGGTCGGCGCCCTGGAGCCGGGTCGGGCCCGACACGACCGCGGAGTGCAGGAAGTTCCGCTGGCCGAAGCGGCAGTCGGAGCCGCCCAGGCACTCGCGGTACAGCTGGATGTGGGCACCCATCTGGTTCAGCGCGGAGGTGAAGCCGAGCCGGGACTCGTACACCGTCTCGTGCACGATGGAGAGGCCGGAGGCCTGCGTCAGGGCCACGACCAGCGGCTGCTGCCAGTCCGTCTGGAAGCCCGGGTGCACGTCCGTCTCCAGGTGGATCGCGTTGAGCGAGCCGCCCGGGTGCCAGAAGCGGATGCCCTCGTCGTCGATCTCGAAGGCGCCGCCGACCTTCCGGTACGTGTTGAGGAAGGTCATCATCGAGCGCTGCTGGGCGCCGCGCACGTAGATGTTGCCCTCGGTGGCCAGCGCCGCCGACGCCCAGGAGGCCGCCTCCAGGCGGTCCGGGAGCGCCCGGTGGGTGTAGCCGTCGAGGCGGTCGACACCGGTGATCCGGATGGTCCGGTCGGTGTCCATGGAGATGATCGCGCCCATCTTCTGCAGGACGCAGATCAGGTCCTCGATCTCGGGCTCCACGGCCGCGTTCGACAGCTCGGTGACGCCCTCGGCGAGGACGGCGGTGAGCAGCACCTGCTCGGTCGAGCCGACCGAGGGGTACGGGAGGCGGATCTTGCAACCGCGAAGACGCTGCGGGGCCTCCAGGTACTGTCCGTCGGCGCGCTTCTCGATGGTCGCGCCGAACTGGCGGAGCACGTCGAAGTGGAAGTCGATGGGCCGGCCGCCGATGTCGCAGCCGCCCAGGCCCGGGATGAAGGCGTGGCCGAGGCGGTGGAGCAGGGGGCCGCAGAAGAGGATCGGGATGCGCGACGAACCGGCGTGGGCATCGATGTCAGCGACGTTCGCGGACTCGACGTGCGTCGGGTCGAGGACGAGCTCGCCGGGCTCCTCGCCCGGGCGGACCGTCACTCCGTGCAGCTGGAGCAGCCCGCGGACCACGCGGACGTCACGGATGTCGGGAACGTTGCGCAGGCGGCTGGGGCCGCTGCCGAGCAGGGCGGCGACCATCGCCTTGGGCACGAGGTTCTTCGCGCCGCGGACGCGGATCTCGCCCTCCAGCGGGGTTCCGCCGTGGACAAGCAGGACATCGTCTGTGCCGGTCATGAATCTCGCGTTCCGAAAGTGGGGTCCGACGGGTGGCCAGAGAAAAGGGTAAGGGGCCATGAGACCCCGATCGGGTGCCTCATGGGGCCTGTCAGATGTAATGAATTCGGCACAACACCCTCTGTTCCCGTGATCTTGCGGAGCGTCACCGTCCGCTTGTCCCCGAGGGGCGGCCCGGCACCGCGGCCCTGTCGGTCCTGAACTGCGGTGGTCCCCGCCTTCCCGCCATCCCGTCCGACAACCCTCCGCGAACGCCGAAGATGCGGGATCATGTGTCGCATGACCGAGGTGTCCTCGCTCACAGGACGGCTGCTCGTGGCCACCCCCGCGCTGGCGGACCCGAATTTCGACCGCGCGGTGGTCCTGCTGCTCGACCACGACGACGAGGGCTCGCTCGGCGTCGTCCTCAACCGGCCCACGCCCGTCACCGTCGGCGACATCCTCGCCCCCTGGGCGGCCCTCGCCGGCGAGCCCGGCGTCGTCTTCCAGGGCGGCCCCGTCTCGCTCGACGCGGCCCTCGGCGTCGCCGTCATCCCCGGCGACGAGGGCCCCCTCGGCTGGCGCCGGGTGTACGGCGCGATCGGCCTGGTCGACCTGGAGACCCCGCCCGAGCTGCTCGGGCCGGCGCTCGGTTCGCTGCGGATCTTCGCGGGGTACGCGGGCTGGGGCCCCGGCCAGCTGGAGTCCGAGCTCGGCGACGGGGCCTGGTACGTGGTCGAGTCGGAGCCCGGTGACGTCTCCTCGCCGCGCCCCGAGACGCTCTGGCGGCAGGTGCTGCGACGGCAGCGCGGTGAACTCGCGATGATTGCGACATATCCGGACGATCCATCCCTCAACTGACGTTCCGGCACCCCGGAGAAGGGCCTTGCCGTTGGGGCGTCCGCGTGTGCGATACGTGGTTTGGGTGACGTGTGTCTGTTCGTAGGGCGACGCGCTACGTACGATGATCCGACTTCGCAGAGCCCACAGTGCGCACATATGCGCCCAGACGATCAAGAGATGACCACGTGTCTGTCATAACCGATGCCCGGAGCGGCCGGGCCTCGGCACGGGTGCCCGCCGAATCGGCCGGATCCGTGCTGCCCACCCGCCTCGACTCGCTCACGAGTCTGAGGTTCTTCGCCGCCTTCGCGGTGTTCGCCCACCACTTCACCGGTGTGGGCGGCAAGACGGGCTACGGACGCGCCCCCTCCATCTTCCCGTACTCGGAGATGGGTGCCCACGGGGTCACCTTCTTCTTCGTCCTCTCGGGCTTCCTGCTGACCTGGGTGTACAAGCCGTACGAGCACCCGGTCGCGTTCTACATACGCCGGGTGGCGCGCATCTGGCCGGCGACCCTGGTCGCCGCCGTGCTGGCCTACTACGTCTTCTACGTCCGGGCCCACGAGGCCGTGGAGTGGAAGTCGTTCATCGCCTCGCTCTTCCTCGTGCAGAACTGGCTCCCCGAGGCCACCCCGACGCTTCCCGGCAACCCGGTGACCTGGACCCTCAGCGTCGAGATCCTCTTCTACGCCCTGTTCCCGCTGCTCGCCCGCTTCGTCGTCCGGATGCGCACCCCGCTCCTGGTCGGGCTGACCGTCGCCGGCCTCGTCGGCATGTGGGCGGTCAACTGGTGGGCCTTCGACAGCCTGGCCCCCGAGACGGCCCGCTGGGTCATGCGCCACCCCGCCGTCTACCTGCCGCAGTTCCTCGTCGGCATGACGGTCGCCCTGCTGATCCGCCGCGGCCTCCGCGTCCCGCTGCGCCCGATCGTGCCGCTCGCGCTGCTGGCCGCCTACGTCTACGGCTACTTCCAGCTGCGCGCCCACCTGTCCGCCGCCTACGACGCGCAGCTGGAGTACACGCTCCGGCCCACGCTCGCCGTGCTCGCCGCGCTGGTCATCATCGCGTTCGTGCAGCGGGAGCTCGGCGGCCACCGCGGTCTCCTCAACAAGAAGCCGCTCATCCTGCTGGGCGTGTGGTCGTACAGCTTCTACCTGCTGCACCACTCGGTGAGCCGCTTCGCCACGTACGAGTGGGGACGGACCGCGGACAAGGACTCGGCGCTCTTCGCGATGCTCGGGATGGGCCTCGTCATCCTGGCGATGTCCTGGGCGCTCTACCGTTTCGTCGAGGAGCCCGCCAACCGCTGGCTCGTCCGCCGCATCCCCGCCCGCTGGCGGCGTACGGCCCCGTCCGTCCCCGTCGCCCAGCACACGCCGTGAGCGCCCCCCTCGGGTCTCCGGTTCCCGCGCGGGCGTGGGTACCCTTGGCGGTTATGAGCACTCTCGAGCCCGAGCGCGGGGCAGGTACGGGAACCCTCGTCGAGCCGACGCCGCAGGTGTCCCACGGTGACGGCGACCACGAGCGCTACGCCCACTACGTCCAGAAGGACAAGATCATGGCGAGCGCCCTCGACGGCACGCCCGTCGTGGCGCTGTGCGGAAAGGTCTGGGTACCGGGGCGCGACCCCAAGAAGTACCCGGTCTGTCCGATGTGCAAGGAGATCTACGACTCCATGGGCGCGGGCGGCGACAAGGACAAGGGCGGCAAGGACAAGTAGCCGTGCCGCCCTGACGTCGGGGCAAGCCCTCAGCGGCCCCCGTCGCGCGTACTTCGGTACGTGCGACGGGGGCCGTTTCGCGTTGCACGGGCTGCTTTCGCCGGTCACGGAGTGGTTGAGGTGGTCGAGACCTCTTGTCGGCCCGCCGGAGACGCGCCTAACCTCACGCGTGTTGTGCAGCACGAAACGCTCATTGCATATGTTGCAACGCACGCATTCGGAGGGGACCCGTCGTGACGTCCATGAAGTCCGCCATCACCGCCGCCGCACTCCTGCTCGCCTGCCTCACCGCCACCGCCTGCGCGCCCCAGACGTCCGGCGGCACCGCCGCGGCCGACGAGAAGAGCGGGACCCTGCGCGTCTGGCTCTTCCAGGAGGTGAGCAACAAGCCCAAGGAACAGGTCGTCCGGCAGGCCGTCGCCGCCTTCGAGAAGAGCCACGCGGGCGCGAAGGTCGAGATCGAGTACATCCCCGTCGAGACCCGCGCCCAGCGCGTCAAGGCCGCCTTCAACGACCCCGCCTCGGCGCCCGACCTCATCGAGTACGGCAACACCGACACCGCCGGATACGTCAAGGACGGCGGACTCGCCGACATCAGCGCCGAGTTCGCCGCCTGGGACGAGGCCGAGGACACCGACCCCACCGCCAGGCAGTCCGTCACCGTCGCCGGCAAGGTCTACGGCGCCCCGCTCTTCGTCGGCGTCCGCGCCCTGTACTACCGCACCGACGTGTTCCGGGAGCTCGGCCTCACCGCCCCCAGGACCCAGGCCGAACTCGTCACCACCGCCAAGAAGATCCGCAAGGCCAGGCCCGAGCTGTACGGCATCGCCGTCGGCGGCGCCTACACCTACGGCGCCATGCCCTTCGTCTGGGCCGCCGGCGGCGAACTCGCCACCGCGAACGGCACCACGTACAAGGCCGCCGTCGACAGCGAGGCCGCCCGCCAGGGCATCAGCACGTACGCCTCCCTCTTCGGCGACGACAACTGCCCGGCCGCCAAGTGCGCCCAGATGGGCGGCAACGCCACCGTCACCGCCTTCGCCTCCGGCAAGGCCGGCATGGCCATCGGCGGCGACTTCAGCCACGCCGCCGTCGAGGCCGGCACCGTCAAGGGCAGGTACGCCGTCGTCCCGCTGCCCGGCACCACCCCCGGCTCCATCGCCCCCGCCTTCGCCGGCGGCAACAACATCGGCGTCCTGAAGAGCACCTCCCACCGCACCCTCGCCGTCGACCTCCTCAAGTCCCTCACCGGCAAGGAGACCCAGGGCAGGCTGTTCGACGCGATGGGCTTCCTGCCCACGTACACCGACGTCCGCACCGCCGCCGCCCAGCGCCGGCCCTTCGTGAAGCCCTTCATCGACACCCTCGGCGCCGGCACCAGGTTCGTCCCCGCGTCCCCCGGCTGGAGCAAGATCGACGCCTCCCTCGTGCTGCCCACGATGTTCCAGGAGGTCGTCAGCGGCCGTAAGGACGTCACCACGGCCTCCGGCGACGCCGCGAAGAAGATGGATGCGGCGTTCGCGGCGGCGGGCTGAGCCGCATGACGATCCAGCTCACACGGGCCGCCGCACCGGTGAAGGCCCCCGCCCCCACGTCCCGGCGCCCCAGCCCCTGGACCCCCTGGCTCTACCTCCTGCCCGCCCTCGCCGTCCTCGGCGGACTCCTCGTCTACCCCCTCTACCAGCTCGGCCTGATCTCCTTCCTGGAGTACACCCAGGCCCAGGTCAGCGGCGGCGAACCGACCTCCTTCCAGGGCTTCGGCAACTACACGGCCCTCTTCACCGACCCCCAGTTCCGCCAGGTCCTCCTCGCCACCGTCGTCTTCGCCGCCGCCTGCGTCCTCACCACCCTCGCCGTCGGCTGCTCGCTCGCCGTCCTCCTCACGCGCGTGCGTGCCCTGCCCCGGCTCCTGCTGATGCTGGCCGCGCTCGGCGCCTGGGCGACCCCCGCCGTCACCGGCTCCACCGTCTGGGTCTTCCTCTTCGACCCCGACTTCGGCCCCGTCAACCGGCTCCTCGGGCTCGGCGACTTCTCCTGGACGTACGGGCGGTACAGCGCCTTCGCCCTCGTCCTCCTCGAAGTGGTCTGGTGCTCGTTCCCGTTCGTGATGGTGACGGTCTACGCCGGCATCAAGGCCATCCCGTCCGAGGTCCTGGAGGCCGCCGCCCTCGACGGCGCCTCGCAGTGGCGGATCTGGCGCTCGGTCACGGCCCCGGTGCTCCGGCCGATCCTGGTCGTCGTCACGATCCAGTCGATCATCTGGGACTTCAAGCTCTTCACCCAGATCTACGTGATGACGAACGGCGGCGGCATCGCCGGCCAGAACCTCGTCCTCAACGTGTACGCCTACCAGAAGGCCTTCGCCTCGTCCGAGTACAGCCTGGGCTCGGCGATCGGTGTCGTCATGCTGCTGATCCTGCTGACCGTGACCCTGGTCCACCTGCGGCTGCTGCGACGCCGGGGAGAAGAGCTGTGACCACTTCCCGTACGTTCCGCATCCGGCGTCCCGGGCGGCTCGCCGCCGAGGCCGTCACCCTGCTCGTCGCGGCCGCCGTCGCCTTCCCGCTGTACTGGATGCTGCTCTCCGCCCTCAAACCGGCCGGCGAGATCCAGTCCACGCACCCCCGCCCCTGGACGCTCTCCCCGTCCCTCGACTCCTTCCGGCGCGTCTTCGAGCAGCAGGACTTCGGCCGGTACTTCGTCAACTCGCTCATCGTCGCGGGCACGGTCGTCCTCGCCTCGGCCCTCATCGCCTTCCTCGCGGCGACGGCCGTCACCCGGTTCCGCTTCCGGTTCCGGACGACGCTGCTCGTCATGTTCCTCGTCGCCCAGATGGTGCCGGTCGAGGCGCTGACCATCCCGCTGTTCTTCCTCATGCGGGACGCCGGGCTCCTCAACACCCTAGGCTCGCTCGTCCTGCCGCACCTCGCCTTCTCCCTGCCGTTCGCGATCTGGATGCTGCGCGGCTTCGTCCAGGCGGTCCCCGAGGCGCTGGAGGAACAGGCCCAGATCGACGGCGCGAGCCGCGCCCGCTTCCTCTGGCAGATCCTCTTCCCGCTGGTCCTCCCCGGCCTCGTGGCGACGAGCGTCTTCTCGTTCATCTCGACCTGGAACGACTTCCTCTTCGCGAAGTCCTTCCTCATCAGCGACACCTCGCAGTCGACCCTCCCCATGGCGCTGCTCGTCTTCTTCAAGCCCGACGAGAACGACTGGGGAGGAATCATGGCCGGGTCGACCGTGATGACGATCCCGGTGCTCGTCTTCTTCGTACTCGTACAGCGCCGCCTGGTCTCCGGACTCGGCGGGGCGGTGAAGGACTGACGCGATGACCTCCGACCAGGACCTCATTCCCGTACCGCTCTCCATCGAGCAGCACGGCGACGGCCGGCTCCCGCTCGACGAGCGGACCACCCTCGACGCCGGGCCCGGCACCGGGTCCACCGCCCGGTGGCTGCGCGCCGCGCTCGGCGCCGCCACCGGACTGCCCTTCGCCGACGGCACCGGGCCGCACGCGATCCGGCTGAGGATCACCGAGGAGACGGAGCGACCCGAGGCGTACCGGCTCACGGTCGGCGGCCCGGACGCCGCCGTCGTCATCGAGGGCGGCGGCCCCGCAGGCGTCTTCTGGGGCGCCCAGACCCTCCGCCAGCTCCTCGGCCCCGACGCGTACCGCAAGGCGCCCGTACGGAGCGACGGCCCCTGGGACCTCCCGTACGTGACCATCGAGGACGCACCCCGCTTCGGCTGGCGCGGCCTCCTGCTCGACGTCTCCCGGCACTTCACGCCCAAGGACGACGTCCTGCGCCTGCTCGACCTGCTCGCCGCCCACAAGCTGAACGTCTTCCACTTCCACCTCACCGACGACCAGGGCTGGCGCCTCCGGATCGAGCGCTACCCCCGACTCACCGAGGTCGGCGCCTGGCGGGCCCGTACCAAGTGGGGGCACCGGGCCTCCCCGCTCTGGACCGAGACCCCGTACGGCGGCTTCTACACCCAGGACGACATCCGCGAGATCGTCGCGTACGCCGCCGAGCGGCACATCACCGTCGTCCCCGAGATCGACCTCCCCGGCCACGCGCAGGCCGCCATCGCCGCCCACCCCGAACTCGGCAACACCGACGTCGTCGACACCGCCGCCCTCACCGTCTGGGACACCTGGGGCGTCAACCCCAACGTCCTCGCCCCCACCGAGGCCGTCCTCCGCTTCTACGAGGGCGTCTTCGAAGAGGTCCTCGACCTCTTCCCGTCCACCTTCGTCCACATCGGCGGCGACGAGTGCCCCAAGGACCAGTGGAAGGCCTCCCCGGCCGCCCGGGCCCGCATCGAGGAACTCGGACTCGCCGACGAGGACGAGCTCCAGTCCTGGTTCATCCGCCACTTCGACCGCTGGCTCACCGCCCGCGGCCGCCGCCTCATCGGCTGGGACGAGATCCTGGAGGGCGGCCTCGCCGAAGGGGCGGCCGTCTCCTCCTGGCGGGGATACGCGGGCGGGATCGCCGCCGCCGAAGCCGGCCACGACGTCGTCATGTGCCCCGAACAGCACGTCTACCTGGACCACCGTCAGGCACCCGGCGAGGACGAACCGATGCCCATCGGATACGTCCGCACCCTCGCGGACGTCTACCGCTTCGAGCCCGTCCCGCCCGGCCTCGCACCCGAGGCCGCGGCCCACATCCTGGGAACCCAGGCCAACGTCTGGACCGAGGTCATGGAGAACCGCTCCCGCGTCGACTACCAGGTCTTCCCGCGCCTCGCCGCCTTCGCCGAGGTCGCCTGGTCCGCGCTCCCCGCGCCGGAGGCGCGCGACCACGCAGGCTTCGAGCGCCGCATGCGCACCCACTACCGGCGCCTGGACGCCCTCGGCGTCGAGTACCGCCCGCCCGCCGGACCCCACCCCTGGCAGCAGCGCCCCGGGGTGGCCGGCCGACCCCTGGAGGGCACGCCCCCGAACGTGTGAGAGACCCGACGTCACCCGGTCACCCAAGAGCGTCGAAACGGAAGTTACCGTCGCACCCGGGGCGTCCCGGGCGGAACAGTCCTTCGCGGACCCTCGCGCCGGACTCCTCGGAAGATGTGCCAGAGTTGCCACGTCCGGCCTGTGAGCACGTACGGTACGCCCACACGCAGGCGCGACGGCCGGGCACAGTCGGGGACCACCGGGACACCGGGAAGGGGCAGCGGGTTGACCACGCACGCACCACAGACGGCGCAGTCCGTGACGCTGCCCGCCTCGCTCGACGAGGCCGTGGCAGCGCTCACGGCCATGCCGGCCGCCGTCCCCGTCGCCGGCGGCACCGACCTCATGGCCGCCGTCAACAAAGGCCAGCTCCGGCCCGCCGGACTCGTCGGCCTGAGCCGCATCAACGAGATCCGCGGCTGGCAGTACCAGGACGGCCACGCCCTCCTCGGCGCCGGCCTCACCCACGCCCGCATGGGCCGCCCCGACTTCGCCGCCCTCATCCCGGCCCTCGCCGCCGCCTCCCGCGCGGCCGGGCCGCCCCAGATCCGCAACGCCGGCACCCTCGGCGGCAACATCGTCACCGCCGCGCCCACCGGCGACTCGCTGCCCGTCCTCGCCGCCCTGGAAGCCGACCTCGTCGTCCTCGGCCCGCTCGGCAGCCGCGAGATCCCCGTCTCCCACCTCCTCGCGGGCCGCGACCTGCTCGCCCCCGGCGAGCTCGTCGCCTTCGTCCGCGTCCCGCTGCTCCACGCCCCCCAGGTCTTCGTCAAGGCCACCGGCCGCACCGGCCCGGCCCGCGCCACCGCCTCCGTCGCCGTCGTCCTCGACCCGGCCCGGCGGGGCGTGCGCTGCGCGGTCGGCGCCGTCGCCCCCATGCCGCTGCGGCCCCTGGAGGCCGAGCGCTGGATCGCCTCGCTGGTGGACTGGGACAACGACCGGGGGCTCGCGCCGGAGGCGCTCGCGGCGTTCGGCGAGTACGTCGCCGCCGCCTGCATCCCGGACCCGCCGGGCGACGAACAGTTGCCCCCGGCCGTACTGCACCTGCGGCGCACGGTCGCCGCACTCGCCCGACGGGCACTGGGGAGGGCACTGGCATGAGCGACGAGCACAGGGGTCAGACGGGCGGCTGGGAGCCGCTCCCGCAGAGCGAGGGCTACGACGGCGACGCGACCGCCTTCGTCCAGCTGCCGCCCGACTTCATGCTGGACGGCGTGCCCCTGGAGGCGCCCGGCCACGGCTACGTACCGCCGATGATCACCCCGCTCCAGCCGCTCGCCCCGGCCGCGACGACGGACCCGTCGGCGACGGGCTCGTGGACGGTGCACGTCCCGACGGAGGCGCAGCAGCCGCAGTACTTCGAGGGCGGCGAGTACGGGGAGCAGGACGGGTCCTTCCAGGGCGTCGAGCACTTCCAGCCGCCGGCGTACGTGGAGCACGCCGTCGAGCACGTCGGGCACGTCGAGCACGCCGTCGGGCATGTCGAGCACGTCGACTACGCCGAGCCGGACCCGCACGCGACGGCGGAGTGGCGCTTCGAGGAGGCGGCGGCTCCGGCGGCCGACCCGGGGACCGACCCGGGGGCCACGGGGCAGTGGCGGATCCCGGCCGAGGCGGCGGAGGCGGCTGCGGCTCCGGCTGCCGCGGAGCCGGAGGAGGCACAGGCGCCCGCCTCGCCCGCCTCGCCCGCCTCGTACGCCGAGGCTCCGGCGACGCTGCCGGGGGGCGCGCCCGCGCCGTGGGCGCTCCCTGAGGAGCCGGCGGTGGAGGAGGCCGTGGAGGCCCCCGAGGAGGCGCTGGAGGCCGTATCGGAGCTCGCGCCGGAGGTCGCACCGGCCGTCGCGCCCGAGGCGTCTCCCGAGGCCGTGACGGAGGCCGCGGCGGAGGAGGCTCCCCGGGCCCCCGCCGCCACCGTGGCCCTGCCCGTCGACGCGTCCACGGACAGCGACGAGCACCCCCACACCTCGTACACCCTGAGGGTCAACGGCACCGACCGGCCCGTCACCGGTTCCTGGATCGGCGAGTCGCTGCTCTACGTCCTGCGCGAGCGCCTCGGCCTCGCCGGGGCCAAGGACGGCTGCTCGCAGGGCGAGTGCGGCGCGTGCAACGTGCAGGTCGACGGCCGTCTCGTCGCCTCCTGCCTGGTGCCCGCGGCGACCGCCGCGGGGAGCGAGGTGCGGACGGTCGAGGGCCTCGCGGCCGACGGCGAGCCCTCGGACGTGCAGCGGGCGATGGCGAAGTGCGGCACGGTCCAGTGCGGCTTCTGCATCCCCGGCATGTGCATGACCGTGCACGACCTCCTGGAGGGCAACCACGCCCCCACGGAGCTGGAGACCCGCCAGGCCCTCGCCGGCAACCTCTGCCGCTGCTCCGGCTACCGGGGCGTGCTCGACGCCGTCCGGGACGTCGTCGCCGAGCGCGAGGCGGCCGCCGCGGCCACCGCGCCCGAGGCCGCCGACGAGGCCCGCATCCCGCACCAGATTCCCCACCCGCACGACGGAGGCATGGCGTGAGCAGCGACGCGACCACCGCCGCTCTGGACACCCCTGGTCAGGAGCAGCCCGCCGCGCACGGCCTCGGCACCTCGCTCCCGCAGGCCGAGGCGCGCGCGAAGACCGAGGGCACCTTCCCGTACGCCTCCGACCTGTGGGCCGAGGGCCTGCTCTGGGCCGCGATCCTCCGCTCGCCGCACCCGCACGCCCGGATCGTGTCGATCGACACGACGGCGGCGGAGGCCATGCCGGGCGTACGGGCCGTGGTGACGGCCGCGGACGTGCCGGGCGCGGCCACGTACGGGCGCAGGGTCGCCGACCGGCCCGTCTTCGCCGCCGACCTGGTACGGCACCACGGCGAGGCCCTCGCGGCCGTCGCGGCCGACCACCCGGACACGGCGCGGCTCGCGGCCGCGGCGATCGGCGTCGACTACGAGCTCCTGGAGCCGGTGACGGACCCGGAGAAGGCGTTCGCGGCGGAGGCGCTGCACCCCGACGGGAACCTGATCCGACACATCCCGCTGCGCTTCGGCGACCCGGAGGCGACCGGCGAGGTCGTCGTCGAGGGCCTGTACCGGATCGGCCGTCAGGACCCGGCGCCCATCGGCGCCGAGGCCGGCCTCGCCGTACCGCGCCCGGACGGCGGGGTGGAGATCTACACCGCCTCGACCGACCCGCACACCGACCGCGACCTGGCCGCCGCCTGCTTCGGCCTGCCGCCCGAGCAGGTCAAGCTGGTCGTGACGGGCGTCCCGGGCGCGACCGGCGACCGCGAGGACCCCGGCTTCCAGATCCCCCTGGGCCTGCTCGCGCTCCGTACGGGCTGCCCGGTCAAACTCACCGCTACGCGCGAGGAGTCCTTCCTCGGCCACGCCCACCGCCACCCGACCCTGCTGCGCTACCGCCACCACGCGGACGCGGAGGGGCGCCTGGTGAAGGTGGAGGCGCAGATCCTGCTCGACGCGGGCGCGTACGCGGACTCGTCGTCGGAGTCGCTCGCGGCGGCGGTGGCCTTCGCGTGCGGCCCGTACGTCGTCCCGCACGCCTTCGTGGAAGGCTGGGCGGTCCGCACCAACAACCCCCCCTCGGGCCATGTCCGGGGCGAGGGCGCGATGCAGGTGTGCGCGGCGTACGAGGCGCAGATGGACAAGCTGGCCGCCAAGCTGGGCGTGGACCCGGCCGAGCTGCGCATGCGGAACGTCATGGCGACGGGCGACATCCTGCCGACGGGCCAGACGGTGACGTGCCCGGCCCCGGTGGCGGAACTCCTGGCAGCGGTACGGGACTTCCCCCTCCCCTCCTTGCCCAAGGACACCCCGGAGGACGACTGGCTGCTGCCCGGCGGCCCGGAGGGCGCGGGCGAACCCGGCGCGGTGCGGCGGGGCGTGGGCTACGCGCTCGGCATGGTGCACATGCTGGGCGCGGAGGGCACCGACGAGGTCTCGACGGCCACGGTGCGCGTGATGGACGGGGTGGCCACGGTCATCTGCTCGGCGGTGGACACGGGTTCGGGCTTCTCGACCCTCGCCCGCCAGATCGTGCAGGAGACGCTGGGCATCGACGAGGTGCACGTGGCGCCCGTCGACACGGACCAGCCGCCGGCGGGCCCGGCGGCGCACGGCCGCCACACATGGGTCTCCGGGGGAGCGGTGGAGCGAGCGGCGAAAATGGTCCGCACCCAGCTGCTCCAGCCACTGGCCCACAAGTTCGGCATGTCGACGGAGCTGCTCCAGATCACGGACGGCAAGATCACCTCGTACGACGGCGTCCTGTCGACGACCGTCACGGAGGCGATGGACGGCAAGGAACTCTGGGCCACGGCCCAGTGCCGCCCCCACCCCACGGAGCCGCTGGACGAGTCGGGCCAGGGCGACGCCTTCGTGGGCCTGGCGTTCTGCGCGATCCGCGCGGTGGTGGACGTGGACATCGAACTCGGCGCGGTACGCGTGGTGGAGATGGCCGTGGCCCAGGACGTGGGCCGCATCCTGAACCCCGCGCAGCTCACCGCGCGCATCGAGGCGGGCATCACCCAGGGCGTCGGCGCGGCCCTCACGGAGAACCTCCGCACGGCCCGCGGTCTGGTCCGGCACCCCGACTTCACGGGGTACGCACTCCCGACATCCCTGGATGCCCCGGACATTCGCATCGTGAAACTCGTCGAGGAACGCGATGTGGTGGCCCCCTTCGGCGCCAAGGCGGCGAGCGCCATCCCGGTCGTCACCTCACCCGCCGCAGTGGCCTCAGCGGTACGCGCGGCGACGGGCCGCCCGGTCAACCGCCTCCCGATCCGCCCGCAGGCGGCGGTCGCCGTGCCCAATTCGTAACCATGTGATGTCCGTTGCTTGTGCAACCGGGAGGTGCGGACTGTCGTCGTTCCTGACTACAGTGAACTTCTAGACTTGTGCCGTTGACGGCATGGTGGGTTCACGGGGGAGGAGCGGGCATGCGAGCCGAGATGGAGGGCATGACGTCCGGGATGCGGACGCAGGCCGTCAAGTACAGCGCCGACTCCATGCAGAAGTTCAAGCAGGGGGTCGACGCGCTCATCGAGCAGCTCGACGGCTCCGGCGCGAGCGCGGGCAAGCTGAAGGCGGATCCGGTCACCCGTACCCAGTTCGGCGGTGGCGGGGCGGCCTGGAATGAGGCTCAGGGGGCCTACTCGGCCTACAACGAGACCCTCCACAGTCTGGTCGAGCTCTCCGGCCTGCTCAAGGACTGCCTGGAAGGCCTCGGGATCGCGGTCGTCGCCTCCAAGAACGGCATGGAGGAGATGGACGACGACGTCAAGCGCAAGATGATCCAGATCCACCAGCGCACCTACGACGCCAAGACGAAGGCGGACAAGGAAGCGGGCGCCGGCGGCACCGACGCGGCCGAGGGCGACGGCTCCTTCAAGTAGTCGGGCGCGGACAGAATTTCGGGGACACGGGGAAGAGGCGACAGATGAGGCCTGCAGAGGGCGGCGGTGGCGGCGGAACCAACTTCGCTGCCATGAAGCACGAGCAGATGCTGGCGTGGCTGGATGAGGCGAGCAGCTTCTACGTGGGCGACGCGGCGCGGCGGTTGAAGAGCGTCTCGGAGCAGATGGCCAAGATCGCCGGCGAGCTGCGCTCCAGCATGAGGAACATGGACTGGGAGGGCGAGGCCGAGAAGGCGTTCGTCGAGTGGGCCACGAACGTGGCCAACTCGACTACGAGCCTGTCGGACTACGCCGAGCACGGCTCGGTCTGCATGGAGGACAACTCGACCGCCATCGCCTCGGCCCAGAGCGCCATCCCCCGGTACACCTCGCACGAGGCGGCCAAGGCGAACCTGGCGGCCGCCCAGAAGTACCACAACGACCCCGACGCGCAGACCATCGCCCGCAACGCCCGGAACCAGATGTCCCCCAGTGAGGAGCTGGCGGCCATCGAGGCGAAGGAGCGGGAGAACCAGCAGGCGGCGGCGGACGAGATGTACCGCCTCTCCTCCGCCTACCAGTGGTCGAGCCTCCGCATGAAGAACCAGGTGCCGCCCACGTTCCCGCCGCCGCCGGGGGCGTTCGTGCCGGAAGCACCCGACACCCGGGACAGCGGCTCCTACATCGGTTCCACGCAGGAGACCGGCCATCGCTCCACCGGCACGGACACGAGCACGGGGACGCGGACCACGCACAACCCGCCCAGCACCCCGACCACGCCCGACACGCGCACGGTCCCGCCCACCGGCGACCCGACCGGGCCGACGCACGTCATCAAGCCCGAGGTCCGGCCCGACGCCCCGGTGGACCTGGGCATCGACAGCGTGAAGACGCCGCCGAAGCCGGACATCACCGTGCCGACGACGCAGCTCCCGGGCGGCCCGCCGCCGATCACCAAGCCGGACGGCGGCACGCCTCCGTTCGTGACGACCGGCGTGCCTCCGCTGACCGTGAAGGGCGGCGGTCCGGGGCCCCTCGGTCCCACGTCGCCCATCACCGGCGGCACCGGTACCCAGCGCGGCCCGCAGACCGGCGGCCTCCGCAACGGGCCCGGCATGCCCCGCGAAGGCATCAGCGGTGGCCGCCAGGTCCCCAGCACCACGGGCCGGCCGCAGACCGGCATCCCGCGCAGCACCGTCGTCGGCAACGAGCCCACCGGCCAGAACCGGACCGGCATGGGCCGCGGCATGGGCGGCGCCCACGGCATGGGCGGCCCCATGGGCGGCGGTGCCGGCCAGAACGGCATCAGCGGCGGCCGTCGCCTCGCCGGTGAGAGCGGCGGAGTCGTCGGCGGCAAGGCGCAGCGCGCCGGCGCCGCGGGCGGCGGGAAGCCCTTCACGGCCGGTGGCTCGGGCCTCGTCCGCGGCAACGCCGCGAAGCCCGGTGACCGCGAGGAGCAGAACGGAGAGCGTCCCGACTACCTCGTCGAGGACGAGGAGACCTGGCAGCAGGGCCGCCGCGTGGCGCCGCCCGTCATCGACTGATCAGCGCGAGGAAGCAGATGCGTACCAGCAGTATTCGTCGGAGCCGTGCCCGAGTCACCGCCTCGGCCGCCTTGGGGATGCTGCTGGTGGGCATCGCTTCCGTGCCCGCCCACGCGGAGAACTTCCGTGCCCAGCAATGGCACTTGGACGCCATGGGCGCGGACGAGATCTGGCAGCTCAGTACCGGCAAGGGCGTCACCGTCGCGGTGATCGACTCCGGCGTGGACAAGGCCAACCCCGACCTGCGCGGTCAGGTGCTGGAAGGCAAGGACCTCGCGGCCGATGAGTCCGGTGACCAGTTCACCGACTACACCGGACACGGAACCGGTATGGCGGGCCTGATCGCCGGAACCGGAGACCGGGACGGAGGCACCGGAGCCTTCGGCCTGGCGCCGGGCGCCAAGATCCTTCCGATCCGTGTCTCCGGTCTCGACGCAGGGGGAGGCAGCATGGCGGACAGCGACGAGGAGTTCAATCGCGTCGTGCCGCCGGCGATCAAGTACGCGGCCGACTCAGGTGCCAAGGTCATCAACGTCTCGCTCGGAGCGGGAGCGGGCTCGCAGGCACTCACCGACGCGGTGAAGTACGCGCTGGACAAGGGGTCGTTGATCTTCGCGTCGACGGGGAACACCGCCGACAAGGGCAACCAGGTCGAGTATCCGGCGGCGACCCCGGGTGTCGTCGGTGTCGGCGCCGTCGACGACAAGGCGAAGCACGTCTCGACGTCCCAGTACGGCTCCCAGGTCGACCTGGTGGCACCGGGCAAGGACATGGTGCACGCCTGCGGCGGCGGGACGGGCATGTGCAAGTCGACCGGTACCAGTGACGCCACCGCCCTGGCCTCCGCCGCTGCCGCGCTCCTCTGGTCGAAGCACCCCGACTGGACCAACAACCAGGTGCTGAAGGTCATGCTCGACACGGCCGCGAAGCCCAAGGGAGGCGAGAAGCGCAGCGACTACATCGGCTTCGGCGCCATCCGCCCTCTCCGCACCCTGAAGACGCCCGGCGACCCCGGTCCCGCCGACGTCCGGCCCATCGACGACCTCGCCCAGACCGCGACGGCGACCCCGTCCGCCTCCGGTTCGACGGATCCCGCCCCGTCGCAGTCCGTCCCCGCCCCGGCCCCCGCCCCCCAGGCCTCCAAGGGCGACGGCGGCAACACCGGCCTCTGGATCGGTCTCGGGATCGGGGCCGTCGTGGTGATCGGGGCAGCCGTCGCCGTACCCGTACTCCGGTCGCGGCGGGGCTGAGCAAGCCCCCTGCCGTCGGCCGTCCGTAACTCACTCATGGGGAAGTAGATGTCGTTCGACGAGGAGTGGAGCCAAGTCCGCAGCGAGACCGCGGCGATGAGGCTCAACAGCGTGCCCATGGACCCCGGCGGCGGCGGTGGCGGCGGTGCCAGCGACTACAAGGTGACCTCCGCCGACCTCAAGGCCATCGGCAACGAGGCCCAGGAGCTCTTCCACTGGTTCGAGCGGGACGCCTTCCACGCCGGCGCCCAGACCGACGCCGCGGCCAAGGGTCTCGACGGCGACGGGTTCCTGACCGGTTCGGCGATGTGGACGATGTGGGACACCTGGCGCGGCCAGGCCGAGGCGCTCCTCAGCGCCTGCGCGCACATCCACAACCACCTCGAGGACACCGTGATCAGCCACGCCAACCACGAGGAGACGCTGGTCACGAACTTCTCCATGTCCGAGATCGACAAGCACTTCAAATGAGCCTGAGCCGGTGACGGCCACGACGATCGCGCACGGCTGACGAGGGAAACAGATGCTGAAGTTCGACCAGGTCCTCCACGCCCACCTCGGCGGCCTCAAAGAGGCTGTCACCGGCTGGTCGGAGACGGTGTCCAAGCTGGAGAAGACCAAGGAGAAGGCGGAGACCGGCCTCCAGGGCAAGGCCGACAAGGCCGACTGGAAGGGCGAGAACGCCGGCGTGACGCAGGCGTTCGTCCGCAAGACCGCCAAGGAGTTCGGCGACGCCCTCACCGAGGCGAGCAGCATCCGCAACATCCTGCGGGACGCGGAGAGCGAGTTCCAGGCCGCCAAGTCCGAGCTGGAGAAGCTCGTGGCGGAGGCCCCGGGCAAGGGCATCCGCATCGATCCGGACGGTGTCGTCAGCTATCTGATCCACCCCGACCGCCGCGCGAAGGACTACGACGGCCCCAAGCCCGAGCAGGCCGACTTCGAGGCGATGCGTTCGGCGATCAAGGCCGCGATCGACAAGGCGAACAACGCCGACGACGTCGCCTCCCGCGCCCTGCGCGGACTCGTCGGCGGCGACAAGATGAACTTCTCCGGCACGAGCTACGACTCCCTCAAGGCCGCCTCGAAGGCGCAGGACGCCGAGGACGCGCACGCCGCCTACGAGCTGTACAAGAAGGGCGACGACGCCACCCCCGAGGAGATCGACAAGCTCAACGCCCTCTTCAAGGCCAACCAGAAGGACCCGTACTTCGCCGAGAAGTTCGCCCTGGAGGTCGGGCCGAAGGGCAGCATGGAGTACTGGGCCGACATGGGCGACCCGAGCGACGGCTCGCGGCTCGGCGTCGACCACCGCGACAAGCTCAAGGAACTCCAGACGAACTGGAGTCTGACGCTCGCCACCGCGACCCATTCCACCAGCCCCGAGATGGAGCAGTGGAAGGCCGACGTCATCAAGGCCGGCAGCGAGCCGATCCACACGCGCGGCACCAGCCCGTACGGCTTCCAGGTCATGTCCAACCTGATGCGCGTCGGCGACTACGACGACAAGTTCCTCAAGGACTACGGCAACGGCCTCGTCATCACCGAGCGGAAGATGACCCACGACGGGGCGCTGCCCGCCGACCGCGCCTGGCGCCAGCTGAACGGCATGCCGAGCCACCTGAACTGGATGGGCGGCGACCTCGGCAACGACCCCATGGTCGGCTTCATGGAAGGCCTCGGACACAACCCGAAGGCGTCCACGGACTTCTTCAACGGCGACATCGACCTCACGCCCGAGAACACCAAGGACGACAAGAAGCTCGACCCGTTCGACTACTTCACCAAGGACCGCGAGTGGCCCGAGGAGCTCAACGACAAGGGTGACCGCACCAAGGAGCCCGGCTACAACGCGCTCGGCCACGCCCTGGAGTCCGCGACCACCGGCCACCCGTACGACGCCGAGGCCGAGGGCCTCAAGGACGTACGGACCAAGGAGAACGCTGAGATCATGCAGAAGGTCGTCGAGCGGTACGGCAGCGACCCCAAGTACATGCACGAGCAGCCGGGCATCGACGACAGTCTCGGCAAGATGGGCGCCGCGTACATCGACGAGCTGAACCGCTCCCTGGAGACGGACAGCGACACGACGATGGAGGAGAAGCGGAACTCGCCCTTCGGCTTCAACGACGGCAAGGGCGGGTCGCGGTTCGGCTCCGAGTTCGACACCGGGCTGCTCTGGAACCGCGGCGACGCCGTCAACTTCATGGGCATCGTGTCGCAGAGCGAGACCGGCCACTCCACGCTCTCCGCGGCCGAGTCGCTGTACACGACGAGCGTCCTCGACCAGGTCGGCCCCAAGCCCGGCTCCACCTTCGACGACCGGGACCTCACCGACGCGCGGACCACACTGCGCGTCGGGTCGGAGGCGCAGGGCATCCTGGACGAGTCCCGGATGGCGCAGATCGACAAGGACTACGAGCACGACTCCGAGGAGCACAAGAAGGCCGTCGGCAGGACGACCGAATGGGTCAAGTTCGGCGTCGGCGCGGCGGCGGCGGGCGGCATCGCGGTCCTGACGGGCGGCGCCGGTGGCGTACTGGTACCGCTGGCCGCCGAGACGGTGGGCGGCGCGGTGACGACCGTCATCGGCATGGAAGCCGACGACATGGCGGAGAAGTACGAGAAGGACGAGCTGCTGAAGAAGAAGTCGGACGACCTGTCGGACGAGGCGTTGGCCATGGGCAAGGAGAACGCCCTCCGCCCCGGCATCGCCTACGCCAACGCGCCCGGCTGGAGCGAGAAGGACCGGAACTACCTCGACGAGGAGCTGGTCAAGTACGTCCGGGACTCGCGCATGCACGCCCGCGACAACTCGCTGCCCGACCCGTACGAGAAGAAGTGACGCACATGCGGTCTGTACTGACCGGGATCGGGGCGGCCGTCGCCATGGCCGCCCTCCTCACCGGATGCGGCGGCGGCGATGGCGGGGAAGCCACGAAGGCACCCGAAGGCGGCCTGACGGCGGCCGAGGCGTGCGGGGGCTTCGCCAAGGCCCCGGAGACCTCGGCGGCGCTCAAGGCCGTTCTGGGCGGCGAGCGCTTCGAGGACGACCTGTCGAAGCCGGAGAAGGCGTTGGACCGGCTGCGGGAGGATGCCGCCGCGCCGTGGAGCGACTCGTACCGGCCGCAGCCGGTGAAGTACTGCGGCCTCCAGTCCGCGGCGGAGGCGGCGCGGAACCTCAAGATCGAGGTGAACGCGGTGGGGAAGGGCCCGTACCTGGGTCCGGAGCTCGCCGACAAGGTGACCTCGTACACCTCGGGGCTCGAGGCCTTCACCTCCTCCGGCGTCGGCCACGTCTACTTCACCTGCCGTCTCAAGGCGCCCGCTCACGAGATCACCGTCGAGATGACCGTCTGGGGCCCGGCGGGCGTCCCGGACACGGACATGGAGCAGCGCACCCGCCTGATCACCCTGGCCAACGCGGCGGCGCGTGACGTCTCGGCGAAGCTGGGCTGCCAGGGGGAGGACGGGCTGGCGACCGGGGTGCCTGCGCCCGCCGCGACGACCTCCTGAGAGAGTCGTTCCATGCGCACCACCACAGTCCACAGGATCGTGCTTCCGGTCGCCGCGCTCGTGATGGCGGCGACCGGCTGTACGCAGGGAACCGACGATGCCGCAGCCAAGGGCCAGTCGGCCTCGGAGGTCTGCGGTGGGTTCGCCGAGGAGCCTCGTGTGGCCTCGGCCCTCCAGGCCGTCGCCGGCGAGGGCGTCCGGCTGACGAGCAACCGGTCCGAGCCGGACAGGGTCGTCAGCGAGCTGCGGAAGGCCGCGCGGACGCCGCAGAGCGGCAAGAAGCGCATGGCGGGCATCCCGTTCTGCACGCTGGAGGCGGCGGAGGACGGGAAGAACGTCCTGACCCTCACCGTGCGCGAGGCGCTGGCCGTTCCGGGTGGGGATGCCTCGAAGGACCTCGTGACGACGTACGCCACCGGCCGCCTTGCGACCTCCTCCGACCTCTTCGCCTCGATCTACTTCACCTGCCGGATGCCGGCACCGGCGCACGAGATCGTCCTCGATGCGGAGCTGGAGCGGGCGGACGAGAACGAGGCCGATCACGCCGGCGTCAGGGACGAGCAGATCGTTCTGGCCAATGCGGCGGCTCGGCACGTCGCCGACGAGCTGGGATGCACGGAGACCCGGCTGGTCGACGGCGTGCCGACGAAGGCGCGGCCGTAGGGACGAGGGCCCTTACTCGCCGTACACCGGCATGGCCGCGATCATTCCGCCGCGTGCGACGAAGACACGGTGGGCGTCGCTGACGAGCTGGTAGGGACCCTCGCGCTGCACGGTCGTGGTGAAGAGCTTCTCGTGGGTGGTCTTCTTCACCACCCGGACGGCACTGTCGTCGGGTTCGGGCAGCCAGACCGTCCCGCCCTCCACCGCGGGGGCGGTGAGGGTGCCGGTCCTGGCGCCCAGTTCGCCCAGGATCTCCGTCCATTCCGTGCTCGGGCTGTCGCTGTCGGCGAGGGTGCTGTAGCGGCAGCCCCGGTAACCGTCGACGGCGAAGACGGATGCGCCGTCGGCGGCCGGACTGGCCCAGCCCAGCTGCCGGTCACCGAAGGTCCTGGCCTCGTCCATCCACAGGAAGTCGCCCGCGTCGAGGTTTCTGGCGATCAGCTTGGGGCCGGCGAGATAGACGGTGTCGCCGCCGATCGCGGGGACCTGACCGCGGGTGCCCTGGCCCCTGATCTTCCACGCCGTCTCGCCCGTCGTGGTGTCGACGACGTCGACCTGCCCGTCCCGGCCTTGGATCACGAGCCGGTTCCTGCCCGTGGCCGCCTTCGCGGGGCCGTTCGGGGAGCGGGGGGAGAGCATCGGGCGGGCCCACGACGTCTTGAGTGTCCAGGCATTCACGGCACGCAGCTGGTTGTCCTTCGTCACCAGGTAGACATGGGTGTCATCGGCGGCGAGGACGTCGTCTGCGTCGTTGCCGGCCTGCCAGACCGGCGTACCGGTGGACGCGACGAACGCGTTGAGGGCGCCCGTCTTGTCGACACCGATGACCAGCCGGTCGGCGACGGAGACGTAACCGGCGTCCGCGTCGACGCTTTCGGCCCGCCACCGTTCCTTGCCGTCCTTGACGGACAAGGCCAGCAGGCCGCCCGTCTTCGCCTGCACGATCAGCACATCCCGTACGGGCAGCGGGAGATGTCCGCTCGGAAGGGTGAGGTCGAGAGGGCCCCACAGGGGCTTGGGGGCTTTGCCCGGTTCACTGTCGATGAGGGAGATGAAGGCGGCCTCGGGGGTCGCCACAGCCGGTGGCACGTCGGCGGTCGGGGACGTCTCACGGTTCAACCACCAGGCCCCCGCCCCGCCGCCCGCGCCGAGCACGGCCACGCCGACCGCCGTCATGGTGAGGAAGCGGCGCCGTGACGGTGCGGTCGTGGGTACGGCGGTGTCCTCGGGCGCCGCCAGGCGCTTCGTGGCTGCTTCCCGCCGCTTGATGTCCTCCGCCAGCGGACCCTTGCGCCACGCGCGGTCGGCGCCCTTCGGCGGGGCGAAGGCCTCCGCCACCTGCGGGGGCGCCGGGCGGAACGCCGGGTCCTTCGCGAGGCACGGGCCGATCAGCGTCTGGAGCTCCGGCGGTACCCGGGTCAGGTCCGGGGTGCCGTGCACGACCTCGTACTGGACCGCCGCCACGTGCGCGCCGTCGAAGGCGCGCCGGCCGCTCGCCGCGTACGCGAGGACCGCGCCGAGCGAGAACACGTCCGAGGCCGGGCCGACCCGCTGTCCGAGGACCTGCTCCGGGGCCCCGTACCCCGGGGTGACCGGGATCTGTCCGGTCGTCGTGAGCGTGAGGCCGTGCTCGGGGCGCGCGATGCCGAAGTCGATGATCCGGGGGCCGGTCGAGGTGAGCACGATGTTCGCGGGCTTGAGGTCGCGGTGCACCAGACCGGCCGCGTGGATGTCGTGCAGGGTGCGGGCGAGCTGGGCGGCGAGGGCGCGGACCGTCGCCACGTCCATCGGGCCGTACGTGCGGACGGCCTCGTCGAGCGTCGGGCCGGCCAGGAACTCGGCCGCGATCCACGGCCGCCCGCCCTCCGTCTGTGCGGCGAGGACCCGCGCCACGCCCTTGCTGGTGACGGCCCGCGCCATGTCGGCCTCGCGGACGAAGCGCTGCGCGAGGTGCTGGTCGTGGGCGAGTTCGGGACGCAGGACCTTGACGGCGGCGGGCGCTCCTGAGCCGTCCCGGCCCACGTACACCTTGCCCATGCCGCCCTCGCCGAGGACGCCGAGGAGCCGGTACGGGCCGAGCCGGAGCGGGTCGCCGGTGGCGAGGGGCTGTGTGGTCGTCACGGGGCTGCTTTCCGGTTCGTGGGGGATCGGTCTGGCGGTCGGGTGTCGCTCAGGCGAAGGGGAAGGCCACGACGGACGACGCACCGGCCCCGATGATCCGGGTGCGGGAGGCGTCCACGACGTACCGGCTGGCTTCCGCCGGGAAGACCCAGGCCGAGCGGTGGGTCATGCGGTCGACCGCGCTCAGACCACCCCGGACGGGCGCGTACACGTACTTCGTCCCCACCAGCGGGACCACGCGGAGGTCCGGGGTCAGGCTACGGCCGGACGCTTCCTCCTCCCAGCGCTTGGCGCCCTTGTCGGCGGTGACGGCCACGAGCCCGCGGCCGTCCTCGTTCGCGTGGACGAGACCGTCCGAGACGGCGGGGATTCCGTAGGCGGAGCCGCTGCCGTACTCCCAGGCGACACCTCCGTCGCTGAGGCGCAGCGCCCGGAGGCGGTCCCCGCCGAGGTAGAGGTGCCGGTCGTCGGTGATGAGCTGGCCCGGCTTGAAGAACATGGACTCCTTGAGCGGGACGCTCCGCTGCCACAACCGGCGACCGGTGCGGAGATCCCTCGCCTGGATGTCGAAGGACTCGAGGTCGTCGCTGTTCTTGCCGAGCACCAGCCGGTCGCCGGCGATCCGGGACAGCCAGGGCCGTACGTTGCCCCACGCGTACGCCTGGCGCCAGATCTCCCGACCCGTACGCAGGTCGATGGCGAGCAGATGCCAGCCGCGCTCCCGGTCCTCGATGGGGTCCGTGTGCCGGCCGACACGCGCGGCGGCGAAGAGGCGTCCGCCGGCGGCGGTGAGGAGTCGCGTGCCGAAGGCCGAGCCGTCGAAACCCTTGATCTCGATGGTCCGTGCGACGTCCTTGTCGGTGCGGGGTGCGAGTGTCCGGATCTGCAGGACGCCGGCGCCCACGGTGGGGCCGTCGGAGGCGTAGAACAACCTGCCGTCGGTGGTCATCTGGTGGGGCTCGAACACGATGATGTCGTCCCAGAGGTGCTTGCCGTTGCGCGTGTCGAAGGCGCGGTAGGAGCCCGTTTGCGGGACTCCCACGACATCCCCGGCGAGGAGAGGTGTGGTGTTCTCCTCGCGGTCCAGCGACTCCCCCCGCCACAACGCCGACGGCGCCCCGTCCGACGCCGTCGTCGCAGGGATCGCGGTGGGGCCGGCAGCGGACGGGCTGCTTCCGCCGCTGTCCCGCGACCCCAGCCACGCCCACACCCCACCCCCCGCCGCCGCCACGCCCAGCAGTGCGCCGCCGCCCGTCGAGAGGAGGCGGCGGCGGGAGAGCGGTGTGGTCGGGACGGTTTCGGCCGCGGCGGCGGTCGCCGGTGCCGGGAGGCGGTGGGGGGCGTGGAGCCAGACGTCCGTCGCGCGGCGGGCGATGTCGGTCAGGAGGAGTGGGGGCAGGTGGTCCGCGAACTCGCCGTGGCCGTCGTGGAGGTGGTCCGTCAGGACGCCTGTGGTGGGGCGGGACGACGGGTCCTTGGCGAAGCAGGACCGAAGGAGGGGGAGGAGGGGATCCGGTACGCCCGTCAGGTCGGGTTCCGCGTAGCGGACGCGGTAGAGGAGGTCCGCCGGGGAGCCCGTGCCGAAGGGGCCGTGGCCCGTGGCCGCGAAGACGAGGACGCCGGCCAGGGCGAACACGTCGCCCGCCGCGGTGTGTTCCTCGCCGCTCGCCTGCTCCGGGGACATGAAGGCCGGCGTGCCGGCCGCCGCTCCCGTGCGGGTGAGGTGGTCGTCGCCGGCCGCGCGGGCGATGCCGAAGTCGATGATCTTCGGTCCGTACGCGGTCACCAGGACGTTCGAGGGCTTCAGGTCGCGGTGCACCACGTCCGAGGAGTGCAGCTGCGCGAGGGCCCCGGCGAGTGCGGCGCCGAGGGCGCGGACCGTCGGTTCCGGGAGCGGGCCGCCGAGCGCGACGGCGTCGTCGAGCGGCGGGCCGAGGACGTACTCGGTGGCCAGCCACGGCGTCTCGGCCAGCGGGTCCGCGTCGACGACCGCCGCGCCGTGCCGCGCGCCGATGATCCGCGCCGCGTCCGTCTCCAGGCGGAAGCGGGAGCGGAAGGCCGGGTCCGTGGCCAGACGGGCGTGCACCGTCTTCAGGGCGACCGTGCGGCCGCCGGGCGTCCGCGCCAGGTACACGGTGCCCATGCCGCCGGAGCCGAGGCGGGCGAGGAGGCGGTACGTGGCGACGGTGGCCGGGTCGTCGTGCGTGAGGGGCGACAGCATGAGGTCAGGTTCGGGAGGTGGTGTCGGTGGGGAGTTCGGCCGCGAGGAGTTCGGAGGACTGGCGGGCCAGCGCCGCCACCACCCGCCCCGGCAGCCAGCCGGGGGTGAGCAGCGCGCCGGCCGAGTTCAGGACCGTTCGGTGCGGGGTCGGCGGCGCCAGGGCCGCCATCAGCGCGGCGGCGTCCGGGCGGTCCGCGGGGTCGCGGGCCAGGCAGGAGGAGACGACCGGCCGCAGGGCGGGCGGGAGTTCGTCGCGTTCGGGCACGGTGTGGCCCGTGGCGGCGTACGCGAGGACCGCGCCGAGCGCGAAGACGTCGCCCGGCGGGCGCGGCCGTCCGCCCGACGCCTGCTCGGGGGCGAGCGCGCCCGGGTCGAGGCCGGGCAGGCCGGTGCGGGCCTCTCCGTCGGCCGAGGCGGCCCGTACCGCGCCGAAGCAGGTCAGCCGGGGGCCGTCGGCGGTGAGCAGGACCGCGGCGGGGGAGACCCCGGCGTGGGTGAGGCCCTGCCCGTGCGCGGCGGCGAGTGCCTCGGCGAGGGCGGCGCCCACGGCCCGTACGGTCGTCTCGGGCAGCGGGCCGCCGTGGACGGCCAGGGCGACGGGGAGGGGGAGGGCGGGGACGTACGGGGTCGCGTACCAGGGGGTTTCGACGGGGCCGGCCAGGTCCGTCACCGGGGCGATCCACGGGCCCAGGAGGCGGCGGGCCGCGTCGGCCTCCGTGGCGAAGCGGGCCGGGTCGGCGCCGGGCAGCGGGACGCTGAGCAGGACCGTGCGCTCGCCGTCCTGCGTACGGGCGACGAACCGGCGGCAGGGAACCGCCGGGCCCGGCGGGTCGAGACGGGTGATCAGCCGGTACGGGCCGATCCCGCGCGCGGATTCCTCCCGCGTGCGCGACTGCTCCACGTGTACGTCCCCCCGTCGTTCCGGCGCCCCGTGACGACGGGGGCGGGACGAGCCTATCGAGGCCGGAGCGGGCGGGAGTGACGGGGCGTGGGCGGGAGCGGGCCCCGGCGGCCGGTCGGGGGTGAGAACGTCCGGGCTGTCCGAGTTGCGAAGGTGAAGCCCGCGCCCGTACACCATGACCGTTTCGAACAGGCTGCATTTTCCCGGCGGGGAGTGCTCGAACGGGCGCCCGAGGGCTACGATCGCGATGCTTCCCCGGCCGTGGAACTTGCTGAGGCGAAGCCGGAATGATCACGCTGGACATCGGGGGAGAGCATGTCGTTCGAAACGGAGTGGGCGTCCGTACGGGCCACGTCGACGACCAACGTGAGCATGAGGCTCAACCAGGTCGCCCCCGAGCCCGGCGGTGGCGGCGGCAGCGCCGACCTGAGCGTCGACCAGGACAAGCTCGGCGCCATCGGCAGCGCGGCGTACGCCCTGCACGGCCGGCTCGCCAAGGACGGCAACCACGCCCGTACGAGCACGACCGAGGCGGCCACCCAGCTGAAGAGCCACGACTTCCTCACCGGCTCGGCCATGGCGGCCGTGCAGGAGACCTGGGACGAGCAGCTGAAGACGCTGCTCGACGCCTGCGCGAACATCTCCAACCACCTCGACTACAGCGCGGCCTCGCACGCGAAGGAAGAGCAGGACATCACGGCGGCCCTCACGGCCTCCCAGATCGACCAGTACTTCAAGTAGGCCGGGGGGCTTGTCGTGTTGACCTACCAGAACGTGATGCAGGCGCCGCTCGACAGGATGAAGACGGCCGCCGACGAGTGGGCGGCCCTGAAGGGCAAGCTCGACGTCCTTGCCCAGGACGCGCGGTCGACGATGGCCGCGAAGGCCAGGGACGACTACTGGCGCGGGGTGAACGCCGAGGTCACCAAGCCCTTCGTGGACAAGACGGCGAAGGAGTTCGGTGACGCGGCGAAGGCGGCGGACGGCATCGCCAAGGTCCTCGCGGACGGCCACCAGGCCTTCAAGAAGGCACAGGACGACCTCAAGAAGATCGCCGAGACCGAGGCCCCCGCGAAGGGCTTCTACGTCAGCGCGGACGGCACCGTCGCCGCCAAGGAGCCGCTCTCCCAGATCAAGGACCCCGGCGCCCGCCACGACCCCGACTTCCAGGACCTGGTCCGCAAGGAGCGCGCCGACATCCAGGCGATGGAGGAGCGCATCAAGGCGATCCTGGAGGTCTGCACCGAGGCCGACGTGGCGTGTTCCAACGCGCTGCGGGCCGACAACACCGCGGACAAGCACGACTTCAGCGGCCCGAAGTACACCAGCCTCGACGCCGAGGAGGCGCAGCGCGCCGTCGACCTGGCCAAGAAGGGCCGGGACATCTCGCACGAGGAGCTGATGCGCCTCAACGAGCTGCTCAAGGACAACAGCGGCTCCAAGGAGTTCTCCCGGGCCTTCTACGACGGCATGGGCCCGAAGGGGGCCCTGGAGTTCTTCGGGCAGCTGTCCACCGACACGTACGACTACACGAAGGTCGACAAGCAGCGCCTCGCCGACGTCCAGGAGCTCCAGAAGAACCTGGGCTTCAACCTGGCGACCGCGACGCAGGGCGGCGACGCGTGGACCGAGAAGTGGTCCGCGGACATGCGCCGGCTCGGCACGGAACGCATCCCGCTGATCAAGTACGACAACAACCCGGCGTACGGCTACCAGTTGCTCGGCGGCATCATGCGCTACGGCGACTACGACAAGAAGTTCCTCGTCCCGATCGCCGAACACGTCACCCAGTTGCACGCGAAGGACCCGTACCTCTTCGCCGACAGCAAGCCGATGCTCGGCGGCGGGCTGCGGAACCAGTACAACCCGTCGGGCGTCAACGGCTCCGGCTTCGACCCGATGATCTCGATGCTGGAGGCGCTGGGGCACAGCCCGGAGGCCTCGAAGGACTTCTTCTCGAAGGACCCGCTGACCTCGTACAAGGAGGACGGCAGTGTCGGCGGCGAGCTGAACCTCGGCAAGGACAAGGACGGCCAGAAGATCGGGAATTACCTCGACTTCTTCGCCAACGAGAAGTACGAGTTCTTCCCCGACATCGAGGGGCACAACCCGGACGACCTCACCAAGACCATGGGGTACATGCCGGACGCCCTCGGCCACGCCCTGGAATCGGCGACGCTCGGCCATGCCTGGGACGACCCGACGCCGGAACTGAGGCGCGACGAGACCACGGCCGGAATCATGAAGGATGTCGTCGAGAAGTACGGCGACGACGCCGAACTGCTCAAGAAGTGGCAGCCCACGATGGCCGACAGCCTCGGCAACATGGGTGCCGGCTATATCGACGACCTCAACTGGGCTCTGGACAAGAACACTCCGGACAGCGTCTTCCATCCGACGAAGGAATCGTCGGCACACCCCGAGTTCGGGCGGGAGAACACGGTCAAGTTCCTGAGCACCCTCGGCCAGCACCCGGACGCCTACGCCTCGGTCTCCACGGCCGAGCGTCTCTACACCACAAGTGTCCTGGAGGCGCAGGTCGGCCCGGACGGCCACATCGACGAGGGCCGTGCGCGGGGCGCCGCGTTCACGGGTGCCACTCTTCAGGGCCTGCTCGACCAGTCCCGTGGGGACCAGGTCGAGGCCGAGGGCATGAAGAAGCACGAGGAGTACGAGAAGGCCGCCGCGGCCAAGGCCGGCTGGGTGGAGTTCGGCGCCACGGTGGGCATCGCGGCCGGTGTCGCCTTCCTGCCCGCGACCGCCGCTGTCGGCGCGGCCGCCATCCTCGTACCGCTCGCGGTGGACACCGGTTCGGGCGCCATGGAGCAGCTGGCCGGGCAGGTCATCGGGGACTGGTCGGACAAGTCGGTCGAGGACCACAAGGACAAGACCGAGGACCAGATCCATGAGGACAACGCGGCCATGTACACGGCCGGCCGGTACAGCGCCGAGTCCCCGATGGAGCGGTTCCTGTCCGAGCACCGCTCCCAGGTGAGCAGCGACTTCCGGCAGGACATGATCGAGTCCGTGAGCAACGGCTACATGAACGGCAACGCCCACGCCAGGCAGACCGGCAACGCCCCGGAGACCGGTTGACCAGCCGTCGCACCGACTTCACCAGGAACCCGAGGAACACGATGAGAAGAGTGTCCGCGTCCGTGTCGACCGTGCTGGCCTTCGGGCTGCTTCTCACCGCTTGCGGAGGCAGCGGCGAGGAGGGGCGGCAGGTCGCGCAGAAGTGCGACGGGTCGCTTTCGTCCGCGGCGGTCGGGGCCCTGGAGACCGTGCTGGGCACGAAGGAGTTCCAGTGGGGCGGCACCGGGCTGGAGCGGACGGCGAAGGCCTTGATCGACGATCAGGCGGTCGTGGGCCGCGCACCGGGGGTTCCTCCGATGTGCAAGGTCGCGCCTGCCGCCGGCGACAGGTTCCGTATCGACGTCCACTTCCAGCTGTACCAAGACGCCGACCTGTACGACGACGGCACCAAGTGGACGGCCCAGGGGCGGCACCTCTACGGGATGGGCCGGGAGACGAGCACGGACAACAAGACCGCACGCGTCTTTGTGGAGTGCTCCGGCCCGCAGCTGAAGGGGTCGGACAAGGAGCCGGCCCTCGTCGAGGGCCTGCTCGAGTTCGACAAGCCGATCAAGGGCGCCTACCCGGCCAACACCCCCGCCACCCGCGAGGCCTACCTCACCGTGCTCCACTCCGTCACCCTGGCGGTCGTGAAGAAGCTGGGCTGCGAGGACGACGCGGGGCTTCCCGAGAAGCCCGTCTTCGAGGAGAGGAAGTGGCGCGGAGAGCAGTACCGGCCGCGGCCGGTGCCCTTCCGTGAGGGCCCGCCCCGGCAGTCTCGGCCGTCAGTCCTCGGCCGTCAGTCCTCGGCCGTCAGTCCTCCGCCGTCTCCGCGGCCGGGGACAGCTGGGACAGGAGCAGGATCGTCGCGCGGGTGATCAGGGCCGCGAGGAGGATCGTCGCGAGGCCCTCGACGTGCAGGTAGGACATCTTCGGGCCCAGCCAGGAGAGCAGCCACCAGATCAGGGCGTCCTGGACGAAGCCCGCGAGGCCGAAGACCAGGAGGGCCGGGAGCGGGACGCGGCCCGACGGGCCGATGAAGATCACCTGGGTGAGGACCGTCATGACGACGGCCGCCATCAGGACGGAGAGGACCGTGTCGAGGGTCTCCGTGCCGCGCGTGGTGATGCCGGGCAGCAGGGCGCAGGCGAGGCCCACGCCGATGATGACACCGAGTCTGCGTCCCCCTTGAGCGTTCATGGGCGGACTGTCGCACACCGTACGGCGTGCTGTGAAGATCCTGTAAGGAAGATCGCTTGGAGACCGTGGCGGGAATTGAACCCGCGTAACTCGCTTTGCAGGCGAGCCCCTCAACCACTCGGGCACACGGTCGTGTTGTGCACGAGTACGACCGTAGGGCGGGGGCCGGGAGGGGCTCAAGGGTTTCCGGGGGCATGCCATGCGACTGCCACACGGCCGCAACATTCCGTTCGCGGTCGTACGTCCATCGGCCGAGGGCGACCGGGACTCCCGACAGGAGCCAACCCGGCAATCACCTCTTACTCTGAGGGAATGAGCGCCCTCGAACCCCGCGACGCCGACGTCGCCCCCACCCCCGAACTCCCCGCCGCCCCCGACGACACCAAGGGCTCCGTCCTCGACCAGGAGCACCGGGCGCTCAGCATCGGCATCGTCTCCGTCGTCCTGCTCATCGCCTTCGAGGCCACCGCCGTCGGCACCGCCATGCCCGTCGCCGCCCGCGAGCTCGACGGCATCCCCCTCTACGCCTTCGCCTTCTCCGCGTACTTCACCACCAGCCTCTTCGGCATGGTCCTCGCCGGCCAGTGGTCCGACCGCAGCGGCCCGCTCGCACCGCTCACCAGCGGCATCAGCGCCTTCGCCGCCGGACTGCTCCTCTCCGGGACCGCCGGCGCCATGTGGCAGTTCATCCTCGGCCGCGCCGTCCAGGGCCTCGGCGGCGGCCTCGTCATCGTCGCCCTGTACGTGATCGTCAGCCGCGCCTACTCCGAACACCTCAGGCCCGCGATCATGGCCGCCTTCGCCGCCGCCTGGGTCGTCCCCTCCGTCGTCGGACCCCTCGCCGCCGGAACCGTCACCGAGCACCTCGGCTGGCGCTGGGTCTTCGTCGGCATCCCCGCCCTCGTCGTCTTCCCGCTGGCCCTCGCCCTCCCCGCGATCCGCCGCACCGCCTCCGGCCCGGCCGACCCGGCCGCGCCCCTCGCCCCGTGGGACCGGCGCCGGATCCTGCTGGCCCTGTCCATCTCGGCGGGCGCCGCGCTCCTCCAGTACGCCGGGCAGGAGCTGCGCTGGCTCTCCCTCCTGCCCGCGGCCGCCGGCGTCGCCCTCCTCGTGCCGGCCGTCCGCGGTCTGCTGCCGCGCGGTACCTACCGGGCCGCCCGCGGGCTGCCGTCCGTCATCCTGCTCCGCGGCATCGCCGCCGGGTCCTTCATCGCCGCCGAGTCCTTCGTCCCCCTGATGCTGGTCTCCCAGCGCGGCCTCAGCCCCACCCTGGCGGGCCTCTCCCTCGCCGTCGGCGGCCTCACCTGGGCCCTCGGCTCCTGGATCCAGTCCCGGCCGTGGACGGAGCCGTACCGCGAGCGGCTCGTCGTCCTCGGCATGCTCCTGGTCGCCCTCGCGATCGCCACCGCGCCCAGCGTGCTGATCGCGTCCGTGCCCGTGTGGGTCGTCGCGGTGGCCTGGGCCTTCGGCTGCCTCGGCATGGGCGCCGTGATCGCCTCGACGAGCGTGCTCCTGATGAAGCTCTCCGCCCCCGAGGAGGTCGGCGCGAACTCGGCCGCGCTCCAGATCTCCGACGGCCTCTCCAACGTCCTGCTGCTCGCGGCCGGCGGCGCGGCCTTCGCCGCCCTCGGCGGCGGCGCGGTGGGCCACGCGATGGACGCCGGCACCACCACCGGCTCCCACCCGGCCGCCTTCGCGGCGGTCTTCCTGCCGATGGCGGGGGTGGCGGCGGTGGGCGGCTGGGTGGCGACGCGGTTGCACGCGAGGCCGGTGCGGGCCGGGGCCTGAAACCGGGCAGTACCATTCTGGCCCCACTCGGTGGTACCGTTCTGGTATGGCCATGAACCTGCGACTTCGCGACGACCAGACCGAGGCTCTCAAGCTGCGCGCCGAGCAGGAGGGCACCAGCATGCACGCGATACTGCTCCAGGCGGTCGACGACTACCTCGCCCGCACGGCCCAGCAGGCGATCGTGCGGAAGACCGCCATGGAGCAGGCGGCCAAGTGGCACGAGCTGATGGAGCGGCTCAAGTGAGCTGCGTGTACCTCTCCGCCGAGGACGTCCTGGTCGTCGCCGAGCACGCGGTGGACGACCAGACCGTCGTCGTACGCGACGCGGGACTGCTCGAATCGGCGGTCCACCGGCCGTCCGCCGCCATGTTCGGCGAGGAGGCGTACCCCGACCTCCTCGACAAGGCCGCCGCGCTGCTCCAGTCGCTCGCGATCAATCACCCCTTCCTCGATGGCAACAAGCGGACGGCCTGGCTGTCCTGCGTCACGTTCCTCGCCATGAACGGGGTCCAGCTGCGCCCCGACATCGACGCGGCGGAACGCCTGGTCATCGCCGTCGCGACCGGTGAGGCCGACGAGGTGAAGGTGATCGCGCAGGGGTTGCGCGTGCTGATCGACGACCAAGCGAGCTGAGTCACAACCGCCCCGCACCCACCCCGTCGCGTACGACGTTCCGGCCGGGCCGCCGGTAAGGTGGCCCGGTTGTCATATCTGGACTGTCATTTCGTGACGAGCGTCGAACCCGGAGATCGTGACTACTACCGCCACCTCCTCCCATCACCTTTCTCCCGCCTTCCCAGGACGGGCCCCCTGGGGTACCGCCAACAAGCTGCGAGCCTGGCAGCAGGGCGCGATGGAGAAGTACATCCAGGAGCAGCCCCGTGACTTCCTCGCGGTCGCCACGCCCGGCGCCGGCAAGACCACCTTCGCCCTGACCCTCGCCTCATGGCTGCTGCACCACCACGTCGTGCAGCAGATCACCGTGGTCGCCCCCACCGAGCACCTCAAGAAGCAGTGGGCGGCCGCGGCGGCGCGGATAGGGATCAAGCTGGACCCCGACTACAGCGCGGGACCGCTGAGCAAGGAGTACGACGGCATCGCCATCACGTACGCCGGCGTCGGCGTACGGCCCATGCTCCACCGCAACCGTTCCGAACAGCGCAAGACCCTCGTCATCCTCGACGAGATCCACCACGCCGGAGACTCCAAGTCCTGGGGCGAGGCCTGCCTGGAGGCCTTCGAGCCCGCCACCCGGCGCCTCGCCCTGACCGGTACGCCCTTCCGGTCCGACACCAACCCCATCCCCTTCGTCACGTACGAGGAAGGGAACGACGGGATCCGGCGGTCCTCCGCCGACTACACCTACGGCTACGGCAACGCCCTCGGCGACGGCGTCGTCCGCCCGGTCATCTTCCTCTCCTACAGCGGCAACATGCGCTGGCGCACCAAGGCCGGCGACGAGATCGCCGCCCGCCTCGGCGAGCCCATGACCAAGGACGCGATCTCGCAGGCCTGGCGCACCGCCCTGGACGCCAAGGGCGACTGGATGCCGAACGTGCTCCGGGCCGCCGACCAGCGGCTCACCGAGGTCCGGAAGTCCATCCCGGACGCCGGCGGCCTCGTCATCGCCTCCGACCAGGACTCGGCCCGCTCGTACGCCAAGCTGATCCGCGAGATCACCGGCACCAAAGCCACCGTCGTCCTCTCCGACGACACCGGCGCCTCCAGTCGCATCGACGAGTTCAGCGAGAACACCGACCGCTGGATGGTCGCCGTCCGCATGGTGTCCGAGGGCGTCGACGTCCCCCGCCTGTCCGTCGGCGTGTACGCGACGACCATCTCCACCCCGCTCTTCTTCGCCCAGGCCGTCGGCCGCTTCGTGCGATCACGCAGGCGCGGCGAGACCGCGTCCGTGTTCCTTCCGACGATCCCCAGCCTCCTCGGTTTCGCCAACGAGATGGAGGTCGAGCGCGACCACGTCCTCGACCGGCCGAAGAAGGCCGGCGAGGACGAGGACCCGTACGCCGAGTCCGAGAAGGAGATGGCCGAGGCCGAGCGCCAGCAGGACGAGGACACCGGCGAGCAGGACATGCTGCCCTTCGAGGCGCTGGAGTCCGACGCCGTCTTCGACCGCGTCCTCTACAACAGCGCCGAGTTCGGCATGCAGGCCCACCCCGGCAGCGAGGAGGAGCAGGACTACCTCGGCATCCCCGGCCTCCTCGAACCCGACCAGGTCCAGCTGCTCCTCCAGAAGCGCCAGGCCCGGCAGATCGCGCACAGCCGCAAGAAGCCCGACACCGAGGCCGACCTCCTGGAGCTTCCGGCGGAGCGACGGCCCGTCGTTTCCCACAAGGAGCTCCTTGAGCTGAGGAAACAGCTCAACACGATGGTCGGTGCGTACGTTCACCAGAGCGGCAAGCCGCACGGCGTCATCCACACCGAGCTGCGCCGGGTGTGCGGCGGACCGCCGAGCGCCGAGGCGACGGCGGGACAGATCCGGGAACGGATCAAGAAGGTCCAGGAGTGGGCCACCCGGATGCGCTGACCGCAGACGTTTCGAGGCCCGTACGCCGGGGGGTGCGTACGGGCCTCGGGCGTCCCGCCGGGGCGGGAGCGGGCCGGGAGACCGGCCCCCACGGTCGGCCTCCGGACACCTCCACGCTACGTGCACGACATAGCCGATCTTGTCCGCCAAAGTCCCACGTCCGACCGACGAAGGTCCCGAACCGTCTTGATCCGCCCGCCTGCGCCCGGATTCTGGACGAGGTCTTCCGCTGAGCGGAGCGCGCCGCTACTGTCCCGGCTCACAAGCATTCGCCCCGTGGCAGCGCCGCCGCGGAGCGCAGCCGGTGTACCCCTTCCTGCCGGCGGCCTCTGACGTGCGTCGCCGCGGGACCGGCGCCGCAACTCCGTGAGAGATCCGCCGCCACTCACCTCGAAGGAGAGGGCGTCGTGACCGCGGAGACCTCCCAGACGCTCGACCGGGGACTCAGAGTCCTCAAACTGCTCGCCGACACCGACCACGGTCTGACGGTCACCGAGTTGTCCAACAAACTCGGCGTCAACCGGACCGTGGTCTACCGGCTCCTCGCCACGCTGGAGCAGCACGCCCTCGTCCGCCGTGACCTCGGCGGGCGGGCCCGCGTCGGCCTCGGCGTGCTCCGGCTCGGCCGGCAGGTCCACCCGCTGGTGCGGGAGGCCGCGCTGCCCGCGCTGCGCTCGCTCGCGGAGGACATAGGGGCGACGGCCCACCTGACGCTCGTCGACGGGGCGGAGGCGCTCGCCGTCGCGGTCGTCGAACCGACCTGGACCGACTACCACGTCGCCTACCGGGCCGGCTTCCGGCACCCGCTCGACCGGGGCGCTGCCGGCCGCGCGATCCTCGCCGCCCGGCAGGGCGGCCTGACCGAACCCGGCTTCACCCTCACCCACGGCGAACTGGAGGCCGGCGCCAGCGGCGCGGCCGCGCCGCTGGTCGGCGTCACGGGCGTCGAGGGCAGCGTGGGCGTCGTCATGCTCGCGGACGCGGTGCCGGAGCGGGTGGGGCCGCGGGTGGTGGACGCGGCGAGGGAGGTCGCGGACGCGCTGCGCTAGAGCGCGCGGCAACCTTCGAAGACGGCCCGCGCCCTGCTGGACGGCGCCCCCCGCCGTGTGGGCAATCGTCCCGCAGGGCGGGACGGGTGGGCACACGGGATGGCGCCCTTTCGCGGCGCCTCCGCGTTCCGCGCCCTGGCCCGCACCGCGACGGCGCCGTACCTGCGGGTGCGGGTTCAGGCGCGGGAGCCTCTGGCGCCGGCAAGGGCGCCGTTCCGTTGTGCCCACCCGTTCCGCCCCGGCGGAACGCATGCCCACAACGGCGGGCCCCGCGCTACGGCGTCAGCAGGTCGCCCAGGGCCGTCGGGGCGTGGTGGACCGATCTGCCCGTGCGGGTCGTCGTCAGGAGGCCCGCCGCGCGGAGGGCCTGCGCGTGGGCCGAGGCCGTCGCGTTGCTGACGCCCAGGCAGCGGGCCAGTTCCGTCGTCGTGCGGGGCTCCGTGAGGGATCTGAGGAGCTCGGCACGGGTCCGGCCCAGGACCCCCGCCAACGCGTCCTCGCCGGTCGGCGTGCCCGGCGCCGCCGGCGGCAGCCCCCCGCCCGCCGGGTACGTCAGGACCACCGGCGCGTCCGGGACGTCCTGGACCAGCGCCCCGCCCCGCCAGTGGAAGGTCGGGAGGAGGACCAGGCCCCGTCCGGCCACGTGGACGTCACGAGGAGCTCCCGGCCACTCCCAGACGCCCTCCCGCAGCCCCGGCGACAGGACTTCGAGCGCCGCCCCCAGGCCCCGCTCCGCCACCACCAGCGCGTGCCGGGTGAACTCCGCCCGGTGCAGGTCCTGGACCAGCGGCCACACCGGCGCCAGGACCGTCTCGTACGCGGCCCGCTGCGCCCGTTCCAGGACCCGCCACGCCTCCGGGCTCCCCGCGTGCAGGCCCCGGATCCACGGCGGCACGGCGCCCTGCCCCGCGTACACCCGCTCCAGCTCCGACCGTACGAACTCCGGCCGTGCCGACCGGATCAGCGTGAGGCCCTCCTCCCGCGTCTCGCCGAGGACGTCGAGGAAGTACGGCGCCACCCCGCCCGGCACCAGGTCCGCGAGCGGCTCGGCCGCGCCCGGCAGGGCGCGCAGCAGCCTGCCCCGCCACCGCCCGAAGAGCAGCTCCTCGTGCGGGGCGCCCAGCATCATCAGCGCGGCGTGCAGCTCGGGCACGGGCGCCGGCCGGGGAGCGAACCGCACCCGGGTGAAGTCCTCCGTCGTGAAGTGGATACGCAGCAATGCTCGGCCCTTCCCCCGTGCGCCAGCCTTTCGGGGAGGGCCTGAACCTTCGTGCTCCGACCCGCCCCGCACCCAGGATGCCGTGCATGACACCGCATTCCGCACCCAGCCGCCGCACCGTCGCCAAGGGCGCCCTCCTCGGCGCCGCCGCCGTCCTGTTCGGCGCCTCCGCCGCCGGCGCCGCGGAAGGGCCGGCGGCGCTCCGGCTGCCCGCGCCCACCGGCCCCCACCCCGTCGGCCTCCGCACCTTCCACCTGACGGACCCCGGTCGCGACGACCCCTGGCAGCCCGGCCCCCGGGAGCTGATGATCAGCGTCCTGTATCCCGCCCGTACCGTCCGCGGCTGCCCCCGCGTCCCGCAGCTCACCCCCGACGAGGCCGACGCCTTCTCCGAGCTCGCGCCCTACATGCACCCCGGCCTCCCGGCCGCCGGCGTCGACTGGGGCGCGGTCCTCACCCACGGGCACCGGGACGCGCCCCCGCTCCCGGGTCGCCGGCCCGTGCTGCTGTACACCCCCGGCGGCGGCGACTCCCGCACCCTCAGTACGACGCTCGCCGAGGACCTCGCGAGCCACGGCCGGGTCGTGGTCCTCGTCGACCACCCGGGTGATGCCAGTCAGGTGGAGCTGCCGAGCGGTGTGCGCCGGACCGTCCTCATGGGACCCCCCGACCCCGCGACCGTCCGCACCATGATCGACACCCGGGTCGCCGACCTCCGCTTCCTCCTCGACCGGCTCGGCGACCTGCCCCTCGCCCCCGTCATGGACCTGCGCAGGATCGGCGTGTACGGGCACTCGGCGGGCGGCACCGCCGCCGTCCACGCGCTGGCCTCCGACGACCGGATCGCCGCCGGGGTCAACCTGGAGGGGTACCTCGACTTCGACCCGGAGCTCATGGCGCGCCTCGACCGGCCCCTGCTGATGTTCCGCACGGACGGCTTCGAGGAGTCCGCGCGCCTCGAACGCTCCTGGGCCGGCATCCCCGCCCGCCGCGTCCTGCTCCCCGACGCCAACCACTGGATCTTCAGCGACTACGCCCACCTCGTGCCGCGGCTCCAGGCCGCCGGGCTCGTCACCGCCGGTGTGCGGGCCGCGCTCGTGGGGGCCGGGGACACGGGGGCGGCGACCGCCGTCGTACGGCACGGGCTGCGGTCCTTCTTCGCCCGCCGGCTCCCGGCCGCCGCTCGCCGCTGACCCGGCCCCGGCCGGGGGCCGGCCGCGCCCCCGCCCGGGCCCGGGCGGGGGCCCCAGTAGATTGGGGGCGTGCTCTCCAGCCTCTCCCGTCCCCGCGCCCTCGCCCTCTGCGCGCTGCCCGTCGCGGCGCTCTTCGCCGTCGTCGGGCTCGCGCCGCTGCCGTACGCGATCGCGCAGCCCGGCACGACCGCCGACGTGCTCGGCAAGGACCAGGGCAAGGAGGTCATCACCATCACCGGCGCCCCGGTCCATCCGACCACGGGGCAGCTGCGGATGACGACGATCCTCGCGACCGGGCCGTCCACGGAGGTGGACCTCGCGGACGTCACCGACGCCTGGTTCCGTACCGACCGGGCCGTCCTGCCGCACGACTCCGTCTATCCCTCGGGCCAGTCCGACGAGGAGATCGAGAAGCACAACCTCGGGCAGATGAAGGAGTCGCAGGACGCCGCCACCCTCGCCGCCCTCGGGTACCTGAAGCTGGACCCCGAGAAGGTGAAGGTCACCCTGCACCTCGCCGACGTCGGCGGGCCCAGTGCCGGGCTGCTCTTCTCCCTCGGCATCGTCGACAAGCTCGACGGCGACGGGCACGGCGGCGACCTCACCGGCGGCCGGACCGTCGCCGGTACGGGCACGATCGAGCCGGACGGCACGGTCGGAGCGGTCGGCGGGGTCTCCCTCAAGACGCAGGCCGCCGCCCGGGACGGCGCCACCGTCTTCCTCGTACCGAAGAACGAGTGCGCGGACGCCCTGGCCGAGCGGCCGAAGGGCCTGCGGCTCGTGCCCGTGACCGCGCTCAGCGACGCGGTGGCGTCCCTGCGGGCCCTGGAACAGGGGCAGGAGTCGAAGGTCCCGTCCTGCTGACCTCCTCGGCGGACCGGGGCTTCGGATCCGCGTCCATGCCGCGCCAGGCCGGGAAGACCATCGGCGAGAGCGTCGTCAGGAAGTAGAGCGTCCCGATCCCGAGCAGCGTCGCCGTGAGGCCGACCCGCTCGACCAGGAGACCCGCGGCCAGTCCGCCCAGCGGATTCGTGAGCAGGACGCCCGCCGTGCTCGCGCCCATGACCCGGCTGCGCAGTTCGTCGGGCACCTGCTCGTAGGCGACGGTGGTCAGGATCGGGTTGAGGACCCCGACTCCGAGCCCCGAGGCCGCGAGCGTCACCAGGAGCGGTGTGGTGGTGTCGGTGAGGGCGGCCACCACGTACGGCGGGGCGCCGCCGATCAGGAAGCCCGCCGTGAACACCACCCGGCGCGAGAAGCGCTCCCCGATCGCCCCGTAGAGCAGGGCACCCGCCAGGGCGCAGCCGGCGAAGACGGAGACGAGCAGGCCCTGTGCGGCGGGCCCGCCGAGGTTCTCCCGGCTGTGGACCGGCAGCAGCACCGAACTCCAGCTCTGGCTGAGGCCGTTGGTCACCATCACCATGACCATGATCCCGAGCATCAGCCGGGCGCGGAACAGGAAGGAGTACCCCTCGCGCAGATCGGCTCGGTAGCGGGCGGCGGAGAGTCGGGGCGCGTCGCGCAGCGGCTCCGCCGACGGCACTCCGCGCAGGGTCGCCATGACGAGCAGCGCGGAGACGGCGAAGGTGGCCGCGTCGACGTACAGCACGGTGCCGGGGCCCATGAACGCCACGAGCAGTCCGGCGATCGCGGCACCCGTCATCCGGGCCCCGCGCGCCACCGCGTCGTACAGGCTGGCGGCCCGGGTGAGCGAGGTCCCGGCGCGTCCGGCCAGGTCGGGTACGAGCACGTGCCGGGCCATCTCGCCGGGCGCGTGGAACAGGCCGGTGACCGCCATCAGCGCGCACAGCATCCAGAACCGGAGGGCGCCCGTCTGGTGCAGGAGCGGGATCGCGGCGAGCGCGAGGCCGCAGACCAGGTCGGAGGTGATGCTGACCCGGCGGCGCCCGAGGCGGTCGATGACCGGGCCGCCGGCGACGGCGGCGAGCACGACGGGGACGGCGGCGCAGAAGGCGACCAGTCCGGCCTTGCCGGGGCTTCCCGTGGTCTCGAGCGCGAACCACGGGACGCCGATGAGCGTGAGCGAATTGCCGGTGACGGATATGGCGTTGGCGGCCAGGACGCCGGTGAGTGGTGTGCGGTTGTGCTGCGTTGTCGTCGTCACTTCGTGTCCCCCCGTTGCGGCTATGCGGCCAGAGTGGCCGGGCGGTGGGCGGGCGTGGCCATGCGCAGGCCCCACTCGACGAGCGTCCAGCCCAGTCGGGCGCGGAGGGTGCGCAGGGCGGGGACGCGGGGGGTGGCGGACGGCCGGACGGCGGCGGCCTCGCGCCGCAGCTCCGCGGCCGTCAGCGCGTGCAGCTGGAGATGGATGTCTGCATGCATGATGCGGGGTTCCTTCCGTGGGTGCAGGCGAGACGGTGCGGGCGGTGACGCCGCGGGCGGTGCGGAGGGTGGTACGGCTGGTCAGCCCTCGTGCTGCGGGAACGCGTGCAGGTGCATCCGTACGGTGCTGGCGCCCGGCGCGTCGGGGTCGGCGGTGTCGCTGTACTCGTTGATCAGCGCGTGGATCTTCTGGTTGAGCTCGCGCAGCCGCTCGGGCGGGAGGGTCAGCCGGAAGTCGCTGAAGTCCGAGGCGCCGGCCCACTCCTCGTCCCAGGTGTGGCGGGTGGCGACCCAGGTGGACAGCTCCTGGGTGTGGATGGTCGCGATCTCGTGCATGACGATGTCGAGGGCGCCCTGGACCTCGGGGTCGGGGTTCTTGTGGAGCGTCTCGTCGAAGCTCGTCCCCTGGTGGGCCGCCTTCCACCAGCGCTCGCGGCCCTTGCCGCGCGTCGGGTCGTCCACGATGAAGCCGTGGGCGGCGAGCTGGCGCAGGTGGTAGCTGGTGGCGCCGCTGGACTCGCCGAGGCGGTCGGCCAGTTGGGAGGCGGTGGCGGGTCCGTAGCGGCGCAGGGCGCGCAGCAGCTGGATGCGCAGGGGGTGGGCGATGGCCCGGAGGGAGCGCGGGTCGAGCGTGCGGGTCAGGAGCTCGTCGGCCTGGGCTTCGGCCTGGGCGTCGTGCTGCGGGTCGTGCTGCGGGTCGGCCTGGGCGTGGGGCTCCGCCGGGGTCTGGTCTTCGGGCTCGGGCATGCCTCCACCGTAGAGTTGCAAAGAAGTACTTGCAAGGGTTTCTTTGCAAGTACTTCTTTGCAGAGCTCTCTTTGCGTTCGAGGGCGCCCTACTCCTGCGCCGCCTGCTCCACCAACGGGATGATCCGCAGCGGCACCGGGTTCTCCATCACGATCGCCGTGGACGCCCGCACGATCCCCTCGAAGGCCACCACCTTGTCGATCACCCGCTGGAGGTCCGCGTTCGAGCGGGCGACCAGGCGGCAGAGCATGTCGCCGTGGCCCGTCGTCGTGTGCAGCTCCAGCACCTCCGGCACCGTCGCCAGATGGCCCCGCACGTCCGCGCCCTGCCCCTGCTTGATCTCCAGGGTCGCGAAGGCCGTCACCGGATAGCCGAGCGCCGCCGGGTCCACCTGCGGCCCGAACCCGCGGATCACCCCGCTCGCCTGGAGCCGGTCGAGGCGCGCCTGCACCGTGCCGCGCGCCACCCCCAGGCGCCGGGAGGCCTCCAGGACCCCGATGCGCGGCTCGCGCGCCAGGAGCGCGATCAGCCGGCCGTCCAAATGATCGATCGCCACAACGGCCTCCTCGTGGTCAGGATGTACAAGTCGCACGGCCATACTCGCCCGTCGCTGTGCACATTGACCAGGGGATCAGCAAACTCTTGCGCACCTTGCCGAACGGCGGGACATTGCTGCCATGACTGAGACCATCGATCACACCCCTTCCACCGCGCGTGAGGCCGATCCCTTCCCGGTCAAGGGAATGGACGCGGTCGTCTTCGCCGTCGGCAACGCCAAGCAGGCCGCGCACTACTACTCCACGGCCTTCGGCATGAAGCTGGTCGCCTACTCCGGACCGGAGAACGGCAGCCGCGAGACCGCCAGTTACGTCCTCACCAACGGCGCCGCCCGTTTCGTGTTCACCTCCGTCATCAAGGTCTCCACCGACTGGGGCCGCTTCCTCGCGGACCACGTCGCCGAGCACGGCGACGGCGTCGTCGACCTGGCGATCGAGGTGCCGGACGCGCGCGCCGCGTACGCCTACGCCGTCGCGCACGGCGCCACCGGCATCACCGAGCCGTACGAGCTGAAGGACGAGAACGGCACCGTCGTCCTCGCCGCCATCGCCACGTACGGCAAGACCCGCCACACCCTCGTCGAGCGCTCCGGCTACGACGGCCCCTACCTGCCGGGCTTCGTCTCCGCGAACCCGATCGTCGAGCCGCCGGCCAAGCGCACCTTCCAGGCCATCGACCACTGCGTCGGCAACGTCGAGCTCGGCAAGATGAACGACTGGGTCGCCTTCTACAACAAGGTCATGGGCTTCACGAACATGAAGGAGTTCGTGGGCGACGACATCGCGACCGAGTACTCGGCGCTCATGTCGAAGGTCGTCGCGGACGGCACCCTCAAGGTGAAGTTCCCGATCAACGAGCCGGCGATCGCGAAGAAGAAGTCGCAGATCGACGAGTACCTGGAGTTCTACGGCGGGGCCGGCGTGCAGCACATCGCCCTCGCCACGAACGACATCGTCGCCACCGTGCGCGCGATGCGGGCCGCGGGCGTCTCCTTCCTCGACACCCCCGACTCGTACTACGACACCCTCGGCGAGTGGGCGGGCGAGACCCGCGTGCCCGTCGAGACCCTCCGCGAGCTGAAGATCCTCGTCGACCGCGACGAGGACGGCTACCTGCTGCAGATCTTCACCAAGCCGGTCCAGGACCGCCCGACCGTCTTCTTCGAGATGATCGAGCGTCACGGCTCGATGGGCTTCGGCAAGGGCAACTTCAAGGCGCTGTTCGAAGCGATCGAGCGCGAACAGGAGAAGCGCGGCAACCTGTAGCCCCGCCCGCCCGGACGGCGCCCACCCCGTTGTGGGCAGGCGTTCTGCAAGGGGCGGAACGGATGGGCACAACGGACCCGCGCCTTGCCGGCGCCAGAGGCTTACGCGCCTGAACCCGCACCACGTCGTGCGCCGCGCATCGGGTGCGGGTCAAGGCGCGGAACGCGGAGGCGCCGCTGAAGGGCGCCGTCCCGTGTGCCCACCCTCCCCCAAGCTCTCGGCTTCGCTCGAGCAGGGGGGACCCCCATCGCCCTGCGGGACGATTGCCCACACGGGGGGGGCGCGCGCCCCGGCCCATACGGGGGTGGGCCGGGCCGCGGGTCATCGCCGGGGGAGCCTCGCCGGCCTCGGCTCCGGCCGGAGCTCCGCCGGGAGTTCGTCCGGCAGTTCACCCAGCACCCCCAAGGCCTCCGCCGCCCTCCGCGCGTGCAGCGGCGAGAAGGACGGATGGAGCCGCAGCGCCTCCTCCAGGTGCCGGCGGGCCGGGCCCGGCTGGTCCACGGCCCGTTCGATCTCGCCCCGGTGGTACAGGAACAGCGCGCTCCGGAGCCCCTCCTCCGTGGCGCGTTTCGCGTACCCCAGCGCCTCCTTCGACGCGCCCGACCGGTGCAGCGCCCAGCCCAGCGCGTCCGCCGCCCGTACCGAGCGGTGGCCCCGCGTCCACTCCGCACGCATCCGGGCGACCGCCGCCGCCGGGTCGCCGTGGTCCGCGTCCAGGAGCGCCAGCGGCACCTCCGCCCCCGCCCACGAGCCCGTCCGCAGCCGCTCGTACAGCGCCCGCGCCTCCCCGTCCCGGCCCAGCGACTCGTACAGCTCGCCCGCCTCCAGGAGGTACTCCGGCAGCGGCAGCCGGGCCAGGGCCGCCCGCCAGGCGGGCACCGCCTCCTCCGTGCGGCCGAGGGCCGCGAGGGCCCGCGCCCGGCCCGCGAGCGAGGGCCCGTGGTCCCGTACGAGCCGCAGCGCCGCCCCGTACTGCCCGAGGGCCTCCTCCGGCTCGCCCCGCTCCCACGCCAGGTCCCCGAGCCGTGCGAGGCCCACCGCCTTCTCCGCGTCCGTCTCCGCGAGTGCCACCGCGTCGAGGGCCGCCGCGTCCGCGTCCTCGCGCCAGCCCCGGTCGCGGTACGTCTGCGCGGCCCTGGCCCGTACCACCGCGCCCGCGTGGAGCCCCTGCAGGCTCTCCATCGCCTTCTGGGCCGCCTTGTACTCGCCGAGCCCGTTGTACGCGTCGATCAGGACCGGGTACACGGGCCAGCGGCGCGGATCGGCCTTCCGTACCCGCTCGCCCCACTCCTTCGCCGTCTTCCAGTCGCCGCGCGCCCCCGCGAGCGCCCCGAGCCCCAGCTGCGCCTCCAGATTGCCGCGCGCGGCGGGCCGTTCGGCGAGCGAGCGCCGCAGTGCCTGCTCGGCCCGCGGATAGTCCCGTACGTCCCCGAGCCGGCCGCCCCGCTCCGTGTACGCCGCGCCCAGCTCCGCCCAGGACGCCTCGTCGTCCGGATGGGCCCGCAGCCACTCCTCCCGGTCGGCGATCAGCGCGGCCAGGTCGGGCAGCGAGGCCTGCGCGCCCGCGTGGGCGGCGATCACCGCCCGCTCCGCCGGCCCGGGCGGCGCCGGCGGGCCCTGCCCCATCCACTCCGGGACGTACAGCAGCGCTGTCGCCGCGAGCACCGCGCCCACCCCGGCCGCCAGGACCGTCCTCGACACGTTCTCGGTCTTCATGGCGCTCACTGTGCGCCCGCGTCCGCCTGTAGGAAGAGCACACGAAGCGCCCGCTCCGGCGGGTTCACACCGATGGACGCGGGTGCCACGCTGGACACATGGACGATCTTCAGCGGAACGACCTCGTGGCGCGGCTGCGCGCCGGGCTCCCCGACGACACGGTCCTGACCGACCCGGACGTCACCGCCTCCTACGCGCGCGACATGGCGAGTTTCTGCGCGGCCGGCACCCCCGCCGCCGTCGTGCTCCCGCGGACGGTCGAGGAGGTCCAGCACGTCATGCGGACCGCGACCGAACTCCGCGTCCCCGTCGTCCCGCAGGGCGCCCGCACGGGGCTGTCAGGGGGCGCCAACGCCTCCGACGGGTGCCTCGTGCTCTCCCTCGTCAAGATGGACCGCATCCTGGAGATCAACCCGGTCGACCGGATCGCCGTCGTCGAACCGGGCGTCGTCAACGCCGTGCTGTCCCGCGCGGTCGCCGAACACGGCCTGTACTACCCGCCGGACCCCTCCAGCTGGGAGAGCTGCACCATCGGCGGGAACATCGGCACGGCCTCCGGCGGCCTGTGCTGCGTCAAGTACGGGGTCACCGCCGAGTATGTGCTCGGTCTGGACGTCGTCCTCGCCGACGGGCGGCTGCTGCGGACCGGCCGGCGTACGGCGAAGGGCGTCGCCGGATACGACCTGACCCGGCTCTTCGTCGGCTCCGAGGGCAGCCTCGGCATCGTCGTCGGCGCCGTCCTCGCGCTCAAGCCGCAGCCCCCGGCGCAGCTCGCGCTCGCCGCCGAGTTCCCCTCCGCGGCCGCCGCCTGCGAGGCCGTCTGCGCGATCATGGAGCGCGGCCACACTCCTTCGCTGCTCGAACTCATGGACCGCACCACCGTCCAGGCGGTCAACAAGCTGGCGCGCATGGGTCTGCCCGACACCACCGAGGCGCTGCTGCTGTGCGCCTTCGACACCCCGGAACCGGCCGCCGACCTGGCCGCCGTCGGGGAGCTGTGCACGGCGGCGGGCGCCACCGAGGTCGTCCCGGCCGCCGACGTCGCCGAGTCCGAACTCCTCCTCCAGGCGCGCCGGCTCGCCCTCACCGCCCTGGAGACCATCAAGTCCGCGACCATGATCGACGACGTGTGCGTACCGCGGACCCGGCTCGCCGAGATGCTCGACGGCACGGCGGCGATCGCGGAGAAGTACCACCTGACCATCGGCGTCTGCGCGCACGCCGGCGACGGCAACACCCATCCCGTCGTCTGCTTCGACCACACCGACGAGGACGAGTCGCGGCGGGCGCGGGAGTCCTTCGACGAGATCATGGCGCTCGGCCTCGAACTCGGCGGCACGATCACCGGCGAGCACGGTGTGGGCGTCCTCAAGAAGGAGTGGCTGGCGCGGGAGCTGGGACCGGTGGGCCTGGAACTCCAGCGCGGGATCAAGGCCACCTTCGATCCGCTGGGGCTGCTCAATCCCGGAAAGCTCTTCTGAGCCCGCATCCAGGGGTACGGGGGTCACAGCTCGCCGTCCTGGGACTCGTCCGACGGCCACGGGTCGCGCAGCCACAGGTCGTCGCCGACCACCGTGGTCGCCAGGATCTCCGCGAGCCCGTCGTCGATGCCGAGCCGCTCGGACTCGGTGCCCGGCGGCACCGCGCGCAGGGTCCGCTCCAGCCAGGCGGACACCTGCGCGGACGGGGCTTCGAGCAGCGCGTCGCCGTCGGGGGAGGAGAGCGCCATCAGGATGACGCTGCGGCCCTCGACCTTCGTGGGCCAGATGCGGACGTCCCCGTGGCCGCAGGCCCGGAAGACGCCCTCGACGAGCAGTTCGCGCGCGAAGGTCCAGTTGACCGGGTGGTCGGTGCCGACGTGGAAGGTGATGTGGACGGCGTACGGGTCGTCGGTCCGGTAGGCGAGCCGGGCGGGGACGGGGACGGAGCGCTCGGGGGAGAGCACCAGCTTCAGTTCCAGCTCGCGCTCGACGGTGGTGTTGTCGGTGTTCTGCATGGTCGTGCTCCCTCGTCTCGGACGGCCCCCTGCGGGCCTTCACAGGGAGAGAGCGGGGTCCCCGCCGTTCATTACGCGACTTCGAGAAGTTTTTTCGGGAAGTTTTTTCGGTAGTTCTTCGGTAGTTCTTCGGTCGGGACGGCCGGCCGGATGCACGGCCCGAACATCACCGGGAGTGATCGATTCCGGTACGTGTCCCCCCGAAGGCGGGCTTTCTCGCGGGCTCCTTGTCCCCTCGGGGACGTTCTTCGTTACTGTCCTCCTTGGGCGCGGCACGCCCGGCGCGCGGCCGTGCGGATCAAAGGCGTTGTGACTGAACGGAGTCGGGGCAGTGGCTACTCCTCCTGGAGGCGGCGGAGAGGTACCGCAGGCGGGGTACTACCCGGACCCGTCCATTCCCGGATACATCCGGTACTGGAACGGGGGCGCGTGGGTGCCCGGCACGAGCCGGCCCGCCCCGGCGGACGGCGAGGTTCCGGCCGGCCCGCCCGCCTCGGCGATCCCGGCCGGCCCGATCCTCGCTCCCGGCCCGGCCCCCGCCCCGGCCCCGGTGGCCGCACCGGTGCCCGCGCAGTCCGCCGAACCGGCACCGGCTCAGTCCGCGGCCCCTGCACAGTCCGCGGCCCCGGAGCAGCCCGCCGCGCCCGTTCAGGCCGCCCCGCACGTGCCCGCCCAGGCGCAGGCCCCGGCACCGACACCCGCGCCCGCCCCCGCCCCCGTACCCACGGTGGAGGAGACCGGGCCCATGTTCTTCGACGAGGAGCCGCTCGCGCCGGAGCCCGCTTCGGCCTGGCAGGCGGACTCCTCCCGGCAGACCGGCTTCGGCGGCGACCTCGACCAGAAGGTCTCCTGGGGCGCGCCCCGGACGCCGGACCCGCGCACCCCGGCGGAGTGGCCGGTCGCGGGCGGGAGCGAGCCGGAGGAGAAGCGGACCCCCGTCGCGGATCCCCGGGCCACCGGGGGAGCGGCCCGCCTCGGCGGGATGCCCGTCACCCCGATCCCGACGCCCTCCCCGACGCCCCAGCCGCAGCCCCAGCCGCAGCCGCAGCCCCAGCCGCAGCCCCAGCCCCAGCAGTCCGCGGCCCCCGCCGCACCGGCGCCGGCACCAGCCCCGGCACCGGCACCGGTCCCGGCCCCCACTCCCGTCCAGAGCCCGGCCCCGGCCCCGGCCCCCGCCCAGTCCCAGCCCTCCTGGGCCCAGCAGCCCCAGCCCCAGCCCCAGGAGCAGCAGCAGCCCGTCGTCCCCTGGAAGCCGCCCGTCGAGGACGTGTTCCAGGCGGCCGCCCGTGCGCAGGCCGCGGCCCGTCCGGCCGGGCTCGGCCGGCGTCTGCTCGCCCGGCTGATCGACGGCGTCGTCCTGGGCGCGCTGGTCGGCGCGGCCTCCGTGCCGTTCGTGACCGCGGCCGTCGACCACATCGAGGGCAAGATCGAGGCGGCCAGGCAGTCCGGCACCACCGTCCAGGTCTGGCTGCTCGACGGGACGACCTCCGTCCAGTTCGGCATCATGCTCGCCTCGCTGTTCGTCATCGGCGTCCTGTACGAGGCGCTGCCCACCGCCAAGTGGGGCCGCACGCTGGGCAAGAAGCTGTGCGGGCTGGAGGTGCGGGACATCGAGTCGCACCAGCCGCCGACCTTCGGGAAGGCGCTCCGCCGCTGGCTCGTCTACAGCGTCCTGGGGCTGCTGGCGGTCGGCGTCCTCAACGTCCTGTGGTGTCTCTTCGACCGTCCGTGGCGGCAGTGCTGGCACGACAAGGCGGCCGGCACCTTCGTCGCGCGCTGAGGGAGCGTCGGAGGGAGCGTCGGAGAGAGCGCCAGGGGAGCGCCGGGGGAGTGCCGTCCCCCGAACGGGCGGTGATTCCTTGCGGGGCCGTCACGGCCGGGATGCACTGCCCCCATGAGCACCGACCAGCCGCCGCCCGGCCAGCCGCCCGAGGACGACCCGTTCAGCAAGAGGCCTCCGGAGCCGCCGCCGGGAGGTCCGCCGCCTCCGGAGCCGCCGCCGGGAGGGCCGCCGCCGGGGCCGCCGCCGGGAGGGCCGCCCCCGGGAGGGCCCCCGCCGGGGAGCCCGTACGGCTCCCCGTACGACAATCCGCCCCCGCCCCCGCCTCCGTACGGTGAATACGGCGGCGGTTACGGAGGGACGGATCCGCTCTCCGGGATGCCTCCCCTCGCCGAGACCGGACGCCGGGTCCTCGCGCGGCTCGTCGACTGGGTGATCATCGCGGTGCCGCTCGCGATCATCGGCATCCCGTTCGACATCTACGACCGGGCGACCAGCAACGGCGACGGCTTCGACAACACGGTCAACAGCCTCAACGGCGGCAGCCAGCTGGTCTTCCAGCTCATCACGATCGTCGCGTACGTCGCGTACGACACCGTCCTGACGGCCAAGAACGGCCAGACCCTCGGCAAGAAGCTGATGAAGCTGCGGGTCGCGATGCTCAACGACGGGACGACGCCCCCGATGAGCCAGTCGCTGCTGCGCGCGGTCGTGCTCTGGCTGCCCGCGCTGATCTGCTGCGCCTGCCTCTGGCCGCTGCTCCTGCTGATCCTGATCATGGTCGACAAGCCGTACAAGCAGGGTCTGCACGACAAGGCGGCGAAGACAGTGGTGGTGAGCGTCCCTCAGTGAGGCGTCCTCAATGACAGGGACGAAGCGTCACGAACCGATCCGGGTATCGGCCCCCGCGCCCACGCGCTGGGCCGGCACCCGGATCTCTTCGTCCACCGGGGTATTGACGGGCCGCTCGCGCACCGGCATCGTCACCGCCACCAGGGTGCCGAGCAGCAGGCTGGCGGTGCAGATCACCGCGATGCCCAGGGTCGTCGTCGTACCGGAGAGCAACAGCAGGGCGACGGTCGCGAGGACGACGGTGGCCGAACCGTAGGTGAGTTGTGCGGCGTTCGGACGCTGCATGACGGGTACCGCCCCTCGAGACTTCGGTTCGACTCTACGACGGTGGATGCCCGGGCGGTGTGACAGGTAAGCGTGACCTTACCCACGGTGCCGGTGCACAGGGGGCGCACAGGGGCACGAGACCGTCAATCTTCCTTCACTGCGCGCCCACTGTGTGTTCGATAATCGGAAATCCGATCCTGCATAGTGCACTTGACCCGTTCAAGTCAAGATCTGTCTTTTCTGGCCCCACTCCGGTCGAATGTCGTCACTTGTGACGCGCGACCCCCGCCGGACGGACACCCCACCTTCGGTCCGAGGGCGTGGGCGCCGGGGAGGACAAACATCAAGTGACCAACAGACGACGGGCGATCAGAGCGTCCGCAGTCGTCGTGGCGCTCGCGGCCACCGCCGCCACCGCCTCGACCTTCACCACCGCCTGGGCCGACAACCACGGCAACGAGACGCCGGCCACGGGCATCCAGACCGTCGACAAGACGACGGTCGACCACGACCTCGAAGGCCCCTTCAGCAAGCAGCAGGAGCAGCAGCACAAGGCTGCTCTGGAGCAGGTGCTGAACGGCGACGCCAAGGTCGAGAACCGGAACGGCTCGCAGGTCGTCAAGCTCGACAGCAAGAAGTACGTCGAGCTCGGCCGCGAGAAGACCGACAAGATCTTCACGATCCTCGTCGAGTTCGGCGACCAGGTGGACAACACCACCCTGGTCGACCGCGACGACGACGACACGACCGAGCTGAAGCCGAAGTACGGCGGCCGGCCCGGCCCGCTGCACAACTCCATAGCCCAGCCCGACCGCGCCAACAACAACTCGACGGCGTGGCAGGCGGACTACAACCAGCAGCACTTCCAGGACCTGTACTTCGGCACGGGCAAGGGCACCGACGGCCGGCCGAAGCAGTCCCTGAAGACCTTCTACGAGAAGACCTCCTCCGGCCGCTACTCGGTCGACGGCACGGTCTCCGACTGGGTCAAGGTCCCGTACAACGAGGCCCGTTACGGCTCGAACTGGTGCGGCGACCACAACTGCAACAACGTCTGGGACACCGTCCGCGACGGCCTCAACGCCTGGGTCGCCGACCAGAAGGCCAAGGGCCAGACCGACGCCCAGATCAAGGCCCAGCTGGCCACGTACGACCAGTGGGACCGTTACGACTTCGACGGCGACGGCAACTTCAACGAGCCCGACGGCTACATCGACCACTTCCAGCTCGTGCACGCGGGCGAGGACGAGTCGGCCGGCGGCGGCGTCGAGGGCAAGGACGCCCTGTGGGCGCACCGCTGGTACGCCTACGGCACCGACGCCGGCAAGACCGGCCCGGCGAACAACAAGGCCGGCGGCACCCCGATCGGCGACACCGGCATCTGGGTCGGCGACTACACGATGCAGCCGGAGAACGGCGGCCTCGGCGTCTTCGCCCACGAGTACGGCCACGACCTCGGTCTGCCGGACCACTACGACACCGCGGGCGGCGAGAACTCCACCGGGTTCTGGACCCTCATGTCCTCCGGTTCCTGGCTCGGCCAGGGCAAGGACGCCATCGGCGACCTGCCCGGCGACATGACCGCCTGGGACAAGCTGCAGCTCGGCTGGCTGAACTACGCCAAGGTCAACGACTGGCAGCGCTCCACCAAGACCACCCACACGCTGGGCGTCTCGGAGTACAACACCAAGAACCCGCAGGCGCTCGTCGTCGAGCTGCCGAAGAAGGGCGTCACCACCGACATCGTCGCTCCCGCCGAGGGCGCTTCGCAGTGGTGGAGCAACATGGGTGACGACCTCAAGAACACCCTGACCCGCTCGGTCGACCTCACCGGCAAGACGTCGGCCTCCCTGGACCTCCAGGGCTGGTGGGACATCGAGAAGGACTACGACTACCTGTACGCCGAGGTCTCCACGGACGGCGGCGCCAACTGGACCGCGCTGGACGGCACCGCCGACGGCAAGGCCCTCCCGCGCGACGCGAGCGGCGCCCCGGCGCTGACCGACGTCTCGGGCGCGTACAAGAAGCTCTCGTACAACCTCGGTGCCTACGCGGGCAAGAAGTTCGACCTCCGCTTCCGCTACCAGACGGACGGCGGCGCGGGCGGCAAGGGCTTCACCGCCGACGCCATCACGGTGACCGCCGACGGCGCCACCGTCTTCGCGGACGGTGCCGAGAACGGTGACAACGGCTGGGTCGCCAAGGGCTTCTCGCGCGTCGGCAAGGGCTTCACGAAGGAGTACGAGCAGTACTACATCGCGGAGAACCGCCAGTACGTCTCGTACGACGCCACCCTCAAGGTCGGCCCGTACAACTTCGGTTTCACGGGTGACAAGGCCAACTGGGTCGAGCACTACCCGTACCAGAACGGTCTGCTCATCTGGAAGTGGGACCTGTCCCAGAAGGACAACAACACCTCCAAGCACCCCGGTGTGGGCCGTGTCCTCCCGATCGACGCGCACCCGAGCCCGCTGAAGTGGTCGGACGGCACCCTGATGCGCAACCGCGTCCAGGCGTACGACTCGCCGTTCAGCCTCTCCCGCACGGACGGCTTCCAGCTGCACAACAAGGGCGTCGCCACCTGGGTCCCGTCCCAGGCCGGCAACCCGACCTTCGACGACCGCAAGGGCGTCTACTGGTTCGCCGAGACCCCGCGCGCCGGTGTCCAGGTAACTGACACCAACACCAAGATCCAGGTCGTCAAGGAGCCCCTGAACGGGCAGACGATCACGGTTCAGGTTGGTCCCTCGACCAAGTAAATAGCAAAACCGCAGGTCAAACCATGATCGGCCGTCGCCCCCTAGCGGGCGGCGGCCGATCGTGTTTAGGTGCGTCTGACGCAGTTCTTATTGACATCTGATCCACGGGGGAGTGGTTCCGCATGCCCAACGGAGGGTTCTGCAAGCTGCCGGGAGGCAGTGTGGTCGTCGCCATAGGGCTCCCCAGCCCGGCCGGCGACGGCGCCACCGTCCGCTTCCTGGTCCACGCCGCCAACCGCGCCCGCGCCCTGACCCGGCTGCGGAACCTGGGGCTGCGGGCGGTCTACCTCCGCGGCAACAGCGAGCCGCCCACCCCGGACGAGGTCACCGCCGTCCTGCACCACCCGGAGGGCCTGCTGTGGAGATCCACACCGGGCGCCGCCCAGGAGCTCTGGCACCCGGTCCGCTCGCTCCCGAAGGAGCCCGCGGCCTGAGGAGCCCGCGGGCCTGAGGCCCGTCCGGCGGAGGGCTACGCCACCACCGGCTTGCCCGTCAGCTCCACGCCCGCCGTCCGGAGCTCCTCCAGGGCCCGGTCGGTGGTCTCCTTGGCCACGCCGGCCGTCAGGTCGAGCAGGACCTGGGTCCGGAAGCCCTCCCGGGCCGCGTCCAGGGCCGTGGCGCGGACGCAGTGGTCGGTGGCGATGCCGACCACGTCGACCTCGGTGACGCCCCGCGCGCGCAGCCAGTCCGCGAGCGTCAGGCCGTTCTCGTCGAAGCCCTCGAAGCCGCTGTACGCCGCGGAGTACGCGCCCTTGTCGAAGACGGCGTCGATCGCCCCGCTGGCGACGGCGGGCGCGAAGTTCGGGTGGAAGCCGACGCCCTCCGTCCCGGCCACGCAGTGCACCGGCCAGGAGGCCACGTAGTCCGGCTGCTCCCCGGCCGGGGCGAAGTGCTCGCCCGGGTCGACGTGGTGGTCGCGGGTGGCGACGACGTGCCGGTAGGAGGTGCCCGCCGTCTGGCCGACCAGGTCGGTGATGGCGGCCGCGACGTCCGCGCCGCCGGCCACCGCGAGGCTGCCGCCCTCGCAGAAGTCGTTCTGAACGTCCACAACGATCAATGCGCGGTGCATGGCGGGTGTCCTTAGCGCGTCGGAAGGGAGAGGTTCGAGCCTAGAGACTTCCCCCTCCCGGCGGGAGGGGGCGTTCCCGAGGACTCCTGCGGGGACTGCTACGCGTACTCCGTCGGCAGGACCGGCTCGCCCCGCGACAGCTGGATCGCCGACATCGGCAGCCCCGCGCGGGCCGCGATGTGCCGCGCCCTGGCGGCCTCCAGCGGCTCCCGGGCCACCACGTCGCCGCTCTTGACCAGCTCGACGAGCAGCTGGTGGTCGGCGAGCTCCGGCGGGACCGGGCCGGTGCCCACGACCTCCGCCTCGGCGACCCCCTCCGCGTCGGGCCGGCGGGCCGCCCACTTGCGGCCGCCGACCGAGGCCTTCCCGCCGACGGACTTCTTGGCCACCGGCACCAGGGGCGCCTTCGGATCGGCCGAGGCCGCGCGGGCGACCAGCTTGTAGACCATGGAGCAGGTCGGGTGGCCGCTGCCGGTGACCAGCTGCGTGCCGACCCCGTACGCGTCGACCGGGGCGGCCGCGAGCGAGGCGATGGCGTACTCGTCGAGGTCCGAGGTGACCACGATCTTCGTGTCCCGGGCGCCCAGCTCGTCGAGCTGCGCCCGCACCCGGTGCGCGACGAGCAGCAGGTCGCCGGAGTCGATCCGTACGGCCCCGAGCTCGGGCCCGGCGACCTCGACGGCGGTGCGGACGGCCTCGGCCACGTCGTAGGTGTCGACGAGCAGGGTCGTGCCGCGCCCGAGGGTCTCCACCTGGGCCCGGAAGGCGTCCCGCTCGGTGTCGTGGAGCAGGGTGAAGGCGTGCGCGGAGGTGCCGACGGTCGGGATGCCGTAGCGGAAGCCGGCCGCGAGGTCGGAGGTGGCCTCGAAGCCGCCGACGTAGGCGGCGCGGGAGGCGGCGACGGCCGCGAGCTCGTGGGTGCGGCGGGCGCCCATCTCGATCAGCCGCCGTCCGCCGGCCGCGGCCGACATGCGGGAGGCGGCGGCGGCGATGGCCGAGTCGTGGTTGAGGATCGAGAGGATCACGGTCTCCAGGAGCACGCACTCCGCGAAGGAGCCCTCGACGCGCAGCACGGGGGAGCCGGGGAAGTACACCTCGCCCTCGGGGTAGCCCCAGATGTCGCCGGAGAAGCGGTAGCGGGCCAGCCAGTCCAGGGTCGGCTCGTCGACGATGGCGCGTTCCCGCAGGAAGCCCAGGACGGCGGGGTCGAAGCGGAAGTTCTCGACGGCGTCCAGGACCCGGCCGACGCCCGCGAGGACGCCGTAGCGCCGCCCCTCGGGCAGCCGGCGGGTGAAGACCTCGAAGACGGAGCGCCGGTCGGCGGTGCCGGCCCGCAGGGCCGCCTGGAGCATGGTCAGCTCGTACTGATCGGTGAAGAGCGCGGTCGACGGCACGTCCACCGGCAGCCCAAGGTCCGCAGCGTTCATGTCAGCGATGCTAGCGCAGAAATCGTCAGAGTGACGAATAGGGGGTCCGAACAGCGGGTCCTTTCGCGTGCCCCGTTTGCGCGACGGCCCCCCAGGGGTGACAACATGGTGTGAGTGAGCGTCGCGCCTATTGAGATCGAACGTACGGAATCGGCCGAGGAGGTCTCCGCGGTCGTCGAACCAGACGTGCCCTGGGTGACCCTCGTGCACAACGATCCGGTCAACCTGATGAGCTACGTGGAGTACGTCTTCCAGTCGTACTTCGGATACTCCAAGGACAAGGCGCACAAGCTGATGCTCGACGTGCACAACAAGGGCCGCGCGGTGGTCTCCAGCGGCACCCGCGAGGAGATGGAACGGGACGTGCAGGCGATGCACGGCTACGGCCTCTGGGCGACCCTCTCCCAGGACCGCTTCTGATGGCCGGGACCGCCAGCAGCTTCGTGGCCCTCCCCGGCGGCGGCGCGGCCGTCGCGCTCGACGACGTCGAGATCTCCATCCTCCGCTCCCTCGCCGTCCAGCTCATGGAGCTGATCGGCCCGGGCGACGAGCCCGCCGCCGACGCGGACCCGCTGGCCGCGCTCTTCGCCGAGGGGCCGAGCGAGCCCCCGTCCGACCCCGCCCTGCGGCGGCTCTTCCCCGACGCGTACGGGGACGACAGCGAGGAGCTGCGGGCGGCCGCCTCCGACTTCCGCCGCTACACCGAGAACGACCTGCGCGCCCGCAAGCGCGAGGACGCGCTCGTGGTCGTCCGTGCCCTGGACTCCCTGTCCGCCGAGGCGGCGGGGGAGGGCGGCGCGGTCCTCAAGCTCACCCCCGAGGAGTCCCGGGCCTGGCTCGGCGCGCTCAACGACCTCCGGCTCACCATCGGGACCCGCCTGGAGATCACGGACGACGAGGAGAGCGAGCAGCTGTACCGGCTGCCGGACTCCGATCCGCGCAAGCCGATGGTGATGGCGTACCTCTGGCTGGGGGCGCTGCAGGAGTCCCTCGTCGCGACCCTGATGGCCTGAGCGGCCGGCCGTTCACGCCCTGTTCGCTCAGCGGACGCTCAAATCCGGATAACGAATGCGTTATCAGAGCGTCCGCTTGGCCATCTTGTACACCCTTTGTCCGTATTTATTTGTGGCGCGCATCACTCCGAACCCCGTCGATCACCCCTCGCCCCGTGATAAATCTTCACGACCACTCGGGCACGCCACCCCTGTTCCCGAGGGCGCTTGGGCCGGCTGACCGCCGGTAGCACTCCATCCACATCCGGGGGGATCAGGATCTGATCCGCAGCAGACGCACTCGCAGTCGCGCGGATCAGCATGGAGAAAGGCGCACCACCATGACCTCAGTGCAGGTCGACAAGCAGCACGACGGCAATGAGGCCGCGGACTCCGCCTCCGGCGAGGGTTACCACCGGGCACTCGGCGCCCGGCAGATCCAGATGATCGCGATCGGCGGTGCCATCGGCACCGGACTCTTCCTCGGCGCGGGCAAGGGCATCTCCATCGCGGGACCGAGCCTGATCCTCGCGTACGCGGTCGCGGGCCTCGTCATCTTCTTCATCATGCGGGCGCTCGGCGAGCTCCTCATGTACCGCCCGGTGTCGGGCTCCTTCTCGGAGTACGCCCGCGAGTTCATCGGCCCCTTCGCGGGCTTCGCGACCGGCTGGACGTACTGGCTCTTCTGGGTCGTCACCGGAATCACCGAAGTCACCGCCGCGGCCACCTACATGACGTACTGGTGGGACATCCCGCAGTGGCTCTCCGCCCTCGTCTTCACCGTCATCCTCTACGCCGCCAACCTGATCTCCGTGAAGCTCTTCGGTGAGCTGGAGTTCTGGTTCTCCATGGTCAAGGTCACCGCGATCGTCGGCATGATCCTGATCTGCGCCGGCATCCTCACCCTCGGCTTCTCCGACGCCGGCGCCACCGCCTCCGTCACCCACCTCTGGGACCTCGGCGGCTTCTTCGGCGGCGAGGACGGCATCTTCTCCACCCTGATGACCCTCCAGATGGTCATGTTCGCCTTCCTCGCGGTCGAGCTCGTCGGCGTGACGGCGGGCGAGTCGAAGGACCCGAAGACGGTCCTGCCGAAGGCCATCAACACCGTGCCGTGGCGCATCGCCGTCTTCTACGTCGGCGCGCTGATCATGATCCTGTCGGTCGTCCCGTGGACCGCCTTCAAGCCGGGCGTCAGCCCGTTCGTCGAGGCCTTCGAGCGGATGGGCCTCGGAGTCGGCGCCGCCATCGTCAACTTCGTCGTCCTGACGGCCGCCCTGTCCTCCTGCAACTCGGGCATGTACTCCACCGGCCGCATGCTGCGCGACCTCGCGCTCAACGGCCAGGGCCCGAAGGTCTTCACCAAGCTGACCAAGTCCGGCACCCCGCTGGTCGGCACCACGGTCTCGGCCGCGCTGATGATGGTCGGCGTCTGGATCAACTACCAGTGGCCCGGCGAGGCCTTCAACTACGTCGTCTCCTTCGCCACCATCTCCGGCATGTGGGCCTGGATCGTCATCCTGATCTGCCAGATCCGCTACCGCCTCAAGGCCGACCGCGGCGAGCTGCCGCAGTCCTCCTTCAAGGCGCCGGGAGGCATCTGGTTCAGCGTCTTCTCGCTCGCCTTCATCGGCATGGTGATCGTGACGATGGGCATGGACAAGGACAACCGCGTCGCCCTGTACGGCGCGCCGGTCTGGGGCCTGATCCTCGCGGTCTCCTACCTGGTCCTCAAGGCCCGCAACCCGGAGGGCGCGGCCTTCGCCAAGCGCTCCTGACCCTCCTGACCTGCTCGGTCTCACCATTCGGGCCGTTCCGTACCATCCATCGGTACGGGGCGGCCCGTCTGCTTATCCTGTCGGCATGCTGACCATCACCCGGGCCCTGTACGACCAGATCGTGGCGCACTCCCGCGCGGACCACCCCGACGAGGCCTGCGGCGTCGTCGCCGGCCCGGTCGGCAGCGGACGCCCCGAGCGGTTCATCCCGATGCTGAACGCCGCCCGCTCGCCCACCTTCTACGAGTTCGACTCCTCGGACCTGCTGAAGCTCTACCGCGACATGGACGACCGGGACGAGGAGCCCGTCATCGTCTACCACTCGCACACCGCGACCGAGGCGTACCCGTCCCGCACGGACATCTCGTACGCCAACGAGCCGCAGGCCCACTACGTCCTCGTCTCCACCGCCGACACCGACGACGCCGGCCCCTTCCAGTTCCGCTCCTTCTCGATCGTCGAAGGCGTCGTGACCGAGGAAGAGGTCAAGATCGTCGAGGCCTACGAGTAACCCGAGACCCAACGAGCAGGGCGCGGTCTACGAGGAAAACGTCGTCCGGAAGCGCGCCAGATACGCGGAGGGCGTCACCCCGAAATGCCGGGCGAACGCCCTCCGCAGGCTCTCGTCACTGCCGAGCCCGCTCCGCGCCGCCGCCCCCGTCACGCTCGCCCCGCCCTCCAGCAGGATCCGCGCCGCCTCCACCCGTACCCGCTCCACGTACCCCGCCGGCGTCGCCCCGACCTGCTCCCGGAACAGCCGCGCCAGATGCCGGGCGCTCATCCCCGCCCGCCGCGCGAGCGCCGACGCGCTGTGGTCCGCGGCCGGGTCCGCCGCCACCGCGTCCAGGAGCGGCCGCACCACCGGGTGCCCCGTCGGGGGAGTCCGCGACGCCGCCGAGAACTGCGACTGACCGCCCGGCCGCTGCAGGAACACCACCAGGTCCCGCGCCACCGCCCGCGCCGCCTCCGGCCCCCGGTCCTCCTCCACGAGCGCCAGACACAGGTCGATCCCGGCCGTCACCCCCGCCGAGGACCACACCTCCCCGTCCCGCACGTGGATCGCGTCCGCGCTCACCTCGACCCCCGGATACCGCCGGGCCAGCTCCGCCGCGTGCTCCCAGTGGGTCGCCGCGCGCCGCCCGGCGAGCAGCCCCGCCGCCGCGAGCGCGAACGCCCCCGTGCACACCGACGCCACCCGCCCCGAGCGCCCCGCGAGGCCCGCCACCTCGGCCGCGACCGCCACGCACCGCTCCACGTCCACCGCCCCGGGGACGACCAGCGTGTCCGCGCCCCGCACCTCCCCGACCGCGCGGTCCGCGCCGATCCGCAGCCCGCACGAGGTCCTTACGCCCCGCCCGTCCGGCGAGCACACCCGTACCTCATAGCCGGACCCGGCCGTCGAGAAGACCTCCAGCGGGGCCGACACGTCGAGCAGCCGGACCCCGTCGAAGGCGAACACCCACACCTCGTGCGTCCTCGTCATGTGTCCGATTCTGTGGGATGCCTGTCCCTGAGGACATGGCGGGCACCCGCCCCCGACGACGAGGCTTGCTCCCATGAACCCGATGACGCTCGTCCCCGACAGCAAGCTCGCCACCGCCGCCACCGAACTCGTCCGCGACACGACGAGCGAGCTGATCTACGACCACTCCCGCCGCGTCTACCTCTTCGGCGCCCTCCAGGGCCGCGCCCGCAGCCTCGCCTTCGACCCCGAACTCCTCTACGTCGGCGCCATGTTCCACGACCTCGGCCTCGGCGAGGCGCACCGGACCGGCGGCCGCCGCTTCGAGGTCGACGGCGCCGAGGAGGCCGCCGCCTTCCTCCGCTCCCACGGCGCCGACGAGGACGCCGTCCGCCGCGTCTGGACCGCGATCGCCCTGCACACCACCCCCGGCATCCCCGCGTTCATGGAACCCGAGGTCGCCCTCGTCACCGCCGGCGTCGAGTACGACGTCCTCGGCATCGGCTACGACGACCCCGCCGCCGTCACCCCCGAGGACCGCGCCGCGATCGTCGCCGCCCACCCCCGCCCCGACTTCAAGCGCCGCATCCTGGCCGCCTTCGCCGACGGCATCGCACCCAGGCCGGACACCACCTTCGGCAACGTCAAAGCGGACGTCCTGCGCCATTTCGTGCCCGGTTTCGCCCCCGGAGACTTCGTGACGACGATCAGGGACTCCGCCTGGCCCGAGTGACGACCCCCTTCCCACCTGCGACGTCCGTCAGTCGGTCAGAAATCATCCAGAATGTGAGATCACATTCCGGAACCCGGACCGGGAATCGATACGATGAGCCCATGGTTTCCCACGACGTGAGCGAAGAGACTCCGAGCACCACCCTGCTCGTGGCACGCCTGCACGTCGACCTGTGCCGCCTCGCCAGCGCGATCTGTACCTCACGCTGTACCGCACGCGCTGCGCTCTGAGCGACCGGCCGAGCGCACTCACCGTACGACCCCCTCCGCGCGGGGCCACAGAAGCGCGCCCAACACGCCACTTCCGACAGGAGCCCACGCCATGGCCATCGAGGTCCGCATCCCGACCATCCTCCGCACCTACACCGACGGCGAGAAGGCCGTCGAGGGCAGCGGCGCGACCCTCGCCGAGCTCTTCGCCGACCTGGAGACCCGCCACGCCGGGATCGAGGCCCGCATCGTCGACGGCGGCAAGCTCCGCCGCTTCGTCAACGTCTACCTCAACGACGAGGACGTCCGCTTCCTCGACGGCATCGACACCAAGCTCACCGACGGCGACAACGTCACGATCCTGCCGGCCGTCGCCGGCGGCATGGTCTGATCCACATGCGCTACGACTCCTCGCTGGCCGCGGTCGGCAACACGCCGCTGGTCCGCCTCCCCCGGCTCTCGCCCTCGGACGACGTCCGCATCTGGGCGAAGCTGGAGGACCGCAACCCCACCGGCTCGGTCAAGGACCGCCCCGCGCTCCACATGATCGAGCAGGCGGAGAAGGACGGCCGGCTCACCCCCGGCTGCACCATCCTGGAGCCGACCAGCGGCAACACCGGCATCTCCCTCGCCATGGCCGCCAAGCTCAAGGGCTACCGCATCGTCTGCGTCATGCCCGAGAACACCAGCGAGGAGCGGCGCCAGCTGCTGGCCATGTGGGGCGCCGAGATCATCTCGTCCCCCGCGGCCGGCGGCTCGAACACGGCCGTACGCGTCGCCAAGGAACTCTCCGCCGAGAACCCCTCCTGGGTGATGCTCTACCAGTACGGCAACCCCGACAACGCGGGCGCCCACTACGCCACCACGGGCCCGGAGATCCTCGCCGACCTCCCGTCGATCACCCACTTCGTGGCAGGTCTCGGCACCACGGGCACCCTCATGGGCGTCGGCCGCTACCTGCGCGAGCACAAGCCCGACGTCAAGATCGTCGCCGCCGAGCCGCGCTACGACGACCTCGTCTACGGCCTGCGCAACCTCGACGAGGGCTTCGTCCCCGAGCTGTACGACGCCTCCGTCCTCACCACCCGCTTCTCCGTCGGCTCCGCCGACGCGGTCACCCGCACCCGCGAACTCCTCCAGCAGGAGGGCATCTTCGCGGGCGTCTCCACCGGCGCCGCCCTCCACGCGGCCATCGGCGTCGGCAACAAGGCCCTCAAGGCGGGCGAGACCGCCGACATCGCCTTCGTCGTCGCCGACGGCGGCTGGAAGTACCTCTCGACGGGCCTCTACACAGCCAAGACGACAGAAGAAGCAATCGCCGCGGTCCAGGGCCAGCTCTGGGCGTAGTAGGTGTGGGCACACCGGACGGCGCGCTGAGCCGCGCTTAGGCTTCCGGCCCCGCGACACGCACCGGCGCTACCGCGCCAGATGGCGGACCTGGTCCCACACGACCGGGTCCGCCTCTCCCACTCTCCGGCGGAAGTCCGTCACCGGCACCCGCCGCAGCTCATCGGTCTCCAGGAAGCTGGGCCGCCCCTGCGCGTCGCCCACCGCCCCCGGCGGCAGCGCGATCACCCCCGGCCGCTCGTCGTGGTACTTGCTGGTGATCTTCGCGACGAGCGCGCTGTCGCCCCGTACCACGAGCACCAGACAGGGCCGGTCCTTCGACCCGGGCCCGTCCTCGAAGGGCACGTCCGCCCACCAGATCTCGGCCGCCCTCGGCGCCCGGCCCGGTCGCGCGGGGGCCCTCCGGGGTCCGGCCGGACCGCGAGGAGGTCGCGTCGGCGCCGCCGGCCCCCCGGACGACGGCCGTCGCGAGGACCGCCTCGATCCTCCCCCGGACCTCGTCCGGGGGGACCCCCAGGCGACCGCCACCACCAGCGCGATCACCACGACCGCGGCCAGAGCGGGCCACCACGACGTGTCCATACCTCAAGAAGGTACCGGTGCGCGCCCCACCCCGCCGCCGCGCCCCGCCATCCATCCGAACCGGTGACAGAGCCCGTGAGTTCGCCCACAACGGGCCACCACGAAGGAGCGGCGGGCCCGGGTGCGCCTTACGCTCGACAGACCGCACAGCCTCCCCCTCCCTCAGCGCGCTTTCCGCACCCGTCCACGGAGGTTCTCGCTCCATGAAGCTCACCGTCGTCGGTTGCTCCGGGTCGTTCCCGTCCGCGGACTCGGCCTGTTCGAGCTACCTCGTCGAGGCCGACGGCTTCCGGCTGCTCCTCGACATGGGCAACGGCGCCCTGGGCGAGCTGCAGCGCCACATCGGTCTGTACGACCTCGACGCGATCTTCCTCAGCCACCTCCACGCCGACCACTGCATCGACATGTGCGGGTACTTCGTCGCCCGCTACTACCGGCACGACGGCGGACGCTGCGACGCGATCCCCGTGTACGCCCCCGAGGGCGCCGAGCAGCGCCTGACCACGGCCTACGCGGACACCCCCTCGCCGTCCTCGATGAGCGAGGTCTTCGACTTCCGCACCCTGAAGTCCGGCGGCGCCTTCGAGATCGGCCCGTTCTCCGTCCGCACGGAGAAGGTGTGCCACCCGGTCGAGGCGTACGGCATCCGGGTCGAGCACGGCGGCCGTTCGCTCACGTACTCCGGGGACACCGGGGTCTGCGAGGCGCTGCACGGCCTCGCCGACGGCACCGACCTCTTCCTCTGCGAGGCCTCCTTCACCCACGGCAAGGAGGACGTCCCGGACCTCCACCTCAACGGCCGGGAGGCCGGCGCGCACGCGACCCGGGCGCGGGTGGGGCGCCTGGTCCTGACCCACATCCCGCCGTGGACGGACGGCGAGCGGAACCTGGCGGACGCGCGCGAGGTGTACAAGGGCCCGTCGGAGCTGGCGCGGCCGGGAGCGGTGTACGAGATCTGATTGCCCGTACGAGCACATCTGATGTCCCGTACGAGCACGGGGAAGGCCCCGGAACCGTCCTGGTTCCGGGGCCTTCCGTCGTACGGGCGAGGCTCACGCCTTGGTGAGGTCCTCGATCTCCTCCTCGGGCTCGCGGCCCGGGGTGGGGAGGTTGAACTTGGTGATCGCGAAGCGGAAGACCACGTAGTAGATCGCCGCGAAGACGAGACCGATCGGGATGATCAGCCACGGCTTGGTCGCGAGGTTCCAGTTGAGCAGGTAGTCGATGCCGCCCGCGGAGAAGGTGAAGCCCGCGTGGACGCCGAAGGCCCAGGTGACGGCCATGGAGACGGCGGTCAGGACCGCGTGGATCGCGTAGAGGACCGGCGCGATGAACATGAACGTGAACTCGATCGGCTCGGTGATACCGGTGACGAAGGAGGTCAGCGCGAGGGAGACCATCATGCCCATGACGGCCTTGCGGCGCTCGGGGCGGGCGGCGTGGGCGATGGCGATCGCGGCGGCCGGGAGGCCGAACATCATGATCGGGAAGAAGCCCGACATGAAGATTCCGGCGCTCGGGTCACCGGCGAAGAAGCGGTTGAGGTCACCGTGGACGACCTCGCCGGCGGCGTTGGTGAAGTCACCGATCTGGAACCAGGAGACGGTGTTCACGAACTGGTGCATGCCGACCGGGATCAGCGCGCGGTTGATGAGACCGAAGAGGCCGGCGCCACCGGCACCGAGGCCGGTCATCCACTCGCCGAAGCTGGAGATGCCCTCACCGATCGGCTCCCAGACCAGGCCGAAGACGACGCCGACGGCGGTGCCGACGAAGGCCATGATGATCGGGACGAGACGGCGGCCGTTGAAGAAGCCGAGCCAGTCGACGAGCTTGGTGCGGTGGAAGCGCTGCCAGAGGACGGCCGAGAGCAGACCCATCAGGATGCCGCCGAGGACGCCGGGGTTGTTGTACGTCGCGGCGACGTCGACACCCTTGTTGGCGGTCGTGTTGACGACGGCCTCGGTGATCGGGAAGGCCTTCAGCACGTTGCTGTAGACCAGGAAGCCGACGAGCGCGGCCAGGGCGGTGGAGCCGTCCGCCTTCTTGGCGAAGCCGATGGCGACGCCGATGCAGAAGAGCAGGGGCAGGTTGTCGAAGACCGCGCCGCCGGCGGTGGCGAAGACGGACGCGACCTTGTCCCAGCCGAGACCGTCCTTGCCGAAGACGTCGGGCTGGCCGAGACGGAGCAAGATACCCGCGGCCGGCAGCACGGCGATCGGCAGCTGCAGGCTGCGACCGACCTTCTGCAGGCCCTGGAACAGGCCGGATCCGCGCTTCTTCGCGGGAGCGGCGGCCTGGGCGGTGGCCGTACTCATCAACTTCCTCCAGTAAGGCAAGGCGTCGCCCAGGACAGTGAACACGGGGGGGAGGCGACGTCTCGTGGAACGCGGTGGTCTGGACCGCGTGGTCTACACCATTGAGTGGTGTAGACCAGTTGTAGCACGTGAGACTTAGATAAGGAACCTGCGAATTCTGTGTACTCAGCCATAGCCGGAGATGCACGACAAAAGGCCCCCGGACGGTCAGGTCCGGGGGCCTTCGAAGGGCCTTACGAGGGGGTCGAAAGCCCCGAGAACGGTCAGATCCCGCCGCGTGAGCGCGGGGCTACTTGACGTTGTCGCGCTCGATCTCCTCCTCGATCTCCTCGGGCTCGCGGCCCGGGGTGGGGAGGTTGAACCTGACGATCGCGAACCGGAAGATCACGTAGTAGACGACCGCGAAGCCCAGGCCGATCGGGATGATCAGCCACGGCTTCGTCGCGAGGTTCCAGTTGATCACGTAGTCGATCAGACCGGCCGAGAAGCTGAAGCCGTCCTTCACGCCGAGCGCCCAGGTCACCGCCATCGACACACCGGTCAGCACGGCGTGGATCACGTACAGCAGCGGCGCGATGAAAAGGAACGAGTACTCGATCGGCTCGGTGATGCCGGTGACGAACGAGGTCAGGGCGACCGAGAGCATCATGCCGCCGACCGCCTTGCGGCGATGCGGCTTCGCGGTGTGGGTGATCGCGAGCGCCGCGGCGGGCAGCGCGAACATCATGATCGGGAAGAAGCCCGTCAGGAACTGACCGGCGTTCGGGTCGCCCGCGAGGAACATCGGGATGTCGCCGTGGACCACCGTGCCGTCGGGTTTGGTGTACGTGCCGAACTGGAACCAGATGGGCACGTTCAGGAACTGGTGCAGGCCGATGACGAGCAGCGCGCGGTTCGCGAGGCCGAAGATGCCCGAACCCCAGGAGCCGAGACCCACCAGCCAGTCGCTGAAGTTCTCCAGGCCGTCGCCGATCGGCGGCCAGATCCACAGGCAGATCGCGGCGAACGCGATCGCCACGAACGTCATGATGATCGGCACGAGCCGGCGGCCGTTGAAGAAGCCGAGCCAGTCGACCAGCTTCGTCCGGTGGTAGCGCTGCCAGAACCAGGCGGCCATCAGGCCCATCAGGATGCCGCCGAAGACGCCCGGGTTCTGGTACGTGTACCCGGTGAAGGCCTGCTCGGGCGAGAGGCAGCCGCCGTTGACGTCCACCGTGCCCGCCGGGCAGTCCTTCGGGAACTGACGCAGCACGTTGTAGTAGACGAGGAAGCCGACCACCGCCGCGAGCGCGGTCGAGCCGTCCGCCTTCTTCGCCATGCCGATCGCGACACCGATGCAGAACAGCAGCGGCAGACCCAGGCTGCCGTCGAGCAGCGCACCACCCGCACCCGCCATCACCTTCGCGACGTTGTCCCAGCCCAGGCCGTCGGCGCCGAAGACGTCGGGCTGCCCGAGCCGGTTGATGATGCCGGCGGCCGGGAGGACGGCGATGGGGAGCTGGAGGCTGCGGCCCATCTTCTGGAGGCCCTGGAAGAGGCCGCCCCAGGACAGGGACTTCTTGGGTTTCGGTGCGGCCGCGGTGCTGTCGGTGCTCATCGGCGTCCTCCCTCCCCGGAACAAGCCGGGTCCGCATCTCGTTGCACACTGGTGTAGACCAGTTGCGATAGGCTCCGGGAGCCCGCTGAGGACAGGCCGCCGGTGATCGTCATCATTCGGCAGAACGGCCGCACTCGCTCGCGAGGTTGGGCCAACCGTGGGTTACCGTGACAAAGCGGACCGTCGGTACGCAGAACGGACAGGGAGAAACACATGGCCAGCAAGGCTGAGAAGATCGTCGCCGGCCTCGGCGGCATCGACAACATCGAAGAGGTCGAAGGCTGCATCACCCGCCTGCGCACCGAGGTCGTGGACCCCGCCAAGGTCGACGAGGCCGCCCTCAAGGCCGCCGGAGCCCACGGCGTCGTGAAGATGGGCACCGCCATCCAGGTCGTCATCGGCACCGACGCCGACCCGATCGCCGCGGAGATCGAAGACCTGATGTGAGCGTGAGCGTTCCGCTCACTTCCCGAGGAGGGCCCGTTCCGGCAGGGGAACGGGCCCTCCCTCATGTCCGGCTAGGCTCGTGGCATGTCTCGCATCGACGGCCGTACCCCCGAACAGCTCCGCCCCGTCACCATCGAACGCGGCTGGAGCAAGCACGCCGAGGGCTCCGTCCTCATCTCCTTCGGCGACACCAAGGTCTTCTGCACCGCCTCCGTCACCGAAGGCGTCCCGCGCTGGCGCAAGGGCAGCGGCGAGGGCTGGGTCACCGGTGAGTACTCCATGCTCCCCCGCGCCACCAACACCCGCGGCGACCGCGAATCCGTCCGCGGCAAGATCGGCGGCCGCACCCACGAGATCTCCCGCCTCATCGGCCGCTCCCTGCGGGCCGTCATCGACTACAAGGCCCTCGGCGAGAACACGATCGTCCTCGACTGCGACGTCCTCCAGGCCGACGGCGGCACCCGCACGGCGGCGATCACCGGCGCGTACGTGGCGCTCGCCGACGCCATCGGCTGGGCCCAGGGCAAGAAGCTGATCAAGGCCGGCCGCAAGCCCCTCACCGGCACCGTCGCCGCCGTCTCCGTCGGCATCGTCGACGGCGTCCCCCTCCTCGACCTCTGCTACGAGGAGGACGTCCGCGCCGACACCGACATGAACGTCGTCTGCACCGGCGACGGCCGCTTCGTCGAGGTCCAGGGCACCGCCGAGGCCGAGCCCTTCGACCGCAAGGAGCTCAACGCCCTCCTCGACCTCGCCTCCGGCGGCTGCGCCGAACTGGCGGAGATCCAGCGCAAGGCCCTCGAAGGAACCCTCTGACCTCCTGTCGCGTCCTGACGGGCAACGGGCGCACGGATAGGATCCGTGCGCCCGCACGACTGTCATGTACAGGGGAGGACCCGCCTTGAAGAGCCGTCTCGCAATCGCCGTGGCAACGGCCGCCGCGCTCACCACCGTCCTGAGCGGCTGCGGAGCCCTCGACACGGCGATGGACTGCGTCAAGACCGCCGACGCGATAGCCACGTCCGTACAGAACCTTCAGCAGGCGGTCTCGAACGCGTCCAACGACGTCACGCAGATCGAGGAGTCCCTGAACTCGATCTCCACGGAACTGGGCAACCTCAAGAACACCACGGACAACGCCGACCTCTCGAAGGCCGTCGACGACCTCACGAAGGGCGTGGACTCCGTCCGCACGGCGGTCAAGAACGGCGACACGACCCCGGACATCACGCCGATCACGGACGCGGCGGGCGAGGTGGCCAAGGTCTGCACCCCGGGATAATCCCTGTCATGACCCGACAGCGCCTGATCCTCGCCACCCGCAACGCGGGCAAGATCACCGAACTTCACGCGATCCTCGCCGACGCGGGCCTCGACCTCGAACTCGTCGGCGCGGACGCGTACCCCGAGATCCCCGATGTCAAGGAAACGGGCGTCACCTTCGCCGAGAACGCCCTGCTGAAGGCCCACGCCCTGGCCCAGGCCACCGGCCTCCCGGCCGTGGCCGACGACTCGGGCCTCTGCGTCGACGTCCTCAACGGAGCCCCCGGCATCTTCTCGGCCCGCTGGGCCGGCACCCACGGCGACGACAAGGCGAACCTGACCTTGCTCCTGGCCCAGCTCTCCGACATCGACGACGCCCACAGGGCCGCCCACTTCGCCTGCGCGGCGGCCCTCGCCCTCCCCGACGGCACGGAGCGAGTGGTCGAGGGCCAGCTGCGGGGCACCCTCCGCCACACCCCGGCCGGCACGAACGGCTTCGGCTACGACCCGATCCTCCAGCCGGAGGGCCACGAGGTCACCTGCGCGGAACTGACCCCGGCGGAGAAGAACGCGATCAGCCACCGGGGCAAGGCGTTCCGGGCCCTGGTGCCGGTGGTGAAGGAACTGCTGGGCTGAGGGCCCGCATGCGAACGGCCTGCGCATCGATTCTTCGATTCGCAGGCCGTTCAGTGTGCGGCGGAAGGGATTCGAACCCTCAAGCCCGGTCAGGGGCCACAGATCCTAAGTCTGCTGTGTCAACCATTGCACCACCGCCGCGCAACTCCCTGCCATCGTAGCGGGCGCCGCCACGACACCAGGTAGCGGTGATGGCATGGCAGTTGGGGCACAGGTAGCGAAGGTTCTCCCGACGGTTGTCGAGCCAGTTCCCGTTGATGTGGTCGATCTGCAGGGTGATGGGCTTGCCCCGCCACTTGCCGTCGTTCCCGCACTCGACGCAGCGATACGGCACGCCCACCTCGGTGAGGGCGCGATGCAGCCGGTCGCGGTTCTCGCGCGACGATCCTTCCGGGCGTACCCGGAAGACCGTGTCCGCTATGGCCTTCGGTGCCGCGGCTCGGACAGTGCCCCACGTACGACGCTTGAAGTGCGATGTGTCGAGGCCCAGCTCGACCACCCGTCGCCGTACCCGACGGTGATTCTGGTCGGTAACGGGGAGGTCGAGCGCGCGCATCACGTCGGCGAAGCTGGTGGCGTCGGCCACCGCTGCTCGTAGACGCTCTTCCGGCACCCCGACGCGCCTGTGCGTGAAGTGTGCGATGTCGATTCCCCGCTCGTGGAGCAAGTGCCGGAGCGCGGCGCGGGATCTACCGTCATCGCCTACGCCCAGCAGGCGGGCCATTTCTCTGACGCTCCGTGTGGCCGCTGCGGCGGTCTTGAGTTCCTCCGCGGTGAACGGCAGGTCCAGGGTCGGGCGGTTCAGGCCGGGGAACTGGCTCACGTCGATTCCGGCTGCCGTGATCCGTCGGCTGATGTGCGAGAGCGTTCCGGTCGCCGGGGGAACGCCGAGCCTCTGGGCGACCTCGCGGAGCGTCGTAGAGGCGGCGACCGCCTCGGCAATGGCGTTGTCCGTGTACTTGCGCCAGGGGCTCTGCTGCTTGAAGTGGCTGGTGTCGATGCCGTACTCGGCAACCTTCGACTGCAGGGTGCGCCGCCGACCTCCGCTCGGATTGACGCCGAGGCGGCGCATGAGATCAGCCCACCCCTTCGACTCCGCCACCACGGCGCTGAGCCGTTCCCTCGTGTACGTGTCCGGCCCCATCGGACCCCCTCCCCAGTACGGATCTCGTACGGGTTAACGACCCGAATATCGGACGGTCACACCCGAAACGCGGAACGGCCCACACCCCAGTACCGCGAGGTGCGGGCCGTTCCGGCGAGGGCGCGGGCTCAGACGCCCAGGTCCCTCATGATCTTGGCGACGTGGCCCGTGGCCTTGACGTTGTAGAAGGCGTGTTCCACCTTGCCCTCCTCGTCGACCACGACCGTCGAGCGGATCACGCCCGTCACGACCTTGCCGTACAGCTTCTTCTCGCCGAAGGCGCCGTACGCCTCCAGGGTCTCCTTCGACGGGTCCCCGACCAGCGTGACCTTCAGGTTCTCCTTCTCGCGGAACTTCGCCAGCTTCTCCGGCTTGTCGGGGGAGACGCCGATCACGTCGTAGCCGGCGGTCGCCAGGACCTCCAGGTTGTCCGTGAAGTCGCACGCCTGCTTGGTGCAGCCGGGGGTCAGGGCCGCCGGGTAGAAGTAGACGATGACCTTGCGGCCCTTGTGGTCCGCGAGGGAGACCTCGTTGCCGTCCGCGTCGGGAAGGGTGAAGGCGGGGGCGGTGTCGCCGGGCTGCAGTCGCTCGCTCATGGCTGGCTCTCCTCGGATGGTTCGCGTACGCATTCCAGAGCCTAATGGGGGCGAATGGGGGTCTGGGGCGACCCGATCGCGGCGGAGCTGACAGACTGGGCGTCAACGACCGATTACGACTACGGAGGCAGCGCGGTGTCGGAGGCCAGGACCCCTGCGCAGATCGAGGCGGACATCGTCCGCCGGCGCGAGCAGCTCGCCGTCACTCTCGACGAGATCGGCATTCGGATGCACCCGAAGACGATCATCGGGGACGCCAAGGCCAAGGTCGCCTCGACGGTCGACCAGACGGCCGGCCGCGCCTTCGTCGCCGTCAACCGGGTCGTCTCGGACGTGAAGGCCCGCTTCACCCACGAGGACGGCGCGCCCCGCCTGGAGCGCGTCGTTCCGGCGGCCGTCGTGGCCCTCGCCGTCGTCGGCCTGATCGTTTCCTCCTCGCGGAGGAACAAGGGGTGACCGCCTTCCGGCCCGCCCGTGCAGGTAGGTTCAGTCCGTGAGCGAGAACACGCACGACAAGCTGCCCATCCGGATGCTCCACGACCGGGTTCTGGTCCGCACCGACTCCCCGGAGGGGGAGCGGCGTTCCGGCGGCGGCATCCTGATCCCCGCGACGGCCGCCGTGGGCCGACGCCTCGCCTGGGCCGAGGTGGTCGCGGTCGGCCAGAACGTCCGTACCGTCGAGATCGGCGACCGGGTGCTGTACGACCCCGAGGACCGCGCCGAGGTCGAGGTGCGGGGTGTCGCGTACGTCCTGATGCGCGAGCGCGATCTGCACGCGGTGGCCGCGGACCGGTTCGGCACCACGGACTCGACCGGGCTCTACCTGTAGGACGAGCACGAAGGCCCTGGTGACCGGAGTCACCGGGGCCTTTGCCTGTTCTTTGCTAGCCTGGAGACACCCCGACGAGACGCGCCGTACCGGGTTCACGACAAGACGACGCACCCCTGTTGATCCGTCTCGCGGAGGTGTCTCGTCATGGCCTGGGTTCTGCTGATCGTCGCCGGTCTGCTTGAGGTCGGCTGGTCCATCGGCATGAAGTACACCGACGGTTTCACCCGGCTCTGGCCGAGCGTGTTCACCGGCGCCGGGATCGTCGCCTCGATGATGCTGCTGTCGCAGGCGGCCAAGACGCTGCCGATCGGTACGGCGTACGGCGTGTGGGTCGGCATCGGCGCGGCCGGTGCGGCGGTGCTCGGCATGGTGGTGCTCGGTGAGCCGGCGACCGCCGCCCGGATCTTCTTCGTCTGTCTGCTGCTCGTCGCCGTGGTGGGGCTCAAGGCGACCAGCGGTCACTGACCCGTCGGTCTGCGGGAGGGGGCGGGGCCCCGTGAGGCCGCTCCCGGTCCCGCCTCGCCCGTCTCGTACCAGTCCTCCGCCCCGTCCGGGACGGGCGGTACCGGCGGTGCCTCGGCCCCCGGCATGAGCCGGAGCTCGAAGTCCCGGGCCGGCGTCCCGGCCAGGGCCTCGCGGGTGAAGCGGCCCCAGATCTCGGCCGGCACCCCGCCGCCGTTGACGCGCGGCTGGCCGAGCGCGCCGTACAGCGATTGCTGCGAGCCGGACTCGGGGTCCTGGCCCATGACCGCGACGACCGTCGCGAGCTCGGGGGTGTAGCCGGCGAACCAGGCGGCCCTGTCGTCCTCCGCCGTGCCCGTCTTGCCGGCGGCCGGGCGTCCCGCGACCTGCGCGGCCGTGCCCGTGCCGCTCTCGACGACGCTCCGCAGGATCGAGGTGGTGGTGTCGGCGGCCTCGCGGCTGACGGCCTGTCGGCGGGCGACGCCGGGGAGTTCCACCTCCTGGCCGTTCCTGCTGATCTCCTCGACGAGGGAGTACGTGCCGTTCCGGCCGTGCGCGGCGAGCGTCGCGTACGCCGAGGCCATGTCGAGGACGCTGGCGGTGGCGGCGCCGAGGGCGATGGAGGGGGAGGCGGTGAGGTCGGGGGTGGTGCCGGGGACGCCGAGGGCGATCGCGGTGCGCCGTACGTGCGCGGGGCCGACGTCGACGGCCATCTGGGCGTAGACGGCGTTCACGGAGAGGTCGGTGGCGGCGCCGACGGCGATGTCGCCGTAGCTGGCGTCGTCCTCGTTGGCGGGGTCGTAGGGGTTGCCGCCCCAGCCTTCGACCGGGCGCCGGTTGGTGCCGTCGTACAGGGTGTACGGGGTGATGGGCTGGCCCTGCTGGGTCTGGGAGCCGTTCTGGACGGCGGCCGTGAAGACGAAGGGCTTGAAGGTGGAGCCGACCTGGTAGTCGCGGCGGGTGGCGTTGTTGACGTACTGCTGGGTGTAGTCGACGCCGCCGTACATGGCGAGGACCTTGCCGTTCGCCGGGTCGACGGCCGCGGCCCCGACCCGTACGTACCGGTCGGTGGGGGCGTTCGCCGGGTCGAGCCGGGAGACGACGCGCTCCTCGACGGCGTCGACGAGGGCCTCCTGCTTGGCGGGCTCCAGGGTGGTGGTGATGCGGAAGCCGCCGCCGGCGAGGGTCTTCTCGTCGACGATCCCGTGGTCGGTGAGGTACTCCTCGACGGCCTGGACGAGGTAGCCGCGCTGGCCGGAGAGGGCGGTGGCGGCGCGGGCGGTCTGGGGGGCGGGGAAGCGGGCGGCGGTGCGGGCCGCGGGGGAGAGCCAGCCCTCGGTGACCATGCCGTCGAGGACGTAGTGCCAGCGGGCGACGGCCTTGGACCGGTTCTCGGGGTGGGTGGTGACGTCGTAGGCGCTGGGGGCCTTGAGGAGGGAGGCGAGGTACGCGCCTTCGGCGGTGTCGAGCTGCTGGACGTCCTTGCCGTAGTAGGCGCGGGCGGCGGCCTGGATGCCGTATGCGTTCCGGCCGAAGTAGCTGGTGTTCAGGTAGCCCTGGAGGATCTCCTCCTTGCTCTTCTCGCGGCCGAGTTTGATCGCGATGAAGAACTCCTTGGCCTTGCGGCTGAGGGTCTGTTCCTGGCCCAGGTAGTAGTTCTTGACGTACTGCTGGGTGATGGTGGAGCCGGACTGGCGGCCCTTGCCGGTGACGGTGTTCCAGGCGGCGCGGACCATGGCCTTGGGGTCGACGGCGCGCGAGGTGTGGAAGTCGCGCTCCTCGGCGGCGAGGACGGCCCGGCGGACGGTGAGCGGGACCTGGTCGAGGCGGACGCTCTCGCGGTTGACCTCGCCGTCGCGGGCGAGGGGGGTGCCGTCCCGGTAGAGGTAGACGTTGGACTGGGCGACGGCGGCGGCGTTGGCGGGCGGGATCTCCACCAGGAGGTAGCCGGCGGCGAAGGCGCCGGCGAGCAGCAGCGTGCCGAGCAGGAGGAGCCCGAGGAGGGTCCGCAGGATGCGGCGGAGCGGTCTTCTCGGTCTGTCGTCGTCGTCCGGGTGTGGTGCGGGGAGGGTGGGGTCCCTCGGCTCCCAGTTCGTATCCGAGCTCGTACCAGAGGAAGGGGACATGGCATCACATACTGCATGGAATGCGGCGAAACTCCCCTAACCGACCCGTAGGTGGCGCGAAAACCGCTCGCGGCGCGCCGCACGACACCACTAGGGTCGTGCGCTTCGCCGTCATTCGTACCGGAAAGGGCCTCTCATGCTGCGGCTGTACCTGACGGTGGCCGCGGGCGGCTTCCGGCGCTTCGCCACCTACCGCGTGGCCACGGCCGCGGGCGTCTTCACCAACAGCGTCTTCGGCTTCGTCCTCTCCGCCACCTACATCGCCCTGTGGGACGAACGACCGCGGCTCGGCGGCTACTCCATGGACGACGCCCTCGCCTACGTGTGGATCGGGCAGGCGCTGATCACGGTCTGCGGCCTGATGGGCGGCGGCTTCGAGGACGAGCTGATCGAGCGGATCAGGACCGGCGACATCGCCGTCGACCTCTACCGCCCCGCCGACCTCCAGGCCTGGTGGTTCTCGGCCAACGCCGGCCGCTCCGCCTTCCAGCTGCTCGGCCGCGGGGTCGCCCCGATGGCCGTCGGCGCGCTGGTCTTCGGCTTCACCCTGCCGTCGGGGCCGGGCGCGTGGCTCGCGTTCCTGGTGGCGGTGGCGCTGGGCTCGGTGGTGGGCTTCGCGATCTGGTACCTGGTGGCGATGAGCGCGTTCTGGCTGCTCGACGGCCAGGGGGTGGTGCAGGTGGCGTGGCTGGGCGGCCTGTTCTTCTCGGGGATGCTGCTCCCGCTGAACGTCTTCCCGGGCGCCCTGGGCGAGCTCGCGCGGATGCTGCCGTGGGCGTCGCTGCTCCAGGTGCCGGCCGATGTGTACCTGGGGAAGTACGAGGGCTGGGAGCTGGCGGGGGCGTACGGCTTCCAGGGCTGCTGGGCGCTGGTCCTGCTGGGGGCGGGGAGGGCGGCGCAGGCGGCGGCGACGCGGAAGGTGGTGGTGCAGGGTGGATAGGTCACGGATGGCCGATTCCTGGCGCACGGACGGGGGGACCGGGGCTTCCGGCGGTACGGACGGGGAGGCCGCGGCTACCTGGCGTACGGACGGGGAGACCGGGGCTACCTGGCGTACGGACGGGGGGACCGAGGCTTCCTGGCGGCGTACGGATCGGGGGATCGGGGCTTCCTGGCGTACGTACCGGATGGTGGCGGCCATGTGGATCCGCTCCACGATGACGTACCGCTCCTCCTTCGCCCTGACCCTCCTCACGAGCTTCTGCGTCACGTTCTTCGACTTCGTCGTGATCCTCCTGATGTTCGGTCAGGTGCGGGGGCTGGGCGGCTTCTCGTTCGCGGAGGTCGCCCTGCTGTACGGGACGGCGGGGACGTCGTTCGGGATCGCGGACCTGACGATGGGCTCGCTGCAGCGGATGGGGAAGCGGGTGAGGGACGGCTCGCTCGACACGTTCCTGATGCGTCCGGCGCCGCTGCTCGCGCAGGTCGCGGCGGACAAGTTCGCGCTGCGGAGGTTCGGGCGGGTCGCGCAGGGCCTTCTCGTCCTCGTCTGGAGCCTGCTCCTCCTCGACGTGGACTGGACGCCGCTGAAGGTGGTGCTGCTGCCGGTGACGGTGGCGTGCGGGGCGGTGATCTTCGGTGCGGTGATGGTGGTGGGCGCGTCGACGCTCTTCTGGATCCAGGACGCCGCCGAGGTCACGAACTCCTTCACGTACGGCGGGAACACGCTCCTCCAGTACCCGCCGACGATCTTCACGCAGGAGCTGGTGCGGGGGGTCGTGTACGTCGTACCGCTGGCGTTCGTGAGCTGGCTGCCCGCGCTGTACGTGCTCGGCCGGCCGGCTCCGGCGGGGGTGCCGGACTGGGCGGCGTTCGTGTCGCCGCTGGTGGCGGCGGTGAGCTGCGGGGTGGCGGGGCTCGCGTGGCGCGCGGGAATCCGCTCGTACAGATCGACAGGAAGCTGAGGCCACATGCCCTTCATCGAACTCGACGCGCTGGAGAAGACCTTCACGGTCCGCCGGAAGGCGGGCCTGCTCCGCCGCGAGAAGCGGGAGGTCCGGGCGGTCGACGGCATCAGCTTCGGCGTGGAACGCGGGGAGATGGTCGGCTACATCGGCCCGAACGGCGCCGGGAAGTCGACGACGATCAAGATGCTCACCGGCATCCTGACCCCGAGCGGCGGCCGGCTGCGGGTCGCGGGCATCGACCCCGCGCGGGAGCGCACCCGGCTGGCCCAGCGGATAGGGGTGGTGTTCGGCCAGCGGACGACCCTCTGGTGGGACCTGCCGCTGAAGGACTCGTACCGGCTGATGCACCGCATGTACCGCATCCCCGACGCCCGGTACGAGGAGAACCTGGCCCGCTGCGTGGACCTGCTGGACCTGGGGGACCTCCTCGACGTCCCCGTACGCCAGCTGTCCCTGGGCCAGCGGATGCGCGGCGACATCGCGGCGGCGCTGCTGCACGACCCGGAGGTGCTGTACCTGGACGAGCCGACGATCGGCCTGGACGTGGTGTCGAAGGCGAGGGTGCGGGAGTTCCTCCGGGAACTGAACGCGACGAGGGGCACCACGGTCCTCCTGACGACCCACGACCTCACGGACATCGAACAGCTCTGCTCGCGGGTGATGGTCATCGACCACGGGCGGCTGATGTACGACGGGGAGCTGGCCGGTCTGCACGCGGTGGGCGAGAGCGAGCGGCTCCTTGTGGTGGACCTGGAGCGGGAGCTGCCGCCGATCACGGACGTGCCGGGGGCCCGTTTCGTACGGTCGGAGGGCCCGCGCCAGTGGCTGGCGTTCGGGGCGACGGAATCGGCGGCACCCCTGGTGGCGGCGGTGGCGGCGAGATACCCCCTCCTCGACCTCTCGGTGCGGGAGCCGGACATCGAGGCGGTGATCGCGAAGATGTACGGGGGAACTCGGGACGAGCGCCGGGAGTCCCTGAAGTAGGAGGTCGAGTCGATGGTGAGTTTCTCGTACACGGCGGCGGACGAGGAGAAGAGCAGAGGCGTCCGCCGCATGAAGACCCTGGCGACGGCGCTGCTGGCGCTGGTGGCCGTGATCTACGGCCTGGCGACGTGGGCGCGGAACGCCGGCTGGGGCGGGTGGGCGGGCTATGTCGCGGCGGCGGCGGAGGCGGGCATGGTCGGCGCGCTCGCGGACTGGTTCGCGGTGACGGCGCTGTTCCGGCGGCCGCTGGGCCTCCCCATCCCGCACACGGCGATCATCCCGACGAAGAAGGACCAGCTGGGAGCGTCGCTGGGCACGTTCGTGGGCGAGAACTTCCTGTCGGCGGATGTCGTACGGGGCAGGCTGGCGGCCCTGGGCATCGGCGCCCGGCTGGGGGCCTGGCTGGCGAACCCGGCCCACGCGGACCGGGTGACGGCAGAACTCTCGACGACGCTACGGGGCGCCCTGACCATCCTGCGGGACGCGGACGTCCAGGCGGTGGTGGGGGAGGCGATCACGCGCCGCGCGGAGGCGGCGGAGATCGCGCCGGGCCTGGGCAAGACCCTGGAGAAGGTGGTGGCGGACGGGGCGCACCGCCGGGCGGTGGACCTGATCTGCACCCGCGCGCACGACTGGCTGGTCACGCACGGGGACTCGGTGATGGACGCGGTGCAGGGCGGGGCACCGGGCTGGACGCCCCGCTTCGTGGACCGGAAGATCGGCGAACGCGTCTACAAGGAACTGCTCCGCTTCATCACGGAGATGCGGGACATGCCGGGCCACCCGGCGCGCGGCGCGATCGACCGCTTCCTCGCGGACTTCGCGGCGGAGCTCCAGGCCGACACGGACACACGGGCACGCGTGGAGCGCCTGAAGGCGGACCTCCTGGCCCGCCCGGAGGTCCAGGACATCATCGCCTCGGCCTGGTCCTCGGTCCGGTCCCTGATCATCGCAGCGGCCGAGGACGACCGCAGCCAGCTCCGCCTCCGCGCCCGCGCCTCCCTGATCTCCCTGGGCACGCGCCTGTCGACGGACGCCCGCCTGCAGGGAAAGGTGGAGGGCTGGGCGGAAGACGCCGCGGCCTACGTCGTCACGACCTACCGCCACGAGATCACGTCCCTGATCACCGACACGGTCGCCGGCTGGGACGCCACCCAGACCTCCCGCAAGATCGAGGCCAACATCGGCCGCGACCTCCAGTTCATCCGCATCAACGGCACGGTGGTCGGCGCCCTGGCGGGCCTGCTGATCTACACGGTGAGCCACGCGGTGGGGGGCTGAGGCCGCGCCCTGGGCGGGCTCAGCCCTTCCCGCGGGTGATGGCGGAGTGGGGCTCAGCCCTTCCCGCGGGTGACGGCGGAGTGGCTCAGCCCTTCCCGCGGGTGACGGCCCAAGAGGCGACGGCCATCGCCCCGGCGACGGAGAACACGGCGGGCCAGGCCCCGATCTTCTTCGCGAGCGGATGGGACCCGGCGAAGGCGGCGACGTATCCGGCCGTCAGCCCCACAGAAGCCTTGGCCCCACCGACCTGCTGCCACTCCCGAGCGGCCACGCCACCGGCGGCAGCGAGCACGACACCCCCAAGGGGCCGCTTCTTGGTCCACCGAGCAACGGCGTAACCACCGACGAGCCCGGCGGCGGCTATGGCGGGGGAGGAGATGCGGGGCATGGTGTCACCTCGGGTCGAATCGATGTCTCTTCGTACGAGCCTAACGAGACAGACCGCACGGTCGGACGTCAGGTCTGCAGGTGTGCGAAGAAGCCGATCTGTGGTTCCTCCGGGGTCCCCACGAGCAGTGCGCGGTCCAGGAGCAGGTTGTTGTGCTCACAGCTCGTCTCCGGGAGCATCACACAGGCGTGGCAGGCGGCGAGGTTCGTGCCGCCTGTGCCCGATGCCTCGGACTCGACGCACAGCGGATCGGAGGAGCACCACTCCGCACGGCGTACGGCGGCGCGGATCGTGTGGGCGAGCCGGTCCGGTTCGCCCTGGGCGACGAGCCCCCCGAGGCTGCCCGCCGAGTCGCTGGTGGCCGTGTAGATGAGCATGCCCGACATGTCGCCGTCGGCGTAGAGACGCTCGCGAAGTGCGGCGGCAGGGTAGCCGGCGTCGAGGCTCCATTCGTTGATGAGCACATGGGCCAGGGTGTGGAGCAGCACCATTCGAGGGGTGGCAGGAGAGGCCGGGACCCGGGTCGGGTCGGCCGCGCGTTGCTGGATGAGCCTCTCGTGCGCGGTCCGCATGCGCTCGACGCGTGCTGCCACGGCGGTCGAGCGCTCCCACTCGTCGAGGCGGGTGTCGTCCAATCGGGCGAAAACGCCTTCGCCACGGACCTCCATGGCGGGCAGCCAGGTCAGTTCGGACGTCGAGAGCGCGGCTTCCCTCCCCTCGGTCGTCGCGTCGAGGTCGGCGAGTCGGGTGAACGCCTTGAGAGCGCGGACCTCACGAAGCTTCTTCACCAGCATGGGTCCGGTGACCCCGAGAGGATGCAGGTCGGCCGGATCCCCGAGCGGGGTCTCGCAGACGAACTGCTCGTCGCGGGAATGCTCGCGTTCGTCGTTGCCGGCGCGGAGGCGCTCGTACTCCTTGTGGCGCAGGGCGCGGTACCGGTGGTCGAAAGCAGGCGTCTCCTCGCCGTCGGGATCCTCCTCCCGTTCGGCGTCCAGGAGTGCCATGACCTCGTCGACAGGCACCGGGATCTCGTCCTTGAAGACGAACTTGAGGCACATCTCCACCTCTTCGCGTCCGTTGAGATCGCGGAGCTGCTCCCAATGCTCGGCGAGCGGGTCGGCACGGCCGTCGCTCCAGGGCGGGATGGAGAGCGCCGACTTCAGCACCGGTTGCCACACTGCGGACGAACCTCGCTGGAGGGTGCGGGCGGTGAAGCCGCAGGACTCCGCGGGTACGGACGTACCGAGCCACGGACGGGTGCCGCGGCAGCGCAGTCCGAGGTCCTTCAGGGCGTTCCTGCGGAAGGAGCCCTCCATCGAGACCTCCGGGACACCACAGGTGCACGAGACGACGATGGACCGGAGGGAGGAGCTGCGCCCCGAGGTGCGCAGCTTGAGGGTTCCTCCGCACTGGCCGGCCGTGATCGACCCGGAACCGGAGGTGCGGTGGACCCAGTGCCAGTAGGGGAACTCGTCGAGGTGTCCGCCCTCGCAGGCGATCACGAAGCGGGAGGGGACCAGGTCGGCTTCGCACGTGCCGCAGATGCTTCTGCCGGGGGGCGGGTTGAAATCGCGGTGTCGACGCAGTTCATTGCATTCGGGGCAGGACTGCATCAGGGGGAAGCGGCGCACCCGGACCCCGTCCTTGCTGGCCTCGTCGGACGCCGGAGGCAGCCGGAAGTGCTGGACGCCGAGGAGGCGGGCGAGCCGGCGCTCGTGGATCTTGGGAGATTCGTCGGAGTTCCAGTGGGTGTCGGCTCCGTCCAGGCCGGAGACGACGAATGACTCGTGGTCGACGGCGATCAGCGATCCGACTCCGTACGTCGTGATCATCTGGGAGCGGCGGACCGCGCCTCGGCGGAGCAGGTTGTGGGCGGGAGCGCGACCGTCCGTGCCGGTGCGGCGACGGCGTGCGGGGGGAGGGGTCATCGGGATGCCTCCATGAACAGGGCGGACTCGGCGTCGACATCGCGCAGGCTCCACAGGGTGGGCCAGGCCTCGGCGCCCTCGGACTCGTCGTCGTACGACTTCAGGAGAGACGGTGTGCGGTCGCCCCTCTTCGGTTCGAAGAGCAGGCCGCCATGGACGTCGGCCTCTGCACACCACCACTCGACGAACTCGTCGAAGGCGCGGGAGACGGCCCGGGACTCCTCCGGGTCGATGTGGGCGACGCGCTCGACGAGAACGTTCTTGATCTCCGTACGGAGCCTGTGCTCGTAGGACTCGACCCGCCCGGCGGCGTCGTTGGGACGGGCCTCCGGAATGAGGATGCGTGCGAGGGCGACGATCACGGCGTGCAGCCCGCGTTCGCGTGCCCGGGAGGAGAAGGGAGTGACGGACGTGGACTCCACCTCCCTGTACAGGGCGGAGTGGAAGTGGAGGAAGTTCTCGTAGTGCGAACGGTCCCGGGACCGTGTCGCGTTGAGCATGACGGCGACGAGGCCCGGATGGGCGCGGCCGACACGGCTGGTGGCCTGGATGTACTCGGCCGTGGTCTGCGGCTGGCCCATCACGGCCATCAGCCCAAGCCGGTCCACGTCGACGCCGACCGCGATCATGTTGGTCGCGAGCAGGACGTCCACGGTGTCCGCGTCCGGGAGCTTCTTCTCGATGCCCTTGAGACGGGTGGGGATGTCACTGGCGTCGACCCGGCTCGTCAGTTCCGAGTAGTTGACGGCGGAGCGGACCTCCACTCCTTCCCGCTCGGCGAGCAGTTCCAGATAGGCGACGACGTCGTCATGGACCTGGAGCTCCGCGGCGGAGAGCAGCCGAAGGCTGTTGAAGTAGCCGACGAGGCTCCAGTAGGCGTCGCGGACCTCGTCCTCGGTGCGCGCCTGCTGCGCACGGTGCATGAGGGTGGCGTACGTGCGGATGAGAAGGGTGGACTGGCTGGTGGCGGGGGCGAGGAGACCCACGTAGCGCCGGCTCGCCTTGTCCTCGCGTGGCGTCTCCACCGCGAACCACGAGTCACGGGAGTCCAGGCCGGCGGGCGGGAACTGGCGCACGTCACGATCGAAGAGGTTGAGGCCCTGCGTCGCGGCTCGACGGATGGTCGCGGTGGAGGCGATCACCTTGGGCCTGTCGGCGAGGGCGTCCACCGCGGTCTCGTAGAGGCCGGTGAGCGTCCCGAGCGGGCCCGAGATCAGGTGGAGCTCGTCCTGGACGATCAGTTCGGGGGGCGGAGTGCGGTCGGTCTGCCCGTCCCGATTGAAGAGAGCCGCGGTGGCCGGACGCCACGGCATCGAGGCGAATTTGTCGACGGTGGCGATCACCAGGGTCGGGCGGGCGTCGTAGACGGCCTCGTCGATCAGGTGGACCGGCAGACCGTCGGAGAAGTCGCAGCCGGAGCCGGGGCAGCGGACGTACATCCGCCTGTCGTCCGGCTCGACCTCGTAGTCGCGGGCGTCCAGGCGCGTTCCGCACCATGAGCAGGCATGCAGTTGAACCGGGTTCTTGGTGGCCAGGCGTTTGTCGAGGTCCTTGCGGAGTTCGGCGAGTTTCGCCTCCGCCTCCTCGAGGGTGTTGGGCGTGGCAGAGCGCCCCACCCACATCCCGATGGAGAACTCCTCGGTGCCCAGCTCGTCGGGCAGGTCTCGGCGCAGCACCTCCATGGCGCAGACCAGGATCGCGGCTCGTTCGAACTGCTGAAGCGTGAGCAGCCGCAGCGTGTAGCGCATCAGTACGGTGACGCCGCCGCCGTCCGTGCCGCGCCGGATGCGACGCAGGAACGCGGTGAACGCGATCAGACCGAGGTAGGCCTCGGTCTTGCCACCACCGGTCGGGAACCACAGCAGGTCCGCGACGGCTCGGTCGTGGTGCCCGGGATCGTCGATGCCGGCGAGGCAGAGCAGTACGAACGCGATCTGGAAGGGACGCCAGCTGCCGGCGGTCGGGTCGGGGAGACCGACCCGGCCGGCCTTGACCCAGGCGCTACGGGCCCGCTGTTCGGCCATGGCTCGGTTCGCGAGCCTGAAGGCCCGCATCACGTCCGGTTCGTCGCCGAGGAGCTCGATGCCCTCCCGGATCCTTCCGAGTGCTTCCCGACAGGATTCGACCTGGGCGAGGGCCGGCTTCGCGTGAGGCGTGCCGGCGAGGGCGGCTGCCTCCGCCTCCTTGCGGTCGATCCAGTGCTCGTAGCCTGCGGCGAGCGCCTTCAGAGCATCCAGGACGTCGGCGTCCGAGCCCTCGGCGAGACCGAGCATGGACAGGGCGGAGCTGTCGATCTCCGGGTTGGAGTCGGTGAGCAGCACTTCGACGCTGGGCACGAACTCGCTGCGCACTTCGGGCACGGCGGCGTCCACGGACTCCGTCATCCCGATCGGTGGCGGTGCCCAGTCCCATGCGGCGGCGCAGCCGTGACCGACGGCGAAGGTCGGGGCGTGGCGGTGGAGCAACCGGCTGGTGGCGACCTCGGGGTCGTGGGCGGCGACCGGCGCCGGGCGCACGACGAACGCGCTGGAGCCGTCGGCCGCGCGGACGGTGAGTCCGCACTGGAAGAGCGATGCCGCGTCCTGGAGGTCGTACTCGCCGATGCGCTGTGTGTTCACCAGCGTGACCGTGATCGTGACCGTGCCGGTGGTCGCGTCGGGGCGACGGACGTTGACGCGGAGTGCCGCGCCGTGGCCGAGCTCGACCCGCAGAGCCGGGTTCGGCGAGGTCACGTCGACCGGGATCTCCGGCAGTGCGAGCACCTTGCGTCGCCACTGTTCCTGCTGGTCGGAGGTGGTTCGGGCCTCGGCGCGGCGGGCCGGGACGGGGCTACCGTCCGCGTCGGTGGGCTCGTAGACCGCGGCGCGGGCCTGGATCATGATCGTGGGGCTCAGGATCGGATCGACCGCGAAGGTGAGTCCCATCGAGGACGGGCGGCGGGACCCGGCGGCGCCGATCTCGTCCGCGGTGCCCGACTCCTCCACGTCGTCCCGGGACCGCATCGGTGCGCTGTCCGAGCCGGCATGCTCCTCCTCGTCCTCACGCATCCGGTCCTCAGCGGCGGCGTTCGAGGACCTCGGGTACAGGACCCCGGTGAGGTAGCGGTCGATCGGGGCGTCCTGGAGGAGGACCTCGTCCCGCTCGTCCGGCGGGGCGTCGGGGGAGGGACCGAGGAGTTCACGACGCAGCCCCGTCAGGAGTTCCTCGTCCCGGACCCGGTAGTGCTCGGCGTGACGGCCTGCCACGTGCGTCATGCGGTCATCTCCTCGTTGTCGTCGGCCCGGCGGTATCCACCGATGCCGGTGATCTGGGGCGCGATCCACACTCCTCGGTCGCCGAGGCCGGCGTTGGCGCCGGCAGCGGTGCTGCCCGTCACGGTCTCCAGGGTGTCGATCCGTATGCCGTGGATCTCGTCGGGCCACCAGGGGTCCCAGGTCCGATTCACCTTCTGCACCTGGAACAGCTCCTCGCGGAACGTCCGGGAGGCCTCACCGATCTCGCACCCGTCGTGCACGAGGGCGTAGGGCGGGCTCTGGTGTTCTCCCGCCGGAAGGCCGTGGCGCCTGCGCAGCACCACCTCGTGCCCGGGGAGAACCCGCCTCAGGAGGTACGCCTGCGTCGTGACGGCGTCGGTCTCGTGGCCCGGCGGATCGTTCCGGTCGACGTCCCCGGCCTCGGAGACGATTCCGTACCTGTCGTACGACCGCCACCCACCCACGTACCTGCGGCCGTTCCTTCTGCCCTCCGCGCGCCTCAGGACCGGCAACCGGGGGGAGTGCACGTGGTAGAGGTCCTGGCGGGCGCGCGTCATCGCCACGTAGAGGGCTCGGGCCTCGGCGGGCAGGTCCAGCTCGTCCTTGTACTGCTTGCGAAGTTCGGCCACCGTCGGTGGGGTCAGGACGATGACGCGGTCGAACTCGAGCCCCTTGGCCCGGTGCACGGTGGTGACGACGATGCGCGAGGTCTCCGGGTCGGCCGCCTCGTCGGGGAACCGACCGTCCGCGACGGAGCGGCGCAGACGCTCGAGGTCGAGTGCGTTGCGGCCGGTCCCGCGTGCGGCACGTCGCAGCACCGACCACAGGGCGGTCGCATTCGGCTCGAACGGCAGAGAGATCTCGTCCAGCAGGGCACGGAAGCGGTCCTCGGTGAGGCTGCCGGCCTCGGTACGGCGCAACAACTCGGCCACCCAGTACGGGACCGGCCGGTCCTCGAGGGGACGTCGCAGCCGGTGGGCGATGCCGTGCTGGTGGAGGAGATCGGACACCACCAGGGCCTGTCGATTGTCCCGGGTGAGGATCGCGCAGGTGTCGGAGAGGTTCCGCAGACCGTCCAGCGTCAACGGATCGGTGAGGTCGCCCACTCCGTTCGCAGGTTCCAGCAGCAGCTCGCGCAGCTCCTCGTACAGTGTCGCCGCCAGGTCCGTGTCGGCGAGCTGCTGCAGCCGCGGCCCGTACGCCAGTGCCGCCCCGGCCTCGGGGGTGGCGGCCCGGAAGTTCTGTGTGAGCTGCAGCTCGACCAGGTCGTCGGGGAACGAACAGCGCAGCCAGTCGAAGAACCGACCGGTCTCGTCGATGCGCTCGGCCAAGTCCTCGATCTGGAAGCCGTACACGGTCTGGGCGGCATCACCGACGACGGTGAACCCGCAACTGTCCTGATACCGGTCCAGAAGGGTCTCCACCAGCTCACGGCGGGCCCCCAACAGGTCCTGGACCTCGTCGATCACGACGTGGGCGGGCGGAACGGCGTCGCCTGCCTCCAGCGCTCCCTTCTCGATAGCCTGTGCCGCGGCCGCGATCCGCCCTTCGAAGCCGACCGAGCCCCACTCGCCGTCCGGATGGGCCTGCCGGAGCACCCCGTAGGCCCAGGCGTCGAAGGTCTGCGCCCGGACTCGACGGGCTCGCTCCCCGTGCCGGGTGATCCGCTCCCGCAGCTCACGTGCCGCTGCCCGGGAGAAGGTGAGGACAAGGATCTCGGCAGCCTCCAGAGCCTCCTCCGGGTCCTCGTGCCCGCACAGTGCGTCGAGCCGACGCACCAAGGTGTGCGTCTTGCCTGCTCCTGCCCCGGCCGTGACCAGCACACGGGCGTCCCAGGGCTGCTCGACCACGGCCCGCTGCTCGTCGGTGAGCGGGGGACTGTCGAGGTAGGTGTCGGTCACTTGCGGCTCCAGAGGTGCTCGAACTGGTTGAACGCGAGTTGGGTGTCGAAGTTCTCGATGTTGTCGCTGACGTTGAGGATCAGGCAGGTGTCCTTGCCGCCGTTCCTGGGGCCGCGCAGGCCACGACCGATCATCTGCTGGTAGACGTTGGTGCTGTAGACCGGGCGGGCCACCACCACGACGCGGGTCGCGGGAGCGTCGAACCCCTGGGTGAGGACGCCGTAGTTGGTGAGGACGCGGATGCGTCCCGCACGGAACTCCTCGATGCGCCGCCGACGGTCCTGGGCGCTGGTCGTCGAGTCCACGGCCGCGGCCGGGACACCGCGGTCGTTGAGCATGGCTGCCAGGTACTTGGCGTGGTCCACGGAGGTGGCGAAGAGCAGGGTCGGCCAGTCCTCCGGGAGGGCGACCACCTCGTCGACGATGCGGCGGCTGCGGGTGTGGTCGTCGGCGAGCCGCTGCTCGGCGGCGCGCGCGAGCGTGGCCATCCGGTCCGCCTGCGCCTTCTCCTCACGGGTCAGTTCGATCCGGCCGCCTTCCAGGGTGCGGTGCTCGACCTGTGCGAGCATGCCCCATTCCTGGAGGTCCCGGTACGGATCGCCGGACGGGAACACGCCCTCGTCGAGCCGCTTGTTGCCGAAGCGCTTGACCAGCCGGTCGGTCTCCTCCTCGTTGGTGTTGCGGAACGGGGTGGCCGTCAGGCCCAACAGGTGGCGCTTCGTCTCGTACTGGGTGAGACCCAACTGCCCCAGGATTCCCGTGTACCGCTTGGAGACGGCGGTGTGGGCCTCGTCCACGATCACCAGGGCGGCCTGCCGCAGCCAGTCGTACGCCTCGGTGTCCAGGCAGCGCTCCAGTTTGGCGTCCGTGGCGACGACGAGATGCGGATGGTCGACGACGTCCCCGACCTCGTTGGTGCTCCACAACCGGCTGATGGTGAGCGGTCGTTCCGCACCCACCTTGTTCCAGACGAACTTCCAGCTCTGAACGGCCTGCTCGCACAGCTCCTCGGTCTGCGCGATCCACAGCAGCGGACCCTGCAGGTCACCCACCTGCTTGACCCATCGGATCACGGCTTCCGCCGTGACCCGGGTCTTGCCGGCGCCGGTGGGCAACGACAGCATGGCGCGCTGCGGGGCCAGCCGGTCGAGCAGCGTGCTGATGTTGCGGACCAGGTCCTCCTGGTAGTCGTGGAGGCGGGGGAAGTCCCTGGGGCCGTCCACGGTCTCGAACGCGGGCGGCGACGGGGTCCTGGAACCGGCGAAGGTCACCGGGAGTCGCAGGTCGGAGACGAAGGCGATGGCCGCCGACGAACCGCCGTAGGCGACCGGGGCGTTGGGAAATGTGGCCTGAATGTCCCGGGCGTGCTGCTGGAGCACTCCGTCGCCGTGTGCGTTGAAGGCCATCTGGGCGATCCGGTGCGGGGACGGCTCCGTACCGTCGCTCTCCTGCAGCTCGGCTTCCATCAGGCCTTCGGGCAGCCCTGACCGCAGGGCCTCGGCGCCGATCAGGAGCTCGATCTTCGAGACGACGTCCTCGGCGTCGCGTACGGCCCTGAGCGCCGCCCTCGTCTCGCTGTCCCGGGCCATGCGTTCCTGGTGCTCCAGAACCGCCCTGCAACCGGCCGCACCGAGTCCCAACTCCAGTTCACGGTCGATCAGCCGCAGCATCGGTTCGGGGTCCACCGGGACACGGACCTTCACCGTGCTGCCCTGGCGCACCGCGTCCAGCTGGCGAGGCTTGGTGCCGTTGGGGGTGCGGGTCACCTCCTCCAGTTCGGTGCACCGCTGCACCAGGCTGTTCCGGTGGGTGCTGTTGAGCCGCTGGCGAAGGGCGGGGTACAACTCGACCAGAGCCACGGGGTCACCGTCCGGGACCTCACGGGTCTCCTTGCTGATCACGTCGGCGTAGCGGAGCATGCCCCACTTCTCGACCATCAACTCGGCGTCCGCCGCGCTCGGCACCAGCAGCGCGGGAAGCTGTTCGGCGCGCAGCGCCCGGTACTCGGTCGGACCGACCGCGACGGTGATCTCCTCGTCCGGTCGATCGCCCCACGCGTCACCGATGCGGCAACGGGTCAACGAGTCCTCGGGGAAGTCCGCGCCGAACCGGGTCAGCATCACGTAGGTGGCTCCCACGAAGGTGTCGTCCTCGCTCCGGGCCACTTCGGTGAGAAGGTTCTCCCAACGCGCGGACGGGACTTCCTCGACCGTGGTCGGCAGGCGCAGCTTCCGGGCCTTCTCCGGCGAGATCTCGGCGACCGGCAGCACATCGCGATAGGCGGCCAGCTGAGGGCCGACCGCTTCCCTCAGCGGCTTGATCCCCTGGGAGGTGGCGACCGTCCCGTACTTCCTGAACAGCCAGCGGATCGGCGACGCAACGGCCTGCCGCGTACTCGTCTGCGCACCGATCTGGCGGGTCCAGTTGTCCACGACGGCGTCGTCCGGCAGCGCCTTCAGGAAGGCCGCGCGGGACTCCTCCGAGAGCGATCGGAAGAGGTACAGGGGACCGCCGACGGCGGAGCCCTCCACCTTCATCCGACCGATGGAGGGGCGCGGGGCGTGGTCGTCCAGGGACCGCAGATAGGCCGAGTGGACTGCCTCCCGGTACTCCTCGAACCATTCCTCGCCGTCCGGTCGCACCGAGGTCGAAGGCAGCGCGCGCAGGCCGATCTCCGAGAAGAAGGGCACGTCGTCGGAGTGGAAGCCCATGTCGACGGCGATGCTCGGGTCACGCTGCGGGTCGACGACCGGCCCCGGAAGCATGCAGTCGCGCACGGGCCGGAACCTGCCGTCCGCGGTGCGTACGCGCAGCGTCTCGCGGGCGCCCGGGACCCTCTCCAGCACTCTGTGGGCCAGTCGGCGTCCGCCCGCCCGACGGAACAGCTCCCAGAATCGCTCCCACTCGGTGTCCCCGTACCCGTCGAAGCCCTGATCGAGGACGCTGAAGAACCGCCCTTCGGCGTCCGCCTCCCGGATGCCGAGGACATCGAGTGCGTGGGCGAGCGACGGATCCTGGGCGATGTCGCCGACCACGTACACGAGGGTCTCCCGCAGCCCTCCCTCGTCGGCGCGTCGGAAGACGCGGCCCGGGACGGGGGCGACGAGGCCGTGTTCCTCGGTGAGCACGATGCGGGCCCTGCGGGCCTCCTCGGCGTACGGTGACCTGATCTCGATCATCTCCGCAAGGATGCGGATCGCCACTGCGGATGCTTCGGCAGTGCCGCACTCGACGAGCGCCTCCAGCCAGGTGCGCACGTCCGTGCGCTTGTGCTCGGCCGCCGAGAGTATGTGCTCCACCTTGCCGGAGCGCAGGAGGTCGGCCTCGGCGTTGGGATGCAGCCAGTCCGCGGGGCGACCGGGGCACTCGTGCCACATGCGGAGCCATCCGGTGAGGCGCTTCTGGTCCTTGTCGAGGCGGGGGTGCACCCGCAGTTCCGTGGGCACGCGGAGCACCCCGTCCTGGTCGGGCAACGACGGTCGGACCGCGGTCCGTTCCCAGATCTCCCGGGTGAGGGACTCGTCCGCCCAGCTGATGGCCTCCTTCGCGCGTCCCGGCAGCAGCGGGAGATAGGCGGCAGGGTCCTCGGCGGGGGCGAGCCGGGGGAGCGCGTCGACGACCAGAGCCGCCGAGACCTTGACCATCTCCTCGTTGAAGGCGGACGAGTCGAGGAGGTTCTGTCGGTCCTCGTTCGTCTTCCATGCGCCGTTGAGGATGCCGCTGAGAGACATCTCGTACTTGGTCGGGAAGAACGACCAGAAGCGTCCACGGCCGCGGGACCGGGGGGAGATGTACAGTCCGCTCTCCGTATCCCGCTCCAGCGCCGGCACGGCCCAGGCGAGGTCGAGCGCGAGACGGTCGTGCAGCTCACCGGCGTCGGCCCGGGCCGCCGGCCCCGGCTCGTGGGTCACGGAGAAGACCCGCCATCGGGCGGTGGTGGTGGGCTTCCCCGTCCGCTCCTCCGCCACGGTGTGCAGGTCGCCTTCCTGCTCGGTGGTCAGGACACGACGGGCGACCGGCCGAGGCCTGCGGTCTTCGAGGACGACCTTCGCCACGTGTGGGGAGAGGAGTTGGAAGCCGACCGGGAACTCCTCGCGGGACGCCCCGGCGCCCTTGCGCCCGCCATGCATGTCCTGGGCCAGCTTGTCTGCGGCACCGGGGAGCAGCGGCAGGCGCACGACGGTGACGGCCCATTCGAGCAGCTCGTCGAGAACGGGGTCCTGGGCACGTTCGGCAGCCATGTCGAGGGGGCGCGCCATGCGCAGCACCGGTGCTTCGAAGTTCTCCCCCAGACGGTCCGTCACGCCCGGCACCGAGCGGATCCGCTCGTGGGCCCACTCGCGGTCGAACCCGAAGGAACCGGTGCTGCTGAAGAACTGCGGGGTGTCGGTGACGACGAGCACTGATTTCACGCCGACCCCGAAGCGGCCGATCTGACCGCCTCGTTTCCGCGACATGCTCATCCGCAGAATTGTCTCCGCGCCCTCGGGGGTGACAGGAGAGCCCTCATTGGCGCAGTAGAGGTGGGTGTTAGTGAGGACGACGTGGGCGGTACCGCCGGGCTGGGACGCGATTTCGTCGGCCGCGTTCTGCACGAGTTCGAACAGCTGGCGATCGCCGTACCCGCCCTGGGTGATCCGACGCTCGCTGTTGGCGTGCTCCGGAATGAGGCCGGGGTCGACCGCATAGGTCTGCAGGACACGTTCCGACTGGTCGAGAACGGTATCGACGACCTGGGATTTGGTGGGCGACATCTTTTCTGCGGCTCCTGGAATCGAGGAAGGTCGGGAAGGGCCTCCGACGGGCCGGCCTTGTGCGGGTCCCGAGCTGTCGGGACCCGCACAAGGCCGGCCCGTCGCACAGTGGTGCACAGGCCGGTGTCAGCCGCCGTGGTCGGCGGTTCCGTACCGTTCGACGTCGAGGCCGTGGACTTCCCTGAGCTCCTCTTCCGTCGTTCCGAAGTCGTCGGCGACCTGCTTCCGTTCCACATCGGTGGACACCATGCTCCAAGCCAGCTGGACGGAGCTTAACTCCCGGCCGCTCGAAGCGGCCGAACAATGGGCGAATCCGTATGAATCCGCCGCCCCCGAAGAATCATCCACGGTGAATCACCAAACCCTTGTTCTAAGCGTTTTCCGGCACGTTGCATCGCCACTCGGGCGGTCACGGGTGACAGCCGATACGAGTGGGACGAGGAAAATATCAGAGGAATTCTGTCCGGTCGCGCCGGTCCGTCGAAGGAGCTTCTTGTGGGGTCCTTTCGGGCGCGCGTCCACGGAGTGGCGGGGAGGAAAAGGGTAGAGTTCTCCCCGTGTTCTCGTCGGAGGCTTTCCGGATGGGATCGCCTTTTCCAACTCCTCCAAGGTAGGGGAATCCCGCGGAGGGTGCCAGGCGATTCGCGATTTCTTCATCAATGGAATTTCGGATTCCGTATCGAGTGGTCGCACAGGCGATTGCAAAACGGGCAAGGCGGCGTAAATAGATGCAATTCGGTCGAGACTGTAAAGACTCTTCGATGGCTGAAGATGTCAAGTTCTGATTGACGCGATCTTCTTCGTCAAATTAGCCTGCTCCTGTCCGTAGTCACAGACAGGAGTGGGGTGGTCGCGTGGAGACAGGCGAGGAGTTCGGGCCCTGGTTGGCCCGTCAACTCAGGCTCGCTGGCAGGTCCCAGGCGGAACTGGCCGAAGAGTTGGGACTGACCCGGGCCGCGGTCTCGGCGTGGATCACCAAGCGATCGGTCCCGCGCCCGACCGTCATGGTGGAGATCGCCAAGGCCCTCGGGACGGACCTCGGGACGGTGCACACGCGCACCACCGACACCCAGGTCGGGCTTCCCGTCACCTGGTACCACCGGCCCGGCTACCACGACGGCGGGCGCGACGGCGGCAATGCCGCCGCCTTCGCCTTCGACGCCGACGTCCAGGTGCTCGCCCGGGAGACGTGCCAGAACAGCCTCGACGAGCGACTGGTCGAGAACGGTCGCCCTGTGCGTGTGCGGTACACCATCCACGAACTCACCGGCGGAATGCTGGACGCCTTCCGCAAGGCGATCCTCTGGGACGACCTCCACCCCCACTACTCGTCCGTCTCGCAGGCCGCCTCCCACCAGAAGGTCGGCCGCGTCGTGGACGCCGGTGTGCGCGACATGTTCGAGAAGGGGCGCCTCGTCCTTCTCCGTATCGACGACTACAACGCCTCCGGCCTCACCGGGGACGACTACGACGACGGCAAGTTCGCTGCCGTCGTCCGTCGACAGCTGGAGAGCCTCAAGTCCGGTCGCGGCGCGGGTGGTTCCTACGGCCTCGGCAAGGCGACACTCTGGGCGACCAGCGCGCTCGGCATGGTCCTCATCAACTCCACGCTCTCCGTCCCCCACGAGGGGCGGACCGAGCGTCGTGTCATCGGTCGACTGGAGCTGCCCTGGCGTTCCGTCGACGGGGAGGTGTACGCCGGCCCGGCGTGGCTGGGGCGCCCCGACCCGGACAGCCCGGGTGCGCAGGTGGCCCGCTCCTGGTGGGCGGACGAGGAGACGGTCGCGAGTCTGCACCTCACCCGCGACAGCGACGAACCCGGCACCTCCTTCCTCATCGTCGGTGCCCATGACGTGGCCAGCCTCGACCAGAGCACCGCCGACATCGACTCCGACGAGGAGGACGGTGCCGATGACGACGGGACCCGGGACGTCCGCGCCATGCACCGCCGGTTGGTCGAGGCGCTGGGACGGGACTTCTGGGCCGCGATGACCGGTGGCGGAAACCACCTCCCTCTCCTGGAGACCTCGGTGCGCACCCTGCGCAACGGCGAGGTCGTCGTCGAGGAGGAGAAGGTCGACCCCGTCGTCACCCAACCGTCCCGCACCAGGGCGCTGCGTGCCTTCTACGAAGGAACGACCGTGGACCGGCTCACGGAAGCCGGTCAGGTCGCCCTCCGCACGGTCCCGTTCAAGCTGCCTCTCGCGGGCGGGCGCCGCGGCACCCTCGGCACACACCAGGCCGTGCTCCTGGTCACGGACGCCGAGGACGCGGACGGCGTCCCCAACCAGGTCCACTCGCTGCGCGGCAACAGGATGACCATCAAGAAGTCCGGGGTCGCCGGACTGCCCCTCGGCGTCAACGCCTTCCAGGCCGTTCTCCTCACGGGGCACGCGGCCGGGGATTCGGTTCCGTTCGTCGATGAGGCCGAGGACTTCCTGCGCGCGGCCGAGCCGCCCGAGCACGACCGTTGGGGACAGACGGAGGAGCTGACCCTGCGCTGGTCGCACACCGCCCACCACCGCATCAGCAGGCTCACCACCGAGGTCAACTCGGCGGTGAAGGAGCTGGTCGCCAAGCCGAGACGCTCCGTCGGCGAAGGGGGCACGAAGCTGCGGAAGGCACTCACCGTTCCCCGCAAGACCGCGACGCCCCGGCGCCCGGCGGGGCCGGGCTTGCCGGAGCTGGACAGTCTGGAAGCCTCGATCGGCGAGGCGGGCGAGTGGCGCATCACCGCCGAGGTGAAGCTTCCGCGTGCCGACGAGCTTCCCGCCATGACTCCGACGGTCCTGCTCGATGTGAGGTCGGGCAGTCGCCCCAGGCTCGACTGGGCGGAGCTCGTGGCCGTGGACGGCTGTGAGGTCGAGAACGGTGTGCTCCGCTTCTCGCCCGGCGCCCGGCGTGCCGTGTTCCAGGGCTCCACCGACGTCACCAGCCATCCGGTCCGTACCGCGCTCACACGGCTCGTGCTCGAACTGCGCGCCGGCAAGGGGGAGTGAGCCATGAAGTTCTACCCGTACAAGCGAGTCGTCCGCCCGATCACCCTTCGGGTCACCTCCGCCGCGCTCAGACTGCCCGACGGAAACCGCGACCATCTGGACACGTCGGCGTTCTCCACACAGCAGCGGACCGTCGCTCTGGGCGTGGCGCAGCACGACGACTGGGTTTCGGCCAGGATCGGCCTGTCCGCCACGCTGCCGCCGGGTGTCGACTCCGAAGACGCCCCGTGGACCGAGCTGCGCGTCCTGGCGGTCCTGACCGATGGCGAGACGAACGTGCGCACCGCCGTCGACCTCCGGCAGGACGCCCCGGGGAGCAAGGAGTGGTCCGGGGCCGTCGAGGTGTTCCGTGACGACCATGTCGGTCGCGCCACGCTCGCGGCCCTGGCCGTCGCCACGGTCGACGGTGTGTCCGGCAGGTCGATCGCGGAGACCGACGAGGACTGGACCGTCGACGTCGTGGCGGAGGAGCCGCTCGGCGGCCTGCGCCTCGACGTGAAGCAGGTCAGCTTCTCGAAGAGCTCACGGGAATGGCTGCGCCCCTACTCCGACGCACCATGGATCGTGGATGCCTCGGGACGGCTGCCCACGGTCCTGATCAACGGAGACATCGAGGGCTTCTCCGACCTGCTGGGCGCCGAGAGCGGAGGTCTCGAGAGCAAGGTCCACGAGATGCTCGTCGCGCAGATGGCCACCGACGTCTGGACCGCGGTGTTCCACAGTTCCGTGGGCGACCTGGAGGTGGAACCCGACGGCTCGCCGATCTTCCCCACCGACTGGCAGGGCGAGGTGCTGCGCGAGATGCTCCCCGACGTCGTGCCGGGCGTCCACGTGGAGGAGGCGCTTCGTCGGGTCCACCGGCGGCGCACCGGCGACGCGGGATGGGTGGAGCTCCAGACCCGTATCCACTACGCGGCCGTGAGGCGTGCCGGCGCGAGCAAGGCGCTCGCCAACGCCCTGCGCGGGCTGCAGCAACTGAACCGAGGGGACAAGGCATGATCGAGAAACCGCACCACCTCCCTCCGCGGCTCGGCCTGCTCTCCGCCTCGGCGGCCGAGCCTTTCCTCACCGAGGACCTGCTCAACGGGGTCGAGGGCCACGGGGGAGTGGACCTCGCCAAGGTCGTCGAACCGCTGCCGGAGGAAGATCCCCGCTGGGAGGTCGAACAGCTCAGGGAACTCGTGGAGGACGCGCGTCACGGATTCCGTGACAACAGGACGCAGGCCGACGCCTGGTTGGCACCCCGTCTCCACGCGACCCTCCGGCTCACGCGGCGGGAGGCGGCGGACCGAAGGCTGTGGGCCCATCTCGCCCTGGCCGTCGCCCCGGACTACGTGGCGTGGCGGCACCTCTCTGCGGGCACATCGAAGATCAACCCGGAGCGGTTCAAGGGCGCTGTCGATCGCCAGTGCTTCTCGCGGCTGTGGTGGGCGGCGGAGATGTTCCGCAACGGGAACGATTACTCCCCCGTGGTGGCGGCCTGTGCCAACCAGGACCTGATCCACTCCGCCCTACGGCGGGATCTCATCGATCACCGGCCCACAGCCCAGGCCCTGGTCCGCGTCCTGGGGCGGGGGATCGCCACCACCGGCCGTGAGATCGAGGGTCTCATGTCGGCGATCAACGCCGCCGGGGCGACTCTCGTCTACGACGCGTTGGCTCCCGACGAGCCGCGCGACCCCGAGGTGTTGCGTCGGTGGGTCGCGGAGGCGGAGACAGCGCCCTCGGTTCCGCGGCACTCCCTGCCGGACGGGCCCGACGAGGAGCCCGTCCCGGAGGCATCGGTGGCAGCACTCACTGATCTCTTCGCGGATCTGTTCGAGACGGCTCCGGTCAGAGGGCGGACGGCGCAGGTCTGAGCCGGAGGGTCACCTGCCGGTGAGCGGGTGACCCTCCAGACCGCGGTGCTTGAGGAGTTTCACCGTCCGCTCGGGCTTCCAGGCCACCAGCTTTTTGATGCCCTCCTCCAACCTGTCCTCGACCTCCCTCTCGCCGAGGTCGGGTTCGAGCACGTGGCGCAGCACGTGCAGGGCGAGCCGTGGGGGCACCGCGTTGCCGATCTGCTGAGACACATCGTTGCCGTCCCACGGGTATGCGGCGGGGAACGTCTGCAGCACTCCGGCCTCGGCATTGTTGAAACGGTCGAGCTCGTCGTCGAGGTCCGTGTCGGTGCCCTGGTGGACCACGCGGTTCCGCGACACCTTTCCGGTGATTGTTGCGGACGGTGTGTCGTGGTCACGCCGACCACGAGCCTCCGGCACGCCGCCGGTCCCATAGTTGGAGACGACGGTGAACGGAGGACGGAGGCGCACCTGGCCGCCCGAGAACTCCTGGGCGTCCTTCAGCGCGGCCTCCATGGAGATCCACTTCGCAGGCTTCTTCCGGGGCCGTCGGTTCTCGTTCCCGGTGTCGTCCAGAGGCAGTGCGTCGGTGTGGTCGGCCTTCGGCCGGGTGCGGGAAGCGCCGCGGTGATACAGCTCGTGCGTCTCCTCCACCTGCGGAAGGGGATCGCGGCTGGATCCGTCGAGCCTGGCCATCAGCACCGCGCGCCGTCGGGTCTGGGGAACGCCGAAGGCCTCGGTGTGCAGGAACTGCGTCCGGGTCCGGTATCCGAGAGTGTCGAACACGGCGGCGTACTCCTCCCAGACCCGCATCACCGCCGGCACCTGCTCCAGGACGACGGCTTCGTAGGCTGTCGCGCCGGGCCGCCTGCTCCGCTCGATGACCCACCACAGGGGCTGCAGGACGAGCCCCGTCCGCTCGTCGCCCAGCTCCTCGAGCCTGACCTTCAGCTTCTCGAGCGTGCCGGCCAGATCGCCGAACTCCTTGAACAGACCGGCGAGCTCGGCATCCCGGAATGCGAGGCTCTGAGGCACCTTGAGCTGCTTCAGGAGCAGCTTCGCCTCCTCCGGCGAGCTACCCAGTTCCTCGAGCCGATTTCGCATGGCCTTGCGCTTCTCGGTCCTGGACAGTTCCACCGCGCGCTTCTCGGCCTTGACCGCCCTGGCCTCGACCTCCTTGCGCCGAAGTTCCTCGTGGATCTGCCGCCAGGTGCGGAAGACCTGTGTCCAGGCCGACAGCGGGTCGGGATGACCTGCGGTGTTGCGTACGGCCGTGTGCAGGCGATCGATGTACCGGAGCACATCGTCCAGCGCCCTGCGGCCCGCGCCGTGCCCGGCGACGGTGAAGGTCTGGCACGGCGGCCCACCGGTCAGCACCTGTGCATGGGGGAAGAAGGCGGCACGGTACCGCCGCACATCGCCCTGGAAGGTGTCCATCCCCGCCTTGGCGCGGGTCGCACACGCTCCGGCATCCCACTCGATGCCGGTCACCTCGTGCCCGAGGACATGCGCAGCCACATCGAGCCCACCGGGGCCTGCGAAGAGGTCCAGAATGCGGAACTTCGCCGGTGACGGTTGTTGCGTTTCGACGTGACTCATGGGCCCGAAGTCTAGCCGGCGGCGGAGGTGCGCAGGGCGCCTCGTCTACACCCTGTGGACAGAGCGCAGAGCGGTCGCTATGGCCGTGCCGAGCTCCCTGCCCACCGGTGGGGGCGTGGCGTGGCCGATCTGTCGGTACCGGGACGTCTTTCGGCCTGTGATCCGCCACTCCGGGGGAAACGACTGCAAGAGGGCTGCCTGGTCCACTGTGATCTTCACCATCTGCGCGGGGTCGTCCGAGCGTGGCCACACATACTCCGGCCCAGGCACTTCGTCCGCCAACGAGCCGGCGTTCACCCCCATGCGCGCCCAGGCCCGCTTCGTACCGGACGGGCCGAGGTCCGCACCACCACGGTTCTCCGAGCCCCCGACCAAGGTCGGAGCCACGGCCGATGCCTGGGCCGCCCACGCCTCGGCGTCACGCCAGCCCCGGGCCCTCATGGACGGCAGCAGCACCCGGCCCACGGTGACGGGCTCGTCCACCGTGGGCTCGGGCGGCGCGAAAGCGTCGGACCACGGTTCCTTGAGCGCCACGAGAACGCCCTGCCGGCGTTCCTGCGGCACCCCGAAGTCCGCCGCGTTGAGCACGAACCAGTGCAGCCGATAACCGAGATGGGTGAGTTCGGCCCGGACGAAATCGCGAATGCCGGCGTACGTCGGGGAGTCGACGAGCGCGGGCAGGTTCTCCAACAGCAGGGCGCGCGGCTGGATCGAGTGGACGAGATAGATCGTGGCGGTGAGCAGCCGAAGTTCTTGATCGCTGTCGGCGCGACCCACGGCTGCCGAGGCCTTCACGCGTGGCAGACCGGCCGACAGGAGATCGACGTCGAAGGTCTCCGGGTGCTCGTCCGGAAGGAAATCGATCAGGTCCCCACACACCACGTTCCACTGCGGCCTGTTGGCGAGCAGGGTCTCGCACGCCTGAGTTTTCTCGTCGAGGAGAAGGACGGGCGAGAAGCCCGCGCTCTCCAGCCCCGACGCCAACCCACCGGCGCCGGAGCACAGGTCGACGAAGCGAAGTCGATCACTCATCCGTCGCCTGCCCGCTCTTCCGGAGGCCGTGTTTCGGGGCGATGCGCTTCAGGCGCTCCCCGTCCACCGTCGCCCTTACGGTCGTGGCGACCTCGCCGGCCGGCACGTGCTCCCAGAAACGCAGGACCACCCATCCCTGGGCCTCCAGGTGCTCGGTCGTCTCTCTGTCCCGCGCCATGTTGCGGTCGAGCTTCTGTCGCCACCACTCGGCGTTCGCCTTCGGCTGCGTGGCGTGCTCGGGGCAGCCGTGCCAGAAGCAGCCGTCGATCAGCACGGCCACCTTGACAGAGGTGAAGGCGACATCGATCCGCCGTCGAGGCATTCCCGGCACGGGGAACTCGACGCGGTAGCGCAGGCCGGCTGCATGGAGCAGGCGACGGACCGCGAGCTCGGCGGCGGTGTCCTTGCTGGCCTGCCTGCTCATGCGGGCCGAGACGGCAGGGGAGGACGGGACGGCTTCGGTCACATCTGCATTCTGCCGGAGGTCCGGTGCGTCACTCCGCCCCGTGGCACTCCCCGTACGTCCGGACCGAGCCGCACCAGCAGTGCGCGCTCCGGGCCGGGGGCCAGGTCGTTGCTCGGGCTCGGGCTGCCAGGGTGGTGGCGTATTGGGGGAGGAGGTCGGCGTTGGAGGGTGGGGTGGATTCCGAGGCGGCGAAGGCTTCGTAGGAGGGGACCGTGGCGCGGACGATGCCCAGGTTCGGGGTGCCGGCCGCGGCCAGTTCGCGGAGGGACGCTTCGATGTCCGTCAGGTGGGCCCGGTACGTGGGGTACTCGGCTTCCAGTTCCGGGTAGGCCGCGAGCAGTTCGTCCAGTTCCGGTTCCGGCCAGTGGAGGACCGCCACCGGGAACGGGCGCGAGAGGGCCGTGCGGTACGTGCCCAGTTCCGAGCGGAGGCGGGTGATCTCCGCCTGGAGTTCCGCCGGGTCCGAGGAGCCCAGCGACCACAGGCGCTTCGGGTCGTGCAGTTCGTCCAGCGCCACCGTGCCCGTGTGCAGGCGGTCCGCCTGCTCGTCCCAGGCGTCGTGGTCCCGTGCCAGCATGCGGCGGATGCGGTGGCGGGTGGTGAGGAGCGATTGGGTTGCGTGGGGGAGTTCTTCCGGGCCCGTCAGGAGCGTCGCCGCTTCCGTCAGGGTCGACTCCGCCGCCTCCAGCTCGTCGTGTGCTTCCAGCGTTTCCGCTGTGATCTGCCAGGGCGCCGCGTCCGTGGGCTTCGCACGCCGCACGCCCTCGATGATCGCCCGCGCCTCCGCCTCGTGCCCGTACTCCCACAGGTTCGCCGCCTTCAGCGCCCTGATCAGGTGCGGGTTCGCCGGCTCCCCCGTGAGGAGCTCGTCGTACAGGGCCGTGGCGCCTGCGCGGTCTCCCGCCAGTTCCCGGTGGGCCGCGGCCTGGAGGTACAGCGGCTCCCGGTCTCCCGGGTACTGCGCTGCCGTGCGCAGCAGACGCTCGGCTTCGGTGGTGTGGGCGGCAGGCGTGTCGGGGCGCATGCCCTCCACCGTACTGCTGTACGGGCCTGGAGAGTTGGCGCCTCAGCGCTTATCGTGCCCCGCGTGCGGGCCAGGGTGCGGGAGCGGGTGCCGGTCGTCGTCCAGACGGGAGGACGATCTCGTACGAGCGCCCGCGCGCTGTGGCTGGCCGCCGAGACCGTCGTCACCTGCGGGGTTCTCGTCCTGCTTCTTGTCGTCCATCAGCTCTGGTGGACCAACCGGGAGGCCCGCGCCGAGGCCCTCGACCAGGTGCGCGTCCTGGAGCGGGAGTGGGACATCTCTCCCCCTGGCGCTGATGTCGTGCCTGGTGTGGATGCGGATGCTGTGCCCGATGTGTCGGCGGCTGTGCCCGATCCGGCTGATGCGCCTCTTGAAGTTGAGGCGTCGCCCTCTTCCTCGCCCGCCGTCGGCCGTCCCCGGACCACCCCCGCCCCCTCCTCCGCCTTCGCCGTTCTCCGTATTCCCCGGCTCGGGCTCACCGTCCCCGTCGCCGAAGGCGTCTCCAAGCGGTCCGTCCTCGACAAGGGGTACGCCGGGCACTACCCCGGCACCGCCGGGCCGGGGCGTGTCGGGAACTTCGCTCTCGCCGGGCATCGGAACACCCACGGCGAGCCCTTCCGGTACATCAACCGGCTCGGGCGAGGGGATCAGGTCCTCGTGCGTACGCGTGCGCGTACCTACGTCTACCGCGTCGACCTCGTGCTCTCCTCCACCTCTCCCCGCGATGTCGGGGTCATTCGCGCCGTGCCCCGGTCCCTCGTCAAGCCCTCCTACGGGTACGACGCCCCCGGCGCCTACCTCACCCTCACCACCTGCACCCCCGAGTTCAGCAGCACCTACCGGCTCGTCGTCTGGGCCAAGCTCGTCTCGACACGGGGCTAGCGACCGCCCGTTCCAGCTGTCCCGGGTGTCCCGGGCGTCCCCTCCGGGTGCTGGGACGGCGGAATCCCGTCTCCCTCCGGCAAGGATGCGATCCGGCCCGGCAGCGTCCTGATCACCACCGGGCGAACGTGGAGCCATCCGTCGAATCACAAGGAGTGACGACATGCGTCGTATCCGTACGATCACGCTGACCTCGGGCGCCCTCGCTCTGGCAGGTCTCGCCGCCACCTCCGTGGCCCTCGCCCCGGCCGCCTCGGCGTCGGCCCAGGGATGCATCGTCACCAGCATCACCACCGGCGGGTACGCCCAGCAGGGCACGATCGCCACCAAGGCGTCGAGCGGCTGTCTCGACCTCAATCTGACCTACTCGTACAACACCAACAGCCGCACGTTCGACTACTACGGCGGCCGCTACAGGAAGGCCGACGGGACCTGGGTCACCGGTTCCAAGGGCTACGTCCAGGCGTGGGACGGCTACCACAGCATCAACGACTCGACGATGACGCTGGTGACCGACCTCTCCGCGGGTACGCAGTTCAGCGTCGCCAGCTACCTGGACGGCGGCGACAACGTGCAGATCACCCACTGATCCGTCGGTCGTCGGTGAAGGGGTGGGTGCCATGGTGCTGATGAGGCGGGTCGTCGCCGCGGGTGTCGGCGTTTTCGGCGTTGTCGTCCTGTCGGCCGTTCTCGCTGCTTGTGGGGTCTCCGCGCCCCCTCCCTCCGTCCCTCCCCTTTCCCTTCCGGTGGGCGACGCGCGGCCGCCCGGTGTCCGGAAGGGAGTGCCGCAGGACATCACGGCCATGGTCCTGCCCGCCACCGGTGCCGACACCCGGCTGACCCGCGGGCTCGACGGCTTCGCGCAGACGCTCGGGCACGCGCGGCTCCGCGAGTGCGTCCAGCGGCAGGGGGTGGGCTTCCCGGACGTTCCCCCGCCCGCGTACATCGGCTGGTCCGACCTTCCCGACCTGGAGTTCATCGGGCGTCACGGCCTCACCCTGAACGTCCCGGTGCCGCAGGCCGGATCACCGGTTCCGGCCGGCCGGAACGATCCCGAGGCGCAGCGGCGCTGCGAGCGGGACGCCCGTGCCGTCGCCAAGGAGTTCAAGGACCTCTACGGCCCGCTCCAGTCGCAGTGGTGGCCCGAGGTCTCCGCGGTCCGTGACGACCCGCGGTCCCGCGAGGCCCTGCGGGGGCTCCCCGGCTGTCTCGGCCGGTACGGCATCCAGGTCGACGGCCAGGAGGGCTTCTTCGCCCTGGTCGACCGCACGGTCCAGGGCATCGCGGATGCGAGCGAGGCCGCCCGCGCCGACCGGAGGCTCGGGGCGGCGTACTCCGTGTGCATGGCCCCGGTGGCGGCCGTACGGGATCCCCTGCTCGGCAGCCGCCGGACGGCCTTCCAGGCTGCTCACGCCGACGAGATCGCCGCTCTGCGGCGGACGCTGCCTTCCCGCATCCGCGCGCTCGAGCGGCGCTACGGAGTCAGTTTCGCCCAGCCCGTACCCTGAACCCCGACCTTTCCAGTACGAGCGTGAGCACCCCGCCCGTCACTGCCAGGCCCGCCGACACCAGGAGTGCCGTGTCCGGGCCCGTCGTCACCAGGGCCAGCGTCAGGGCCACTCCCGCCGAGGAGCCGATGTAGCGGGCGGTGTTGTTGGCGCCCGAGCCCATCGCCGCCCGCTCCGGCGGTACGGAGTCGACTGCCAGCCGGGGCAGCGCCGCGTTCAGGAGGCCGCTGCCCGCGCCCGCCACCAGGAGGCCCGGGAGGAGGCGGGGCCAGGGGCCTTCGAGTCCGCCGAGCAGGGCGAGGACGCCCGCCGCCGACAGGGCGAAGCCCAGGGTCAGTTGGTACGCGGCGGAGAGCCGGCCCGCGAGGCGGCGGGCCTGCAGCGCCGCCACGAACGCCGTGCCCGACCAGAGGAGGAACAGCAGCGCCGAGCCCAGCGGTGACATCCCCGCCCCGCCCTGGAGCAGTGCCGGCACCACGCTGAACAGGCCGATCACCGCCAGGCCCGTGAACAGCGCCCCGAGCGTCGACGCCAGGAACGCCGGCCTCCGCAGCAGCGCCAGGTCGATCATGGGCTTGCGGCTCCGGTGCTCGACCGCGACGAAGAGGGCGATCAGGGCGGCGGCCGCGAGGAGCAGCAGGCCCACCGGGGGCCGCAGCCAGCCGTCCCTGCCCAGGGTCAGGGCCGTGAGCAGGGACGCCACCGCGAGGCCGAGGGTGAGTGCGCCCACGATGTCGGGGCGTGCCTCGGCGGCGGGAAGCTTTCCCTCCTTGGCCAGTGTCCGCGTTCCCGCCGCCCCCGTCACCAGCGCCGCCGCCCCCAGCGTCCCGTACGCCAGGCGCCAGTCGGCCAGGCTCAGCGCGCCCGCGAGGAGGGGGCCGAGGGCGATGCCGCCGCTGACGGACGCGCCCCAGATGCCGGTGGCCCTGATCCGGTCCCGGCCCGCCGGGTACGCGTGGGCGAGCAGGCCCAGGCTGCCCGCCAGGACGGCCGCGCTCGCCGCGCCCTGTGCGATGCGGGCCGCGGTGAAGGTGAGCGTCGAGCCGGCGAGGGCGCCGAGCGCGGTGGTGAGGCCGAGGGTGAGCGTGCCCAGGAGGAAGACCCGGCGCCGTCCGTGCGCGTCCGCGAGGCTGCCGGCCACCAGGAGCAGGACGGCGAGGCCGAGGGGGGTGCCGTTGAGCAGCCAGGCCTGCGCCGAGGCCGGGGTTCCGAAGGCGGCGGCCATGTCCGGGAGGGTCAGCATCGGGGCCGTGTAGTTCATCAGGGCCACCGCGGTGGCGGCGGCCGTGACGGCGAGGGTCGCCCGTGGCCGGCCGGTGACGGAGGGGGACCCGCGCCGGGGTGTGGTGGCGAGCTGGGGCATGGCAGGGACCTCCACCTGTCGGTTCGGTGAATGAACTCACGGTACCAGGTCGGTTCGCTCAATGAACCCGGGATTTGTACGATGGGTCCCATGGCTCTCGGCAAGGACTACGCCCAGCAGCAGTGCTCCATCGCCCGCGCCCTGGAGGTCATCGGCGAGCGCTGGACCCTGCTCGTCGTCCGCGACGCCTTCTACGGTGTGCGGCGCTACAACGACTTCCTCGTGCACCTCGGCGTCCCCCGCGCCGTCCTCGCCGCCCGCCTCCAGGCCCTCGTCGAGGCCGGCGTGCTCGACCGGCGGCGCTACCAGGAGTCGCCCCCGCGCGACGAGTACGTGCTCACCGAGCGCGGCCGCGCCCTCTGGCCCGTGCTGCGCGCGCTCGGCACCTGGGGCCGGGCCGAGGTCTCCGGAGCCGTACCGCTGCGCCACTTCCACCACGCCGACTGCGGCACCGAACTCGATCCGTACGACGTCTGCGCCTCGTGCGGTCTCGTCGTACCGCTCGCCGACATCGAGATGCGGCCCGGCGCCGGGCTCGACCCCGACCCCGCCGATCCCGTCAGCCGCGCCTTCCTCCGGCCCCGCCGCCTCCTCGTTCCCCTGGAGCACGCGAGTTCCTGAGCCGGTGACGCACGTCGCGGGAACTTCCGCGCCTCCCCGTGCGTCCTCACCCCGAGACCGCAGTGACGAGGAGGAGGTGACGGGATGACGATCAGGGCCCTGGTCCTGCGCTTCGTGGCGCCCCTGTTCTTCCTGCTCGCCCTCGCCGACCTGCTCCTCTCCGACGGCGCGAGCCTCTCCGCCGCCGTCGCCCTCGCCGCGACCGGCGTCGTCTGCGCCCTCATCGGAGCCCGTACGGCCCCGGCCGTGCCGCCCACCGCCGTCCGCACCGCCATACGCGACCGCGAGCGGCGCACCGCCTTCCTGCCCCAGCGCGACCCCGACGCCGCCGGGCGCCGCAGACCCCGCGCTCCCGGCCGTCCCCTCCCGACGGCCGCGTAGGGAGCCCGTACAGCACGTTCGAGCACCTCTCGCGGATCCGTCATGCCGAATTCCCGCATCCCCGGCACGACGAGACCCCACGGAGGGCTCCCTTGAACGTCTTCGCTTCCCTGGTCGAGCGGCTCGCCGACCTGCTCAAGCCGCTCTTCGCCACCACCGCCACGGCCGCCGCGATCGTCCTCTTCACCCTGCTCGTACGGCTCGCGATCCACCCGCTGTCCCGGGCCGCCGCCCGCGGCCAGAAGGCCCGCACCCGGCTCGCCCCGCAGCTCGCCGAGCTGCGCAAGAAGCACGCCAAGAACCCCGAGCGGCTCCAGAAGGCGATCATGGAGCTGCACGCGAAGGAGAAGGTCTCCCCGCTCGCCGGCTGCCTGCCGAGCCTGCTCCAGGCGCCCGCGTTCTTCCTGATGTTCCACCTCTTCTCCAGCGGGCGGATGACCGGGCACGCCCTCTTCGCCGCCCCGCTCGGCGACCACTACGCCGACGCCCTCGCCCACGGCGGCGTCTTCGGCCCGGCCGGGCTGGTCTACCTCGTGCTCTTCGCGATCGTCGGCTGCGTCGCCACGTACAACTACCTCCGGGCCAAGCGGCAGCCCGTCGCGGTCGCCGTCGAGCCCGGCCAGCCGGGTGCCGGAGTGGCCGCGGGCCTCGCCCGGTTCATGCCGCTGCTCTCGTTCGCGACCCTGATCTCGGTCGCCGTCGTGCCGCTGGCCGCCGCGCTCTACATCGTCACCAGCACCACCTGGACGGCCGTCGAGCGGGCCTTCCTCTACCGGGACATGCCTCAGGCGGCCCTGGTTACTCCCGCGTAAGGGTCCAGTGTGTGAACGGGGTCTTGCAGACTGACCTGTTCTCTTGGAGGATCGACCAATCCTCCGATGGCCGCACTCCATCGGCCGGGGCACCCTCAGGGCCCTTCCCGGGCCCACCTCGACCACAGGGAGAAGACCATGAAGCTGCTGCGTGTCGGGCCGCCGGGAGCCGAGCGTCCCGCCCTGCTCGACCAGGACGGAACGCTCCGCGACCTGTCCGCCCTCGTCGACGACATCGACGGCAGTCTGCTCGCCGACGCCTCCGCCCTCGACCGCATCCGCGGCGCGGCGGCCGCCGGCGTGCTGCCCGCGCTGGACGCCACGGGTCTGCGCATCGGCCCGCCGGTCGCCCGGATCGGCAAGGTCGTGTGCATCGGGCTGAACTACCACGGGCACGCCACCGAGACCGGTCAGGCCACCCCCGCCGAGCCCGTCGTCTTCCTCAAGGCCGCCGACACCGTCGTCGGCCCGGACGACACCGTGCTCGTACCGCGCGGCTCCGTGAAGACCGACTGGGAGGTGGAGCTCGCGATCGTCGTCGGCCGCACCGCCCGCTACCTGGAGACCGACGAGGAGGCCCTCGCGCACGTCGCCGGGTACGCGGTCGCCCACGACGTCTCGGAGCGCGAGTTCCAGATCGAGCGCGGCGGCACCTGGGACAAGGGCAAGAACTGCGAGACCTTCAACCCGCTCGGCCCCTGGCTCGTCACCGCCGACGAGGTGCCCGACCCGCAGGACCTCGGCCTGAGGCTGTGGGTCAACGGCGAGCTCAAGCAGGACGGCCACACCTCGGACCAGATCTTCCCGGTCGCGGAAGTCGTCCGGTACGTCAGCCGGTTCATGACGCTCTACCCGGGCGACATCATCAACACCGGTACGCCCGCGGGCGTGGCCATGGGGCAGCCGGAGCCCAAGCCGTACCTGCGCCCCGGTGACGTGGTCGAGCTGGAGGTCGAGGGCCTCGGCCGGCAGCGGCAGGAGCTCAAGGGCGCCTGAGCCGTACGGGCCTGACGCATGCGTACGAAAGGGGCGGCGTTCCGCGTGGAGCGTCGCCCTTTTCGTACTCTTTTTGCATATTGCCCGACATGGAGAAAATCGCACCGGAGCGGAGGCGCGAACGGCGTCGTCTCGCTCTCATCGCCGCGTCCACGGTCGGGGCCACCGCCCTCGTCGGCGCGCTCGCCGTCACCGGCCACGCCGACCCGCTGCCCGGTGACCTCGGCCCCTGCAAGCCGGGCAAGTGCCCCACGAAGTACCCCGACGACAACGGCAGCGGCACCGTCACCTACCGGGACGACAACATCAACGTCTTCGTCGGCGGCGACTTCCTCGTCCGCGAGGCCGCGGCCGAGGCCGAGGGCAAGGTCGTCGTCCTCGGCGACTTCGACCAGAAGAAGAAACCCGGCGTCTCCGGCGTCTACAACGTCGGCGTCGCCGGCGTCGGCTCACGCGTCCCGCCCGAGGACGGCACCGACTTCCTCACCGTCGGCAAGGACCTGACGGTCGCCGACCGGCAGAGACTCCTCGCCGAGGAGGGCGCGATCCACGGCGTCGTACGGTACGGGGGCACCCGCTCCGGCACGGTGAGCCCGGCCCCGGTCCACGACACCGCGGCCGCCGACCCGTACAAGGCGCTCCGCGGACAGCTCACCGACGCGAGCCGGTGCTACGCGTACGTGAACGGGGCGTCCCGCGCCCCCACCGGCACCGCCGTCAACAACAACACCGAGACGCTCTTCACGGGCGACGGCACCTCGGCGCTCCAGGTCTTCACCGTCGACTTCGACCTGGAGTCGACGACCGGCCGCCAGCAGGGCATCCGCTTCGCCGGGATTCCGGCCGGCGCGACGGTCCTCGTCAACGTCCTCGGCGCCCACCGCACCGTCGACTCGTACATCAACCAGCTGCCGGACGGCCTGCGCGAGCGGGTCCTGTGGAACTTCCCCGACGCCACGAAGGTGAAGTTCGAGGGCACGGCCCAGTTCGCGGGCAGCGTGCTCATCGGCAACCCGGCCAGTACGACCACGGTGACGATGCCCGGCATGAACGGCCGCTTCTTCACCACCGGCGACCTGACCCATGCGTCGGAGGTCGACGGAGGCGGGGGACAGGAGTTCCACGCCTACCCGTTCAACGGTGACCTGCCGTCGTGCACGGACCCGACGCCGACCCCGACCCCGACGGACCCGACCCCGACCCCGACGGACCCGACTCCCACCCCGACGGACCCGACGCCGACCCCCACGGACCCGACCCCGACGCCCACGGACCCGACCCCGACGCCGACCGATCCGACGCCGACCCCGACGGATCCGACTCCCACGCCGACCGACCCGACGCCGACCCCGACGGAACCCACCCACCCCCCCCCCCACGCCCACCCCCACCGACCACACGAGCGGCGGCTGGGCGAGCGGTGGGTCGGACAGCGGTGGCTGGACCAGTGGCGGTTCGGCCGACGGTGGCGGTGACTCCGGTGGTCACGGCGATTCCGGCGGCAACCACGGCCCCCACGGTCCCGACGGCCCCGACGGCGAACTCCCCGACACCGGCGCCGGCACCGGGAAGATCGTCATGGGTGCCGGCGCGGTCGCCCTCTCCCTCGGGGGTGGCGCGTTGGTGTTCCTCAGCCGTCGTCGGAGGGGTGGGGTGAGCTGAGCGGCTGTTACAGGGAGACCGAGCGGCCCTCGCGGGCCGAGGTCCGAGCCGCCTCCAGGACGTCGAGGGCGGCGGCCGCCTCGTGCGCGGTGACCGGGTTCGCGCCGGTGCCGCGCACCGCGGCGGCGACGGCCGCGTAGTACGCCGGGTAGTCGCCGGGCAGGGACTCCACCGGGATGCCGCCGCCCGTCAGCGGCGACTCCCCGGCCCCGATCCGGCCCCAGAGCCCCTCGGGCTCGGCGCCCCAGACCGTGCCGTGCCCCGGCCGCAGGCCCGCGCGGAGGTCGGCCTCCTGCGGGTCGAGCCCGTACTTCACGAAGCCCGCGCGCTGCCCGAGCACCCGGAAGCGGGGGCCGAGCTGGGCGGTGGTGGCGCTCACGTACAGATGGGAGCGGACCCCGTTCGCATGGGTGAGAGCGAGGAACGTGTCGTCGTCGGCCTCGGCGCCCGGCCGCCGCACGTCCGACTCGGCGTACACCGAGACCACCGGACCGAAGAGCACGAGGGCCTGGTCGACGACGTGGCTGCCCAGGTCGTACAGGAGCCCGCCGATCTCCTCGGGCGCACCGGACTCGCGCCAGCCGCCCTTGAGCTGCGGCCGCCACCGCTCGAAGCGGGACTCGAAACGCTGGACCTCGCCGAGCGCACCCTCGTCGAGGATCCGGCGCAGGGTGCGGAAGTCGCTGTCCCAGCGGCGGTTCTGGAAGACCGAGAGCAGCAGGCCGCGCTCATCGGCGAGCGTGGCGAGCGCGCGGGCCTCGGCGGCGGTCCCGGCGAGCGGCTTGTCGACGACGACCGGGAGGCCGGCCTCCAGGGCAGCCGTGGCGACGGCGACGTGCGTCTTGTTGGGGGAGGCGACGACGACCAGGTCCAGTTCCTCCGCGCCCTGCTCCCACAGCTCCTCGGGGCGGGCGGCGACCCGGACGCCGGGGTGGGCGGCGCGGGCCTCGGCGGCCCGCTCGGGGTTGCCGGTGGTGACGGCGGCGAGGACGAGGTCCTCGGAGGCGGCGATCAGCGGGGCGTGGAAGACGGAGCCCGCGAGGCCGTAGCCGACGAGTCCGACGCGGAGGGGGGTCATGGAGCCACTTAAGCAACGCGGTTGCCAAAGTGCAAGCGACGACGACAATGGGGGAGTGAGGAATGAGAACGTGCAAGTGACGGCTGTGCGCAGCCACAACGCGGCGCTGGTGCTCGACCTGCTGCGCACGGCGGGGGAGGCCGGGATCAGCCGCCTGGAGCTGGCCGAGCGGACCGGGCTCACCCCGCAGGCCGTCAGCAAGATCACCGCGCGGCTCCGGTCGGAGGGCCTCGCCGCGGAGGCCGGCCACCGCGCCTCGACCGGCGGCAAGCCCCGCACGGTCCTGCGCCTGGTGCCCTCCGCCGCGCACGCCGTCGGCGTCCACCTCGACCGGGACGAGCTGACAGCCCTCCTGACCGACCTCGCGGGCGAGGTCCGGGCGGTCCGCCGCCGCCCCGTGGACCTGGGCGCGGGGGCGGGCCCGGTCCTGGACGCGGTGACCGAGGAGGTACGAGCGCTGCTCGGCGCGGCCCCCTCCGAGGGGACCGTCCTCGGTGCCGGCGTCGCCATGCCCGGCCCCCTCGACCACCGGGCCGGGGTCCCCGGCCGCGTCACCGGCTTCCCCGAGTGGGCCGGGCATCCCGTACGGGACGAGCTGGCCGGGCGCCTCGGACTGCCCGTCGTCCTCGACAAGGACACCAACGCCGCCGCGCTGGGCCTCGCCCTGCGCCCCGCGGCCCCCGGCTCCTTCGCCTACGTCCACCTCGGTACGGGGCTCGGCACCGGCCTCGTCCTCGGCGGCGCGCCCCTGCGCGGGGACAGGACCGGGGCGGGCGAGCTCGGCCACCAGACCGTCCAGCTCGACGGACCGCCGTGCGGCTGCGGCGGGCGCGGCTGCCTGGAGGTCCTGTGCCTGGCGGCCGTCGCGCGCGGCGAACTCGCCGAGGCCGCGCGGATCCTGGGCACGGGCGCGGCCAACCTCGTCCGGCTCCTCGACATCGACCAGGTCCTCCTGGGCGGCCGGGTGGTGCTCGCCGCGCCGGAGGTCTTCGCGGAGGGGGTACGGAAGGTGCTGGGCGGCCTCGGCCTGACGGCCCCGGTGGGCCTCGCGACGGGGCGGGATGCGGTGGCGGAGGGCGCGGCGTGGCTGACGCTGGCGCCGGTCTTCGGGAAGTAGCCCGCGCCGGCCCTCGGGATGTGAGCCGACAAACCGCTCTTCCGATCATCGGAAAGTAGGCCGATCAGGCGGATCTGCCCGCCCCAACGGGCGTCCTCCCGGTGTCGCTGCCCCACCCGCTCCCTCCCGCGTGGCAGCGTCGCCGCCGTCCCCATGTCTGCGAGCAGCAAAGGCCCCTCCCATGGCCCCCGCCCCCCTGCGCCTGTGCGGCGTTCGCACCGCCACCGTGGCCGCCGCGACCGTGGCAGCCGCCGCGGCGGCCACGGTCGCCATCGCCGCCCCGGCTCCCGCCGCCCCCGCCCCCGACCCCCCCCCCCTCCTGTGGGACCCCCGCCGACGGCGGCTTCCCGCTGGACACCCGGATCCACGGCGGTCCGGCCGACTATCCGGCGGGCGGACCGTTCCAGACCTGGAAGCTCGACCTCACCAACACCACGGACTCCCCCTGCTCGGGCATCCACCCGGTGCTCGTCCTCACCGACCGGGACCGGGCCCTGCGCCCGGAGCAGATCCGGTTCGAGTTCTACGACGCCGGGTCGGCGCGCTGGCACCCGGTGGTCTTCGAGGTGACCGACGAGGCCGAGAACGTGGGCGCGTTCACCGGCTTCGGCGGCTTCGCGGTGCCCGCGGGCCGGACCCTCACCGTCCCCGTACGCCTGACGTTCGAGGCGGAGACGGCACCCGACGAGGTCGTCGTCAACGCGGCCGTCGTGCAGCGCCAGGGCGAGGACGGCGACTGGGTCGGCGAGTCCGGCGACTACCGCCTGACCGTGGGCCCCGCCGCGCCCGGCACTCCCACCGCACCTGACACACCCGCCCCTTCCGACCCCTCCGCGCCCCCCGCGAAGACGGCTCGCCCGCCGGCTCCGACCGCACCCGCCACCGGGAGCGACGAGGACCCCGCCGATACCGAACTGGCCAGCACGGGGCGGGAGTCGGAGACGTACGAACGGGTCCTCGCCGTACTCTCCGCGGGCCTCGTCCTGCTCGGCGCCCTCCTCCTCCGGGCCGCCCGACGCCGCCGGCACCGCTGAGTCATGCGCCGTACACCTTTCCGTTCATCACCGTCTGCGATCATCCCCGGATGAACTACCAGACCACCCCCGGCGCCCCCGTTCGCTCCGGCGTCCCCGAGCACGGCCGCGTCCCCAAGTACTACGCCGTCAAGGCGAAGATCGCCGTGATGGTCGACGAGTTGGGGGAGGGCGGGCTGCTGCCCACCGAGCGTGATCTCGCCGTCCGGTACGAGGTGTCCCGCGAGACCGTCCGGCAGGCCCTGCGGGAACTCCTCCTGGAGGGACGGCTGCGCCGCCAGGGCCGGGGCACGGTCGTCGCGGGCCCCAAGCTGGAGCAGCCCCTCTCGCTCGCCAGCTACACGGAGGGCGTGCGCCGCCAGGGTCTCCGTCCCGGCCGCAGCCTGATCTCGCTCGACCGCTTCCCCTGCCCGGAGGCGCTCGCCCCCGAGGTCGGCGTCGAACGCGGAGAGCCCGTCTGGCACATGGAGCGCGTGCTCCTCGCCGACGACGAGCGGGTCGGCCTGGAGAGCACGTACGTCTCCGAGGCCCGCGCCCCGCGTCTGGACACCGAGTTCGACCCGGACTCCTCCTTCTACGCCTACCTCCACGACCGGCTCGGCATCTCGTTCGGCGACGCGGACGAGCGCATCGAGACCGTCCTCGCCACGCCGCGCGAGGCCCTGCTCATCGGTACGCCGCCGGCGCTGCCGATGCTGCTGCTCCACCGCGTCTCCCGGGACACCTCGGGGCTGCCCCTGGAGCGGGTCCGCACGCTCTACCGGGGGGACAGGTTCAGCTTCACGACCCATCTGGGGCAGCAGGGCTGACGGCCCGGCGCCGGGATCGAACCCGGTAAGATAACAGAATGATAACGGGTCTGGTCCAAGTTTGTCGGTCCGTTCACCGTCCCGTCGCCCGCCGGATCCGTCCGGTCCACCCGATCCCGCGACCGTCGTCGGCATGAAGGTGATTGTCGTAGGAGCCGGCGTCGTGGGAACCATGCACGCCTGGCACGCAGTGGAACGCGGCCACGAGGTCGTACACATCGAGCGCGAGGCCGAGGCACGCGGGGCATCGCTCCGCAACTTCGGCCAGATCTGGGTGAGCGGACGGGCCGGCGGCGAGGAGCTCGACACCGCCCTGCGCGCCCGTGAACTCTGGGAGGGCATCGGCGCCCGCGTCCCCGGCCTCGGCTTCCGGGCCATCGGCTCCCTCACCCCCGTGCGGAACGAGCTTGAACTCGCCGTCGCCGAGGCCGCCGTGGCCCGCCCCGACGCCGCCGCCCGCGGCTACAAGCTGCTCACGGCCGCCGAGGCCCGCACGGTCAACCCGGCCCTGCGCGGAGCGTTCGAGGCCGCCCTGTGGTGCGAGCGGGACGCGGCCGTCGAACCGCGCCTCGCCCAGCTCGCCCTCCGCGAGGCCCTCCTCGCCACCGGGAAGTACACCTTCCTGCCGAACCGCGAGGTCCGGGACGTCGTCGGCGAGAACGGGGTCCGCGACGACCGCGGCGAGGTCCACACCGGCGACGCCGTCGTCCTGTGCACCGGCGCCTGGCTCTCCGGCCTCGTCCGCGAGGTCGCCGGCGAGATACCCGTCCGCCGCGTCCGGCTCCAGATGATGCAGACCGCACCGCTCGGCGAGCCCCTCACCACCTCCGTCGCCGACGCCGACTCCTTCCGCTACTACCCGGCGTACGCGTCCCCCGCCCTCGACGCCCTCAACGAGAACCAGGCGCAGGACCCGACCGCCGCCGCCCACAAGATGCAGCTGCTCATGGTGCAGCGTCTCGACGGCGGACTGACCATCGGCGACACCCACGAGTACGAGCACCCCTTCGCCTTCGACACCCTCGAAGACCCCTACGAGCACCTCGTCCGCGTCGTCGAGTCCTTCCTCGGCCGCCCGCTGCCGAAGATCCGGCGCCGCTGGGCCGGGGTGTACGCGCAGTGCGTCGACACCAGCCGGGTCGTGCACCGCCAGCGGGTCCGCGACGGCGTGTGGCTGGTGACCGGACCCGGCGGCCGCGGCATGACCTGCTCGCCCGCCATCGCCGAGAAGACCGCGAACGAACTGGGCTGGTGAACACCGTGGAGAAGCAGATGACCGACATGAACCTCGTCGTCCTCGACATGGCCGGCACGACCGTCGCCGACGGCGGCCTCGTCGAGCAGGCCTTCACGGCCGCCGCCGAACGCCTCGGCGAAGACCCGGCCACGATGATCGACTACGTCCGCGCCACCATGGGCGAATCCAAGATCTCCGTCTTCCGCCACCTCTTCGGCGGCGACGAGACCCGTGCCCAGCAGGCCAACCTCGCCTTCGAGGCGGCGTACGGAGAGCTGGTCGCCGACGGCCTGATCGCCCCGGTCCCGGGCGCGGCGGAGGCGATCGCCGCCTTCCGCGAAGAGGGCCGGGCGGTCGTCCTCACCACCGGCTTCGCCCGGGTCACCCAGGACGCCATCCTCGACGCCCTCGGCTGGCGGGACCTGGTCGAGCTGACCCTCTGCCCGGCCGACGCGGGCGGCCGGGGGCGCCCGTACCCGGACATGGTCCTCGCCGCCCTCCTCCGTACCGGGGTCGTGGACGACGTCCGCCAGGTCGTGGTCGCCGGCGACACCTCGTACGACATGCTCAGCGGCGTCCGCTCCGGCGCCGGGATCGTCGCGGGCGTCCTCACGGGCGCGCACGACGAGACCGCGCTCAAGGAGCACGGCGCGACGCACGTCCTCGCCTCGGTCGCCGAACTCCCCTCCCTGATAGGGGCGTACGAGGCATGACCAGCGGCATCCGCTTCGACGGCGTCACCGTCACGTACGGGAGCAACACCGTCCTCGACTCCCTCGACCTGACCGTCGAGCCCGGCGAGGTGATGGCTCTCCTCGGGCCCTCCGGCTCCGGCAAGACGACCGCGCTGCGGGCCGTAGCCGGATTCGTCCGGCCGGCCGCCGGGCGGGTGCTCATCGGCGACCGCGACGTCACCGCGCTGCCGCCGTACAAGCGGGGCATCGGCATGGTCGTCCAGCAGTACGCCCTCTTCCCCCACCTCAGGGTGGACGCCAACGTCGCCTTCGGCCTCAAGGCCCAGAAGGTGCCGAAGGGCGAGATCCCGGGGCGGGTCGCGGAGGCCCTGGAGATGACGGGCATGGCGGCCTACGCCCAGCGCTACCCCCGGGAGCTCTCCGGCGGCCAGCAGCAGCGCGTCGCCATCGCCCGCGCGCTCGCCATCCGCCCGAACGTGCTCCTCCTCGACGAACCCCTCTCGGCGCTCGACGCGCAGCTGCGCTCCGGGATGCTCGCCGAACTCGCCCGGCTCCACCGCGAACTCCCGGACGTGTCGATCCTGTACGTCACCCACGACCAGGTCGAGGCGCTGACCCTGGCCGACCGGATCGCCGTCATGGACAAGGCACGGCTCCAGGACTGCGGGACCCCGCAGGAGCTGTACCGGCGTCCCCGTACGGAGTTCACGGCATCGTTCGTCGGCAACGCGAATCTGCTGCCGGTGACGGTGGGGGAGAAGGGGGTCGCCTTCGAGGGCGTCGCCCTCGACGTCCCGGTCTCCGAGGCCGCGCCCGGTGCCACCGCGACCCTCTGCGTACGGCCGCACCTCGTGGGCCTCGGCCCGGGGCCCAACGCACTGAGCGGGCGGATCGCCGAGGTCCAGTGGCGTGGGTCCACGCATCGGCTGTACGTGGAGGTGGGCGGGCATCGGGTGAAGGCGGACGTGCGGGAGCTCAAGGAGACGCCGGCACTCGGCACCGAGGTGTTGCTGCACTTCGCACCGGACGATGCCGTGGTGCTTGCGGCGGGGGTGACCGATGGCTAGTCCCGGCACAGGTCTCAAGGAACGGAACCCGGCACCGGGGGTTGCGCCCACCCGTTCCGCCCCGGCGGAACGCATGCCCACAACGGCGGCAGCGAGCCCCACGTGGCTCTGGGCCCTGCCCCCCGTCGCCGTCCTCGCCCTCGTCTTCCTCTACCCCCTCGCCCTCGTCGTCCAGGAGTCCCTCGCCCCCGGCGCGTACGCCGAGGTCTTCTCCACCACCTCCTTCCGCGAGGCGCTCGTCACCACCGTGTGGCTGGCCGTCGCCGCCACCGTCGGCTGTCTCGTCCTCGGCTTCGTCCTCGCGCTCGTGATCGCGTTCACGCCCTTCCCCGGCGGGAAGGCGGTGTCGAAGTTCATCGACGTCTTCCTCTCCTTCCCGTCCTTCCTGATCACGCTCGCCCTGCTGTTCCTGTACGGCACGGTCGGCATGGCCAACGGGATCTGGACCGACGTCACCGGCGACCCGGCAGGACCCTTCCGGTTCCTCACCACCCCGTGGGGCGTCCTGCTCGCCGAGATCACGTACTTCACCCCGTTCGTGATGCGCCCGCTGCTGGCCGCGTTCTCGCAGATGGAGACCGCCCAGCTGGAGGTGGCGTCCTCGCTCGGCGCCCGGCCGCTGCGGATCGTCCGGCAGGTGATCCTGCCCGAGGCGCTGCCCGCGCTCGCCGCCGGCGGCAGCCTCGTCCTCGTCATGTGCCTCAACGAGTTCGGGATCGTCCTCTTCACCGGCGCCAAGGGCGTCACGACCCTCCCGATGCTCGTCTACAGCAAGGCGATCCTCGAATCCGACTACGCCGCCGCCTGCGTCGTCGCCGTCGTCAACGTCGCGCTCTCGGTCGGCCTCTACGTCCTCTACCGGGGGGTGAGCCGCCGTGCTGGTGCATAGCCGTACGGGCAGGTGGACGGCCTGGGTGCTGTTCGCGGTCCTCTTCGTGCCCCTCTTCGCCCTGCCCCTCCTGGTCATCCTCGCCGCCTCGTTCTCCACCCACTGGTCCGGCGCCTTCCCGTCCGGACCGACGACCGCCCACTACGCGGCGGCCACCCGCGGCGAGTCCCTCCAGGCGCTCACCACCAGCCTGGTCACGGCCGTCACCGCGAGCGTGATCGCGCTGACCGTCGGCACCTGGGCCGCGCTCGCCGCGGCCGCCCTGGGCAAGAAGGGCAAGCGGCTGCTCGACGCCCTGTTCATGCTGCCGGTCGCCGTGCCGTCCGTGGTCGTCGGCCTCGCCGTCCTCGTCGCGTTCTCGCAGCCGCCGATGCTCCTCAACGGCACCCGCTGGATCGTGATCCTCGCGCACACCGTCCTCGTCACGGCGTTCGCCCACCAGTCGGTCTCGGCCGCCATCCGGCGCCTCGACCCGATGTACGAGCAGGCGGCGGCCAGCCTCGGCGCCCGCCCCTCGTACGTCCTGCTCCGGGTGAAGCTCCCGCTCCTGCTGCCGTCCCTGAACGCGGCCGCCGGGCTCTGCTTCGCCCTGTCCATGGGAGAGCTCAGCGCCACGATGATGCTCTACCCGCCCGACTGGACCCCGCTGCCGGTGCTCATCTTCACCGCGACCGACCGGGGCTCCCTGTTCACCGGCTCGGCGCTCGCCGTGGTCCTCATGGCGGCGACCCTGCTGGCCCTGCTGGCCGTCTCCCGCATCCGCACCAAAGCCTCGTACCGCTGACTCCCCCCGAATTGCCAGGAGAGAACAACGTTATGCGTACGTACGCCAAGCCGGTCGCCGCCGTCACCGGCGCCCTCGTCCTCACTGTCACGCTCACCGCCTGCGACGGTTCCTCCGCAGCCTCCGACGAGAAGGTCGTCACCGTCTACAGCGCCGACGGCCTCAAGGGCGAGGCGGGCGACGGCTGGTACGACAAGGTCTTCGCCGACTTCGAGAAGCAGACCGGCATCAAGGTCAAGTACGTCGAGGGCGGCTCCGGCGAGATGGTGCAGCGCGCCCTCCGCGAGAAGTCCAACACCCAGGCCGACGTCCTCGTCACCCTGCCGCCCTTCATCCAGCAGGCCGGCTCCAAGGGCCTGCTCCAGTCGTACCGGCCCCAGGGCGCCGACCAGGTGAACGGCGGCGACAAGTCCGACGACGGCACCTGGACCTCCGTCGTCAACAACTACTTCGGCTTCGTCCACAACAAGAAGGAGCTCCCGGCCGCCCCCAAGACCTGGGAGGAGCTGCTCGGCGCCACGTACAAGGACAAGCTGCAGTACTCCACCCCCGGCGTCGCGGGCGACGGCACCGCCGTCCTCATCAAGGCGATGCACGACTTCGGCGGCAAGGAGCCGGCGATGGAGTACCTGAAGAAGCTCCAGGCCAACAACGTCGGCCCGTCCTCCTCCACCTCCAAGCTCGCCCCCAAGGTGGACAAGGGCGAACTGCTCGTCGCCAACGGCGACGTCCAGATGAACTTCGCCCAGGCCAAGTCCATGCCGAACCTCGGCATCTGGTTCCCGGCGAAGGACGGCGGCAAGCCCACCACCTTCGCCCTGCCGTACGCCGCGGGCCTGGTGAACAAGGCCCCGCACACCGAGAACGGCAAGAAGCTCCTCGACTTCATGCTGAGCGAGGGCGCCCAGCGCGAGGTCAGCGCGATCGGCGGCGGCTTCCCGGCCCGCAAGGACGTCAAGGCCACCGACGCCAACGCCATCGAACTGGCCAAGCTGATGGAGGGCGTCGAGGTCTTCGAGCCGGACTGGGCCGACATCGACAAGAACCTCGCGGCGTACGTCGACGCGTGGAAGTCCGCGACCGGAAGCTAAGAGTTCACCGTACGCCCTCTGGAAAGCCTCCGAATATCGCGGAAAGATAACGGGTACGGACCAACGCCCCTGAGAAATCAGGGGCGTTGGCGTGTGTCCGTACCCCCATCGACCCCCTCACGGAGGACTCCGACATGCCGACCACCGGCATCTCCCGCATCTCCCGCCGCACCGTGCTCGCCGCCGCCGGTGCCACCGCGGCCGTCGCCGCCACCGGGCTGGCCGCCGCTCCCGCCGCCCAGGCCGCCGGCACCGCCCCGACGCTCCCGAACGGCACCAGCAAGGACAAGGTGCTGTTCGTCGGCATGGACGGCCTGCGGTACGACCGGATCGACGCCGCCAAGGCCCCCACCCTCAAGTCCCTGATGGCGAACGGCACCTACGGCCGCTCCCTGCTCTACGCCAACCCGATGGCCGCCACCTCCTCCGGCCCCGGCTGGTCGACGATCTCCACCGGCGTCTGGCCCGACAAGCACGGCGTGAAGGACAACACCTTCACCGGCAAGAACTACGGCCGGTACCCCGGTCTCCTCGCCCGTCTGAACCAGGTCCGCCCCGAGCTCTCGCTGTTCGCCGCCGTCGACTGGCCCGAACTCGACACCCACGGCACGGTGACCCCCGGCGCCGACGCCAAGCTCGTCTACAACAACGACTACGCCGTCAACGACCTCCTCATCACCGACATCACCGAGGACGTCCTGCGCAACCAGAACCCCGACGTCCTCTTCGTCTACTTCGGCGAGACCGACGAGATCGGCCACACCTACGGCGCCGCCAGCCAGAAGTACCTCGACGCCATCGACGTCCAGGACGGCTACCTCGGCCGGCTCCTCGCGGCGATCCAGGCCCGCCCCTCGTACGCCACCGAGCGCTGGACGGTGATCGTCGCCACCGACCACGGCCACACCGACGCCGGCGGCCACGGCGGCTCCAGCATCGAGGAGCGGCGCACCTTCGTCCTCGCCCAGGGCCCCGGCATCGCCGCCGGCGCCCGCCCCATCGACACCCGGCTCGTCGACGTCGCCGCCACCGTCTTCCAGCAGCTCGGCATCGTCCCCGACCCGTCCTGGGGCCTCGACGGCAAGCCGATCCAGCAGCGGTCCACCGACCCCTTCGACGCCCTCTACCCGTCCCTCTCCGGCCGCGTCGACGAGACCGGCATCCCCAACGGGATCCTCGGCTTCACGCACACCGCGCCCAGCGGCTGGTCCGTCATCAACAACGCCATGGGCACCGGCGGCATGACCGAGTGGCGCGGCTGGTCCTTCGCCACGGACGAGTTCTGGTCCCGCACCCAGCGCGACCAGTCCCGCGAGCTCAACGTCCGCGCCCGGGGCGTGTTCGCCGTCGCCGACTCCGACGAGTGGGCCGACAAGTCCTTCTCCGGTACGTACGACTCGACCCTGGTCACGCCCGCGTACAGCGTCTCCGGCGCGAGCACCGTCACCCTCGACTTCACGACCTTCTACCGCCAGGAGGCGCCGCAGACCGCCCAGATCCTGGCGAGCTTCAACGGCGGCACCCCGACGCTCGTCAAGAGCTACACGGCCGACGTCGTCTCCCAGCCCCAGTCCCTCACCGTCGCCGTCCCGGCCGGCGCCTCCAGCGTGAGCTTCCGCTTCCGCTACACCGGCTCCAACAACTGGTACTGGACGATCGACGGGGTCAAGATCAGCACATCCTGACTACCCTGGGGGCGTCGCCACAGCGCTGTCGCGGCGCCCCCAGCACACCGCACGTCTTGTACGGCAGGAGTCCCGCACCCATGGCAGAGCGCAAGCCGATCGAATCCTGGCTGACCGACATGGACGGCGTCCTCATCCACGAGGGCGTGCCGATCCCCGGCGCCGACGCGTTCATCAAGAAGCTGCGGGAGACCGGGAAGCCGTTCCTGGTCCTCACCAACAACTCGATCTACACGGCCCGCGACCTGCACGCCCGCCTCGCCCGCATGGGCCTCGAAGTCCCCGTCGAGAACATCTGGACCTCGGCCCTCGCCACCGCCAAGTTCCTCGACGACCAGCGCCCCGGCGGCACCGCGTACGTCATCGGCGAGGCCGGTCTCACCACCGCCCTCCACGACATCGGCTACGTCCTCACCGACCACGACCCGGACTACGTGGTGCTCGGCGAGACCCGTACGTACTCCTTCGAGGCGATGACCAAGGCCGTCCGCCTCATCAACGCCGGCGCCCGCTTCATCTGCACCAACCCCGACGAGACCGGCCCCTCCCTGGAGGGCCCGCTCCCGGCCACCGGCTCCGTCGCCGCCCTCATCACGAAGGCCACCGGCAAGGAGCCGTACTTCGCCGGCAAGCCGAACCCGCTCATGATGCGCACCGGCCTCAACGCGATCGGCGCCCACTCCGAGTCCAGCGCGATGATCGGCGACCGGATGGACACCGACATCCTGGCCGGTCTGGAGGCCGGCATGCAGACCTTCCTGGTCCTGACCGGTCTGACCACGCAGGCGGAGATCGACCGCTTCCCGTTCCGCCCGTCGAAGATCGTCCAGTCCATCGCGGACATCGTCGACCGCGTGTAAGGGGCACGGCGTCCGTCCCCTGCGGATGCGAGAAGCGCGGATCCGGGTGACCCTGCCAGTATCAGGAGGTCACGATGCGTTCAGGTCCCATTGCTCTCCGTGCCGCAGGGGCGGCCGTGGTGCTCGTACTGGCACAGGCGGCCGGTGGCGCGTACGCCCACGACGGGGTGAAGGCCACCGTCACCCCGTCCACCGCCTCGCCCGGCGCCGACGTCGACGTCCGCGTCCAGGGCTGCAAGGGCACGACCGGCGCCGCCAGGTCCACGGCGTTCGTCGCCGACGCGGAGCTGACCGGACGGGACGGCGGCGGCAACCCGCTGTTCGGCGACACCACCCTCCGCTCGGGCCTCCGGGACGGCACGTACAAGGTCAGCGTGACCTGCGACGGCCACGACCACCGGGACGTCGGCACCGTGCAGGTCCGGCACCACCAGGAGCCCACCCACCGGCCCACGCACCACGCCACCCCGGTGGCCCCGGTCCGCGCCGGCGGGGGAGGCACCGCCGCCTTCGCGGCCCCCGTGGCCCCCGGCGTCGCCCAGACCACCTCCGAGAGCGGCCTCGGCACCCCGTACACCCTGCTCGGCCTCGGCATGGCCGCGATCGCCGCCGTGGCGGTCGCCTTCCGCAGCTCGCGCCGCCGCACCGACACCGGCGGCGACGGCGGGTGACCGTGCCGTCCGGAACCCGCCCGGCGGGCACCGGGCGCCTCGTCACCGGCGTGGCCTGGGCGGTCCTGCTGTCCGGGCTCTGGCTCTGGGGCCGCGAGGCCACCGAGGGACCCGGCGGCAGCTCCGCACCGACCACCGGCGACATCGCCGCGGTCGGCCGCCCCCTCGGCGAGCCGCTGCCCCCGGCCCGCGACCCGCTGCCGCCCCTCGAACCCCGGCGGATCGACATCCCCTCCCTGGGCATCAGCGCGCCCGTCGTGGCGCGCGGCCTGGACGCCACGGGCGCCATCGACCCACCGCCCTTCGAGATGCCGCACACCGTGGGCTGGTTCGGTTCCGGCACCCGGCCGGGCGCGGCCGGCGCGGCCCTCCTCGTCGGCCACGTCGACACCGAGACCCGCCGGGCCGTCTTCTACGGCCTGAGCGCGGCCCGCCCCGGCGCGAAGGTCCGCATCACCCGGACGGACGGATCGGTCGCCGAGTTCACCGTCGACGACGTCCAGGTCTTCCCGCGGGACGACTTCGACGCGACCAGGGTCTACGGCGCCCGCGACCCCCACCGCGCAGAGCTGCGCCTGATCACCTGCGGCGGCACCTTCGACCGGGCGGCGGGAACGTACACGGCGAACGTGGTGGTGTCGGCGTACCTGACGGGCAAGGGCTGAGCGATCCCTGCCTGCCTGCCTGCCTGCCTGCCTGCCTCCCTGCCGGCCGAACCGGGCCGCGGTCGGCGGGGCGCGTCCCGGGCCGCCGCCGACCGGGCCGGTCCTCGACCGCGGGGCTCACGGGCCGCGGGAGGAGCCCGGTGCCGCCGCGGGAGGTCGGGGTTCCGCACACTGTAGAGGCCCTGCCCTCGCCCGGCCCAGGGGTACGGCGTAACTGGCCGACGACGCACGGTAGTTGGAGCAGAAAGCCCGGAGAAAGACCAAGGCCCCTCACCATCGGTGAGGGGCCTTGACTCTGCGTGCGCCGCCAGGGACTCGAACCCCGGACCCGCTGATTAAGAGTCAGCTGCTCTAACCAACTGAGCTAGCGGCGCCTGCTGACAAAGAGAACTCTACCTGACGTGAGGGGGTGCTCCCGACCGATACCGGTCGCCTCCGGCCTGTCGGATGGTCGTATCAGGCCTTCGATCCGTCAAAATGCGATTTGTCCAGACAGTTGAGACACTGACGCCCGAAACGAGGGCAAAAAAGATCTTGACGAGTGTGGAGGGGAATCGCATGAGCGTGCCGGTCTTCGAGGAGTTCGAACCCGCAGCCGACTGCGGCTGCCCGGGCTGCGCCCGGCAGCGGCGTGACCTCGCCCTGGGCCTGCCCGTCCGCGCGGGCGGCCACCCGGCGGCGCACGGCGCCCGCCGCGCGCTGGTCCTGGTGACGGCGGCGGGGGTGGTCCTGGGTGGGGGAGGGGCCGGGGTGGCGACGGCCCTCACGGGCCCGGGCCCCCAGACCCCGGCGGACGGGGCGTCGGCGGACGGGGAGGTCCCGGCGGTCCCGGTGGACGCGGACCCGGCGGTCCTGCGCGGGCCGGCGACGCCCGGGTCCCCCGGCACGTCCTGGCCGGGGGCCGACACCCCGCAGGGCGGACGCGGGCCGCTGCACGGCGGCGCGCCGGGACCGGGCTCGGCCCCGGCGCCCGACGCCGTCCCGACGACCAGTCAGATCTCGACGGAGACGCTGCGGCCGACGACGCGCGCGGAGATCATCAACCGGGCCAAGACCTGGGTCTCGGCGCAGGTCCCGTACTCGATGGAGCAATACTGGTCGGACGGGTACCGCCAGGACTGCTCCGGCTACATCTCGATGGCCTGGAACCTGCGCAGCAACGAGTGGACCGGAAGCCTCGACCGCTTCGCCGTACGGATCGACCGCACGGAGCTCCAGCCCGGCGACATCCTGCTCTTCCACAACCCGGCGAACCCGACCCGCGGCTCGCACGTCACGATCTTCGGCGGCTGGACCGACTACACGCACACCTCCTACCTCGCCTACGAGCAGACGAAGCCGCGCACGCGGAAGCAGCCGACGCCGATGGCGTACTGGGAGAACTCCGACCGGTACGTGGCCTACCGCTACAAGGGCGTGGTGAGCGGCGGCACCGGCGGCGGGCCGGAGTCCACGGAGGCGGCGCCGTACCCGGGATCGGGGATGTTCGGCCCGGGCGCGAACAACGCGTACGTCACCCAGCTCGGGAAGCTCCTCGTCGAGCGCGGCGGCAAGAAGTTCTACAGCCAGGGGCCCGGTCCGAGGTGGGGCGACGCGGACCGCAGGGCGACCCAGGCGTTCCAGCTCGCGCAGGGCTGGAAGGGCAAGGACGCGGACGGCCTTCCCGGCCCGCAGACCTGGCGGCTCCTCGTGACCGGCGGGGGCAAGGACATCGGCGGTTCGAGTGGTTCGGCCGGTCCGAGCACGAATGCGACGGGGTTTCCCGGGCGTGGCTACTTCCGTCCGGGGCAATCCAACGCATATGTGGAGAAGCTGGGCAAACAACTGGTGAAGCGGGGCTTCGGCAAGCACTACCTGTCGGGACCCGGTCCGCGCTGGACGGAGGCGGACCGCCGCAACGTCGAGGCGTTCCAGCGGGCACAGGGCTGGCGCGGCGCAGCGGCCGACGGCTACCCGGGCCCGGAGACCTGGCGGCGTTTGTTCCGATGACCCCGAGAGCATGAGGTGGACCCGAATGACGGCATCGACCCCGAACCCCGCGGACTCCGGCGCGGCGGCCTCGCGTGACGCGGCCCGCACGGCCAGACGCCTGACGGACGGCACCCTCCCCCGCACGTCCCCACCGACGCCGGAACCCGACCGGGCGTCGGCGGTGTCCGGTACGGAGCCGGCGACCCCGGCGCGCGAGGCGGCGGACGCGCCCGCGGAGACCTCGGCGGTGTCCGCCTCCGGCGCGGAGGGAGTCGGCGCGGATGTGCCCGCGTCGGGGCAGACGGGACCGGCCGCGGCCGGCCTCCTGCCCGGTGCGGCACCGGTGGCCGGGGCGGGAGCTGAGGCCGGTGCGGTGTCGGGTACCGCGGGGGTGGGGGTACGTCCGGGAGCGGTGTCCGGTACGGAGCCGGTGACCCGGCCGGGGGTCGCGGCGGGCACGTCGGCGGTGCCCGCGGCGGCTTCCGTGCCCGGTGCGGCGCCGATGCCCCGGCCGGGGGTCGCGGCGGGCACGTCGGCGGTGCCCGCGGCGGGTTCCGTGTCCGGTGCGGCGCCGGTGACCCCGGTGCGTTCGGCGGCGGGTGCGCCGGGGCCGGCCTCGGCGGTGCCCGGGTCCGGGACCGCTTCCGACGGTCCCGTGTCAGGTGCGGCACCGCTGACCCCGGCGGGGGCTCGCGCGGGTGCGCCGGGGACGGCCCCGGTGGCGTCCTCGGCCGGGAGTCCCTCCGCAGGTCCCGTGTCCGGTACGGCACCGGCGCCCCCGACTGTGGCCGCGCCCTCCGCGTCCGGGACCGCCTCCGCCGGTTCCGTCTCCGGTGCGGCGCCGGTCGCCCCGGCAAAGGCCGTGTCCGGTGGGCCTGCGCCTTCGTCCCCGGCGGGGCCCGCAGGAGGGTCGGCGGCAGCCGCCATGCCCGGCCCCTCGGCGGGGTCCGGCTCCGGTGCGGCGCCGGGTGGTTCCGATACCGGTACGGCCCCGGGCCGGCCGGCCGGGCCCCGGTCCGGTGCGTCGGCGGGGGCCCCGGCCCCGGACGGCGACGGCGCGCTCGACTTCCAGCGGATCCGTGGCGCGCGGGTCGCCTCCGTCGCGGTGCCCGTCGCCGGTGTCGTGCGGGTCGCGCGGCGGAAGAACGTGATCGGGACCGAGACCACCGGCTCCATCCCGGTGCACCTGCTCTTCCGGGACGAGCCGGGGAGCCCCGTCGCGGCGGACGAGGGCGACGGGGGGCCCGACACCATCGCGATGGCCGCGCCCACCCCGCCCCCGGCGCCCGCCCGCCGGGCCGCCATCCCCGCCCCGTCGAAGGTCCAGGCCCCGGCCGGGCCCGACCCGCAGTCCCTGGGCGGGCCGAAGGCCAAGGCCCAGCCGAAGGCGCGGTCCGGGACACAGCCCAGGCCTCAGCCCAAGCCCCGGCCCACGTCCGGCTCCCGTCCCGCCCCCACCGCCGATCCCGCCCTCGTCGAGCGGCCGGGGCCGGTGCTGCCCGGCTGGGTGGGCGTGGTCGTCGGCGTCCTCGCGGTCGCCTGGTGCGCGGGGGTCGTGTGGTGGGCCGGGGCGGTGCCCGCCGAGGCGGCGCGGATGCTGCGGCTGCCGGCCCGCCCGTACCACGGCATCCATCTCGGACTGTGGGGCCTGCTGGCCCTGGGTGTGGTGCTCGCCCTCTTCTCGCTGGGCGGTCTCGGCCGCGGCCGGGTCGGCTACGCCTATGTGCTGACCCTGTTCGGCGACTACCGCGGCACGGTCCGCCGTACGGGTCTGCTGTGGGTCAGCCCGCTGCTGCTGCGCCGCCGGGTGGACGTCCGGCTGCGGCACTGGCGCAGTGAGCCGCTGTCGGCGGTGGACGCGAAGGGCACCGCGCTCGACGTGACCGTCCTGGTGGTGTGGCGGGTGCGGGACACGGTCCGGGCGTCGCTCGGGGTCGACGGGCACGAGGACTATCTGCGGGAGCAGGTGGAGGCGGCGATGGCCCGGGTGCTCTCTCAGCTGCCGGCGGACGCGTTCCACGAGGACGCGCCGACCCTGCGGGACGCGGAGGCGGTCGGCGAGGCCCTGACGCGGATGCTGTCGGCGGAGTGCGCCCCGGTCGGCGTGGACGTGTTCTCGGCGCAGCCGACGCGCATCGAGTACGCGCCGGAGGTGGCGGCGGCGATGCGCCGGCGCCGGATCGCGGCGATCGACGCGAAGCACCGGGACAGCGTGCTGACCTCGGTGGTGGACGCGGTGGACGACGTGGTCCACCGGCTGACCAGTCGTGGTCTGGTGGAGCTGGACGACTACGAGCGCAAGGCGCTGGTCAAGGACCTGACGGTGGCGTTCTACACGGGCAGGACGGGCCCGGTGGAGGGTGCGTGACGGGGATGGACATGTTCAACTTCCCTCCCTACCTTGATACTTGGTCCAGACCAAAATGCACGTGAAGCAGTACCCCGTACGCGCGCGCACGGCCCCAAGGAACTCCCCACGTTCTCCAGGAGCGACAGCATGCGCAACAAGGCACTCGGGGCGGCGGTGGTGGCTCTCGGCATCGCCGGGGCCACCGTCCTCGCCACCGGCACCGCCGGCAGTCACGGCTACACCGACGCGCCGATCAGCCGTCAGAAGCTCTGTGCCAACCGGACCGTGAGCAACTGCGGCGACATCCAGTGGGAGCCGCAGTCGGTCGAGGGGCTCAAGGGCTTCCCGGCTGCGGGCCCCGCCGACGGGAAGATCTGCGCCGGCGGGAACTCCCGCTTCGCGCAGCTCGACGACCCCCGTGGCGGCGCCTGGCCGACGACACGGCTGGTGGCCGGGCAGAGCTACACCTTCCGGTGGCAGTTCACCGCCCGCCACGCCACCACGGACTTCCGCTACTACATCACCAAGAACGGCTGGACCGGGTCCAAGGCGCTGACCCGCGCGGACCTCGACCCCCAGCCGTTCCTGACCATCCCGTACAACAACCAGCAGCCGCCGTCGACGCTCTCGCACTCCGGGACGGTCCCGGCGGGCAAGACGGGCCGGCACCTGATCCTGGCGGTGTGGACGGTCGCGGACACCGCGAACGCCTTCTACGCCTGCTCGGACGTCTCGTTCTGACCGTTCAGTTCTGATGGGACGTCAGTTACAGTCCGGCCCATGAGGAGCGCGGACACCGTCGCGGAGCTCGTACGGCGCCAATGGGGCGACCACCGGACCGGCCTGAGGGACGAGCACCACACCCTCACCCACCACCAGGTCGCCGCGGGCGCCGCCGCGCGGGCCGCACTGCTCGTGGACCTGATGCCACCCGTGCCGGGGGGCGAGCCGCACCTCGGCATCCTGCTCGACAACACGCCGGAGTACCCGCTCTGGCTCAGCGCGGCGGCCCTCGCGGGGGCCGCCGTCGCCGGGATCAACCCCACCCGGCGCGGCGCCGAACTCGCCCGCGACATCCGGCACACCGCCTGCCGGGTCCTGGTCACCCAGCGCGCCCACCTGCCGCTCCTGGACGGGCTCGCGCTGCCGGGCGTACGGATCCTGGTCACCGACACCGAGGCGTACGGGGAACTCCTCGCCCCGTACGAGGGCGCCCGGCCGGGGGACGCCACCCTCGGCCCCGTACGCCCCGACAGCCGCTTCCTGCTCTCCTTCACCTCCGGTTCGACGGGCGCGCCGAAGGCGGCCCTGTGCAGCCAGGGGCGCCTGACCGCGGCGGGCGCGTCACTCGTCTCCCACTTCGGGGTCGGGCGGGACGACGTCCACTACATCTGCATGCCGATGTTCCACGGGAACGCCGTGATCGCCGACTGGGCGCCGGCCCTGGTCGCCGGGGCGGGGGTGGCGCTGCGGGCCCGCTTCTCGGCCTCCCGCTTCCTTCCCGACGTACGCCGCTTCGGCGCCACGTACTTCACGTACGTGGGCCGCGCCGTCCAGTACCTCCTCGCCACCCCGCCCGGCCCCGACGACCGCGCGCACCGGCTGCGGCTCGGCTTCGGCACGGAGGCGGGGGCGGTGGACGCGGCCCGCTTCCGGGAACGCTTCGGGGTCCCGCTGGTGGAGGGGTACGGCTCCTCGGAGGGCGGCGCGGCGATCCAGCGGACCCCGGACACGCCGACGGGCGCGATCGGCCGGGCGGCACCGGGAGACGACCTGGCGGTCATCTCCTCCGAGACGGGGGAGGAATGCGCCCCGGCCCGCTTCTCGTCCACCGGCCGGCTCCTCAACGCGAGCGAGGCGGTCGGTGAACTGGTCAACCGGGGCCGGTCGCCCTTCGAGGGCTACTGGCGCAACCCGGAGGCGGAGGCGGCGCGGCTGCGCGGCGGCTGGTACTGGACGGGCGACCTGTTCTACCGGGACGCGGACGGCTTCCTGTACTTCGCGGGCCGTACGGACGACCGGCTGCGGGTCGACAGCGAGAACCTGGCGGCGGCGATGATCGAACACATCCTGGCGCGCTGGGAGCGGGTGGCGGGGGTCGCGGTCTACGCGATACCGGACCCGGTGGCGGGCGACCAGGTGATGGCGGCGCTGGCCCTCCGGGAGGGCGAGGTGTTCGACCCGTCGGCCTTCGGGGCCTTCTTGTCCGCCCAGGCGGACCTGGGCACGAAGATGCCGCCGCGCTTCGTCCGGGTGATGGAGGAACTGCCCCTCACGGCCACGAACAAGATCCACCGGGTGGCCCTCCGGCGGGCCGCCTTCCACTGCGAGGACCCGGTGTGGTGGCGTCCGGCGCCGGGGGCGGCGTACGAGCCCCTGACCCCGGAGCAGACGAAGACCCTCCAGGAGACCTACACCCACCACGCCCGCCCCGTGCTGTGACCCCGCCCACGCCCGTGTGCACGTCGCCCACCGCCGTGTGGGCCCACGCCCGGGTGGACGTCGCCCACGCGCCCGTGTGGGCAATCGTCCCGCAGGGCGGGACGGGTGGGCACACGGGACGGCGCGCCCAGCGGCGCCTCCGCGTTCCGAGCCTGGACCCGCACCCGATGCGCGGCGCACGACGTGGTGCGGGTTCAGGCGCGTAAGCCTCTGGCGCCGGCAAGGCGCCGTTCCGTTGTGCCCACCCGTTCCGCCCCGGCGGAACGCATGCCCACAACGGGGTGGGTGGGCACCGCCCCTGCGGAGCGACCGCCCGCAACGGGGTGGGCACCGCCCCGGCGGAGCGACCGCCCACAACGGGGCGCCTCCCCGGTAGGTCCAGCCATACCGCTCGCACGCCCGGTAGCGCCCTGGTCCCCCCACCGCCCCCGCCCTACCGTTGGCCCCCATGGACCCCCGTACCTCCTGGCAGGCCCTCACCCGCCCCCGTTTCCTCCTCGGACCCTGGCCCTGGCGGGCCGTCGGGTATCTCGCGTCCGGCGGGGCCCTCGGGGCCGCGGCCGGATTCGTGTTCCTGGTGCTCGGGGTGTTCTCCCTGTTCCTCGTCGGGCTGCCGCTGCTCCTGCTCTCCGGCATCGCCCTCGGGCGGATCGAGCGCCTCCGGACGAGGATCGTCGACCTCGACCCCCTCCCCGACCCGCACCGCGTCCCCGCCGCCCCCGGCCTCGCCGCCTGGTTCCGGACCCGGGCGGCGGAGCAGGCCACCTGGCGGGAGTTCGCGTACGCCCTGCTGCTCGCCACCGTCCTGTGGCCGCTCGACCTCCTCGCCCTCGCCGTCGGCATCGGCCTGCCCCTCGCGCTCCTCAGCGCCCCCTTCCAGCTGGCCGCGGACGGCCACGAGGCCAAGGTCGTCAAGGCGTACCTGGTCAGCTCGTATCCGGAGGCCCTCGCCGCCGCCCTCCTCGGCGCCGTCCTCCTCGTCGCCCTCGCCTACCCGCTGGCCGCCGTCGCCGGTGCCCGCGCCGCCCTGGCCCGGGCCGTGCTCACTCCCCGCGAGAGCGAGCGGGAGGACGGCATCGGTGAGGTCATCGCCTCCCGCGCCCGGCTCGTCGACGCCTTCGAGGCCGAGCGGCGACGCATCGAGCGCGATCTGCACGACGGGGCCCAGCAGCGCCTCGTCGCCCTCACCATGACCCTGGGCCTGGCCCGCCTCGACGCCCTGCCGGGCGGCCCGCTCGCCGAGCAGTTGGCGAAGGCCCACGCGGAGGCCGGGCAGGTCCTCACCGAGCTGCGGGAGCTGATCCACGGCATCCACCCCCAGGTCCTCGCCGACTACGGGCTCGGCCCGGCGCTCGCCGACGCCGCCGACCGCTCCGCCGTCCCCGTCGACACCGACGCCGACGCGCTGCCCCGGCTGCCCCGCGCCGTCGAGAGTGCCGCGTACTTCACCGGCTGCGAGGCCCTCGCCAACATCGGCAAGCACAGCGGCGCCCGCCGGGCGCGGCTCACCGCCCGGCACAGGAACGGCGTCCTGCGGCTCGACGTCGAGGACGACGGTCGCGGGGGCGCCGACCCGGCCCGCGGCTCGGGCCTCACCGGACTCGCCGACCGGATCGCCGTCCTCGATGGCACACTGACGATCATGAGCCCGCCGGGCGGGCCGACCCTCCTGCGAGTGGAGATCCCGTGTCCCGCACTGTCCGAAAGCTCCGCGTCGTCCTCGCCGAGGACAGCGTCCTCCTCCGGGAAGGGCTGATCGGCCTCCTCGCCCGCTTCGGACACGAGGTCGTCGCCGCCGTCGGTGACGCCGACGGCCTGCGCGAGGCGGTCGCCGCCCACGACCCGGACGTCGTCGTGACGGACGTACGGATGCCGCCCGGTTTCCAGGACGAGGGCCTGCGCGCGGCGGTCGCGCTCCGTGCCGAGCGGCCGGCCCTGCCGGTCCTGGTCCTCAGCCAGTACGTGCAGCGCAGCTACGCCGCCGATCTCCTCGACGCGGGCGACGGCACCGGCGTCGGCTATCTCCTGAAGGACCGGGTCGGGCAGGTGGAGGAGTTCGCGGACGCCCTGGCCCGGGTCGCGGACGGCGGCACGGTCGTCGATCCGGAGGTCGTACGGCAGCTGTTCCGCCGGCACCGGGACCCCCTGGAGGCGCTGACCCCGCGCGAGCGGGAGGTCCTGGGCCTGGTCGCGGAGGGCCATTCCAACGGGGCGATCGCCCGCCGTCTCGTCGTGACGGAGGCCGCCGTCGGCAAGCACATCGGCAACATCCTGGCGAAGCTGGACCTGCCCCCGGCCGAGGACACCCACCGCCGGGTCCTGGCTGTCCTGACCTACCTCAGGGCATGAGGGCACGACCCATACAAGAAGGCCCCCCACCGAAGTGAGGGGCCTTCTCTGTCTGTGCGCCGCCAGGGACTCGAACCCCGGACCCGCTGATTAAGAGTCAGCTGCTCTAACCAACTGAGCTAGCGGCGCCTGCTGACAGAGAAAATACTACCTGGTCCCGAGGGGTGCTTCCGACCACCCCGCCGGGACCCCTCTCCGGGCGCCTCAGATCGCCAGCGACAGCACCACCGGAGCGGCTCGCCGGTTCAGCGTGTCGGCCGCCGCGCGCAGCCGGTGGGCGTGCTCGATCGGCAGGGAGAGCGCCAGGCAGCCCACGGCCGAGCCCGCCGTCAGCGGGACGGCCGCGCAGACCGTGCCCACCGCGTACTCCTGGAGGTCGAGCACGGGGACGGTGGCCGGCTGGCTGTCGAGCTTGGAGAAGAGGATCCGCTCACTGGTGATCGTCCGGGAGGTCAGCCGGGCGATCTTGTGCCGGGAGAGATGGTCCCGGCGGCCGTTCTGGTCGAGCTGGGTGAGGAGACACTTGCCGACCGCGCTGGCGTGCGCGGCCGAACGGAAGTCCACCCACTCGTTGACCTTGGGCGTGCGCGGGCCGTCGGCGAACTGGGTGATCTTCACCTCGCCGTCGATGTACCGGCTGATGTAGACCGCCGCGCCGACGGAGTCGCGGAGCTCGGTCAGGGTCTCCTGGAGCTTGGCCTCCAGGGCTTCGCGGCGGGTCAGGCCGGAGCCGAGGAGGACGAGGGAGTCCCCGATCACGTACGCGCCGTCGGCGACCTGCTCGACGTACCCCTCGCGGCGGAGCATGAGGAGCAGTGAGGACAGGTGGGCGACGGGCAGGCCGGTCTCGCGCGCGATCTGGACGTCTGTCACTCCGCCACCGTGCCGTGAGACCGTCTCGAGGACGCGAAGGGCGTACTGCACCGAGTGGAACGGCGCGGTGGGCTCGGGCTTCAGCGCCACGGTTTCCCCCTACCAGGTTGTGACCGCAAGCTTTCGTACCACGATAGCCGCCAAGGACCGTTTACGGGGCGGCTGTTGGCGAGAATGATGCGGAGGTCCGGGCCTCTGGGCTGGGCTTCGCCACTCTGGCATATGCCCACGTCATGGGTGGTGCGCAGAGCCTCAGGTCAGGGGCGTGCGCCGGGGTGCCCGGCGTCGGTGTTCGGCCATCGGGCGGGGGGAGAAATTTTCGCCGCGCGGAGGGCGGAATAAGCGGAGACACCCTCCTGTTACGGCATGGATGTATCTGTACGTGTGCCGAGGAGGGCTCCGACGGTGACCGACGCTATTCGAGGAGAGGCGCGGGGGACCGCGCCCGTACCGCTGTCCGTACTGGACCTGGTGACCGTCGGCAGCGGGCGGACCGCGACCCAGGCGCTCGCCACCAGCGTCGAGCTGAGCCGGCTCGCCGAGCGGCGCGGCTTCCACCGGCACTGGGTGGCCGAGCACCACTCCATGCCCGGGGTCGCCTCCTCCTCCCCGGCCGTGATCCTCGCCCACCTCGCGGCGCACACCCGCCGCATCCGGCTCGGCTCGGGCGGCGTCATGCTGCCCAACCACGCCCCGCTCGTCGTGGCCGAGCAGTTCGGCACCCTGGAGGCCTTCGCGCCGGGCCGGATCGACCTCGGTCTCGGCCGCGCGCCCGGCACCGACGGGGCCACGGCCGCCGCCCTGCGCCGCAGCGACACGCTCGACGAAGGCGCCGACGACTTTCCCGAGCAGCTGGCCGAGCTGACCCGGTTCCTGGACGACGACTTCCCGGACGGGCATCCGTACGCCCGGATCCACGCCGTGCCGGGACCGGTGCAGGGCCCGAAGGGACGCCCGCCGGTCTGGCTGCTCGGCTCCTCCGGCTTCAGCGCCCGCCTCGCGGGCCTGCTCGGGCTGCCCTTCGCCTTCGCCCATCACTTCTCGGCCAGGAACACGATCCCGGCGCTCGACCTCTACCGGGACTCGTTCCGGCCCTCGGAGGTCCTCGACGCCCCGTACGCGATGATCGGCGTCTCGGCCTTCGCCGCCGAGGAGGCGGCCCAGGCCCGCCGCCAGGTCCTCGCCGGCGCGCTCGCGATGCTGCGGCTGCGGACCGGGCGGCCCGGTCTGGTGCCGACGCCCGAGGAGGCGGAGGCGTACGGATTCAGCCCCGCCGAGCGGGAGTTCGTGGACGGCTGGCTCGCGAACATCGTGTACGGCACCCCGGACGAGGTCCGTACCGGCCTGGACGACCTGCGGAAGCGGACGGGCGCGGACGAGCTGATGATCACGGCCAACGGGCACGGCGGCGCGGAGCGGGTGCGGAGCTACGAGCTGATCGCCGACGCGTACGAGCTTCCGGATCTCGGGGACCTCCCTGAGGTTCCCGCCCTGTGAAACCCTGATTTCGAGGGCCGGTTGGTTCACTCCCGAACGAACCACCGGCCTCGCCCTAAGCGAACCTTAAACCGCTCGTCACCGATGGTGGCGGGCGGTTCCGTTTTGTGCTTCACGGCTCTGACAAGGGCTTTCTCCACCAAATTGGTCTAGTCCTCAATCTGGTTCAGACCATTGACGCGCTGTTCATGCGGCGGATATCACTGCTCCAACTTCCGTACCGCCACCCCCTCTCGGAGGCAGCACGTGCACCCCCGTAAGCCCTTGATCGCCGCGCTTCTCAGCTCGGCCCTCGCCGCCGGCGCCCTCGCCGCCACGGCCGGCCTCGGTTCCGCCCAGGCCGCCGAGACCACCACCACCGCCTCCACGGGCGGCGTGAAGATCGCGTACTACGACCAGTGGAGCGTCTACGGGAACGCCTTCTACCCCAAGCACCTCGACGAGCGGGGGATCGCGGCCGACCTGGACGTCATCAACTACTCGTTCGGCAACATCCACCCCACCGACCTCACCTGTTTCGAGGCCAACAAGGCCGCGGGCGACGACAACAACCCCAACGCGGGTGACGGAGCCGGCGACTCGTACGCCGACTACCAGAAGTCCTTCTCCGCGGCGGACAGCGTCGACGGCGTCGCCGACAAGTGGGACCAGCCGATCGTGGGCGTCTTCAACCAGTTCAAGGAGCTGAAGGCGAAGCACCCCAAGCTGAAGATCAACATCTCGATCGGCGGCTGGAGCTACTCCAAGTACTTCTCGGACGCGGCCAAGACCGACGCGAGCCGCAAGAAGTTCGTCGCCTCCTGCGTCAAGCAGTACATCCAGGGCGACCTGCCCGTCGAGGGCGGCTTCGGCGGCCCCGGCACCGCGGCCGGCATCTTCGACGGCATCGACATCGACTGGGAGTACCCCGGCTCGGCCGACGGCCACCTCGGCAACCACTACGCCCCCGAGGACAAGCAGAACTTCACGCTCCTGCTCGCCGAGTTCCGCAAGCAGCTCGACGAGTACGGCGCGGCCCACGGCGGCAAGAAGTACCTCCTGACCGCCGCGCTCCCGGCCGGCCAGGACAAGATCAAGAACATCGAGACGGACAAGATCGGCGCGTACCTCGACTACGCGAACATCATGACGTACGACATGCACGGCGCCTGGGACGGCGACGGGCCGACGTACCACCAGTCCCCGCTGTACTCCGGTACGAACGACCCGACCGACGTCATCAAGCCGGGCACCGAGAAGTACTCGATCGACAACGCCATCGACTCCTGGATCGACGGCAAGCCCGCCTACGGCATCACCGGCGGCTTCCCGGCGAACAAGCTGACCCTCGGCTACGAGTTCTACTACCGCGGCTGGAAGGGCGTCCCCGCCGGGACCACCAACGGCCTCGCGCAGACGGCCACCGGCGGCTCCAACGCCCGCCCGCTGAGCCAGGCGGCCGGCATCGCGTACTACAAGGAGCTCGGCGGCATCGTCGACAACGCGGCCGGCACCTTCTGGGACGACCAGGCCAAGTCCGCGTACTTCTACAAGGACGGCGAGTTCTTCACCGGCCTGGACAAGCGCACCATCCAGGCCCGCGCCGACTACGCCCACCAGCGCGGTCTCGCCGGCGCGATGATGTACTCGCTCCTCGGCCTCGACGCCAACGCGACCCTCTTCAAGGACATCGTGACGGCGGTCGGTTCGTCCCCGACGAGCCCGACCACCCCGCCCACGACCCCGCCGACGACGCCGCCCACGACCCCGCCGACCACCACCCCGCCCACGACCCCGCCGACGACGCCGCCCACCGGCTGCACCGCCCCGGCGTACGTGGCCGGCACCGTCTACACCGGCGGCAGCCTCGTCTCCCACAAGGGCCACACCTGGAAGGCCCAGTGGTGGACCCAGAACGAGGAGCCGGGCACGACCGGCGAGTGGGGCGTCTGGAAGGACCAGGGCGCCTGCTGATCCACCGCTCTGCATGAACCACTGCCCCCGCCCGGTATGTCCCTCCGGCCGGGGGCAGTTCCATGCCCGTGCGCGTACGCACTACACCGGCAGCGGCTCCGTGCCGATCAGTTCGGCGATACGGTCCGGGGCCACCGCCCGCGAGTACAGCCAGCCCTGCCCGGTGTCGCAGCCGATCCGCCGCAGCCGGCTGGCCTGCCCGGCCGTCTCGACGCACTCGGCGGTCACGGTGAGGCCGAGCCGGTGCGCGAGGTGCACGAGCGCCTCGACGATCAGTTCGTCCGCCGGGTTGGCGTGCTCCTCGTCCTGGAAGCCGCGGACGAAGGAGCCGTCCAGCTTGAGCACGGAGACCGGCAGCCGGCTCAGATAGGCGAGGTTCGAGTAGCCGGTGCCGAAGTCGTCGATCGCGATCCGCACGCCCATGTCGCTCAGCGCCTGGAGCGCCTGGAGCGGCCGGCCGTTCGAGCCCATCACGGCGGACTCGGTCAGCTCCAGCTGGAGCAGGTGCGGTGCGAGGCCGGTCTCCGCGAGGATGCCGGCCACGTCCGCGACCAGGTCGGAGTCCCAGACCTGACGGACCGCCACGTTGACGCTGACGAAGAGGGGGCGCTCCCGCGGATGGTCCTTCTGCCACTGCCGGGCCTGCCGGCAGGCGGTGTCGAGCACCCATCGCCCCAGCTCCACGATGGAGCCGTCCTCCTCGGCGATCCCGATGAACCGATTCGGCGCGAGCGAGCCGAACTGCGGGTGGTTCCAGCGCACCAGCGCCTCCACCCCGCGCACCGCCCCGTCGGTCAGGTCCACGAGCGGCTGGTACTCCAGGGCGAACTCCCCGCGCTCCACGGCCGGACGCAGGGTGGAGGAGAGCGCCTGCCGGGTCATCCGGTGGGCGTTGCGCTCGGGGTCGAAGAGCGTCCAGCGGGCCTTGCCGTCCGCCTTCGCCCAGTACAGCGTGGTGTCCGCGGCCTGCATGAGGGCGGTCGCCGTCGTCCCGGGCGCCGCGCGCTCGACCACGCCGATGGAGGCGGAGACCGAGAGCCGCTGTCCGCCCAGGTCGAAGGGGCGCTGGAGGGCGTCGAGCACCGAGCGGGCCAGGTCGGCCAGTTGTTCCGTGCCGGTGGAGTCCTCGACGAGGATCGCGAACTCGTCGCCGCCGAGCCGCGCCACGAGGTGGCCGCCGTTGCGGGTGTAGCCGTCGCTGTCCGCGCACTCCGTCAGGCGGGTGGCGACGGCGGCCAGGAGCCGGTCGCCGACCCGGTGGCCGAGGGTGTCGTTGACCGCCTTGAAGCCGTCGAGGTCCAGATAGCAGAGGCCGATCCGCCCTGTTCTGCCATAGCCGTACGACTCGTACGACTCATGCGATTCATGTGACGGGACCACCGGTTCGGCGTGCGCGGCGTCCTGGGCCGCGGCCTCCAGGGCGGCGGAGAGGCGCTCGAAGAACAGCGCCCGGTTGGGCAGCCGGGTCACCGGGTCGTGCATCTGGAGGTGGCGCAGCCGGGCGTGGAGCTCGCGCCGGTCGCTGATGTCCGCGATGGACAGCAGGACGCGCCGGCTGTCGGGCACGGGGGCGACGGTGACCTCGGCCCACAGCGAGCGCCCGTCGGCGTGTTTGAGGCGGCGGGTGCAGCGGAAGCGGGAGCGGCGGCCGCCGAGCACCTCGCGGTAGGCGTGCCAGGTGCGTCCGTCGGAGGCGAGGTCGACGAGGTCGGCCGCGGCCTGCTCCCGGAGCGCCGCGGGTTCGCTGCCGAGGAGGGTGCCGAAGGAGTCGTTGGCGAGGACGACGACGCCGTTCTCGTCGACGACGGCCATGGCGAGCTGGGCGACCCGGAAGGCGGCGCGGCAGTCGCTGAGTTCGGCCGCCCGGCGCGCGAGGTGACGCTCCGTGAGTGCGGGTTCGGCCGTGTGTGTCTCCGCCGGTTCTGGGTGCACCGGTCCTTCGGGGGTTCCGCTCACCGCTCGCTCCCGTGTGCAGTCGGGCCGGTCACATGTGGTCGGGATGGTCGGCCAAGGAAGAGTGAGCCGATCATAGAGCCAGCCGGGGGAGCGTTCCAGCTCCGAGGCCTCGGTGACGGGGCCCGGCTGCTGTGAGGCCGCCCACCGCACAAGCCCGCCCGATCGTTTCTGCACGGGTCTGACACGGGCCGTCGAGGGCCTGACCGAATGTGACTTTCCGTGAGCTGAAGCGCGCTCGTGTCGCGTCGACCCGATGGCGGGCCCTCACCCGACCGGGGCAGCGGAAACATGCGAAACACCGCGAACCATCACAAGGTGGGTGGGGTGTCCCGCATTCCCGATCCGGAGGTCCACGTGAGGGGTCAGCAGCCACCCGGGGGAGTGGAACGCCCACGGCTGCGTGCCGGCGCGGCGGCCTTCACCTCGCTCGCCGCCCTGGCCGCGACCGGGCTCGTCGCGGGTCCCGCCGTCGGCGCGTCCTCGGCGAGTCCCTGCGCCCTGCCCCGTACCGCCGCGCATCACTCGCTCGGCCTCGACACCTGGAACGGCTCCTACACGCGCCCGAACCAGACCCTCGACGCGGTCATGATCTTCCTGTCGTTCCCGGACTCGGTCCCGCTCACCCGGCCGGCGGAACTCGCCGCCGACCACTTCCCCGCCACCAGCGAGTTCTTCGACCGCGCCTCCTACGGGCGCTTCAGCCTGCGCGCGCACCCCCGGGCCGACTGGACGCCGATGCCGCACGAGTCGGGCGACTACGACATACGGCGTGACTGGGACGCCGGGAAGCGGGCCGCCTACCTCCGCGACGCGATCTCCGCCGCCGACAAGGACGTCGACTTCTCCCGGTACGACATCGTCTACCTGGTCGCCGACCCGGACGCGCCCGGCGTGGACTCGGACGCGACCAAGGTCGTCAACCTGGAGCGCCCGGTGGAGGTCGACGGCACCGAGATCAAGCGCGTCGTCACCGTCTTCGAGCGGCACCCGCCCGACCGCAACGTCCTCGCGCACGAGACCGGTCACGTCTTCGACCTGCCCGACCTGTACCACCGCCCGGTGGACGGCAAGGGCGACTGGGACACCCATGTGGGCGACTGGGACGTCATGGGCAGCCAGTTCGGGCTCTCCCCGGACCTCTTCGGCTGGCACAAGTGGAAGCTGGGCTGGCTCTCCCGCGCCCAGGTGACCTGCGTCCAGGGCGCCGGCGCGCGCCTGGTCAGCCTGGAGCCGACCGACGCCCCGCCGACGGACGGCGGCACCCTCGGCACCCGGCTCGCCGTCGTCCGCACCGGCCCCGACAGCGTCCTCGCGATCGAGGCCCGCGGCAGCGCCGGGAACGACGCCGACACCTGCACCGAGGGCGTCCTCGTCTACCGGGTCCGCAACGGCGCGGCCTCCGGCGACGGCCCGGTCGAGGTCGTGGACGCGCACCCGGACACCGCGGCGTGCGCGGAGCGCTCCGTCTACCCGCCGCTCGCGGACGCCCCCGTCGAGGAGGGCGAGACCCTGACCGTGCCGGGGACGGGGGTCCGCGTGGAGGTCCTGGACCGCACCGGGTCCGGCGTCTGGACGGTGAAGATCACCCCGCCCAGGGGATGACCGGAACACGAAGAAGCCGGAACACGAAACAGCCGGAACACGAAACAGCCGGAACACGAAGAAGCCCCCCGCTTCCGCGAGGGGCTTCTTCCGTCTGTGCGCCGCCAGGGACTCGAACCCCGGACCCGCTGATTAAGAGTCAGCTGCTCTAACCAACTGAGCTAGCGGCGCCTGCTGACGTCGTAGACATTAGCATCCGGATCGGCGGGAGGAAAAATCGATACCCGCACGTCGGCGGCGGAGGCCGCCCGGACGGCCCGCACGCAGGCCCAGAGCACGACCTCGGGACCGGGCAGCCACGGGTTCCGGGTGTCGGGGGCCACCAGCCAGCGGGGCCCGGAGGAGCCGGACGGCACGAGCGGCGGCACGGTCACCGCGTCCCCGAGGCCGTGACAGAGCGGCCGGGGGACGGCCTCGCCCCACTCCTCCCAGTCGAGCAGGGCCGGAAGCCGCTGGGCCGTCCCCGGCGCGGCGAACAGCATCATCCGGCCCCGGTGCATCGCGACGGGCCCCGAACCCGGGCCCTCCTCCCACAGCCGGTCCAGCACCCGCCGCCCGAAGACCGGGTCCACGTTGACGACGTCGAAGACCGTCCCGCAGGGCAGCGCCGCGGGGGAGTCGGGGCGGGACTCCCAGCGGGTGAGCGCGGCGCCGTCGCGCCCCCCGGCGGCCGAGGCGAGCCAGGCGGCCCCGTCGGCGGTCACCCGGGCCGTCTGGTGCCGTCCCTCGTCACCCTCCCGGAGGAACCGGAAGATGTCGTGCGGGGTCTCGTCGCGCAGCCAGGTCGTCATGGAGCCAGGTCTACCGGGCGTAACTCCCCGATTGCCGAGTGTTCCCGGAATCCCGGACAGGAGGGGTGGGCGAGGAGTATCGTGCCCCCTCGGCATATGCCAGGGGGGCTTTTTCGGTCAGTTGTACGTCTCCGAGCCAGGCGGCTGCGTCCCCCCGGCCGGGTCGGCCGGGGCTCGGGCTCAGTCCTCCGACGGGCGGCCGTTCGTACGGATCAGGTCCCGGCCGAACTCGATCATCTTCCGGGCGTAGTCCTCGGTCCACTCGGCCCGCTCGGCGACGTCCGCCGCCGTGAGCCGGTCGAACCGGCGCGGATCGGCCAGCTGCGCCGCCGCGATCGCCTGGAACTCGGTCGCCCGGTCCGTCGCCGCCCGGAACGCGAGCGTCAGCTCCGTCGCCCGGGACAGCAGCTCGCGCGGATCCTCTATCGACTCCAGGTCGAAGAAGTGCTCCGGATCGGCGGTCGCCTCGGCAGGCTCGAAGATCAGCGGTGCCGGCCGTAGCCGCCGCTGTGCGCTCCGCTCCGCGGGTTCCGCCATCGTTCTTCTCCTCCTCGCACAGGCACGGCCCGGAAACCCGGGCCGCCTTCCATTCTCCCGCGCCCCGCAAGGGCGCGGCGCGCCCGCCGCGCGCCCCGGCTACGACTCGCCGAGCCCCCGCAGGAGCAGGCGCAGGCCGCCGAAGAACTCCTCGTCCGGGCCGATCGCGCGGGCGTCGCGTGCGGTCTCGGCGAGTCGGGGGAACCGGTCGGCGGGCAGTGCGGCGATGGCCTCGGTGCCGGAACCGGCGAGTGGCGCGAGCTGTTCGAGCTGGATGGCGCCGGTGACGTACCCGTGGAGCGCGCGCAGGGCGACGACCCTGCTCCCGCCGTCGATCCCCGCCTCCGCGAGGATTCCGAGCACGGTCTCCGACCAGCGCAGACCGGCAGCGGCCCGGTGTCGGTGGGTGACGGTCAGCGGGATGGCCGCAGGGTGCCGGACCACGGCGTCGCGCAGCCGCCGGACCATCAGCTCGACGCGCTCGCGCCAGGGGCTGTCCCGGGTGGGGGGTGTGGTGTCGACGGCGCCGAGGACGCGCTCGACCACGAGCCCCTCCAGCTCGACGCGGTCGGCCACGTACCGGTAGAGCCCCATGGGGCTCATGCCGAGTTCCTTGGCGACGGTGCGCATGGAGAGGGCGGCGAGGCCGTCGCGATCGATGACGGCGAGGGCCGCGGCGGCCGGCTGGTCCGGCGTGAGGGAGCGGGGGCGTGGCATGGCGGTTGACAGCGTACGCCCTACGCCTACGCTGTTAGGAGTACGCCGTACGCCTACGTGCCACGAAGGACGTCCACCGAAGGAAGGTGTCCCATGCGCGCACCCCTGCCCCCGTCCCGTACGCACGGCCGTCTGGAGCCCGGCCGGACCGTCCCGGCCAGGACGCTCGCCCCGGTCCTCGGGCCGTCGCTGTCCCTCCCCGACCCCGAGCGCCCCACCCACATCCAGTTCCGGCGCTTCGCGGGCTGCCCGGTCTGCAACCTGCATCTGCGATCGGTGGTCCTGCGCCACGACGAGATCGAACGGGCCGGGATCCGGGAGGTGGTGCTCTTCCACTCGCCGGCCGACGAGCTCCGCACCCATGTGGAGCACCTGCCGTTCCCCGTGGTCGCGGACCCGGACCGGCTGCTCTACGCCGAGTTCGGGGTCGAGTCCCACCGCAGGGCGCTGCTCGACCCGCGGGCCTGGCCGGCGATCGCACGGGCCGTGCTGCGCAGCACCGGGCAGTTCCTCCGCGGCCGGGAACGCCCGCCGGCCGCCGCCCAGCCCGCCGGGCGACTCGGCCTCCCCGCCGACTTCCTGATCGGCCCCGACGGCCGGGTCGCCGCCGTGAAGTACGGCGAACACGTCTACGACCAGTGGTCGGTGGACGAACTCCTCGTCCACGCGGCGGCGCTCACGGCGACGGACTGACTGGTCGCGGAGCCGTCACGGAGTCCAGGACACCCGGTGTTCCTCCAGATGGGACAGGACCGCGTGGTTCGCCTCCCAGCCGTCGGGGAACGACACCGCCACCCCCAGCTGCACCGGATCCGTCGACGGGTGCTCGTCGAGGAGCTCCGCCACCCCGGCGCGGCACACCACGATGCAGGCGTGCCGGTGCCGGGAGGCCAGGACGCACAGCCGGCCCGTCTCCAGGTGGAAGGCGGTCGCGTCCGGGCGCCCGGACAGCGGGTGCAGGACGACCGTCACGTCGTACTCACGTCCCTGGAGCCGGTTCGCGGTGTCCACCGTCACGCCCGCCACGCCCAGGTCCGCGAGCGCCGCCCGGACCGCCGCCGCCTGGTCGCGGTGGGCGGTGCCGACGGCGATCCGGTCCGGGGTGAGCGGGACCGGCGTCTCCGAGCGCTCCGAGACCGCCGCGCCGCCCCGGTCCAGGAGCCGCCGCACGACCAGCGCGATCGCGCCGACCGCCTCCGGGTCGGTGCGCGGGGTGTGCCGCGCCGGGAGTTCGAGCAGGCCCCAGCCGGACTCGGCGGCCTCGTCGAGGACCCGGTCGGTCCCCGAACCGTCCGAGGCCACCCCGAAGGACAGCTTCCGGTCCCCGTGCCCGGTGCCGCTGCGGAACGGCGTGTACGGGTAGAACGCGTCCGACACCAGCGGCGCCGCCGACGCAGGAAGCCGCCAGGACACCGGCAGCCGGTGCTGCGGCAGCTCCGGGTTGTGGGCCAGGAGGGTGGAGACGGCGGACGCCGACGGGTCGTACGAGAGCCCCGCCCACTGGTCCGCGCCCACCACCGAGAACGGGTCGAGCTGCCCCGGGTCGCCCACGAACAGCGCCCGCTCGAAGAGGCCCGCCACCGCGAGCAGCGCGTCCGAGCGCATCTGGTACGCCTCGTCGACGATCGCGTGCGCCCACGGCTCGACGTTCTTCACATGCCCCCACTTGGCGGCCGTGGACAGGACGACCGGCAGTCCGGTCAGCTCACCCGCCTTCGCCGACTTCCGTACGCTGGCCAGGTCGTCGAGCGCCTTGTCGTACGGGTCGGAGTCGTTCGAGTGCAGCCGGCCCACCTCCAGGTCCGGCTCCTTCTCCGCGAGCCGCAGCACCAGGTCGTCCACCTGCGCGTTCGTCTGGGCGACCACCATCAGGGGCCGGCCGGCCGCGGCCAGCTCCAGGGCGGCCCGCACCACGAGCGTCGACTTGCCGGCGCCCGGCGGGGAGTCCACGACGACGCCGCGGGAGGTGCCGTGGAGGGTGTCCGCCAGGATGGCGCCGGTCGCACGGGCGGCCTCGGCGGACGGGTCGAACAGGGTCACAGGACGTCCTCGGGGGTCACGGCGTCGGGCAGTTCCACGGCGTCCGCACGCGGCGGGCCGCCGTGCGTCCAGGGCGTCTCTTCTGTATCCGGCAGCTTCGGCCCGACCCGCTGGTCGTGCTCGAACAGCGTCCAGGCGATCCGCTCGCCCTTCTCCGGCACCGAGCCCTCCGCGGGCTCCTTGGAACGACCCATCCGGTCCAGGATCCGCAGGAGCAGCGAGCCGTCCTCCTCGTACCGCACGAACTCGGCCGTCTGCGGCTTCCCGTCGAGCGAGCGGTACACCTTCACCCCCTCGCCCAGGTGCGGCCGGTCGTCCGTCCGGACCGTGACCAGCGGGCGCGGCGCGGGCCGCTTCGACTCCGTCCACGCCATCGTCACCTCGACCACCTCGGCCGTGAACGCCTCGCCCGCGAGCCGCCGCCCCGCCAGGACCAGCGGATCGTCGAGGGCCTCCTGCGCCTCCAGCTGCCCCTGCGCCTGCTCACGGGCGGCGAGCTTCTGAGCGGCCGTGACGGCGTCGTCCCGGCGCGGCTGCGGCGGCTCACCGGCCGCGACCCGGTCCCGGTGGCCGGTGAAGGACCAGCGGTCCCGGGTCCAGCGGTCCTCGACCCTGGCCCCCTCCGGCAGCTCCCGCAACAGCCCGATCGCCCGCCAGACCGCGTCCCAGGTCGGCTTCAGCTGCGAGACGACGAGCCGGCGCAGCTCCCGCTCGGCCGCGTGCAGCTCGCCGAGGCCCGCGTCGGCGCTCTCGCCGTCCTCGGCCGCGCCGAGCGCCTGCCGGGCCCGGTCGTACCGCTCGATCGCGGGCGCCAGGAGCTTGTTGTCGAAGGCCGGGTCGGTCGCGGGACCGGCCGGCGGGCACAGCAGCTGCCCCTGCGCGTCCCGGCCCACCTCGGCCCGCAGCGCCCCCTCGGCACCCGGCTCCCCGTCGTACGGGTCGATCCAGGCGAGCAACGCGCCCAGGTGCTGGTCCTCCAGGGACGACTGGCCGGTCGCCCAGTGCCGGTTGAGGAGGTCGGTCGCCGCGAGCAGCAGCGAGGAGCCGGGCACCCGCGCCCGCTCGCCGAGGTGCGTCAGCCAGCGGCCGAGCAGCGGGACGCGCGGCGGCGCCGGGAACGGCGTCTCCGGGTCCTGCTCGGCCGTCCGCCGGAACCGCGTGGACCGCCCGAGCAGCCGTACGTACTCGACGCCCGCCCGGCTCGGCACGATCAGCTGCGGCGCGTCGGCGCACAGCTCGACCTCGACCTTCACCTTCTTGCCCGTCTCCGGGTCGACCTCGCTCTTCTCGGCCGCCTCGACGACGTCCGTGAACGAGTCGATGTACGGCAGGACCTCCTCGGCCAGGTCGGCGAGGAACGCGAACCGCAGGTCACGGTCGCGCGGCTGCGCCACCACGAGCAGCCGGGGCTCCTCCGGATCGGTGCCGACGAGCGCGCCCAGCGGGGCGCCCGCCTCACCGGCGGTCGTCAGGGGCACGAGGACGAGCGGCCGCTCGGACAGACGCCGGTGCCGGACGGTCGCGAGCGGCTGCGCCCGGCCCGACTCGACGGCCTCCATCCGGGCGAGCGTGGAGATCAACGACATGCCGCCACCCCCGCCAGCGCCTCCTCGCGCAGCGCCCGCGCCCGGCGCAGCGCCGCCACCGCCGGGTCCTCCGGGTCGCCCTCCTCGCCGCGCGCCGCCGCAAGCACGGCGCCGACCGTCGTGAGGCCGCCCAGCTCGCCCCGTACCGAACGGCCCAGGGTCTCCACGGCGCCCGCCTCCCGGGAGCGCGCCCGGCAGTGGAAGGCCAGCTCGCAGGCGGCCAGGCACTCCGGCGCGTACTGGTGGGGCACGCACTCCACGGCCGCCGTCAGCTCCTCCGCCGTCCGCTCCACCACGTCGAAACTGAGGCCCTCCGGCAGGGCCCGCGCGATCTCGTCGATGCGGGTCAGCCGGGCCAGCTGCCGCCGCGTCACCGACCGCTGCTTGCGCACGTCGACCACCGAGGCCGCCGGCACGTTCGAGAAGTCCTTCGGGCAGACGAGGAGCACCGACTGCGCGACGCGCGCCCCCTCCGTACGGGCCGCCACCCGCTCCAGGGCGAGCACGTACACCGCGGCCTGGCGGGCCGCGGCGCCGACCTTCGACGCGTCGGCCGAGCCGTCGATCATCGGGAACGACTTGATCTCCACCACCGTCCACCCGCCGTCGGGGTGCACGACCACCGCGTCCGGCTCCAGGTAGACGGGGGAGCCGGCGACCTCCAGGGCGAGCAGCGGATGGTCGAGCAGCGCCCACGCCCCCGCCTCGGTCGCCTCCCGCAGCGCGAGCGCGGTCCGCGCCACCCGGCCTTCGGGCCCGGCGGCCGCGAGGTCCGGCAGGGACACCTCGCCCGGCTCCTCGACGCCGATCAGGCGCAGCAGCTCGCGGCCGCCGTCCGCCTTGACCTTCGCCTCGAAGGAGTTGCCCCGGACGATCGCGAACTGCGACTGCCCGAAAGGGGCGGGCGAGCCGAGCCTGGCCGCGAGCGCCGACTTGTCGACCCCGGCGCCGTCGAGGACGGCCCGCCGCTTGCAGCCCGGGTTGGCGGCCAGCGCCGCGAGGGCCCGGGCGTCCAGCGGACGCGGCACGACACCCGGTCCGCGCAGCTCAGCGAGCCGATGCCTGCTTGTCGTCTGCGGTGGTGCGGACAGACCGCTGTCCAGGGATGCGCTCACCCGTGGAAGTCTCGCATCCGCCACTGACAACCGGGGGAGCTTCCGCCCTTCCGCGGATCCGGTCGGCGAGCCGCAGCGCGTACGGGGCGAGCAGCAGCCCGGCGCCCATCACGGCGACCCCGGCGACCGCGTCGAGCAGATAGTGATTGGCGGTCCCCATCACGACGAGCGCGGTGACCAGCGGATAGAGCACCCCGAGGGCCTTCGTGAGCGGCGTCCGCCCGTACCGGCACAGCATCACCCCGCACCACAGCGCCCAGCCGACGTGCAGGCTGGGCATCGCCGCGTACTGGTTGGTCAGGCCGCCCAGCCCGCGCGGCGCGCTGGCCTCGCCGCCCCACCAGCCGTACGAGGCGAAACGCGCCATCGTGTCCGTGAAGCCGTGGGCCGCGTCGAGCAGCCGGGGCGGGCAGGTCGGAAGCAGCGTGAAGCCGACGAGCCCGAGCAGGGTGGAGAGCATCAGCCAGGTCCGGGCGGCCCGGTACGGGGCGGGGCGGCGGCGGAAGAGCCAGACCAGGACCGCCGGGGTCACCAGGTAGTGCAGCGAGGCGTACGCGAAGTCCGCGGGTATCCCGAGCGCGGGAACGCTCGTGAACAGCCGGTTCAGCGGGTGCTCGGCGTCGATCCCGAGGCCCTCCTCCACACGCAGGATCGCCAGCCCGTGCTCCACGGCCGAGGCCTCGTCGCCCTTCACCAGGAGCCGCCCGCCCGAGTAGGCCGCGTACACGACGGCGATCAGGGACAGCTCCGCCCACCAGCGTGGCCTGCGCATGAATGGGTCCCCCCGTCGGTGATCGCCCCGGGGGAGGGGACGCCCCCCGGCCCCCAAGGGTTGCCCGGAGGTCACCCCGGATTCACGTCGGAGATGATGGGAGAGGCACGTCCGCACCCGTGAACCCCTGGAGCGTCCTTCCCATGGCACCGCGCATCCTGCTCGCCCGGCACGGCCAGACCGAGTGGTCACTTCTCGGCCGGCACACCGGCAGGACCGACATACCCCTGCTCGACGAGGGGCGGCGCGGCGCGAAGCTGCTCGGCGAGCGCCTCCACCGGGGCCCCTGGCAGGGGCTGCCCGGTGTGGAGGTGCGCACCAGCCCGCTGGTCCGGGCGAGCGAGACCTGCGAGCTCGCCGGTTTCGCGGACAGGGCCGAGCCCTGGGACGCGCTGATGGAGTGGGACTACGGGGCGTACGAGGGGCTGACCCCGGCGCAGATCCAGGAGATCCAGCCGGGCTGGCTGATCTGGCGCGACGGCGTCCCCGAGGGGGAGACGCTCGCCCAGCTGTCCGACCGGGCCGACGAGATCGTGGAGTGGGCCCGGTACGCCGACCGTGACGTCCTGGTCTTCGCCCACGGCCACATCCTGCGGTCGATCGGCGCGCGCTGGCTCGGCGAGGACGTCTCCTTCGCCTCCCGCATCCGGCTCGACCCGACGAGCCTCTCGGTCCTCGGCTGGGCGTACGGCGCCCCGGCGATCGAGCGCTGGAACGACACCGGGCACCTGGAGCAGTAGCCGCTCGCCGCGGTCAGCGCGTCCCGGCCAGCACCCGGCTCGTCTCCGCGAGCAGGTCGCGGATGCGGGCCGAGGCGATGCCGTCGAGGGAGTCCGTGACGCGCCTCGCCTCCGCCGCCGCCTCGTCCGGGCGACCGGCGTGGGCCAGGGCCTTGGCGAGGTGGGCCCGGTAGAGGGCGAGGTTGCGGGCGAAGTGCGGGTTCTGCAGGACCGCCGCCCGCTGTGCGTGCCGGGCCGCCCGGCCCCAGTCGCCGAGCGCCGCCCAGCACCCGGCCTCCAGGGCCTCCCGCTCCGGCTCGCCGAAGAAGGACATCCACTCGGGGTCGCCCTCGGCCGGGCCCCGGTCGAACCAGCCGTGCGCGCGGCCGAGGGCCTGCTCGCAGGCGGACCGGTCGCCGAGCCCCGCCCACGCGCCCGCCTCCCGCAGCGACAGCAGCGAGAGGAGGCGGGCCGAGTCCAGCGGCTGCGCGGCCCGCAGTCCGGCCTGCGCCGCCCGGACCGCCTCGCGGTGGCGGCCGGTGTCCCGGGCCAGGAACGAGGTGTTGCAGAAGGCGTGCGCCTCCAGGGCCGCGTTCCCCGCCATGCGCGCGGTGGCCAGCGCCTCCGCGTAGTGCGAGCGCGCGTCCTCGTGCCGCCCCGAGTCGTGGGCCAGCCAGCCGACGGAGAGGGAGAGCTCGCCCGCGCCCGCGTGCAGCCGGTCCTCGGTGGAGCGGCGGGACATGGTGCCGGTGTCGAGGAGCGCGTAAGCGGTACGGAGCGGCTGGGCGGCCACCTTGTAGAGCCCGTCGGCGCCGTGCCGGTCGTCGAGCAGCCGGATCCGCCGTACGGCGTCCTCGACGGCCCGCACCTCGGCCTCGCCGATCCGGTGGGTGCCGCGGGGGGAGGGGATCGCGACGGCGGGGCCGCCGAGTCCCAGCGAGGCGGCCGCCAGGGTGGCGGAGCCGCTCGTCATGAATGCGCGACGCAGCACGTCGCTCTCCTCATCGTTCCGGGTGGTGATGGCGGCGGGAGGCGCTGCCCCGGCCGGGACGGCCTGCCGCCGGCCGCGCACCGTCTCCCGCGCGGAGAACCCCAGGTCGGAGAGGCCGAGACCGGGGAACATGTGCAGGAAGACCCGCTCGTACGCGTAGTTGGGGCAGCGGATCTCGCCCGCTTCCACGCGCCCGATGTAGCGGGCGTCGCACGCGACCTGTTCGCCGATCTCCCGCGCCGCCCGGCGGACCGCCGCGGCGAACTCCGCCGGCGAGTGCTGTCCGCGGAGCCGGCGGAAGGCGAGATTGGGAACTGCCCGTGACATCGCCATGGCCGAGCCCTCTCCTGGTGCTGCCGGGTGTCCGGCGGGCATGAACGTACCTGCTGTGACCGGATGCGTACGCTGAGTTTGGCTACAAATCGGATATCTCGCCTGTGATCTGCCATGAACTGCCATCCTTTGCGGCGGCATCCCGCCGTAGCCGTTGACGCGCACGGGCGTTGAACCGTAAGGGAGAGACGGAACGTGTCTCCTCTGGAGCGAGGAGGGGTCCCCATGTCGGAGATCGGTTCGCAGTCGGCCACGCGGCACGTGCCCGCCCCGGAGACCACGCGGCACCTGACCGCCCCGGAGGCCGTCCGCCCCACAGTCGCCCCGGACGCCGACGGGCCCAGGCCCGCCGCCGGACCCTGGGACCTGGTGACCGTCCCGGTCCGCCAGGGCCTGGAGGCCGTCGACATCCTGCGCCGCGCCGCCGCCCCCGCCGTCGGCCCCGTCGTCCACGACGGCACCTGCGACACCCTCGGCTTCCTGGTGCCGCCGGGCACCGCCGCCGCCTGGGACATGCCGGGCAGCGCCTGTACGAGGACCTCGGGCCGGGGCCTGCGCCTCCCCGAGCTGCCGGAGCTCCCCGAGCCGGCGGGCGACGCGCCCCGGCCGGCCGGCTGGCTGCTGCCCCCCGGCGACACCGACCCCGTCACCGACCCCGTCGTCCTGCGCGAGGCGCTCGGCGAGGCGGCGCGCCTCATCGAGGCGGCCGACGGCTGCCACTGAGCTCCTGTCCCGGCTTGCCCGGATAATGGGCCCGTGGCCAGGAACAAGCAGCGTGACCGGGCGGCGGCGGCCGTCTCCGTCGTCGAGACCGTCGACGGCGGTCTCGCCGAACTCATACCCGACCGGGAGCGCCCGCGCGGCTGGACGCTGCTCATCGACGGCGCCCCGCAGTCGCACGTCGACCTCGACGACCCCGCGCACCTCACCTTCGAGTACCAGCGGCGCCTCGGCCACATCGCCGACCTCGCCGCCCCGCCGAACCGGCCGCTCCAGGTCGTGCACCTCGGCGGCGGCGCCTTCACCCTCGCCCGGTACGTCGCCGCGACCCGGCCCCGCTCCACCCAGCAGATCGTGGAGCTCGACGGCCCCCTGGTCCAGCTCGTCCGCCGTGAACTTCCCCTCGACGCCGGGGCCCGCATCCGGGTCCGCTCCACCGACGCCCGCGCCGGCCTCGCCAAGGTCCAGGACGGCTGGGCCGACCTCGTCATCGCCGACGTGTTCAGCGGGGCCCGCACCCCCGCCCATCTGACCAGCACCGAGTTCCTCACCGAGGTGCGGCGGGTGCTGAGGCCCGGCGGCTTCTACGCGGCGAACCTCGCCGACGGGCCGCCCCTGACCCATCTGCGCGGCCAGATCGCCACCGCCGCCGCCGTCTTCCCCGAGCTGGCGCTCGCCGCCGACCCGACGGTCCTGCGCGGCCGCCGCTTCGGCAACGCCGTGCTGCTCGCCTCGGACCGCGAACTGCCGGTGGCCGAACTGACCCGCCGGGTCGCCACCGACCCGCACCCGGGCCGCGTGGAACACGGCCGGGCCCTCGCCGACTTCGCCGGCGGGGCGTCCCCGGTCACCGACGCGAGCGCCAAGCCCTCACCCGTACCGCCGGCGTCCGTCTTCCGCTGACCCGGGGAATCAGGTCTGCCGGTCGTCGATCTCCACGCGGGGCGCGCTGTCGTGCCACACGCAGAAGACCGACAGTTCGCGGCCGTCCTTGGTGAAGGTGACCCGGATCCAGGTCGGCTGCTTCCACACCTGCATCTGCCAGCCCGACGCGGGCGTCGCGGAGACCAGTTCGGCCGAGGTCTCGCCGAGGTCGAAGGTGACCCGGCCGCCGTCGACGGTGGTGGTCTTCACGTTCGAGTCCGAGCCCCGCGGGGGCGTGGGGGGCGCCTCCGTCGTGGGCGTCGGGCGCTGCGAGGGGGTCGCGGACGGGGTGGCCGGGGGCGTGCGGACCTGGCTCGGCGTCGCCTTCGGAGGGGTGGGCGGGGCCGTCTCGGGCCGCCGGGTCGAGGAGGTCTGCGGGTCGCCGCCGGACGCGGGCGTTCCGATGGTGGTGCCGGCCGGGAGGGGCAGGGCGCGCGGCGGGTCGTACACCGTGCCGGACAGCACCGTGTGCACTCCCCACCAGGACAGGGTGACCGCCGCGCCGGTGGCGAGCGACCAGGCCAGGGCGTGAACGAGTCCTCTTCGCACCGGGACATAGTGCACCACCGGGATCAGGTCCGTACCGGAGGGTGGACCTTGCTCACAGCCTCACCCGAATGGCGTACGGTGCGGGCCATGGCAAGTGTGCTCGTGGTCGAGGACGACCAGTTCGTGCGCTCCGCCCTCATCCGGCAGCTGACCATGTCTTCGGTGGAACCCCACACCGTACGGAGCGTCGGCACCGCCCTGGAGGCACTGCGCGAGGTCGCCCATTTCCGCTTCGACGTCGTGATCCTGGACCTCGGTCTGCCCGATCTCGACGGGTCCGAGGCGCTCAAGATGCTGCGCGGGATCACCGACGTCCCGGTGATCATCGCGACCGCCCGGGACGACGAGGCCGAGATCGTCCGGCTGCTGCACGCGGGGGCGGACGACTACCTCGTGAAGCCCTTCTCCGTCGACCACCTCTCCGCGCGGATGGCCGCCGTCCTGCGCCGCTCCCGGGCCGGCGCGGGCGAGGTGCCGCCCTCGCGGGTCATCCGGGTCGGCGGGCTCACCGTCGACCCGCTGCGCCGTCAGGCGGAGCTCGACGGTGCGCCGTTGGACCTGACCCGGCGCGAGTTCGACCTGCTCGCCTTCCTCGCCGGGCGGCCCGGCGTCGTCGTCCCGCGCAAGGAACTGCTCGCCGAGGTCTGGCAGCAGTCGTACGGGGACGACCAGACCATCGACGTACATTTGTCATGGCTGCGGCGGAAATTGGGTGAAACGGCCGCCCGGCCCCGCTATCTGCACACCCTGCGCGGGGTGGGCGTGAAGCTGGAGCCGCCCCGCGAGCGGGAACCGGGGACGCGGCCGTGAGATGGGCGCTCGTCAAGGTGTCGCTGGCCGTCACCGCCATGGTCGTCTTCGCCTTCGCCGTCCCCCTCGGGCTCGTCGTCCAGGAGATGGCCCGCGACCGCGCCTTCTCCAACGCCGAACGGCGGGCGGCCGGACTCGCCCCCGTCCTCGCGATCACCACCGACCGCGACGAACTCGACAAGGCCGTCGCCACCACCGAGGACGGCGCCGCGGGCCGGCTCGCGATCCACGTGCCCGCCGACGGACCCGGCGGCACCGCCCTGGAGATCGGCACCCGGCGCGCCGACCCGGCGGAGCTCGCCGCCACCCGCAGCCTCGGCCGCGCCTCCATCGCCGAGGTGCCCGGCGGCTTCGCCCTGCTGCAGCCCACCGCGCTCAGCAGCGGCCACGTCGCCGTCGTCGAACTCTTCGTCCCCGAGGGCGAGGTCAGCAACGGCGTCGCCACCGCCTGGCTCGTCCTCGCCGGCGTGGGCATCGCCCTGATCGTCGGCTCCGTCGCCGTCGCCGACCGCCTCGGCGTCCGCATGGTCCAGCCCGCCCAGCGGCTCGCGGGCGCCGCCCACGACCTCGGCGAGGGCAGGCTCGGCGCCCGCGTCCCCGAGGAGGGCCCGCCCGAACTCAAGTCGGCCGCCGTCGCCTTCAACTCGATGGCCGACCAGGTCGTCCAGCTCCTCGCCAACGAGCGCGAGCTGGCCGCCGACCTCTCCCACCGGCTCCGCACCCCGCTGACCGTCCTCCGGCTCAACGCCGCCTCCCTCGGCTCGGGACCCGCCGCCGAGCAGACCCGCGCGGCCGTCGAGCAGCTGGAGCGCGAGGTCGACATCATCATCCGCACCGCCCGCGAGGCGAAGCCGCAGACCCAGGCGGCCGGACCCGGCGCCGGCTGCGACGCCGCCGAGGTGGTCCGCGAGCGGATGGGGTTCTGGTCGGCGCTCGCCGAGGACGAGGGCCGCCGGGTCCGGGTCGCGGGCGTCGAACGCCCGGTCCGCATCCCCGTCGCCCGCCCCGAACTCGTCGCCGCCCTCGACGCCCTGCTCGGCAACGTCTTCCGCCACACCCCCGAGGGCACCGCCTTCTCCATCGACGTCCACAACGGCGACGACGCCGTCATCGTGCTCGTCTCCGACGCGGGCCCCGGCATCGCCGACCCCGCCGCCGCGCTCGCCCGGGGCGCCGGCAGCGGACGCGACGGCTCCACCGGCCTCGGCCTCGACATCGTGCGCCGCATGGCCGAGTCGACCGGCGGCGACGTCCGCATCGGCCACTCGGTCCTCGGCGGCACGGAGGTACGGATCTGGATCAACCTCGGCGGACGCGGAGCCGGTACGGGCGGGGGCGCGGGCCGCCGCGGCCGCCGCCGCAAGGCGTGACGCACCGCGCCCAACCTTTCGTGGTTCCGATGCCTTCCTTAAGCGGAGCCTAAGAATCCCAACCCTGCTCCCCGTCACGGCATTTGTCCGTTTCCCGCTCGCTAGCGTGCTGCCGCACCCCACTCCCACCCCCGGCACACAGAGGCAGGCACGCGATGGGCAGCACTTCGCACCGGCGCAGGACGAGCACCCGGACCAAGGCCGTCGGAGCGGTCGTCACGGCGGCCGTCGTCGGCGGCGCCGCCTTCTGGCTCACCGGCACCGCCCAGGCCGCCGCCGTCGGCGCCGCCTACACCCGGACCAGCTCCTGGACCGGCGGCTACACCGGCCAGTACGTCGTCACCAACGAGACGACCGCCACCCAGTCCGACTGGACCCTGGAGTTCGACCTCCCGGCCGGCACCACCATCGGCTCCCTCTGGAACGGCGAGCACACCGTCTCCGGCAGCCACGTCACCGTGAAGCCCGCGAGCTGGAACAAGCAGCTGGCGCCCGGCCAGTCCGTCACCGTCGGCTTCGTCACCTCCGCCACCGGGCAGGCCGGCGACCCCGCCAACTGCCTCATCAACAAGGCCGTCTGCTCCGCCGGAGGCCCCGCCCCCACCCCCAGCGGCCGCCCCACCGAGCAGCCCACCGCGACGGCCACCCCGAAGCCGACGGCCACCGCGACCGTGAAGCCCACGCCGACCGCCACCACCAGCCCGAAGCCGACCGCCACGGCGACCACGGCCCCCACGCCGACCCCGGCCCCCACCACGACCGGTGCCCCCGCCCCGGCCGCCCGGTACGCCCCGTACGTCGACACCTCGCTCTACCCCGCGTACGACCTGCTCGCGACCGCCGACGCCACCGGCGTGAAGGAGTTCAACCTCGCCTTCATCACCTCCGGCGGCTCCTGCGCCCCGCTGTGGGGCGGCGTCACCGACCTCGCGAACGACAAGGTCGCCGCCCAGATCGGCGCCCTGCGCGCCAAGGGCGGTGACGTCCGCGTCTCCTTCGGCGGCGCCGCCGGGCACGAACTGGCCCTCAACTGCTCGACCTCCTCGGCGCTCGCCACCGCGTACGGCAAGGTCGTCGACCAGTACAAGCTCACCAAGGTCGACTTCGACATCGAGGGCGCGGCCCTGCCGGACACCGCCGCCAACACCCGCCGCTCCCAGGCGATCGCCCAGCTCCAGAAGTCCCACCCGGGCCTGAACGTCTCCTTCACCCTCCCCGTCATGCCCGAGGGCCTCACCCAGCCCGGCGTGGACCTGATCGCCGACGCCCGGCGGAACGGGGTCCGCGTCGACGCCGTCAACATCATGGCGATGGACTACGGCCCCGCGTACAGCGCCGACATGGGCACGTACGCCATCCAGGCCGCGACCGCGACGCAGGCCCAGATCAAGGGCGTCCTCGGCCTCTCCGACGCGGCCGCCTGGAAGGCCGTCGCGGTGACCCCGATGATCGGCGTCAACGACGTCAGCAGCGAGGTCTTCAAGGTCGACGACGCCACCCAGCTGGTCGACTTCGCGAAGTCCAAGGGCCTCGGCTGGCTCTCCATGTGGTCCTCGACCCGCGACAAGCAGTGCGCGGCCGGCGCCGTGACCTACGCCGACCCCACCTGCTCCTCGATCCTCCAGCAGCCCCTCGCCTTCACGAAGGCCTTCGGCGCCTACAAGTGATCAGGACCCCCGTGTCCCCCCACACCGCGCGCCCCGGTCGGCTCCACCCCACCGCCGACCGGGGCGCGCCCCCCTTCGTACCGGTCAGACGACCCGCGTGGCCTTCCACTCCTCCGCGTAGTCGTTGAAGATCGCCCGCAGGTGGTGGCCGATCTTCAGGTAGTCCAGGTCGTCGAGGTTGGCGAGCGAGACGCGGACCGACCACTCGGGGCCGTCGAAGCCGCCGCCGTTCAGGAGCACCACGCTCGTCTGCTCGGCGAGCCGGAACAGCGGGTCGACCGGCTCGTAGTTCTTCTCCAGGAAGTCCGCGAAGTCCTTGCCGTGCACCCGCTCCGCCTCCGCGAGGAGGTCGAGCTCGATGTAGTACCCGGCCCGCTTCGGGTCGTCGGCGATCTTCATCTGGGCGCCTTCGAGGAGCAGGTCGAGGCGCTGCCGCACGATGGCGCGGATCCTGTGCTTGTAGGCCTGGCCCTCCTCCAGCATGTCGAAGAGGGAGAAGAGCGCCATCATCACCTGCTGGGGGAGGGAGAGCCCGGCGGTGTGGTTGAGGGCGACCTGGCGGGAGTCGGCGACGAGCCGGTCGATGAAGCGGATCCTCTCCGGCTCCAGGGACAGCGACCCGTACCGCCTGTTCAGCCGGTCCTTCTCCGCCTGCGGCAGCCTCGTGAGCATCTCGTCGATGACGTTGTCGTCGTGGAGGCCGATGACGCCGAGCCGGTGGCCGGTGCAGCCGTAGTGCTTGGAGTACGAGTACACGAGGAGGGTGTTGCGCGGGATGTCGGCGGCGAGCGAGCGGAAGCCCTCCACGAAGGTGCCGTACACGTCGTCCGTGACGATCAGCAGGTTCGGGTTCGGCCCGGCGACGATGTCCTTGATCTGGTGCGCGACGCGCTCGCTCATCGCCAGCGACGGCGGGTTGGACGGGTTGACGACGCAGACCAGCTTGACCGACGGGTCGGCCAGCTTCTCGACCTCCTCGGCCGGGTAGCGCCACTCGCGCACGCCGGCCTCCGCGAAGCTGCTCGCGTTGACGGTGACGACGTCGAACTCGTACGTGTCCAGCTCGGGGATCTCGATGTACGGGGTGAAGACCGGCACCATGAGGGCGATCCTGTCGCCCTTCTTCAGGATCCCGTTCTTCATCAGGGAGTCGAAGACGTAGCACATCGCGGCCGTGCCGCCCTCGGTCGCGAACAGCGACAGGTTCCCGGCCGGCGGCCGCTTGTCGAACATCTCGTCGTGGACGTAGCCGCGGACGATCTGCTCGGTGTGGGTGAGCATCCGGTCCGGTACGGGGTAGTTGTCGCCGATCGTGCTGTCGGTCAGCTCGTGCACGAACGCGTCCTTGTCGAAGCCGAAGCGCTCCACCGCGTACTCCACGCAGTTCTGCAGCAGCTCGATGCCCGGCAGGTCCGGGTGGCGGCGTACGAAGGTGTCGAAGCGTCCGCCGGAGCCGGGGAGCTCGGGCATGCCGCCGAGGTTGTCGGCGGTCCAGACCCGGCGCGACTCGGAGAGCGCGAAGTAGCCGAGCGCGTAGAAGGCCTCGCGGGGGCCGGTGGCGACCCAGTTCGGGTTGCCGCGGCCGGCATTGAGCATCTGGGCCTGCGACTTGTCCTTCTGGCCCGGCTTGTCCGCCTGCGCGGCCTGAGCGAGCTGGATGAACTTGTCCTTCAGCTCGAACGGCGAGAGCTGCGCGAAGGACTGGATCTCCTGACGGGTGAACGTGGTCCTGGGCATGACGGCGTCCTTACGTGGGTCGGAGGGTGAGGATGACGATCACGTGGGTCAGTGGTTGAGGATGACGATCACGGCGCCCCAGATGGTCAGCAGGACGTTGCCCACCGCGGGTCCATCTCGTACGCGCGGAGGACGACCTCGTAGTAGCCCTCGGCCAGATCGGGGTTGTCGCCGGGCGCGTCCAGCTCCTTCGCCATCTGTGCCGACTCGGCGGCCAGGTCCCGCTTGTAGAGCTTGGGCAGGACGTTGGCGAGGAGCATCGCGCAGAGGATCGTGCCGAGCGGGTACGTGACGGCGTAGCCGATCGCGACCAGGTTCTCCTCGGTCTTCATCTGGTCGGCGGAGAGCCCCGGGAGGTTCCCGATGGCGTCCTGGGCGACACCGATGACGGCGGACTGGGTGAGCGCGCCGCCGAGGAGGCCGGCGGAGAGCCCGGGGCCGTACCCGAGCATCACCGCGAAGCCCCAGGAGACGAGGAGGCCCGTCACGCAGACCACGACGGCGTTGACGACCTGCGGCAGGCCGTCCTTCTTCAGTCCCCGGAAGAACTGGGGGCCGACCTTGTAGCCGAGGGCGAAGAGGAACATGGTGAAGAACAGGTTCTTCACCGTGCCGTCGATCGTGATCTTGAACTGGGCGCCGAGCAGCAGACCCGCCACCAGACAGCCGGTGACGGCGCCGAGCGCGATCGCCTTGTAGCGGAGCTTTCCGAAGAGGAAGCCGAGCGCGACGGTGATGAAGACCAGCAGCTCGGGGTGGGGCTGGAAGATGTTCCGGTTGAGGAAATCGATCACGGCGGCTCCTCACGCCCCCAGAATGCCGACGAGCAGCGGCCCGGTCAGCGGGAGCAGGAAGTTCGAGAGCGTGTACGTGACCGTGTAGCCGAGCATCGGGACCGAGCTCTGGGCGACCTGTGTCACCGAGGTGATCGCCGGGGTCGAGCACTGCTGGCCCGCGATGGCGCCGATGAGCAGCGGCTTCTCGATGTTCAGCAGTTTGCGGCCGACGACCAGCGAGATCGTCGCCGGGATCAGGACCATCGCGATCCCCGCGAACGGCAGCAGCGCTCCGTACTCCTTGAGCAGCGGCCAGGCCTGCGGGCCCGACACCAGACCGGTGCAGGCGATGAAGATGGCGAGGCCCATGTCCTTGAGGGTGGTGGCGGCCTGCGGCGGGAAGGCGCCGAAGGTCTGGCTCCGGGAGCGGAACCAGCCGAAGAGCAGTCCGGAGATCAGACAGCCGCCGCCCGTGCCGAGCGACATCGGGACGCCGCCGAACGTCACCGAGATCTGACCGATGAGGCTGCCGCAGACGATGCCGAGGCCCAGGTAGATGAAGTCGGTGGCGTCGTTCTTGACCGTCGCGCCGACCTTGGCCGCCAGCTTGCCCAGGCCGGAGCGGGCGCCGACCAGGGTGAGCACGTCACCGCGGTGCACGACGGTGTCGGGGGTGGCGGGCAGATGCTGCTCGTTGCGGAGCACGTCCGTCACGTACACCCCGCCGGAGGAGAACTCCGGGTGCTCCTTGGTGAGGGTGTCGATGGACTTGCCGGCCACCGCCTTGTCCGTCAGGGAGACCTGGGTGGTGGCGAGCGGGGTGTCGAGGCCGGGGATCGCCGGGGTCTCGGGGCCGACGTGCCGCCCCGCGTCGATGATGTTGGACCGGCGGCCCACCATCAGGACCAGGTCGGAGAGGGTCAGCTCGAAGTCCGGCGGGGGAGGGGTGAGGACCTTGGTGCCCCGCTTCACCGCCTCGACGGTGACCCGGCTGCCGTTCTGCCGCTCCACCTGGGAGACGGTGGCGCCGTCCGCGAGCGTGACCAGGAACGTCCGTCCCACCATGCCGGGGAGCGCCTCGCGCTCGTCGGACTCCAGGCCGCCGCCGGAGCCGCGCATCTTCTCCCACAGGGCGCGGGAGGCGTCGCGGAGGTTGATCCGCAGCAGCATCGGCATGATCTGGCTGGTGTAGATGACGATGGTGACGAGGCCGAAGAGGTAGCAGACCGTGTACGCGGTGGCGACGTGCCCCTGGTACTCGGTGATCTGCTGCTGCGTCAGGTCGGAGAGCTTGCCGATGGCCTCCGTGGCCGTGCCGACGACCGCGGACTCGGTGGCGGCGCCGGCGAGGATGCCGGCGGCGGTGCCGACGTCGAGGTCGAAGGCCTTGGCGAGACCGAGGGCGATGCCGACGACGCAGACGACCTCGATGAGGCAGAGGGTGAAGAAGCGCAGGCTCTTCTTGTTGAGGTTGGCGAAGAACTGCGGACCCGCCAGATAGCCGAGCGAGAAGATGAAGAGCGCGAAGAAGATCGTCTTCACGTCGTCGGAGACGGTGACCTTCGTCCAGGCGCCGAGGAGCAGCGCGACGATCAGCGTGCCGCAGATGCCGCCGAGCGTGATGGGGCCGACGCGGACCTTGCCGAGGAGGTAGCCGCCGGCGAGGCAGAGGAAGAGGGCGAGTTCGGGGTGGTCACGCAGGACTCCCACGCGGCCTCACCCAGCCCAATACGTGTGAATTGTGGAGATTCGGGACATATGGGGAAGCTAACAGTGGGGCCGGAGGAGTGGATCACCGTCGCGTCCGTACGGGTGAAGGCATGCGAAAACGACTCAGGCCCCGGTTCTTTCGAACCGGGGCCTGAGTCATCAGGGTGAGTAACGGGACTCGAACCCGCGACATCCTGGACCACAACCAGGTGCTCTACCAGCTGAGCTATACCCACCACGACCGGCGGTTTTCCCGAAGGTTTCCCCGACCGGCCGAGAAGAAGTCTACAGGGTTCTGGAGGGTGCTCGCGCCACCGTTTTCCGCGGGGGCTTCCGGGGGGCTTCCGGGGGCGCGAGCGGGGGGTCACTGCGCGGGAACGACGTGACGCGCCGCGATCCGCTTCGCGGTCTCCGAGTCCGGGCCGGGCTGCGGGACGAAGATCGCCTCGCGGTAGTAGCGCAGCTCGGCGATGGACTCGCGGATGTCGGCGAGCGCCCGGTGGTTGCCGTTCTTCTCCGGACTGTTGAAGTACGCCCTCGGGTACCAGCGGCGGGCCAGCTCCTTGACCGAGGAGACATCGACGATCCGGTAGTGCAGGTGGCTCTCCAGGGCGGGCATGTCGCGCGCGAGGAAGCCGCGGTCCGTGGAGACCGAGTTCCCGCACAGCGGCGCCTTGCCCGGCTCCTTGACGTGCTCGCGGATGTACGCGAGGACCTGGGCCTCTGCGTCGGCGAGCGTCGTGCCGTCGGCGAGCGCGTCGAGCAGCCCCGAGGCCGTGTGCATCTGGCGCACGATCTCGGGCATGGTCTCCAGGGCCGCGTCCGGCGGGCGGATCACGATGTCCACCCCGTCGCCGAGCACGTTCAGTTCCGAGTCGGTGACCAGCGCGGCCACCTCGATGAGTGCGTCGTCCGTCAGCGAGAGCCCGGTCATCTCGCAGTCGATCCACACCATGCGATCGTTCATGCGTCCTACCTTAGGGGCTCCCGCCCCGGGGGGCGGCGTGCCGATCAGGCCGGGCCCGTGGCGTGATCGACAGGGCGGCCCCAAGCCCGGGCAGGCCGACGGGCCCCCGGGGGAGGTGTCCCCGAGGGCCCGTCGGTCCTGCGTCGCACCGCTTGTGGCGGCGGCGGTCTTGTTACGGCGCGCTGCGCTGCCCCGGCAGGGCCGGGCGGCCCGGCGCGTACGCGTCCGACTGCGGCTTGCCCGGCTCCAGCGGCCTGCGGAGCCCCGCGGAGCCCTGGCCCGGCACCGCCGCTTCCAGCACCGCGGTGCCGGAGTCGCCCTGCGGCCGCCGCGCGCGGTACGCCGCCCGGTAGGCGGCCGGCGAGGAGCCGAGCTGGCGCCGGAAGTGGCCGCGCAGCGCCACCGGGGAGCGGAAGCCGCACCGGCCGGCGACCTCGTCGACCGAGTAGTCGGAGGTCTCCAGGAGCCGCTGCGCCTGCAGCACCCGCTGGGTGATCAGCCACTGGAGCGGGGCGGAACCCGTCAGCGAGCGGAACCGGCGGTCGAAGGTCCGCCGTGACATGTAGGCGCGCGCGGCGAGCGTCTCCACGTCGAACTGCTCGTGGAGGTGCTCCAGCGCCCAGGCGACGACCTCGGCCAGCGGGTCGGCGCCGATCTCCTCAGGTAAAGACCTGTCGAGGTAGCGCTCCTGACCGCCACTGCGCCGCGGCGGGACGACCAGCCGGCGCGCGAGCGCGCCCGCGGCCTCGGTGCCGTGGTCGGTCCGCACGATGTGCAGACACAGATCGATTCCGGCCGCGGTGCCGGCGGAGGTCAGCACGTCCCCGTCGTCGACGAAGAGCTCCCGCGGGTCCACGTGGACCGACGGGTAGCGCTTGGCGAGCGTCGGCGCGTACATCCAGTGCGTGGTCGCCGGGCGGCCGTCGAGCAGTCCGGCCGCGGCCAGGACGAACGCCCCGGTGCAGAGCCCGACGATCCTGGCCCCCTCCTCGTGCGCACGGCGCAGCGCTTCGAGCGCCTCCGGCGGCGGCGGCGAGGTGATCGACCGCCAGGCCGGGACGACGACGGTGCCCGCCCGGCTGATGGCCTCCAGGCCGTACGGCGCGGTGAGTTCGAGCCCACCGGTGGTCCGCAGCGGGCCCTCCTCGCCGGCGCAGACGAGCAGCCGGTAGCGGGGCACCCCGGCGTCCTGCCGGTCGATGCCGAACACGGAGAGCGGGATGGAGCTCTCGAAGATGGGGCCGCCGCTGAACAGCAGCACCGCGACGACTTCGCGACGGCGGCGCCCGGACAGCTTCCGTGCGACCTCCGGTGCGGCGGAGTCCTGGCTCATGACGCTAAGCCCCCCTCGGTGTTCGCGTCTCCCTGGTCGTGTCGCTCCTGCACGTTTCCCCTCGGTTTTGCACGAGACCCCAGTCTTCGGTACCCATGATCGAATCTACTGTGTCCCGTGGCGCCGGCGTGACAAGTTCTCCATCCGGTGGATTGTCGACAAGGCAACTTGGCGTGAAGCGATCGATCGCGAAGTCTTGCGTCCGACGGCCCCCGAGGGGAAGGGCGGGGCGGCGAACGCCCCCGTACGCGGGGGGTGTGGGCCCCTGGGGCAAGGCTTCCGCGGCCTCCGGCGCCGGGGTTGGCCAACCGTTCCGCCAAGGACTCGCCGACGGCTGGAAGTTGGCTGAAAACATATGGGGTCGGGTGTACGAACCTGTCAACTCGAAGGGGGGCGGGGCCGGCTCAAGGCCCCTCCGAGGCTAGTTCCGGCGCCTCGGGCGGACCGTCTCCGCGTGCAGTCCGCGCTCCGAGCGGCGCAGCAGCAGCCGGCAGGCCGCCGTCACCGACACGAGTCCGAGCGCGGTCCCGGCGGCTCCGCCGAGGGAGGTGCCGTAGCCGACGAGCACCACGGGGACGAGGACACAGCAGAAGGCCGCCCAGCGGACGACGTCACCGGCCTGCTCCGCCCCGCCCCCGCCGGTCGCCGTCCCCGCCGCCGCGCCCCCGCCGGCCGCCCCGCCCGCCGCCGTCCCCGCCGCTCTCCCCGCCGCTGTCCCCGGCTCCGGCTCAGGGCCGGCGGTCGGCGGGAGGGCGGGTGCCCGGCGGCGGCCGCGGGGCCCGCCGAGCGCGGGGGAGGGGGTGGCGGTGGTCTGGCCGGCGGCGGTCGTTGGTGCGGGCACGGGCGGTCTCCCTGCGACGGTGGGCTGGACCTGTGGCAACGAGGAGCGGAACCTTCCGGTCACTCTCGGCGACGTCCGTTTGGCCCCCGTACGGACGCCTGTAGGGCACATCCGGCATTGCCAGATCCCGAGCCCCTCGTGCATGCTCCCTGGAACGCCGCGCGCGAGCGGCGGGCACGCCGGGTGTGGCACGGCGGGCTCTGGGCAGGAGAGGAGTGTCGCCGTACCCTTGGGGGTATGGGCTTGGGAAGATGATTCCCGGACACAGCTCCGCCGCCACCCGTCGTTCGTCCCCTTTTCTCCCCGTCCCTTCCCACGAGGACCTTCTTCGCCGAGACACCGATGGCCGGTCACGAATTCCCCGAACCCGCGGACCGCAAGCGCGTCGCCGATTCCACGGTCGACCCCCTCGCGGTAGAACAGCCACGTCATGCCTGCGACCCGGCCTTCCGGCACGGGGTGGTCGTCGGCTTCGACGGCTCGACGTCCAGTGAGCGCGCCCTCGCGTACGCCATCGGCATGGCCCGCCGCTCCGGATCGGGCCTGATCATCGTGCACGTGGCCAACCGGCTGCCCACCACGGTGTGGGCCGGCTGCGAGCCCCCGGTCTTCGTCGACGTCCCGGACCACCGCACCGAGGTCCTCGGCCTGGAGCTGGCCTGCGCCGACCACCTCTCCGAGGTGCCGTGGATCCTGGTCGAGCGCGGCGGGGACATCTGCCACGAGCTGGAGGAGGTCGGCCGGGAGTACTCGGCCGACGCGATCGTGGTCGGCTCCACGCACGGGATCGTCGGCCGGATCTTCGGCTCGGTCGCCGGCCGTCTCGCGCGCCGCGCGCAGCGGCCCGTCATCGTCATCCCGTAGCCGGACACGCCCCGTACGACCCTTCGGCCCGTCAGGTCGCTTCCTCAACTGCCGTCATCCGGCCATAAATTCGGCCTTCCTCAGGTGAATTGTGTGCTTGTGAAGGGTACATAAAGGTCACGGAACGCAGCAGCTCACGCAGGACAACTGCACACCTGAAGGGAGCCCGCCGTGAACAACGAAGTCGCCGCGGGAAACACCACCTCCACGCTCGGCCACCTGGCACTCGGACTGACCCTGCTGGCCTTCGGCCTGGGCGGAACCGGTGTCATCGACAACGTCGCGGCAGCGGATGCCGCGGGTCTCGCCACCTGGGTCGGTGGCGTGACGCTCTTCCTCGTCGGACTGCTCGCGCTGCGCGCGGGCGACAAGGGCGAAGGCACGGCGTACGCGGCGCTCGGAGCCTTCTGGTTCACCTGGGGCAGCGGCGCCGGCGGACACGCCTCGGCCGACGCCATGGGGCTCTTCCTGCTCCTGTGGGCGCTCCTCGCGCTCACGCTGACCGTGGCAGCCGCGGGCAGCGGACTCTTCGGACAGGGCGTGTACGGGCTGCTGTTCGTCGCGCTGCTGCTGCTCGGCATCGGCGCCCTCGCCGACAACGGCGGGCTCGGGAAGGCGGGCGGCTGGGTGGCCGCCGTCGCGGGTCTGGTCGCCTGGTACGGCGCCACGGCCGCGGTCGCCGGCTGGCCGACGGCCCTGCGCCGCGCGGCGGGCGGTGCTCCGGCCGCGGGCTGAGGTCCACCCGTACGACAGGAAACACAGCGGTCCCCGTGCACGGGAGGTGTGCACGGGGACCGCTGCCGTGTCCGGCCGAGGCTCCGGGGGACAGGCCCGGAGGGGCGGGGCGCCGGGGGACAGGCCCGGCGGCCCCGCCTCGGCCGCGACGGCTGAGGGGGCCGGGTGGGCCTACTCGACGGTGACGGACTTCGCCAGGTTGCGCGGCTTGTCGATGTCACGGCCCATGGCGAGCGCCGTGTGGTAGGCGAGGAGCTGGAGCGGGATGCCCATGAGGATCGGGTCCAGCTCGTCCTCGTTCTTCGGGACGACGATGGTGTGGTCGGCCTTGGCCTGCGGCTGGTGCGCGACCGCGAGGATGCGGCCGCTGCGGGCCTTGATCTCCTCCAGGGCGGCGCGGTTCTTCTCCAGCAGGTCGTCGTCGGGGACGATCGCGACGGTCGGCAGGGCCGGCTCGATGAGGGCGAGCGGGCCGTGCTTCAGCTCGGAGGCCGGGTACGCCTCGGCGTGGATGTAGGAGATCTCCTTCAGCTTGAGGGAGGCCTCCAGCGCGACGGGGTAGCCGCGCACACGGCCGATGAACATCATCGACTGGGCGCCGGCGTACTCCGCGGCGATCTCCTTGATCTGCTCCTCGGTCTTGAGGATCTCCTCGATCTGCGAGGGCAGCTTGCGCAGGCCCTCGATGATCCGCTTGCCGTCGGTGACGGACAGGTCGCGGATGCGGCCCAGGTGCAGGGCGAGCAGCGCGAAGGCGGTGACCGTGTTGGTGAAGCACTTGGTGGAGACGACGCAGACCTCGGGGCCGGCGTGCACGTACACGCCGCCGTCGGCCTCGCGGGCGATGGCGGAGCCGACGACGTTGACGACGCCGAGGACGCGGGCGCCCTTCCGCTTGAGCTCCTGGACGGCGGCGAGCACGTCGTAGGTCTCACCGGACTGGGAGACGGCGATGTAGAGGGTGTCGGGGTCCACGACCGGGTTGCGGTAGCGGAACTCCGAGGCCGGCTCGGCGTCGGCGGGGATGCGGGCCATGGACTCGATGAGCCCGGCGCCGATGAGGCCGGCGTGGTACGAGGTGCCGCAGCCGAGGATCTTGATGCGGCGGATGGTGCGGGCCTCGCGCGGGTCCAGGTTCAGGCCGCCCAGGTGCACGGTGGAGAAGCGGTCGTCGATCCGGCCGCGCAGCACGCGGTCGACCGCGTCGGGCTGCTCGGAGATCTCCTTGTGCATGAAGGTGTCGTGGCCGCCCATGTCGTAGGAGGCGGCCTCCCACTCGACGGTCTCGGGCGTGGCCGTGGTGGAGGCGCCCGAGGTCGTGTAGGTGCGGAAGTCGTCGGCCTTGAGGGTGGCCATCTCGCCGTCGTCGAGGGTGACGACCTGACGGGTGTGGGCGATCAGGGCGGCGACGTCGGAGGCGACGAGCATCTCCTTCTCGCCGATGCCGAGGATGACCGGGGAGCCGTTGCGGGCCACCACGATGCGGTCGTTGAAGTCGGCGTGCATCACGGCGATGCCGTAGGTGCCCTCGATGACCTTGAGCGCCTCGCGGACCTTCTCCTCGAGGGTCTCGGCCTGGGAGCGGGCGATGAGGTGGGTGATGACCTCGGTGTCCGTCTCGGAGGCGAAGACGACGCCGTCGGCCTCCAGCTTGGCGCGGAGCTCCTGGGCGTTGTCCACGATGCCGTTGTGGACGACCGCGACCTTGTTCTCGGGGTCGAGGTGCGGGTGCGAGTTGATGTCGCTCGGGGCGCCGTGGGTGGCCCAGCGGGTGTGCGCGATGCCGGTGGTGCCGGTGAAGCGCTTGGGGACCTTGGCCTCCAGGTCACGGACACGGCCCTTGGCCTTCACCATCTTCAGGCCGGAGGCCTTCGGGCTGGTGACGACCATGCCGGCCGAGTCGTAACCCCGGTACTCGAGGCGGGCGAGGCCTTCGAGCAGCAGCGGGGCAACGTCGCGCTTACCGATGTAACCGACAATTCCGCACATAAAGGTGAAACCCCTCCAGGTAAGTGACAGGTGCTGCTCAGCCGTAGACGATCCGGCGCAGCTGCCGGAGCGAGAGCTCCGGTGGCGCCACCGCCCGGTGCGGCAGCTCCGCCGCGATCCGTTCGAAGATCTCGGCGTTCACGGCGCCGCCGGACTGCAGTTCGCGGTGGCGGCGGCGGACGAACTCCTCGGTCGTCTCGTCGAAGTACGCCAGCACGTCGAGCACCACCCGGGCGGCCTCACCGCGCTGGAGCGCGGTGCTGCGGACCAGGTGGTCGATGAGGTCGTCGTGCGACGGGCGGCGTTCGAGCACCCGTGAATACTGAGGGGTCACCCGCGCTCTCCGCAAGAATCCTGCCCGAATTCGGGCAGGGGTGCCCTGATCCGCACCAGGAGCCGGCTCCTTGGTCCAGACCTTGACCCGGAGTAGGCGTGGCGGTACGCATGGTGGCCGAAGGGATATAGAGAACGACGGACGTGTAGATCTCACCCGAAGGGGAGCCCGCCTGTGAGACAGCGCCTGACGATTCCGCGCCTGATCGGATCCCTGCTCCTGTTCGCCACCGCCGGCGTCGGCTGCGGCGAGGCCGCCGCCGACAGCGCCGACGGCAAGGCGCCCGGCAGAGCCACCGCCGAGCCCGAGGTCCGCCCGCTCGGCCGGATCGTTCCCGTACCCGCCTCCGTCACCCCCGAGGGCGAGCCCTACACCCTCACCACCACCACCCGCATCGGCATCGACAAGACCTCCGGCGAGTCCCGGGCCATCGGCCAGTACCTCGCCGGACTCCTCCGCCCCGCCACCGGCTTCCCGCTGCCCGTCGTCGACGACCGCGCCGCCGGCCCCGGCATCCGGCTCCGCCTCGACCCCGACGAGACCGCCCTCGGCGACGAGGGCTACCGGCTGCGCTCCACACCCGAAGGCCTCACCCTCACCGCCCGCGAACCCGCCGGCCTCTTCCGCGGCGTCCAGACCCTCCGCCAGCAGCTGCCCTCCGCCGTCGAACGCAAGAGCGTCCAGCCCGGCCCCTGGAAGATCGCCGGCGGCACCGTCACCGACACCCCGCGCTACGCCTACCGGGGCGCCATGCTCGACGTCGCCCGCCACTTCTTCACCGTCGACGAGGTGAAGCGGTACATCGACCAGCTCGCCCTCTACAAGGTGAACACCCTCCACCTGCACCTCACCGACGACCAGGGCTGGCGCATCGCCGTCGACTCCCGGCCCCGGCTCACCACCTACGGCGGCTCCACCGAGGTCGGCGGCGGCCCCGGCGGCTTCTACACCAAGGCCCAGTACCGCGAGATCGTGGAGTACGCCGCCTCCCGCTACCAGGAGGTCGTCCCCGAGATCGACATGCCGGGCCACACGAACGCCGCGCTCGCGTCGTACGCCGACCTGACCTGCGACGGCGTCGCCCCGCCGCTCTACACGGGCACCAAGGTCGGCTTCAGCTCCCTCTGCGTGCCCAAGGCGGTCACGTACGACTTCGTGGACGACGTGATCCGCGAGATCGCCGCCCTCACCCCCGGCCGCTACCTCCACATCGGCGGCGACGAGGCCCACTCGACCAGCCACGAGGACTACGTGGCCTTCATGGACAAGGTCCAGCCGATCGTCGCCAGGTACGGCAAGACCGTCGTCGGCTGGCACCAGCTGACCGGCGCGACCCCCGCGAAGGGCGCCCTCGTCCAGTACTGGGGCCTGGACCGCACCCCTGCGGAGGAGAAGGAGCGGGTGGCGGCCGCCGCCCGGAACGGCACGGGCCTGATCCTCTCGCCCGCGGACCGCACCTACCTGGACATGAAGTACACCAAGGACACCCCCCTCGGCCTGGCCTGGGCGGGCTACGTGGAGGTCCGGCGCTCCTACGACTGGAACCCGGCGACCTACCTGGCGGGCGCCCCGGAGACCGCGATCCGCGGCGTCGAGGCCCCCCTGTGGACGGAGACCCTCACCTCCACCGGAGACCTCGACGTCATGGCCTTCCCCCGCCTCCCGGGCGTCGCGGAACTGGGCTGGTCCCCGGCCTCCACCCACGACTGGGACACCTACAAGGAACGCCTCGCGGAACAGGCCCCCCGCTTCGACGCCCTCGGCATCCCGTACCACCGCTCACCGGAGGTGCCCTGGCCGGGGGAATAGCCGGTACGTAGTCGCAGAACGCCCGGCCGGGGAGACCTGGCCGGGCGTTTCGCGTGAGTGCGGCCGGTCAGACGGTGCCGTCCTTGACGCCGGCCACGAAGGCGACGAACGCGGCGGTGGGGACAGTGAGAACAGGGCCGTCGGGACGCTTGGAGTCGCGGACGGGGACGGTGCCGAGCGAGGCCGCGAGATCGGCAGCGACCTCGATGCACTGGCCGCCGTTCTCGCTGTAGGAGGACTTGAACCAGCGCAGTGATTCGCTCGTCACGAGATGCCCTTTCGCAACTGGCTGATCAGGGCCACGGAAGACGCCTGTGACTCCGCTTCGGCCTGTAGTTGATGGTAGATCGTCAGCATGGGCAGGACGGAGATGCTTTCCCGTTCGAGATGACCCCGCTGTGCGGACTCAGCGTACGACATCAGCGACCGGTCAGGCATGGTGAGCACAGTGAGCGGCAGGCTGAGGGGACGGCGAACACCCATGTCGAACGGCGCGATTTGGAGCACGGTATTGGGCAGGTCGGCAAACTCGAGCAGTCGTGCCCACTGTGCGTCCATGACTGTCCTGTCCCCGATGGGGCGCCTGAGACAGCTCTCATCCAGCACGACGAAGATCAACGGCGAGGGGTTTCGCGTCAGTGCCGCTTGACGCTCTGCGACGAGTGCTATCCGCTCGTTCGCCTGGTCGGCGGTGATCATTCCCAGTTTGACCGCGCTCTCGTTGATCAGCGCTGTGTACTTCGGCGTCTGGAGCAAGCCGGGGATGACGCCCACCTCGTACAACCGGATCTCCGCCGCGCGACCCTCGTAGCCGACGTACTCCGGGAAGCCCTCCAGCAGGCTGCCGTTTCGGATCTCGCGCCACTGCTTCTCGAAGGTGTCGGTCGTTTCGCCCGTACCGAAGGCTCTGTCCACACTGCGCGCAAAGCGAAGAGTCGGCATCTTGCGGCCAGTTTCGACAGCCGAGACATGGGTGCCGGAATAGCCCATGTGGGCACCCAGTTCCTCCTGGTTCCACCCCCGGGCTTCCCGTGCCGTGCGTAACCGCGCCCCGAACGCTGCTTGCGGGCTGCTCTCCGGGTTCAGCTCCTTGAGGTTGACCAAGCCGCCACCAACTTTCTGTGCTGTGCTGGCAAGTTGAACGGCTCCTGACTGTAGGCCACCCTGAGGCACCCCGGTAGCGAATCGGCTACGGAGAGGAGTCAAGGTGCCCGCTCAGAGCGTTCCCCCGACCCCCGATCAACCCCCACCCGCCGCCGGCGACTTCGTGGTCGACACCGGCGGTGGCCTGACCCGACTCGGCAGGGTGTCGCGCACCCAGGCCGGGAGCGTCTACCTGCACCCACCGGGCGGCGGGGCCGAGTGGGTCACGGCGCCCGAGGACCTGCGCGCACCGACCGAGGACGAGTGGTCGAGGATCCGTGTCCTCACCACCCCCGTGCCGAAACTCGTCCTCTCCGCCGACCACGAGCTCCGGCCCCGGCCCGAGCCGGTCCCCGGCTGCACGCCGTGTGCGCACCTGGCTCAGCGGTTCGACCTCAGCATGGGCGCGGGCCCGCAGCACGACGAATCCGCCGCCGTGGACTGCGTGGTGGAGATCCGCAACCACCCGCACGACCCGCCGAAGATGCGCATCGTGAAGCCGTGACCTGCGAACAACTCCGCACGCCCCCAGGCGGGCGATGCCCCACGACTCCGCCCCCTCGTTAAGGGGGGAGCGGTCATGTCCCGCCCCCGGTGATGTCCGGCAAGACCGTCCGGGGGCGGGACCCAGTCCCTTCGAAGAGAGACAGGAGATCCACGGTAATGAGTGATCTGTACGAGCGGGAGTTGTCCGGCGAGTTCGCCGCGCTCTGCGGGGGCGGAACGGACAACGACGGAAACATGGAGAGCTGCATCAGCCTCGCCGAGCTGCGCGGGGGCGGGTACGCGCTCGGTGACACGAAGCCCGAGGGGGCCGGCCGGGAGCTGCGGATGAGCGCGGACGAGATCACCGCCTTCGCGCGCGGCTGGATCGCCAAGGTCGACGCGGCCGGCTGACCCGGGACAGGGCCCCGCCACGCGCGCGGGGCTCGTTCGCTCTCCTCACCCACCCCGAAGGAGTCAGCATGGCGCTGGCCGATCTCGTGGACGATGTCCCGGAGATCCTCAAGAACTGGCCCGACCGGCCGAAGCTCTTCCACCGTGATCCCGCCGCCCTGGCCCGCCTGTGGTCTCTCGACGAGGTCGAGGAACTGGTGGACGCCGAGTGCCTCCCCGCCCGGAACGTCGTCCTCCTCAAGGACGGGAAGGTCCTGGAGCGGTACACGTACATCGACGGCGAGATGCCCCGCCCGGGTACGATCCGCGCCCACCTCGACGTCGGGGGCACGGTCTCCGTCCGGCAGCTTCAGACGGTCAAGCCGTCCCTGAGCGTGCTGCGACGCGAGATCCAGGACGAGACGGGCTGCCTGGTGCACGTGAACGCGTACCTGACGCCGCCGGGAGCACAGGGGCTCAAGTACCACTACGACCCGTACGTGACGCTGATCGTCCAGCTCTCCGGGCGGAAGGCCTGGCCGCTGCAACCGCCCTTCGTCGAGCACCCGATGACGGAACACGGAAACTTCCTGGAACGAGGATTCACCCTGGACGAGCGGCGCTACCTCGCCCACACCGCTCCTGCCCAGACGTTCACGCTCGAACCCGGCGACGTCTTCTGGCTGCCGCGCGGCTACGTCCACTCGCCGTACACCGAGGGGGACGAGCCCTCACTGCATCTGACGTTCGCGCTCAAGGAGCGCACCTTCCACTGGCTCGCGTCCGAGATGACGCGCGAGGTCTTGTCCCAGGCACTCGTGGACCCCGCTCTGCGGGCAGAGATCCCGCCGTCGGACCTGTTGTCCACGCCCGACGCGGCGATTCGGTGGACCCGGGAGTACCTGATCGGTGCGCTCCTGCTCCTGGAGTCCGGGCACGTGGCCGAGGTCGCACGGAAGGCGGCCGCCCGTGCCGGACAGTGAGGACGGTGACGGCGGCGGGAAACGGCACTGGCACGCGTACGCGTACACCGGCCGGTCCTATCCGGACTCGGCGATCAGGCGTGGTGAAGTGCCGGCCGACTACCCGCCGATCGAGATCAAGGACTGGCTGCGGAGGCCCGCCGGCCAGGTCGTGGCGACGTACACGGACGTGGAAGCGGCGGTCTCCTGGATCGAGGGGGAGCTGACACAGAACCCTCCCGTGGACCAGGAGCACTTCCCGGTCTGGGACCGCCTGCTGCGAGTCCGGGAATCGCTGCGGCTGGCGGCAGGGTGCGATGTGGTCCAGGGGTACTACTCCAAGGCCCAGCAGTACGTGTCCCGCGCGCTCATCACGTGTCCGCGTGGGGTGGGGGAGCACTGCCCCTACGGCATCACGGAACGCGAGCCGGCTGTTGGTCAGCAGAGGACGTAGATGCAGTAGTGCTCGCTGCTCTCGACGAAGCAGTACGTCACGCCGTTCTCGGTGATCTCGATGTCGTTGCAGCCCGGGTCCGCGCGGAGGGTCGGGGAATCGCCGCCATGGCAGGGGTGGTCCTTCGTGGTGGACCGGGCGGCGTTCGGGCGGTGGCGCACGATGAAGGGCGGTGCGGCCGTGGGGGCGTGGAGGGCGGTGCTGTCGGAGGCGCGGACCCGGCGGAAGGACTCGACGACCACGATGGCGTCCGTCGCCACCGCGAACTCGTAGATCTCGTCACCGTCCGTGGTGTGACGGCCTGTTGCGGTCCGGGAGCGGAGGGCGGACTCGTTCACCCAGAGGATCGGTCGGTCTTCGTCGGGGCAGGGATCCGTCACGCAGACGATCGGCTGGATCGGGACCTGGCCCAGCCGGCGGAGCGGGTGGTCGTCGGAGACGTCGAGAGGCACGCCGGTCAGGGTCGTCGTGGTCGCGTGGGTGAAGGCTTTCGTTCGGGCGCTGTCGTAGCTGGCCATGGTGGCTCCTGGTGCGTTCGGCACGGGCGGCGCCACGGAAGGCCGACGAAGACCGGTCGCCCGGATGGCTCGCTCTGCTCGCTGCCGAATCGTCGAATCGCCGAATCGATGGGGGAATCCCCTGGAATGTGCCTTGTCAGGTCACCACTTCACGGTAGCGCGGGGCCGTGCCGCCTGCCTCCCGGCCAGGCCCGCACCGGACTGAGCGTGCACGGATGTGAGCCCCGTCGGAGGACCGTACTCCGGCGGGGCTCACATCGGTTCGGGGAAGGTCAGGCGAAGCGGGCGATCGGGTTCGCCAGGTCGCCGACCAGCTGGAGGGCCGCCGACGGGTCCGCGAGGTCGACCATCTGCTTGTTGTTGCGGAGCTGGAGGCGGTTCAGGGCCGACAGGGCGAAGGTCTCCGCGAACATGTCGTACTGGCTGAAGCGGTCCGACAGGGCCGGGTGCGCGCGCTGGTAGTCCTTCACGCACGCCGCCACCGTCCGCCAGAAGTCCTCCTCGGCCAGGACGCCCTCCGCCGCCAGGGTCGCGCCCAGGAAGCGGAAGAAGCAGTCGAAGACGTCCGTGAAGACCGAGAGGAGCTTCATGTCCTCCGGGACCTCGGCGCGGATGCGCTCCACCGCCGGCGGGAGGACCGCCGTCGGGTCCATCACGCAGATCTCCTCGGCGATGTCCTTGAAGATCGCCCGGGCCACCGCGCCCCGCTCGTCCAGGACGAGGATCACGTTCTCGCCGTGCGGCATGTAGACCAGGTCGTAGGCGTAGAAGCAGTGCAGGATCGGGAGGAGGTAGGCGTCCAGGTACCGGCGGAGCCAGACCGTCGGCTCCTCGCCCGACTCCTTGATCAGCGCGCCCGCCAACGACGCGCCCGCGCGGTCCACATGGAGGAGGGAGGCCATCGTCGCCAGGCGCTCGCCCTCGGCCAGGGCCGGCACCGGGGACTCGCGCCAGAGCGCCGCCAGCATCTTGCGGTAGGGCGAGTAGCGGTCCGTGGCCGCCTCGTACTCCAGGTGCCGGTAGCCGATCGCCGCCCGCTCGCGGATGATCGAGAAGCGGGCCGACCTCAGGGTGGAGTCGGAGGCGATCAGGCCGTGCAGCCAGTCGTTGATCGCCGGCGTCGCCTCCATGTACGCGGCCGAAAGACCCCGCATGAAGCCCATGTTGAGGACCGAGAGGGCCGTCTTCACGTAGTGCTTCGCCGGGTCCGCGCTGTTGAAGAACGTACGGATCGACTGCTGCGCCAGGTACGCGTCGTCGCCCTCGCCCAGGTACACCAGGCGCTGCTGCGCGACCTCGGCCGCGAAGGTGACGGACAGCTTGTTCCACCACTGCCACGGGTGGGCCGGCATCAGGAGGTAGTCCGCCAGGTCCAGGCCCTGGGCGGCCAGGGTCGCCGCGAAGCCGTCCACCGCCGCGTCGCCCAGTTCCGCGCGGATGAACGTCTCGTACTCGATGCCCGCCCCGGCGGTGAAGGTGGCGCGGTCGCGGTGCGCCGCCAGCCAGATCAGGTGGATCCCGCTCGCGGCCTCGGGGGCGTACGCGCGGTACTCGTCGACTCCGAAGCCCAGCCGGCCGTTGTTGGCGACGAAGCAGGGGTGGCCCTCGGTCATCCCCGTCTCGATCGCCTGGAAGCCCGCGCGGGCCAGCTCGGCGGAGGTCACGGCCGGCTTGGTCGCCTTGTACGCCGTCCCGGCCAGGGTGGAGGAGATCTCCTCCAGGTAGACCGGCAGGATCTCGTCGCTCAGCCCGAGGGAGCCGCGCAGCTCGGTGATGAACTGGAGCGCGTCGAGCGGGAGCTGCTCGTCGCCGCGGTGGCGGCTGATCGAGTCCGGGTAGACCTGCCAGTGGTCGAGCGCGAAGCGGTCGGCGGTGAAGCGGTACTCGGTGCCGCCGTCGTCGCTGAGGACCTGGTAGCGGCTCTCGCCCAGCTCCTTCGGGTTCAGCAGCCGCTCGTGGGCGAACTCGGCGAGGCCCTTGCGGATCAGGGCGCGGTTGGCGTCCGCCCAGCGCTCGGGCGTGAGGTGTGCGACGGGATTCATATGGAGGCTCCGACGGCGGTCTCGAACTGGGCGCGGGTGCAGAAGCTCAGCAGGGCCTTCTTCTCCGGCTTCTGGATCTCCCGCTCGGGCACGAAGCCGACGGCCTCGTTGAGCGCGTGGACGGCCTTGTTGCGGACGTCGGGCTCGACGACCACGCGGGCCGTCGCCGGGTCGGCGAACAGTTCCGCCATCACGGCGGTGATCACCCGGCGGGTGAAGCCGTGCACGGGGGTGTCGCTCGGGGCGACCAGGAAGTGCATGCCCACGTCGCCGGGCCGCGGCTCGTACAGGCCGACCAGTTCCAGCTTCGACGGGTCGTACCGCTCCATCAGGAAGGCCGGCTCGCCGTCGACCAGACCGATGAAGGCGTCGTGGTGCGGGTGCGCGGCGATCGCCATGTACTCGCGCTCGACGTCCTGGAGCTTCGCGTCCTGCATCATCCAGAACGCGGCCTTCGGGTGCGTGACCCAGGGGTGGATCAGCTCCGTGTCCTTCAGAGGGTTGAGGGGACGGATCTGGACGCCACCTGAGGACGTGGTGGTGCGGGACATGCGATCTTCCTTCGAGGGTGGGCCGAATCCGGGCCTGGGTGAGGGTAGGCAATCAAGGGACGGGTGAGCGCCACGGAGTTCGTGTCGAACATGCGTTTCATGGTGTCCGAGGCTTGAAGTCGTGCTGGTTGGGGCGTCAGCCTGGGATGTATGGCACAGGGGGTGGTGAAGCGGGCGTTCAAGTACCGCTTCTTTCCGACCGACGAGCAGGCGGCGCTGCTCTCGCGCACCTTCGGTTGCGCCCGGAAGGTCTACAACCTTGCCCTGGCAGAACGCGACCGTGTGTGGCGTGATGAGCAGAGACGGCTGACGTACGGAGACACTTCGGCCCTGCTGACGAAGTGGAAGCGAACCGAGGAGTACGCCTACCTCCGAGAGGTGTCCTGCGTTCCGCTGCAACAGGCGTTGCGGCACCTGCAGGCCGCGTTCACCGGCTTCTTCGCCAAGCGGTCGAAGTACCCGCGGTTCAAGTCGAAGAGGAGGTCGCGGGCCTCTGCCGAGTACACCCGCTCGGCGTTTGTGTACCGCGACGGTCAGCTGTCGTTGGCGAAGATGGCCGAGCCGCTGGACATCGTCTGGTCGCGACCCCTTCCTGCCGGGGCGGAGCCCTCGACGGTGACCGTCTCCCAGGATGGAGCCGGCCGCTGGTTCGTGTCGTTGCTCTGTGAAGATGCCTCGGTGAGGGCCCTCTCCGTCGTGGACGCGGCGGTCGGCATCGACATGGGTCTTTCCTCGCTGCTCACTCTCTCGCACCCGGTCCCGGGGCTGACCGACGAACAGGGGAAGGTGCCCAACCCGAGGCATGCGGAGAGGGACCGGGAACGGCTGGCCAAGTTTCAGCGTCGGCTTGCCAAGAAGACAGCGGGGTCGAAGAACCACGCCAGGGCGGCTCGACGTGTTGGACGGGTTCATGCTCGGATCACCGATCGGAGGCGCGACTTTCTGCACCGACTGACCACTCGACTCGTTCGTGACAACCAAACGATCGTGATCGAAGATCTGGCCGTACGGAACATGGCTCGCAATCACAGGCTCGCACGGGCGATCGCCGACGCGTCCTGGGCGGATCTCCGCACCCTGCTGGAGTACAAGTGCCAGTGGTACGGACGCAGGCTGGTCGTTGTCGACCGATGGCACCCGAGCAGCAAGATCTGTTCGGCCTGCGGAACGAAGAAAGCGCACCTCGCGCTGAAGGAACGCACCTTTCGGTGTGACAGTCCCGCGTGTGGCCTGGTCCTGGACCGGGACGTGAATGCCGCACGCAACATTCTGGCCGCCGGGCTGGCGGTGACAGTCTGTGGAGACGGTGTAAGACCTCAACGGAACTCTCCGGGCGGGCCGCGGTCGACGAAACAGAAAACCCAGCCAGTGATGGCGGGCATCCCGGGCCTCGCAGGGCCCGGGGAGGGTCAAACGGAGAACTCCTGGAACGCGATGGTCTTCTCTACGGGGTAGTACTCGGAACCCAGCATCTCCCCGATGATGTACGCGTTGCGGTACGGGCCCATGCCCAGGTCCGGGGACGTGATCGAGTGCGTGTGCACGCCGGCGTTCTGCAGGAAGATCCCGCGGCCGGTGATGTCGATCGCGTAGTTGCGGGCCAGGTCGAAGCGGCCCTGGCCGTCGAAGCGGAGACGGTCCTCGACGGGCTGGAGGAAGGCCGGGACGGTGTACTTGTAGCCGGTCGCGAGGATCAGGCCCTCCGTCTCGACCGTGAAGTCCTTCTCCTGCTCCTCCTGGCGGAAGCCGAGCGTGTACGTGCCCGTCGTCTCCTCGTACGAGGCCGAGTTCAGGGACGCGTTGGTCAGGAGGCGCGTGGGGACCGGGCCGCTCAGGTTCTTCTGGTAGAGCAGGTCGAAGATGGCGTCGATGAGCTCGCCGTCGATGCCCTTGAACAGGCCCTTCTGTTCCGTCTCCAGGCGGTACCGGGTGCGCTCGGGCAGCGCGTGGAAGTAGTCCACGTACTCCGGGGAGGTCATCTCCAGGGTGAGCTTGGTGTATTCGAGGGGGAAGAAGCGGGGGGAGCGGGTCACCCAGTTCAGCCGGTAGCCGTGGGTGTCGATCTCGCTCAGGAGGTCGTAGTAGATCTCCGCCGCGCTCTGTCCGCTGCCGACCAGGGTGATCGACTTCTTCCTCTGCAGTTCCTCCTTGTGCGGGAGGTAGCGCGAGTTGTGGATCAGGTCGCCGCCCAGGTCCCGGCAGGTCTCGGGGACGTACGGCGGGGTGCCCGTGCCGAGGACGACGCGGCGCGAGCGGAACGTTTCGCCGCCGGCCGTGGTCACCACGTAGAGCTCTTCCGGCTCCTCGTACGCGACCGACGTCACCGTCGTCGAGAAGCGGATCGACGTGAGCTTTCCGGCCGCCCAGCGGCAGTAGTCGTTGTACTCGGTCCGCAGCGGGTAGAAGTTCTCCCGGATGTAGAACGAGTAGAGCCGGCCCTTCTCCTTCAGGTAGTTGAGGAAGGAGTACGGCGAGGTCGGGTCCGCGAGGGTGACCAGGTCCGACATGAACGGGGTCTGGAGGTGGGCGCCTTCGAGGAACATCCCCGAGTGCCACTCGAAGTCCGGCTTCGACTCCAGGAAGAGGCCGTTCAGTTCGGCGATCGGCTCGGTCAGGCAGGCGAGGCCCAGGTTGAACGGACCGAGCCCGATACCGATGAAGTCGTACGTCTCGGTCGTCTCAGGCGTGGACAAGGTTCTCTCCCAGGTACTGCTCGGCGTGGCCGGCTATCAGATCGAGGACGGCGGCGATGTCGGCCGCGGTGGTCTCGGGGTTGAGCAAGGTGAACTTCAGGTACTGGCGGCCGTCGACCTTCGTGCCGGCGACGACGGCCTCGCCGGAGGCGAACAGGGCCTTGCGGGCGTGCAGGTTGGCCCGGTCGACGTCCTCGGGGGAGGCGTCGGCCCCGGGGACGTAGCGGTAGACGAGGGTGGAGAGCTGCGGCTCGACCACGACGTCGTAGCGCGGGTCGGCGGCGAGCAGCGCGTGGCCCTCGCGGGCCAGGTCGCAGACCTCGTCGAAGAGCTCGCCGACGCCGTCGGCGCCCATCACGCGCAGGGTCATCCAGAGCTTGAGCGCGTCGAAGCGGCGGGTGGTCTGGAGGGATTTGTCGACCTGGTTGGGGATCTGAGCTTGGGGGAGCCGCGGGTTGAGGTAGTCCGCGTGGTAGGTCGCGTGGCGCAGGGTGGCGCCGTCGCGGACCAGGACGGCGGAGGAACTCACCGGCTGGAAGAAGGACTTGTGGTAGTCGACGGTGACGGAGTCGGCGTGCTCGATGCCGTCCAGGAGGTGGCGGCGGGTCCGGGAGGCGAGCAGCCCGCAGCCGTAGGCGGCGTCGACGTGCATCCAGGCGCCGTACTCGGCGGCGAGGGCCGCGATCTCGGGCAGCGGGTCGATGGAGCCGAAGTCGGTGGTGCCGGCGGTGGCGACGATCGCCATCGGGATGAGGCCCTCGGCGCGGCAGGCCTCCAGCTCGGCGGCGAGGACGACGGACTGCATCCGCTTGTTCCGGTCGACCGGGACGGCGACGACCGCGTCGCGGCCCAGGCCGAGCAGCTGGGCGGACTTCTGGACGCTGAAGTGGCTGCACTCGGAGGAGAAGATCCGCAGCTTCGACAGGTCGGTGCTGCCGGCTTCCTCGCGGGCGAGGAGCAGGGCCTGGAGGTTGGACTGGGTGCCGCCGCTGGTGAAGACGCCGTCGGCGAGCGGGCCGAGGCCGATGCGGCCGGTGGTCCAGTCGATCAGTTTCCGCTCGATGAGGGTGCCGCCGGCGCTCTGGTCCCAGGTGTCGAGGGAGGAGTTGACGGCGGAGAGGACGGCCTCGCCGAGGACGGCGGGGATGACCACCGGGCAGTTGAGGTGCCCGAGGTAGCGGGGGTGGTGGAAGTAGACGGCGTCGCGGAGGTAGACGCTCTCCAGCTCGTCGAGGGCGGCGGAGGCGTCGCCGAGCGGACGGTCGAGGTCGACGGCGTCGACGACGGGGGCGAGCTGGGCGGGGGTGATGCCGGTGAACGGTCCGTGTGCCGTGGCGAGTTTCCTCGCCACCCGCTCGACTCCTTCGGTGACGGAGCGTCGGTATGACTCCGCCGTCGTGTCGTTGAGCAGGTGGGAGCGCATGTGGGGGCCCTTCCGGGAGCGGACTCGGTCGGTCTCAGTTAGGTTAGCCTAACCTAACTAAGACGCACAACGGCCCCCCAACCCGTCGAGGTTGGGGGGCCGCCGGCCCTGTGGGGGCTGGAGGGGTCCCTGGGGGCCCGTCAACGGGTCCCCAGGGGTCGGAAGGGGTCCCTGGGGGTCGGAAGGGGTCCCCGGGGGGACCCGTCAGGAGTTACGCCTCGTCCTGCGCCGTCTCGTCCGGCACCTCGCGCAGGGCGTCCTCGGACAGGCCCTTGCGCCAGTAGCCGACGAACGTGACCCGGCGTCGGTCGAGCCCCCGCTCCCGTACGAAGTGGCGGCGCAGCGCCTTCACCGAGCCGGACTCGCCCGCGATCCAGACGTACGGGGCCTTCCCGGGCAGCTCGGCGCCGGACACCGCGTCCACGGCGGACGGCGCCCCCTCCTCCCGTACGAGCCAGGTGACCGTGGCGTCCGCCTCGGTAGCGAGCTCCGTCCGGTCGCCGGAGAACGGCACTTCGAGGAACACTTGGGCGCGGGTCTCGGCCGGCAGCCACTCCAGGATCGCGGAGGTGGCGGGGAGGGCCGTCTCGTCGGCCCAGATCAGTACGGAGTCGGCGTCCTCGGGCAGTTGGAAGCGGACACCGGTGTTCTCGGCGACCGCCGGGCCCAGGACGACCACCCGGTCGCCGGGCTCGGCGCGGCTCGCCCAGCGGCAGGCCGGTCCGACGCCCGCCGTGCCGGCGGCTGATGTCTCAGCGTGGAGGGCGAAGTCGATGTCGACCTCGTTCACGGGGGTCGTGCGCTGCTCGCGGACGGTGTACGAGCGCATCACGGCCCGCTCGTCGTCGGGCATCGCGCGCCAGGCGCCCAGGATGGCGTACATGTCCGGGTTGTCCAGGGGTGGCAGGACCGGCGCTTTCTGGCCAGGGTGCGGCAGGAAGAGGGAGAGCGACTGATCGCGGCCCCCGGCGGCGAAGTTCTTCAAGTCGTCCCCGGTGAAGGTGATCCGGACCAGGGAAGGGCCGAGTCGCCGTGTCCGGTCGACCTGGAGGGAGAAGAACTGGAAGGGGGCGGTCTCGGCATGCGTCATGGAACTGAGGTTAGCCTAACCTCATCTTGATCAATAGAGGGGAATTCGCTGCTAGGGTCTGGCTGATTTCAGGAGAGGGGGCTCCTCGTTTCGGCGACGGCGTGACGCCTCTCCGCGTGCGTTGCCACAGAACGAAGGAGATCCATGGCCGACGCTATGGTCGAGAGGGCCCAGCGCTTCATCAACTCGACCTACAACAACGGGGCGATGCTGGGCATATCCAAGCTGGAAGAGGACGGCAAGACCGGCTGGACGGTCATGTACGCCCTCACCCGGGCCCTCCAGTACGAGATGGGCCTCACCAGCCTGTCGAACGCTTTCGGCCCCACCACGCTGTCGACGCTGCAGTCGAAGTACCCGAGCCTCAACGCCTCCACGATGCCGTCGGCGAACTTCTGCCGCATCATCCAGTCCGCCCTGTACTGCAAGGGCTACGACGGCGGCGAGATCGACGGCATCTACAACAGCCGGGTCCAGAGCGCCGTGGCCCAGCTCAAGCTGCACATGGGCGTCGACGGCGCCTACCCGGGCACCTCCCTCGAGCCGAAGGTCGTCAAGGGCCTGCTCAACATGGACGCCTACGTCAGCACCGCGGGCGCCAACGAGCAGATCCGCACCGTCCAGCGGTGGCTGAACGCGCGCTACGTGAACCGCCGGGACTTCTACATCATCCCCTGCGACGGTCACCACTCCCGCGACGTCGCCAAGTCCATGCTGTTCGCCATCCAGTACGAGCTGGGCATGGCGGACGGCGTCGCCAACGGCAACTTCGGCCCCGGCACCCAGTCCGGCCTGAAGTCCCACACCGTCGGCCAGGGCAACAGCAGCACCTGGGCGTACCTGTTCACGGCCGCCATGGTCCTGAACAAGCGCAACGTCATCTTCGGCGAGTTCACCGGCGGGGTCCAGAGCGAGGTCGAGAGCTTCCAGGCCTTCTCCATGCTGCCGGTCACCGGCGTCGGCGACTACGCCACCTGGTCCTCGCTCCTCGTCTCGTACGGCGACCAGACCCGCAAGGGCAGCGCCTGCGACTGCGTCACCAAGATCACGCCGGAGCGCGCCCAGACCCTCGTCAACGCGGGGTACGCCTACGTGGGCCGGTACCTCTACAACCCCTCGAAGACCAGCCTGCCGGAGAAGCAGATCCAGCCGGGCGAGCTGGAGACGATCAGGGGGGCCGGGCTGCGCTGCTTCCCGATCTACCAGACGTTCTCCGACTCGGCGAGCTACTTCAAGTACGGCCAGGGCTGCGTCGACGCGTCCAACGCCGTCGAATGGGCCAAGGCGCACGGCTTCAAGCCGGGCACGATCATCTACTTCGCCGTCGACTACGACGCCATGGACGGCGAGGTCACCGACTTCATCCTCCCGCACTTCCGCGGCATCTCCCGCACCGTCGCGGAGAACTCGGGCTACCGGGTCGGCGTCTACGGCCCGCGCAACATCTGCCAGCGCGTCACCGACGCCGGCTACGCCGAGACCGCCTTCGTCTCCGACATGTCGGCCGGCTTCTCCGGAAACCTCGGCTACCCGCTGCCGACGAAGTGGGCCTTCGACCAGATCTCCACGATCACGGTCGGCTCCGGCACCGGCGCCATCAACATCGACAACGACATGGCCTCCGGCCGGGACCAGGGTCAGAACGACTTCTACCCGCCGGCGGGCATCGTCTCCGGCCTGGACCGGGACTTCGACAAGACCAAGTACCGGGCGTCCATGCTCGCGGACGTCCAGTCCTACCTCACCTCCATCGGCGTCCCGGAGACGGGCGGCGAGGGCTGGGTCGACGACGACTGGGTCACCTACGGCGTCAACACCACCACCGAGGCCTTCGACGCGGTCCTCAGCTACGACTGGCTGTTCACCAACCTCGCCAGGACGCTCAAGATCCGCAAGGCGCTCATCCAGGCCCCCGTCCTGTGGGAGCTGCGCAAGCTGAACGCGGGCGACGTGGTCGCCGACGAGGCCGTGAAGGCCGGCCTGGACGACGACTGCAGCACGGGCTGGGGCCAGATCTTCGCCTGGGTGACCATCGATGCCCGGAACTACTGCATCCAGCAGGGCTACCTCAACACGCCCCCGCTGACAACCGCCGACAAGAAGGCGGTCTGGGACCAGCTCAACCAGGACGTCGAGTACAACATCCGCTCCGTCGCGTACCTCACGATGTACAACTCCTATCAGCTGAGCATTCCCTCGCCGTCGCTGACCACCAGCCTCGCCGACACGCAGGCGCTGCTGGCCCGGTACAACGGCACCGGCCCCGACGCGCAGAAGTACGGGCAGGAGCTCGTCGGCCTGTACCAGGTCCTGGAGAACTACAACGCGCTCTGCCGCGTCTAGCGGCCCCCACCGATCGCGAAGAATGTGCACATGAGGAAGCTGCTCGTGCCGGCCGGGGTGAACCTGCTGCTCGGCGTGCCGGGAATCGTTCCGGTCTTCCTGGTCTGGTACGTCCTGGCCAACGGACCGCTCGCCGCCCTCGGGTGGACGGAGCGGGACCCGAACGAGAACGACGGCATGTGGCTGTGGCTGGTCATCGTCGTACCGGTCGTCGGGCTCTACGGCCTCGTCTGGGGCCTGGTGAACGTGCGCCTGAGGCGCCGGACGCCGGTGCCGAGGGCCGTGTTCTGGACGGTGTGCGCGGTGGCTTCCCTGGCGCCTTTCTTCGCGATCGGGCTGTTCTGAGAAGACTTGAGAGGAGAACGAAGCACATGCAGCAGAAGATGACGCGGCGTACGGTCGTCCGGACCGCCGCCGTCGTGGGCGCGGCCGCCGCCCTGAGCCCGGTCCTGTCCGCCACCGCCACGGCCGCGCCGGGCACGGGAGCCGGCACGGGGGCCGCCACGGCCGCCGTCGCGGGGACCCGGAAGCCCAAGCGTCCGGCGACGTCCGCGAACGGCTGGACGATCCAGACCAACGTCGACCGCGACTCCCAGGTGTGGACGCGCTCGGTGTCCGGCACCGGCCTCGACGTGCCGGTGTGGATCGGCGACGTCGAGACCGTCCTGCTCCACGTCGTGCGCCGCTTCCACTACGAGGTGGAGGAGCTGCACACCGGCGACCTCGTCGGCTGGCGCCCCGCCAAGGAGGTGCGCCGCCGCCATCCGGAGTCGAACCTCGCCTCCGGCACCGCCGTGCGGATCCGCCCGGGGATCGGGGCCACGCAGGGCTCGCTGTTCCCGCTCCAGCTCGACGCCGTCCGCGCCGTCCTCGCGGAATGCGGCGGCGTGGTCCGGTGGGGCGGTGACGACAAGCCCGTGGACGAGTCCCTCTTCTACATCGCCGTCGGCCCGCTCGACACGCGGCTCGCGGACCTCGCGGCCCGGATCCGGGACTGGAACGACACGCCCGGCCGGGGTGCCGGAGTGACGGCCGGCTAGCAGAACGACAACTGGCAGAACGACAAGGGGCGCGCGGCCTGAGCCGCGCGCCCCTTCTCTCTCACCTGCCCCGTCAGGCGGGCAGGCCGAGCTCGCGGGCGATCAGCATCCGCTGGACCTCGCTGGTGCCCTCGCCGATCTCCAGGATCTTCGAGTCGCGCCACATGCGGGCCACCGGGTACTCGTTCATGAAGCCGTAGCCGCCGTGGATCTGGGTCGCCTCGCGGGCGTTGTCCACCGCCACCGTGGAGGAGTACAGCTTCGCGATCGCCGCCTCCTTCTTGAACGACTCGCCGAGGACCAGCCGGGAAGCCGCGTCCCGCCAGCCGATGCGGGCCATGTGGGCCTTCATCTCCATGTCGGCGATCTTGAACTGGACGGCCTGGTAGGTGCTGATCGGCGATCCGAAGGCGTGACGTTCCTTCGCGTACTTCACCGACTCGTCCACACAGCCCTGCGCGAGGCCCGTCGCGAGCGCCGCGATCGCGACCCGGCCCTCGTCCAGGATCCGCAGGAACTGCGCGTACCCCCGGCCCTCCTCGCCGAGGAGGTTCTCCACCGGGACGCGGACGTCGTCGAAGGAGAGCTCGCGGGTGTCCGAGGCGTTCCAGCCGACCTTGGAGTACGGGGCGGCGACCGTGAAGCCCGGGGTGCCGGACGGCACGATGATCGAGGAGATCAGCGGACGCCCGTCGGGCTTGCGGCCGGTGACCGCGGTGACCGTCACCAGACCCGTGATGTCCGTACCGGAGTTGGTGATGAAGCACTTCGAGCCGTTGATGACCCACTCGTCGCCGTCGCGGACCGCCGTCGTCCGGGTGCCGCCCGCGTCACTGCCGGCGCCGGGCTCGGTCAGGCCGAACGCGCCGAGCATCTCGCCGGCGCACAGCTTCGGCAGCCACTCGCGCTTCTGCTCCTCCGTACCGAAGCGGAAGACCGGCATGGCGCCCAGCGAGACGCCCGCCTCCAGGGTGATGGCCACGGAGGAGTCGACCCGGGCCAGCTCCTCCAGGGCGATGCCGAGCGCCAGGTAGTCGCCGCCCATGCCGCCGTACTCCTCGGGGAACGGCAGCCCGAACAGGCCCATGCGGCCCATCTCGCGGACGATCTCGTACGGGAACTCGTGCCGCTCGTAGAAGTCGCCGATCTTCGGCGCCACGACGTCGTGGGCGAACTCCTCGACGGTACGGCGGAGTTCCTCGTGCTCTTCGGTGAGCCGGTGGTCGAGGGACATGTCTTTCGTCACTCCTTGTGGGAGAGGGCGCGGACGGTACGGGAGGGGCTGGGCCGGCCCAGCTGTTCGGCCATCCACACGCTTGTGGCGGTGAGGGCGGCCAGATCGACCCCGGTCTCGATGCCGAGACCGTCGAGCATCCACACGAGGTCCTCGGTGGCGAGATTGCCGGTCGCGCTCTTCGCGTACGGGCAGCCGCCGAGGCCGCCCGCGGAGGCGTCGACCGTGGTCACCCCGTGGCGCAGGGCCGCGAGGGTGTTGGACAGGGCCTGCCCGTACGTGTCGTGGAAGTGCACGGCGATACGGGAGGTGGGCACCCCGCCCTCGTTCAGGGCGGTGAGGAGGGCCTGGACGTGGCCCGGGGTCGCGACGCCGATCGTGTCCCCGAGGCTCAGCTCGTCGCAGCCCATGTCGGCGAGGGCCTTCGTCACCCGGACGACCTGCTCGACGGGGACGGCGCCCTCCCAGGGGTCGCCGAAGCACATCGAGAGGTAGCCGCGGACCTTCAGACCGGCCTCTATGGCCCGGGTGACGGTCGGCGCGAACATCGCGAGCGCCTCGTCGACGGTCCGGTTCAGGTTGGCCTTCGCGAAGGACTCGGTCGCCGAGGCGAACACGGCGACCTCACGGGCGCCGAGGGCGAGGGCCCGGTCGAGACCGCGCTCGTTCGGCACCAGCACCGGGAGCCGTACCGGAAGGTCACGGACCTGCGGGAACAGCTCCTCGGCGTCGGCGAGCTGGGGCACCCACTTCGGGTGCACGAAGCTGGTCGCCTCGATGGTCGTCAGGCCCGCGGCGGCGAGCCGCCGCACGAACTCGGCCTTCACCTCGGTCGGGACGGCCGTCTTCTCGTTCTGCAGCCCGTCCCGGGCACCGACCTCGTGGATCCGGACCCGGGCGGGGAGCGCGGGGTCGGGGACGGTCATGGGCAGTCCGGTGCTCATGCCTCTTCCTCCTCGCGGGGCGCGACGACGGCCAGGATCTGGTCCATGGCGACGGTGGTGCCGGGCGTGACGTCCAGCTCGGTGACGGTGCCGGCGTGCGGGGCGGAGATGACGTGCTCCATCTTCATCGCCTCGACGACGAGCAGACTCTGCCCGGCCTCCACCTCGTCCCCGACGGCCACCTTCACGACGGTGACGGTGCCGGGCATGGGCGCGGCGAGCGTGTCGGCACCGCCGTGCCGGGCGCCGGAGAGCGCGGCCTCGACGGGGTCGTGGTCCAGGACGTGCCAGGAATCGCCGTCCCGGCCGAGCCATTCGCCCGCGCGGCGGAAGGCGTGGGTGATGCCGTCCACGGTGACGGTCACCTCGGTAGCCGTGACCCGGGAGCCGGCCGGGGCCTCCGCCGTCACCGGTTCGAGTCCCGGTACCCGGAACGGGAAGGCGAGCGGCTTCGGGGCGCCGCCGAGGCGCCACCCGCTCGGCACGTCGAACGGATCGGTCCAGCCGTCCCGGGGCGCCGGGGCCAGCCCCGCGAGCCGTACGGCGGCCGCCGCCGCGTACACCTCGTCCGGTACGCCCTGGGGGACCAGGCTCTCCGCGTCCCGCTCGACCAGGCCCGTGTCCATCGCCCCGGACACCACGTCCGGGTGGGCGAGGAGGCGGCGGAGGAAGCCGGCATTCGTGGGGACGCCCAGGGTGACCAGGTCGGCGAGGGCCGCGCGGAGCTTCCGCAGGGCCGTCGGCCGGTCGGCCGCGTGGACGATGACCTTCGACAGCATCGGGTCGTAGAGGGAGGAGACCTCGCTGCCTTCGAGCAGACCCGAGTCCGTCCGTACACCGTCCCCCTGCGGCTCGTCCAGGGCGAGGACCGTGCCGCCCGAGGGCAGGAACCCGCGAGAGGGGTCCTCGGCGCAGATCCGGGCCTCGACCGCCCAGCCGTCCAGCCGGACGTCGTCCTGGCCGAAGCCGAGCGGCTCACCGGCGGCGACCCGCAGCTGCCACTCCACCAGGTCGAGCCCGGTGATCAGTTCGGTCACGGGGTGCTCGACCTGGAGACGGGTGTTCATCTCCATGAAGTAGTACGCGGACGGGTCACCGCCCGGGACGATGAACTCGACCGTTCCCGCGCCGACATAGCCGCAGGACCGGGCGGCCTCCACGGCCGCCGCGCCCATCGCCGCGCGGGTCGTCTCGTCGAGGAGGACGCTCGGCGCCTCCTCGATGATCTTCTGGTGGCGGCGCTGGAGCGAGCACTCGCGCTCGCCCAGGTGCACCACGTTCCCGTGGGCGTCCGCCAGGACCTGGATCTCGATGTGCCGGGGCCGGTCGATCCACCGCTCCACGAGCAGCGTGTCGTCGCCGAAGGACGCCCGCGCCTCCCGGCGGGCCGCCGCGATCTCCTCGTCCAGGACCGCCAGGTCCCGCACCAGGCGCATGCCCTTGCCGCCGCCGCCCGCGCTGGGCTTCAGCAGGACGGGCGCCCCCAGTTCGCGGGCCGCGGCGGCGATCTCCGGGTCGGCCGCGCCGGGCACGACCGGCACGCCGGCGGCCTTCACGGTCGCCTTCGCCCGGATCTTGTCGCCCATGAGGGCGATCGCCTCGGCGGAGGGCCCGATGAAGACGAGGCCCGCGTCCGCGCAGGCCTGCGCGAAGCCGGCGTTCTCCGCGAGGAACCCGTAGCCGGGGTGGACGGCCTGCGCGCCGGTCCGCTTCGCCGCGTCGAGCAGCGCGGGGACGGCCAGATAGGACTCGGCGGCCGGCGGCGGACCGATCCGTACCGCGGTGTCCGCCTCCCGTACGTGCCGGGCGTCGGCGTCCGCGTCGCTGTAGACGGCCACCGAGCGCACGCCGAGCTCCCGCAGGGTGCGGATGACGCGGACGGCGATCTCGCCCCGGTTGGCCACGAGGACGGTGTCGAACATGCTCTGCATCTTCTGGGAGCCCTTCACATCCGGAAGACGCCGAACTGGGGGTCACCCAGGGGCGCGTTGGCACAGGCGGTCAGGGCGAGGCCGAGGACCTGCCGGGTCTCCAGTGGGTCGATGACCCCGTCGTCCCACAGCCGGGCGGTCGCGTAGTAGGCGCTGCCCTGCGTCTCGTACTGCTCGCGGATCGGGGCCTTGAAGGCCTCCTCGTCCTCGGCGCTCCACTCGTCGCCGAGCTGGTCGCGCTTGACCGTCGCGAGGACGGACGCGGCCTGCTCGCCGCCCATGACCGAGATCTTGGCGTTGGGCCACATCCACAGGAAGCGGGGGGAGTACGCCCTGCCGCACATCGAGTAGTTGCCCGCGCCGTACGAACCGCCGACGACGACCGTCAGCTTCGGGACGCGGGTCGTGGCGACCGCCGTCACCATCTTCGCGCCGTGCTTGGCGATGCCGCCGTGCTCGTACGCCTTGCCGACCATGAAGCCGGTGATGTTCTGCAGGAACACCAGCGGGATCCCGCGCTGGTCGCACAGCTCGATGAAGTGCGCGCCCTTCTGGGCGGACTCGGCGAACAGGATGCCGTTGTTGGCGACGATGCCGACCGGGTGGCCGTGGATCCGGGCGAAGCCGGTGATCAGCGTCTGCCCGTACTCGGACTTGAACTCCTGGAAGCGGGAGCCGTCCACGACCCGGGCGATCACCTCGCGCACGTCGTACGGGGTGCGGGAGTCCACCGGCACCGCGCCGTACAGACCGTACGGGTCGACCTTCGGCTCCTCGGCCGGCTCGACCTTCCAGGGCAGCGGGCCGCGGTCGGGGAGCGTGGCCACGATGTTCCGGACGATGCGCAGCGCGTGGGCGTCGTCCTCGGCGAGGTGGTCGGTGACGCCGGAGATCCGCGAGTGGACCTCGCCGCCGCCGAGCTCCTCGGCCGTGACGACCTCGCCGGTCGCCGCCTTCACCAGCGGCGGACCGCCCAGGAAGATCGTGCCCTGGTTCCGTACGATCACGGCCTCGTCGCTCATCGCCGGGACGTACGCGCCGCCGGCCGTACACGAGCCGAGGACCGCCGCGATCTGCGGGATGCCCGCGCCGGACATCCGGGCCTGGTTGTAGAAGATCCGGCCGAAGTGCTCCCGGTCCGGGAAGACCTCGTCCTGCATCGGCAGGAACGCGCCGCCCGAGTCGACCAGGTAGAGGCAGGGGAGACGGTTCTCCAGTGCCACCTCCTGGGCGCGCAGGTGCTTCTTCACCGTCATCGGGTAGTACGTGCCGCCCTTGACGGTCGCGTCGTTGGCGACGATCACGCACTCGCGGCCGGAGACCCGGCCGATGCCCGCGATGACGCCGGCGGCCGGGGCCTGGTCGCCGTACATGCCGTTCGCCGCGAGCGGGGCCAGCTCCAGGAAGGGCGAGCCCGGGTCGAGGAGCGTGTCCACCCGGTCCCGCGGCAGCAGCTTGCCGCGCGCGGTGTGCCGGGCCCTGGACTTCTCACCGCCACCCAGGGCGGCCGCCGCGAGCTTGGCGCGCAGGGTCGCCGCCAGCTCGTGATGGGCCGCCTCATTGGCCTGCCAGGCCGCGGACGCGGGATCCGCCGCGCTCGTCAGCACAGGTGCCTGCTGCATCCCTCGAGCTCCCTTGCTCGGTTAATGAGCGTTAACGTATGTCGCCCAGGTTAACGACCGCTAACCGGGTTGTCTAGAATCGAATCCATGACCACCAGCCCGACGCGGATGGACGCGCCGACCCGCCGCGAGCAGATCCTCAAGGAGGCCGCCCGCCTCTTCGCCGAGCGTGGGTTCCACGGCGTGGGCGTGGACGAGATAGGAGCGGCGGTCGGCATCAGCGGCCCCGGCCTCTACCGCCACTTCCCCGGCAAGGACGCGATGCTCGCCGAGCTCCTGGTGGGCATCAGCGAGCGGCTGCTCTCCGGCGGACAGCTGCGCGTGGCCGAGGCCGACGGGGACCCGGTCGTCCTCCTCGGCTCCCTCATCGACGGGCACATCGACTTCGCCCTCGACGACCGGCCGCTCATCACCCTCCACGACCGCGAGCTCGACCGGCTCAAGGACGAGGACCGCAAGCGGGTCCGGCAGCTCCAGCGGCAGTACGTCGAACTCTGGGTCGCCGTCGTCCGCGAGCTGTACCCCGACGCGGGGGAGTCCGAGTCCCGCACGGCTGTCCACGCCGTCTTCGGCCTCCTCAACTCGACCCCCCACCTGGCCGCACTCGGCCGCGGGCCCATGGAGGACCTGCTGCGGAAGCTGGCGCACGGGGCGTTCGGGGCGCTGGGCGCGTAGTCCACGGGCCGGAACGGGTTGCTCTTCGCCTCCGGGGCTCGGCCAGAATGAACCTCATGCCGATACTCAGCCGCCCCGCCCTCGTCGAGCACCTCGTCCGCACCCGGATCGCGGGAGACGTCGCCACCCCGCGCGACAACAACCTCTCCCACTACCGCAAGCTCGCCAACGGCGACCGGCACTACTGGCTCGGCCTCGAACTCGGCGACCGCTGGACCGACGAGCAGGACGTGCTCGCCGTCATGGCCGAGCGGTGCGGCGTCGTCGACGACCCGGCGCACCGGGCCGGCCAGGACACCATCGACCCCGAACTCACCGTCGACGGCCTCGACCGGATGGCCGCCCGCCTCCGCAAGGCCGCCGCCAGCCGTGAGCGGGTCCTCTTCGCGACCGGGCACCCCGGCGCGCTCATCGACGTGCACAGCCGGGTCGCGGCCGCGCTGCGCGCCCAGGGCTGCGACATCGTCCGGATCCCGGGCGGGCTCGTCGCCGACGAGGGGTACGTCGTGCAGTTCGCCGACGTCGCCGTCTTCGAGCGCGGCGCGAGCCTGTGGCACACCCACTCCCCGGAGCCGATGAACGCGATCCTCGACGCGCTCGGCGAGTCCGGACGCCCGGACCTCGTCATCGCCGACCACGGCTGGGCCGGGCGCGCGGGCCAGCGGGGCGTGGACTCCGTCGGCTACGCGGACTGCAACGACCCCGCGCTCTTCATCGGCGAGGCGGAGGGCACGATGCAGGTCACGATCCCCCTGGACGACCACGTCCTGGACCCCCGCTTCTACGAACCCCTGACGACGTACACGCTGAACGCGGCGGGCCTGGTGGCCTGAGCCTGCCGCCGCCCGGCTCGGCCGCCACACCATGGGCGTCCGGTTCCGGCCGGCCGTGACCGCCTGAGCCCACGGACGGCCCTCCCGTCGCACAGAGACGCCCCGCCCGGTCCTCGGGGCCCGGGCGGGGCGTTCTCATGTCCAGGGAGAGCCAGGAAGACCCCACGACGGGGTTACGCGGCCACGGGGGGCTCCTCGTCGCTCTCCAGGGCGGGCTGTCCCTCTTCGCTCGCCAGCGATGGCGGCGGCTTCAGTGCCCTGAAGCGCTGCCAGGCATCTCTTGCACGTCCGGCCGAGTCGATCACGTCCGGAAGCTGGTCAAGAAGCCCCTTGAGACTGAACAAGATGATCGACGCCACACCGGTAACGGCAAGAATGAGGAGGATGGCTGCGCCGTCCATGATCCAAACCTTTCGGGTTAAGGGTTTGGATCGCAGCACGCAGGGCTCGATCCAAACCCAGTGGGTTCGGGTCGAGACACCTGCGCCGACGCGTTACGCGGATGTTCTCGGGGTGCGACCCGTGCGGGGTCGCCACTCAAAGAAGATCATGAAAGCTAAACGCAGAAATTAAGAAGAGGAAGAATATTCGCGCCATCTGAGCTGGATTGGCCGCGCGTCTGAGGCTTTCGCCTCCGGGCCTACCGCGCCTGGATGGTCCTGACTTCCCCGTGAGGGGACGATCAGGTTCGCGCTAAGAAATACAGAAAACACAGAAACGCAAGAAATTTAAGAAGATGTAGTGCTGCGCTACGACTGTACCACGCCTGCCGTGGCGTCAAGCAGGCGACGCCCCGCCGGAGTTGGGTCGGCGGGGCGTCTTCATGCCCAGGTGGAGTCAGGAAGACCCCGTGGCGGGGCTATGCGGCCATGGGCGGCTCCTGCTCGTCATCACGTGCGGGCTGCTGCTCGGGCTTCCGGAAGCGCTGCCAGGAGTCGCGGGCACGCCCGGCCGAGTCGATGACGTCCGGGACCTGGTCCAGAAGACCCTTCAGCGCGAAGAGCAGCACAGAAGCCACGCCAGCGATGGCGAGAATGATGATGATGGCGGTGCCGTCCACCGATCCTTACCTTCCCTGTCATGGGTCGGATCGGGTGCGCAGGCAGCCTCGATCCGAACCCTACGGTTCGGACCGAGACACCTACGCCGACGCACAGCACGTAAATGTTCTCGGGTGGGCTGATCGTCAGCCCAGGTCAAGCAGGTAGTACATCCTTCGGCGCAAGCCCCGTCTTCACTGCTTTGTGCGTCTGGGCCCCTCCTACTGGGGCCCCGAAGCTCCAACGGGGCTATTGCGTCCTGGTTCCCGGCTGTTGAGGTCGGGCCGCCCAGGTGCGAGCGGGTAGTCATCCCGCTGCGGACCATGGTAGCGCAGCGGTGCTCTCCGGCCGGAGGTCTCAAGGACAACTGAGCCCCGTCCCAGTGAGGTTGGGACGGGGCTCAGGTTCGTGTGCTGCCTCCTAAGCGGGGGCGCGGGGCTGCGGCCTGCGGTTGTAGGGGTGATGGGAGCAGGTGCAGCGGCGTACGAGGAGAATCCCTGCGCCGTACGGCAGCGGCACGTCCTTGGCCTGTCGGCACTCGCGGTGCAGGTCCTCATATCCGGGGCTCTGGGCGAGTCTGCATTCGGGGGACATGGCCGCCGCCGGCATCAGAGGACTCCGCCGCTGCTGGCCGAGTTCAGGGCGCGGGTCCGCTCCCTTATGGCCCTGAGCCGCTCCTGGCTGGTGGCGGGGCGGACATGAGCAGGGTCGGCGTCCCACTCTCGTCCGCCAGCCACCGGCCGGAGCTGCATAGCCGGACCGACGTGGCCCACGACGTATCCGAGCTTGTTGGTCCGGTCGTCGACCACCAGCGCCCCGACTTCGGCCGTCACTGCTCGGCCCCCCGCCGGAGTGCTTCGGCCAGCCGGACGGCCACGTCGGCGCGGACCCGGCCCAGCTCCACGAGCCTCAAAGCCGGGGACCCGGGGTCGACTCCCAGCGATGGCAGGACGATCCCGACCCCGGCCAGCGCTTCCCGCAGGGACTCCATCGCTACGAACGGGTCCACCTCGTTGAGTTCCTTCGTCGTCATGAACTCGACGCTAGGGACGGGGTGTTGCGCGGCGGTACGCTGTTTTCTCGAATTTGCTCGACGGGTGGACCAGATTGCTCGTGTTTTCTCCTGTGCCCCAGCTGAACCCGTAGAACCGCGCCGGATCGCCGACCAAGCTGTTGGATCAACACCCCTGGGAGGGAAGGGAGAGCGTCCATGGCACGTCAGTTGCGCTTCATCGGTACCGACAGCAAGATCGACGGCTGCCCCGCCCTGCACACGGACGAGGAGACCGGCGAGATCATCGTTCAGGGCTCGCCGATCACCGACCGGGCGGACCTCGCTCAGCTCCAGCACTTCGGGCCGGACGAGGCAGCGGTGGCCGTGCCGCGCGAACTGCTCGTGAACTGGGGACCGAAGGAGATGGAGCGAGTGCCGGAGCTGGTCGACCGAGACACCTTCCGGCGTCTCTTCGAGACCTTCAAGCACACCGCCTGGCGGCTGGAGACACGGCGCGGTTATGCGTCGGACCGACAGGACCCCGACTATCAAGCGTTCCTGGCCACCGGCTCCTCGCCCTGCGACCCCACCGAGCCCTGGTTCGTCAACATCCGGGCCCAGGTGGACGCGGGCAAGACCGTCGGCCGGGTCCGCATCGCCGACCGCCCGCCGACCACCGAGCAGTTGTTTCTGCTCGACTACGCCCGGCACAACGCGGCCTCCGGCGAGGACATCCGCTACCTGTGGCGCGATGACGCGGCCGGTCTGCCCGCCGAGGACTTCTGGATCTTCGACTCGCGGATCGTCGCTCTGCTCCACTTCGACGACGAAGACAACATGCTTGACATCGAGCTGATCACCGAGCCGGCTCGGGTTGTCCCATACTGCGTCGCCCGTGACGCGGCCATGCACCACGCCGTGCCGTACGACCGGTTCGCCGTGCAGGTGGCTGCGGCCGACTAGTGGCGACCGACTACCAGCAGGCACGGGAGGCGTTGGGTGCGAGGCTGCGTGAACTGCGCTTGTCGTGCCCTGGTGGTCGGCTGACGGGCCAGCAGCTCGCCCACCGGCTCGGCTGGCAGGGGTCCAAGGTCAGCAAGCTGGAGAACGGGAAGCAGACGGCCTCGCCCGAGGACCTGCGGGCGTGGGCCGACGCGACCGAGCAGCCGGACGCGTACCCGGAGCTGGCCGCCCGGCTGGCCGGGTTCGAGTCGCACATCAGGTCATGGCGTAGGGCGCTGGCGAACGGCTTCAAGCCGATGAACGAGGGGCTGACCGCCGAGATCAAGCGGTCCTCGGAAATCTGGGTGTGGGAAGAGGCCGTGGTCCCCGGGCTGATGCAGACACCGGAGTACGCACGCCACGTGGTCCAGCGGTACGCGGACCTGCTGAACGTCACCAAGGGCGTGGAGGACGCCGTGCGCGTTCGGGCACAGCGTCAGGAGTGGCTGTACCAGCCGGGGCGGAAGCTGCGCGTGCTGATGTGGGAGGCCGCGTTGCGTTCGCTGATCTGCCCACCGTCCGTGCTGGCCGCCCAGCTCGACCGCCTGACCGGCATGGTCGGCATGGACACGGTCGAGCTGGGCGTCGTGCCGTTCACGGCGTCGATGAAGATCGTGCCCGCCAACGGCTTCTGGGTCCTGGACGACCGCTTGGTCGTCGCGGAGGACTGGCACGCCGAACTGTGGTTGGACGACGCCGACAACATCGTCCTGTACGGCAAGGTCTGGAAGACCCTGCGCGAGTCGGCGGTGTTCGGGGCGGAAGCCAACACCGTCATCAACTCGGCGCGGCGCGCGCTGGGCCCCCGCTAGCCCGCTGGCGGCGGGGCGCCGTTCGGGCTGGCCGTCACGGCTCGGTCCGGCGCTGGGTCACCCCCGGCGTCGGGTCCAGGTAGACGCGGCGGATCGCCGGGTACCGCTCGCGGAGCTGGGACTCCGCGTCCTCGCACGCCCATTCCACCTGCTCCGCCGACGACACGTCCCTGAAGTCGATCTTCGCCGCGACCAGGACCTCGCCGGGGCCCTGGATCAGGGTGATCAGGTCGAGGACGTCGATGACGTGCGGGACCGAGAGGAGCTCCTCGCGGATGCCGTCGCGCATGCCGCGCGGGGCCGGGCGGCCGATGAGGAGTTCGGCGTTGGAGCGGCCCAGGACCCAGGCCACGTACACGAGCAGGACGCCGATGAGGATCGAGGCGACGCCGTCCCAGACGTCGGAGCCGGTGATCTGGACGCCGAGCAGGCCGCCCGCCGCGAGCATGAGGCCGGCGAGGGCGGCCGAGTCCTCCATCACGACCGCCTTGACGGTGGTGTCGGGCGTCCGGCGGAGGTACTGGGCGAAGGGGGCCTTCATCCGCTCCGCCTCCGCCCTGATCTGCTTGACGCCGGTGCGGAGCGAGAAGCCCTCCAGGACGAAGGCGATGCCCAGGACGATGTACGAGACCAGCGGGTCGCCGAGTTCCTCGCCGTGGGTGAGCGTGTGGATCCCGTCGTAGATCGAGAAGACCGCGCCGCCGACGAAGGTGGCGACCGCGGCCAGCAGGGCCCAGACGTAGCGCTCGCCCGCGTAGCCGACGGGATGGTCCTCGTCGGCCGGCCTGTCGCTCCGCTTCAGCGCGGTGAGCAGCATGACCTCGGTGACGGTGTCGGCGACCGAGTGGGCCGCCTCCGACAGCATCGCGCTCGATCCGCTGACCACGCCCGCGACGGCCTTGGCGACGGCGATCCCGAGGTTCGCCGCCGCCGCCACGATCACCGTGAACGTGCTTTCGCCGTTCTGCTCCATGCGTCGGACGTTATGTCCGATTATCCGCGCGGGACGCGAACGACACCCTCCTGGATGACGGAGATCGCGAGCCGTCCGTCCTGCGTGAAGATCCTGGCCTGCCCGAGGCCGCGCCCGCCGGACGAGGTCGGGGACTCCTGGTCGTACAGGAGCCACTCGTCGGCCCGGAAGGGGCGGTGGAACCACATGGCGTGGTCGAGCGAGGCGCCCACGACGTCGCCCACCGCCCAGCCGCCCCGCCCGTGAGCGAGGAGGACCGAGTCGAGCAGGGTCATGTCGGAGACGTACGTGGCGAGCACGACGTGCAGCAGCGGGTCGTCGGCCAGCTTGCCGTTGGTGCGGAACCAGACCTGGGAGCGCGGCTCGCGCGGCGTCCCGACCGTCCCCCACGGGGGCGTCTCGGCGTACCGCAGGTCCACCGCGGCCCTCGCCTCGATCAGCCGGTCCGCGACCTCGCGGGGGAGGTGGCGGGGGAGCATCTCGGCCGGCGTGGGGAGCGACTCCGGGTCCGGCGCGGGCGGCATGTCGACCTGGTGGTCGAGCCCGTCCTCGTACGTCTGGAAGGACGCCGAGAGGTGGAAGATCGGCTGGCCGTGCTGGACGGCGACCACCCGGCGGGTGGTGAAGGAACGGCCGTCGCGGATGCGGTCGACCGTGTAGACGATCGGCGCGCCCGGGTCGCCCGCGCGCAGGAAGTACGCGTGGAGCGAGTGGGGGAGCCGGTCCGCCGGGACGGTCCGCCCCGCCGCCACCAGCGCCTGGGCGGCCACCTGGCCGCCGAAGACGCGGGGGACGATCGAGGGGCGGGACTCGCCCCGGAAGATGTCCTGCTCGATCCGCTCCAGGTCGAGGAGATCGAGCAGGTCATCCAGGGCCGTGTGCGCGTCCGGCACTTACAGGCCCATCGACTTGGCGATGATCGACTTCATGATCTCGCTGGTGCCGCCGTAGATGCGGTTGACGCGGTTGTCGGCGTACAGGCGGGCGATCGGGTACTCGTTCATGTAGCCGTAGCCGCCGTGCAGCTGGAGGCAGCGGTCGATGACGCGGTGGGCGACCTCGGTGCAGAACAGCTTGGCGCTCGCGGCCTCGGCCGGGGAGAGCTCGCCCGCGTCCAGGGCCTCCAGGGCGCGGTCGGCGACGGCCTCGGCGGCGTCGACCTCGGCCTGGCAGGCGGCCAGCTCGAACTTGGTGTTCTGGAAGGAGGCGACCGGCTTGCCGAAGACCGTGCGGTCCGTGACGTACTGCTGGGCGAAGCGGACGGCGGCCTTGGCCTGGGCGTAGGCGCCGAAGGCGATGCCCCAGCGCTCGGAGGCCAGGTTGTGGCCGAGGTAGTAGAAGCCCTTGCCCTCCTCGCCGAGCAGGTCCTCGGCGGGCACCTTGACGTCGACGAAGGCCAGCTCGGCCGTGTCGGAGGTGCGCAGGCCGAGCTTGTCCAGCTTGCGGCCGATGGAGTAGCCCTCGGACTTGGTGTCCACGGCGAAGAGGGAGATGCCGAAGCGGCGGTCGTCCTCGGACGGGGCCGAGGTGCGGGCGCAGACGATCACGCGGTCGGCGTGGACGCCGCCGGTGATGAAGGTCTTGGCGCCGTTGAGGACGTAGTGCGTGCCGTCCTCGGAGAGCTTGGCGGTGGTCTTCATGCCCGCGACGTCGGAGCCGGTGCCCGGCTCGGTCATCGCGAGTGCCCACATCTCCTCGCCGGTGACGAACTTCGGCAGGAAGCGCTTCTTCTGCTCGTCGGTGGCGAGCATCTTGATGTACGGCAGGGCGAGCAGCACGTGGACGCCGGAGCCGCCGAACTGGACGCCGGCGCGCGAGGTCTCCTCGTACAGGACGGCCTCGAACTTGTGGGTGTCCAGGCCCGCGCCGCCGAACTCCTCGGGGACGTTGATGCCGAAGATGCCCAGCTCACCGAGCTTGTCGTAGAACTCGCGCGGCGCCTGGCCGGCGGCGAACCACTCGTCGTAGACGGGGACGACCTCGGCCTCGATGAAGGCGCGGATCGTCTCCCGGAACGCCTCGTGGTCCTCGTCGAATACGGTACGGCGCACGAGCCGCCTCCTTGTCGCTGCCGGTTGTCTAAGCGCTTGCTCAGGGTGTTCTGTTCGAAGTTACCCAGCAGTCACCCACCCTGTCCAGACTCCGCGCCTGTGATCCAGAGCCCCTTCGACGCGTCGTAGGCGTGGACCGGGCTCCCTTTCGCCCGCCCGCTCGTACGGAAGGCCTGCCCTTTCGGATCGGCGATCCTCACCACACCGCTCCGGCCCTCCGAGCTCCACTCCAGCTCCAGGAACCAGCGGCAGTCGCAGCCGACCGTGCGGGCGGAGACCAGCAGCTCCTCGGGGTCGGCCGCGGTGACGGCGTAGGGGAACGAGACGGCCGGGATCGTCCGGCCCTCCTCCCCCGAGGCGTCGTACCCGTCGACCGGCCGGGCCGGCGGGCGCGGCGCGTCGAGGTCCACGGCGAACCGGCGGGGGGTGACGGCTCCGCCGCAGCCGTCGTCCATGCGGAACGCCCCCCAGGGCAGCGGCTTCGCCCGTCCCACCACGCGCACGCGCAGGCTGTGCAGGACGACGGCGGCGGCCCCCTTCCCCTGCACCGTGAGCCGTACGAGCGTCTGCCCGCCGTCCACGGCGCCGAGCGCCCCGGCCCACCGTGCGGCGTCGGCGGGCTCCGGGGGAGCGGGGACCCGCGCCGGGGGCCGGTCGGCGAGGTAGGTGTGCCCGCAGCCGTTCTCCCAGAGGGAGGCGACGGTGTACGTGAACGGGGGCGCCGTCCGGGTCTCCGCGCGGTGCCGCGGCTCCCGGCCGGGTCCGGGCAGCAGGGCGGCCCCGAGCACGAGCGCCACGACGCCGGCCACGGCACTGGCGACGAGCCAGGCCGTGGCCTTCCGGCGGGGCCCGGCAGGCGCGGCCCCGGGTGCGGGCGCCGGCCCGGGTGCGGGCTCCGGCCTCGGCGCGGTCACCACGGCCGTGACCGGTACGGCCGGCTGCGCCGGGGGCCTGCGGACGAGGTCGGCGCGTCGCCAGTGCTCTTCCAGCTCGCGGATGTCGTCCGCGGCGGCCCCGCACAGCCGGGCCAGGCGTTCGACGACGGCGAAGGACTCAGGGACGGCCGCACCGGAGCAGTAGCGGTGCAGCGTGGAGGCACTGACGCCGAGGCGCCGCCCCAGCGCCTCGTAACTGCGCCCGTCGCGCGTCTTCAGCGCGCGCACCCGCGCCGCGAACTCCTCGACCTCACCCATCGGCCCATCCCCCGCTCGTTCCACCCCTCTTGCGTTCTCCCACGTCAGAGGGGGTGGAATGGTTCCGGGACGGAGGGAGGGCGCGTCGCCGTTGCCCGGGGCGGGCGGGAGCCCGACGCTGGTGGAGCACTGACCGAACGACCCGACGGGGGATCCACCACCATGCACAAGCTCCGCACCGCGCTCGCCGCCGGCGCCGCTGCCGCCCTGGGCCTCGCCGCCCTCGCCGCCGCCCCGGCGCAGGCCGCCGCCCAGCCCGCCTTCCTCTCCGCCGCGCAGATGCCCGCGTCGTCGACGCCGTGGACCGCGACCCAGGTCTTCACCGGCGTACCGGAGAACGGCGGCGCCCTCTGCGCCCCGTACAAGATCCCGGCGCAGAACACCCGCTACCGCGAGTTCACCACCGAGCTCGACACCAACGGCGTCCAGATCACCACCGTCGCCCGCACCGAGGCCGACGCGGTGAAGCTGGTCGACACCCTTCGCAAGGCCCTCGCCGGCTGCGGCGCCCTCCTGGAGCGGCAGAACCCGGGCCTGCACGCCGTCAGCGCCTACCACGGCAAGATCGCCGTGGAGGAGGGCGCCTGGGTCTACAGCCTGGACACCGCCGACCCGGAGGTCGGCAACACCGACATCCACCTCTTCTCGGTCGGCCGGGACGGCCGGACCGTCACCTACGTCAGGTGGGGCCAGATGGGTGATCTGCAGGACGCCCCGCTGACGGCCTTCCAGGGGACGACCCGTACCGCCGTGAACAAGCTCTGGTCCTGACGCAGCGTCATCGTGGCGAATGCCGAACTACTCAGAGTGAGGGTGAAGTCGCACAGTACCGCCATTCGGGTGATACTGGGACGTGAGATTCCGACGTCGGCACGCTCGCGCCTAGAGCCGGGCAGTCCATCCGTCATCAGACCGGTACCGGTCTGGGGGGCTTTTCGAATGTGATGCGAAAGGACGCGTCATGGAACTCGAATCTCTCCCTGATGAGGTCATCGCCGAGATCGAGGTACGGGACCGCTGGAGGCGCGCAACGGCCGCCGGTGGCCTGGAGTTCCTCATCACCGACATCGGGAAGTGGCCCCTGGGCAAGACCGTGCGGGTCGCGTTCCTCGACGGGAACGACCAGTTGCACGCGGACATCGCGGGTGCGACCAAGCAGATCACCGACTCCTGCAACCTGACGCTCGACTTCGGGCAGACCGCGGCCGGATCGTTCCGGCGGTGGACGACGGCCGACACCGTTCTGGCCGCCGAGATCCGGGTCAGCTTCGACCAGCAGGGCTTCTTCTCCCTGGTGGGCACCGACAGCACGGACAGTGCCATCGGCGCGGGAGGCGGCCCGGTCGGGGGCAACCCCAACCAGCGCAGCCTCAACCTCGGGCGGTTCGTGACCAACAGGCCCGTCCAGTGGGAGGGCACCGTGCGTCACGAGTTCCTGCACGCACTTGGGTTCCACCACTCCCACCAGAACATGCGCGGCACCTGCGAGGGCGAGTTCCGCTGGGAGGACGAGGTCGGGTACGTCCCCACGCAGGACCCGTCCGGTGTCTTCGTGGCGGACGCCCAGGGCCGGCAACCCGGCATCTACACCTTCCTCGCGGGCGCGCCGAACCGATGGCCGCGCGCGAAGGTGGATCACAACCTGCGCACCGTGGACGACCCGGACGTCGTCGCCGGGCCCTTCGACACGAAGTCCGTGATGCTGTACCGGTTCCCGGCGTTCTTCTACAAGTCCACCCCCAGCAGCTGCGCGCCGACCGGCAACGGGCAGAACCTGTCGGACGGCGACAAGCGCGGGCTCGACCTGCTGTACCCGCACACCGTGAGCGGGATGGCGGACCTCCAGGCCCGTGCCGACGCCGTCCTGCAGTCGCTCGGGGCCGGTCCGGAAGGAATTCCCGCAGCGAACGGCGGCGGCCTGGCCGAGGTGTACCGCAGCCGGGTCGCGGAGCTGGCCTCCGCCCAGGCCGCGGGCGTCCACTGAGCGGGGCCGGGCCGGGACCCGGGTCGAGGACCGAGCCGAGCAGGGGACGCCATGTCCGCGGGCAGCACGTACGAGCGGCTCCTCGGCGAGTCGCGGAACGGAGGACTCGAGCACGCCGACGGGGGCGGCGCGCCGAGTCCGCCGGATCCCGAACGCCTGGTCGCGCAACTCTCCGACGAAGTCGGGCGACTTGAGGAGCGCCTGGGGAGGAGAGCCGACCCGGTGGCGCGCGAGCGACTCATGCGCGGGGCCGAACACGCGCTGCGGAAGGTCGTCGACGACGGCGACGATGCCCGGCTCGACATGCGGGACATGGCGCGGCTGGAGGCCGTCGTCCACAGCGACGGAACGCGCCCGGTGCTCTTCGTCGAAGACGACTTCGTCGACGTCACGGCCCCGGCGGCGGCGAACTGGGCGCCCTCCCTGTCGCGGATCCAGGCCGAACTCCGCACCGTCTGCCGGGCGGTCGGCCGGGTCGACGACCCCAGCGCGCTCCTCGGCTACCAGGGCACGGCGTGGGCGATCGACGACGGCGTCGTCGTGACCAACTACCACGTCCTGCAGGCCATCTCCACGCATCCGTCCCGTACCGACGGGGAGTTCGGCGGGGAACTCAAGCCCGATGTGGCGGTCGACTTCGGCGCGGAGGTCGGTGGTGGCCCGTCGAACCGCGCCTTCCGGATCGGCCGTGTCCTGGGCGTGGGGCGCGCGGGAGCACCCGAGCACGCGCACCCGACCATTCCGGGGGTCAACTTCGACGGCCTCGACCTGGCCGTACTCGAACTCGACCGGGTGAACGGACGACCTTTCCCCGCCCCGGTCCAGGTGGCCCGCGGCGACGACCCGGCGACGCACGGAGGGCTCGCCTCCCGCGGCCGCAGCGTCTACATCGTCGGCTTCCCCGGCAGCTCGGCGTCGACGAGCCCGGACGTCTTCGCCGAACTGTTCGCCGGGGTCAAGGGCGTGAAGCGCCTCACTCCCGGAGTGCTCACCGAGGGCCGGGGCGAGGTGGCCGACGACGCCCGGCACTGGATCATCAGCCACGACGCCAGCACGCTCGGCGGCAGCTCCGGCTCGCTCGTCGTCGACCTCGAAGCCGAGGGCCGGAAGGTCCTCGGCCTGCACTTCGCCGGCGTCCCCGACCGCGTGAACTGGGCCCACGGCCTCGAAGGGGCGACACCCGAACTGGCCGCCGTGATACCGGGGTGGTGAGCGCGTGACGCAGTCCTGGTCCCCCGACATCCTCCGCATGGCGAGTTCCATCAGGTGCGACATCCCGCGCATCCGGGCCATTCTCGATCAGCTCGGGATCCGCAACGCCGACTACGAGGATCCCGCCGACTACGTGCCGAGTGCGATCACCAACGCGATGGGCAGAGGGAAGCTCGTCGCGTTCCAGGCCGCTCTGGCCAAGGCGGACCTGATCACCGACGGGCCGGTCGACATCGGCCGGAACGTGTTCGAACGCCTCGCCGTACTGCACTCCTTCGTCGCGTCCGCCCACCCGCACGTCGACGCCCGAGTGGCCGCACGGCGCTTCCTCCGCGCCTCCGACCTCGTGTGCCGGATCGACGCGGGCGCCCGACACGGAACCGGCCTTCTCGTCACCCCGACCCTGGTCGCGACCGCCGCCCACCTGGTGTCCGAGCTCGTCGACGCGACGGCTGCCGGGGCCGCCGCACCACAGGCCGGCTCGACGAGCCGCATCCACGTGGTCTTCGGGGACATGACGGACCTGCTCGACGACGAGACGTCGCCCACGCGTCTGACGCCGACGACCGCACCGCTCGCCGCTTCGTGGCTCGCGTTCTACAGTCCCCCGACCGCCGAGGAGACCGAGGGCGACGGCTTCGTCCTCGACAGCGTCACCGACATCGGCGCGGAGGGGCCCTGGGACCTCGCGATCCTGAGGCTGGCCGAGGCGCGCCCGTTCCGGCCCATGCCCCCGTGCGGAGTCCTTCCCCGCAAGCCCTTCCAGATCCACGTGCTGCACCATCCCGACAACGGCACGGGCGGGGTCCTCCCGCTGCAATGGTCGGTCGGCACGGTCGAGAAGCCCCTCGGAGATCCGCCGGTGCGGCTCCTGCATTCCGCGAACACGTCCGGCGGCTCTTCGGGTGCGCCGGTCGTCGACGCGGAGTTCCGCGTCGTCGGGCTCCATCAGGCGGGACTCGGACAGGGGCCGGCCAGGGGCGGTGCCGCCTTCAACCGCGCCGTCCCCATGTCGCCCTGGTCGTCGAAACTGGCGTCGCTTGAGCTTCCCGAGACCGCGCCGAGCGTGACGACGGTCGAGAAGCTCGACGAGCGGGGCAACCCCGTGACCCGTACCGTCATCGGCCGGCTCGGAACGGTGGAGCGGATCTGGCGAAGCCGGTTCCCCGACGCCACCGCGCCGCAGCGCCTCATCGTGGTCGTCGGGGAGCCGGGGCTCGGCCTCCGGTTCACGCACCACCTCGTGCACGCCGTCGTCACCCGGTACGGCGGCGCGTACGCGGCGATCGACGTCGCGAACTGCCAGCGTGACGACGCCACGAGCTTCGCCGACAAGGTGGCGGGCGCCTTCGCCGCCGCGACCGGCGAGCGTCCGGCGACCGGCCTCACCACCCGGCAGCGCGAGGTACGCAGCCGCACCGCGCCCGCCTTGTCGGAGACTCTCGTGGAGGTGGCGAGGGCCGGAGGGGCGTGGCTCGTCCTCGAAGGCTTCGACAGCACGGTCGCAAGCCCGTCGGCCGCGGTCGTGGACCTCGTGCGCCGGCTCATCCTGGAACTGCCGCGGTCGCCCGGCGTCCGGCTCGTGCTCGCCGGATGGCAGGAGACCCTCCCGAGCGAGTTCCAGCCGAGCGTCGACTATCTCGAAGCCCCGACGGTGGAGGACATCGCGCGCACCTTCGTGCCGCCGGATCCCCCGCCGTCGGTACTCGCGGCTCTGGTGCCGATGGTGCGGGAGGCGCTGGGCGACGACGAGCCGTCGCTGCGCGGCCCGTGCCCCTACCCGATCGCGGAACGCGCCCGCTCCACGATGGAGGGCGACGTCGGGCGCCTCATCAGAGCCCTGCTGGCGGACCGCGGCGGTGGACCGTGAACGGATCGCCAGGAGGTACGGGACGGCCCGAGGTCGATCGGTCCCTGCGGGCGCTCCGAGAAGCATGGGCGGCACGTCCGGCCTCGGAGGTGGCGGCGTTCGCCCGGAGACTCGCGCAGGAGGAGCCGGTCCCGCACCGCGTCCGGCCGGACGTCGAGGCGATCCGCGAGGTCGCGGCCGTCAGCGGCGCCGTGCGACCCGCGGACCTCGTCGGGCGGCAGGCCGACGCGGACCGTCGCGCGGAGACGCTCGGCGGGATCGCGGCCGAGTTCGATCGAGCCGTCGTGGACGGCACGATGACGTGGACGATGCGCTCGACGCACCGGGCCGGCACGCTGGAGCGGCTCGCCTCCACCGAGGCCGGGCTCGCCGACGCGCTGCGGCGGGCCGTTGACGTGAAGACGGATCCGGCCGGTCAGGTGCTGCGGAGGGTGCTCGCCGAAGGGGTCCCCGGCCACCCGCATGCCGCCCGGCTCCCCGACCACGTCGTCGGTGAGGCCTCGACCGCCGAGGTGGCGCAGGCCCTCCTGTGGGCGATGAGCGCCAAGGACGTCGGCCCCGTCCTCGCGCGCACCTCCGCGGTGGCGCACGTCGAGTCGGTCCTCAAGAGCTACGAGGGCCTGTTGGCCCATGGAGTCGTCGGACGGGACCGCGAGCGCGACCTGCTGGAGCAGTTCATCGACGCTCCGACACCGAACCCGGACGGGGGCCTGCCCCTCCTGACGCTGACCGGCATCGGGGGCAGCGGGAAGTCGACGCTCCTCGGCGAGGCCCTGCGGCCCCGTCTCCAGGCCTTGGTGGCGGGAGGGGACGTGCCGGCGGTGGTCGTGATCGACCTCGACCGGGTCGCGTTCCGCCCGGACGCGGAGGTCGAGCTGAGCTTCGACGTCACACGTCAACTGGAGGTCGCCTGGCCCGAACTCGCCGCCGGCCTGGCCGAGGCGAGGGTGGCGGAGACCCGGTCCCGGTCCGGCCGCAGGGAGTTGGGCTCGGACTCCGGCCAGTACGTCGAATCGCTCGTCCGCAGCACCACCTCCCTCGAATGGAGCGTCGGCGACCTGCTGAGAAGCTCGCCGAGGGGCGTCGAGCCGGTGCTGCTCGTCCTCGACACCTTCGAGGAATGGCAGCGGGCACGGCCCTTCGCCGGCCCCCGGGAGACCTGGAACGATCCGGAGGCCGTCATGGCGGAGTGGCTCGACAAACTCCGCCGTTCCATGGGGATCTCCGGCCTCCGCGTCGTCGTGTCGGGACGGGCGGCCTTCTCCCTCGTCCCCGGGGCGAGCATCGAACTCCGCGAGCTGGACGCCGCTCCCGCCGCGGAGCTCCTGGGCCGGCTCTGCGTGGGCCGGGACATCGCGCCCCGACTCGCCGCCCAGGTCGGCGGCAACCCCCTCACCCTGCACGTCGCGGCGCGATGCGTCGGCCGCCTCGACCCCGAGGAGCGCGCGGGCTTCCTCGCCGACGGCGCCACGGCTCCCGAGCTGGACGAGGACCTGCGTCGCGCGGTGCTGTACGACCGGTTCCTCGGCCACATCGGCGACCCCGAGGTGCGGAAGCTCGCCCACCCCGGCCTGGTCCTGCGGCGCGTCACACCGGAGCTCGTCCAGGAGGTCCTGGCCGAGCCGTGCGGGTTCACGGAGATGACGAGAGAGGAGGCGGACGGTCTCGTCGACCGGCTCGCCGACGAGGTCTGGCTGGTGCGGCGGGCGGCCGACGGCAGTCTGCAGCACCTGCCCGAGGTGCGGCGTCCGATGCTCGCCCTCATGGCCCGAGACCCCGCCGTACGCGACCGGATCCCGACCGTCCACGAGCGGGCGGCCGCCTGGTACCACCCCCAGGACGTCGACGTCCGGGAACCGGCGACGACGGAGAACGTCGAGGCCTACTACCACCGGCTGATGCTGCAGACGGAGAACCTGACGCCGGCCATCGACCCGTGGAACGTGCAGATGTGGTCCGTGGAGGACCGGCTCTACCACGTCCGCTTCGCGCGCGAGCTCGGCGAGAGCGTGTCCGACCTGGCCCCGCGCATCGAGGCCCAGCTCCGGGTGCTGCGCGGCGACCGGCTGGAACCCGCGCAGGCCGCGCTGCTCCCCGACGGCCTCTGGGCACAGCACGTCGACGGCACCGGTGCGTCGTTCGTCGCACTGGGCGAGCCGGAGGCGGCCGTCGACCTCCTCCTCGACCGGCGGTGGCCGTCGGAGGCGAGGCGGCCGGAATGGGTCGCGCAGGCGTTCTGCGACAGCGCCCGCTGGAACGACTTCGCGGGGCAGGCCCGTGCGTCGCAGCTCCGTCCGTCGGGTCGCCACGAGTTCGTGAACCTCATCGTGTCGGACGACGAGCCGGCCCGGCAGCGGGTGCTCCACTCCACGTTGCCCACCCTTCCCGATCAGGCCGACGAGATGCTCAGGACCTTCTTCACCGCCCTCGGGCAGGTGGCGACCGGCCGTGCGACGCCGGACGCACGGCCTCGGTCCCTACCGGAGCGGAAGGCGGAGCCCTCCCCGGGGTTCCCGGTCGACCAGTTGCGGCAGTACGTCGCGCTTCTCCTGACCGGAGCCAGGCTCCCCTGGCGCAGAGGCGGCCCCTTCCTCCCGGACATCGCCGGCGTGCTCGCCCCGGACCCCGAGGTCATGAGGGCTTTCGGACTCCTCACGCGCGATCACGCCTTCACCGACGTGGCGCAGGAGCTCGACAGGCTCGCCGAACGGGCGCGCGCGGCGCGCCCCGGGGATCGCGACGCCCCGCGCTCGCACGACGTCCTCGGCGAGTTCGCCGGGCGTACCGCGAGGCGGAGCTACAAGGCAGTGGCGTTCGGCGGCCGGCTGAGGCCCGAGGCCCTGACGGCCCTGCGCGGCGACAACCCCGAGCTGCGGCCGGCGATCCGGAACGTGCTCCACGCCGTCGCACCCGACGACGCGTGGCTGAAGTCGCTCGGGGAGCTGGCGACCGCGCTGCTGCCGATTCCGGTGGTCGACCTGCGCCCGGACGCTCTGCCGCTCGTGAGCGATTCCGGCGCGCGCACCGCGTTCGTGTCGCTCGTGGAGTACGTCGACCGCTCACGGGTCACGAGGGCCTTCCTGCGCGATGCGGTGAAGCTGCGTCCCGACCCGCGGCTCGCCGCCCTCGGCCGTGCCTTCGCCCGCTGGGACGACGCGCACCGGATTCTCCTGAAAGGGCTCGGCTGAGGGCCTCACCGGGACGTGAGCGCGAACCACAGCTCCATCCGTACGTCCGGGTCGTCCAGGTCCCGTTCGAGGAGTGCGGCGCAGCGGGCGATGCGCTGGCGGACCGTGTTCCGGTGGATCTCCAGGGCCACCGCCGTCCGGTCCCAGCTGCCGTGCAGGGAGATCCAGACGCGGAGCGTCTCGGTGAGCGGTTCGGTGAGCGGGGCGAGGACGGTACGGGCGTACGCGGCGGCCTCGTCGCGGTCGACGAGCGCGGCCATCCCGCCGGCGCGGTGCCGGACGAGCGCCGCCCGCGAGGCCTCCGCCCTGCGCAGCGCCCGCGCTGCCTGGGCCTCCCCGGCGGCGAGTTCCGAGGCCGCGACGGGGGCGCTCGCTCCGAGAGTCCATCCCTGCTGGGCGGCGACGGGGGCGGAGGAGGGGAGGAGGAGCCGTACGGTGCCGGGGCCTGCCGGTGCCGTGGCTGGTGTCGTACTCGTCTCCGTATCCGTATCCGTACTCGTACCCGTACGCGTACCCCCGCCCCCGCCCGTCCCCGCGTCCACCAGTGGTGTCCCCAGGGCCGCCGCCAGGCTCGCCGTCGCGAACGGGGTGCCGTCGCCGCCCCGTGCGTGGACCACCGTCCACGGGCCCGGGCCCAGGCTGTCCGCGACCTCCGCCGGGGGTGCGCCGAGCAGCAGCCGGACCAGGGCCCCGTCCCGTACCGTCACGTCCGCGCCCCGGTGCGGGGCCGTGAGCAGGGAGAGCAGGACCACCGCCACGCCCGCGATCGTGTGGTCGCCCGGGCCGCGCCGCTCCGTCGCCACCCCGAGCGTCAGCCCGTCCCCGCCGCCCAGCGCGTACGCCGCGAGCCGCAGCCCGCCGCCGTCCCCGCTCGCCGAGGCCGGGCCGCCCGGGCGCGGACCGAGCACCCCCGCCAGGTCCCGCAGGGCCCGCGCCGCCTCCGCCGGGACCTCCCGGCCGGCCGCCGCCGACTCCGTACCGTCCGCCCCGAACAGCACCGTCCGCCCGCCGAGCCGCGAGGCGAGCGCGCCGAGCACCGCCGGGACCGGGGCCGGCCGGGCCGCGGCCGCCGCCAGGGACTGCTGGGCCTCCGTCACCCGGCGCAGCTCGTGCAGCCGGGCCTCCGCCATCAGCCGCCACAGCGCCCGCGCCACCGCCGTGAACGGGGTCCGGGGAGGGACCTCCACGAGCGGCAGGCCGTGCCGTTCGCACGCGGCGACGAGTTCCGGCGGCACCGTGTCGTAGACCGGGGTCACTCCGAAGGCGAGCGCCGCCGCCCCCGCCTCCACGACCCGCTCGACGTAGTGCGCCGGATCGGTGAGCTGCACGCCCGCCGTCATCAGCAGCTCGCCGCCGAGCAGATACGGGTGGGGGTCGGCCATCTCCGAGGTGTGCACCCAGTGCAGCGGCACGTCCTCGGGCCCGGCGAGCAGCCGCAGGCCCAGGTCGGGGCGGGCGAGCAGCGCGGCGAGCGACACCGGCGGCGCCGGGGGAGTGGAGCCCGTCTCCGTTGGGGGCATCGGGGTCATCGGCATGGTCCCTTCGTACATCCCCCGCCCGGACAGTGGAGGAAACGTACACTTCAACGTCGCTTTCCGGCCACCTACTGTCGATGCATCCCAGGGCCGCGGGTACGGGCGGATGTCCCCGCGATCAGCACCTGGGCACTCCCCCGCACGACACGCCACCGAGGTGAGAAGGAGGGCCCCATGGCCGTCGACTACACAGTGATCGTCCTGTACCTGGCCGGCATGCTCGCGATGGGCTGGTGGGGCATGCGCCGCGCCAGGTCCAAGAGCGAGTTCCTGGTGGCCGGCCGCCGCCTCGGGCCCTGGATGTACTCCGGGACGATGGCCGCCATCGTCCTCGGCGGCGCCTCCACCATCGGCGGCGTCGGCCTCGGCTACAAGTACGGCCTCTCCGGCGCCTGGATGGTCTTCGCCATCGGCCTCGGCCTGCTCGCGCTGAGCGTCTTCTTCTCCGCCCGCATCGCCCGGCTGAAGGTCTACACCGTCTCCGAGATGCTCGACCTGCGCTACGGCGGCAAGGCCGGCGTCATCTCGGGCGTCGTGATGTGGGCGTACACGCTGATGCTCGCCGTCACCTCGACCATCGCGTACGCCACGATCTTCGACGTCCTCTTCGACCTGCCCCGGACCCTCGCGATCGTCCTCGGCGGCACCATCGTCGTCGCCTACTCGACGCTCGGCGGCATGTGGTCCATCACCATCACCGACATGGTGCAGTTCGTGGTGAAGACCATCGGCGTGCTGCTCCTGCTGCTGCCGATCGCCGTGATCAAGGCCGGCGGCTTCGAGGGCATGCGCGAGGCGCTGCCCACCTCGTACTTCGAGCCGCTCGGCATCGGCGGCGAGACGATCTTCACGTACGTGCTGATCTACACCTTCGGCATGCTCATCGGCCAGGACATCTGGCAGCGGGTCTTCACCGCGCGCACCGACAAGGTCGCCAAGTGGGGCGGCACCGTCGCCGGCACCTACTGTCTGGCGTACGCGCTCGCCGGAGCCGTCATCGGCACGGCGGCCAAGGTGCTCTACCCGAAGCTGCCCAGCGCCGACGACGCCTTCGCCACCATCGTCAAGGACGAGCTGCCGATGGGCGTCCGGGGCCTCGTCCTCGCCGCCGCGCTCGCCGCCGTGATGTCCACCTCCTCCGGCGCCCTCATCGCCTGCGCCACCGTCGCCAACAACGACATCTGGTCACGCCTGCGCGGCGCCGTCGCGAGGAAGGACGAGAACGACCACGACGAGGTGAAGGGCAACCGCCTCTTCATCCTCATCATGGGCGTCGCCGTCATCCTCATCGCCATCGCCCTCAACGACGTCGTCCAGGCCCTCACCGTCGCCTACAACCTGCTGGTCGGCGGGCTCCTCGTGCCCATCCTCGGCGGCCTGCTCTGGCGCCGCGGCACCGTCCAGGGCGCGCTCGCCGCGGTCACCGTCGGCGGCCTGACCGTCATTGGCCTGATGTGGACTTACGGAATCTTGGCAAATGAGCCTGTTTACTATGGTTTGTTGGCCTCGCTCGCCGCATATGTGATCGTTTCCCTGGCGACCCGCCCGACGGACGCCGCCGTGCTCGCGAACTGGCGCGCCCGGCTGGCCGGCCAGGAGACCCCGACCGAGCCCGAGTCCCCGGACCGGGCGCCCGTCACCGCCTGACGGCGGCCCCACGCCCCGGGCGTCGCGACCCGACGCCCGGCCCACCGAGAAGCACCCAGGAGGACCCCGACCATGAGCAGCAGCGACCAGAACGCCTTCCGCGGCCCGATCGACTCGTCCCGCATCCCGCGGTACGCCGGTCCCGCGACGTTCGCCCGGCTGCCGCGCCTCGACGAGGTCGGCACCGCCGACGTCGCCGTGGTCGGCGTCCCCTTCGACACCGGCGTCTCCTACCGCCCCGGCGCCCGCTTCGGCGGCAACGCCATCCGCGAGGCCTCCCGCCTGCTGCGCCCCTACAACCCCGCGCAGGACGCCTCCCCGTTCGCCCTCGCCCAGGTCGCGGACGCCGGTGACATCGCCGCCAACCCGTTCAACATCAACGAGGCCGTCGAGACCATCGAGGCCGCCGCCGACGACCTCCTCGGCACCGGCGCCCGCATGATGACCCTCGGCGGCGACCACACCATCGCCCTGCCGCTGCTCCGCTCCGTCGCCAAGAAGCACGGCCCCGTCGCCCTGCTCCACTTCGACGCGCACCTCGACACCTGGGACACCTACTTCGGCGCCGAGTACACCCACGGCACCCCGTTCCGCCGCGCCGTCGAGGAGGGCATCCTCGACACCTCCGCGCTCTCCCACGTCGGCACCCGCGGCCCGCTCTACGGCAAGCAGGACCTCACCGACGACGAGAAGCTCGGCTTCGGCATCGTGACGTCCTCCGACGTCTACCGCCGCGGCGCCGACGAGGTCGCCGACCAGCTGCGCCAGCGCATCGGCGACCGCCCGCTGTACATCTCGATCGACATCGACTGCCTCGACCCGGCCCACGCCCCCGGCACCGGCACCCCCGAGGCCGGCGGCATGACGTCCCGCGAGCTCCTGGAGATCCTCCGCGGCCTCTCCTCCTGCAACCTGGTCTCCGCCGACGTCGTCGAGGTCGCGCCGGCGTACGACCACGCGGAGATCACGGCGGTCGCGGCGTCGCACACGGCGTACGAACTGACGACGATCATGTCCCGCCAGATCGCCGCGGCGCGCGACGCGAAGTAGTTCCCTCGGCGCGGGTGGGGCTTCGCCCGCCCGCGCCGCCGTCGGGTGGTGGGCATACGTTCCGCGTGGGGGTCCCCCCACGCCCCCAAGGCGTAGGGGGAGGAACGGGTGGGCACCACCCGACCACCGCCCGCACCCGACCCCCGACCCCCGAGCCACGCCAAGGGACGACCATGACCCACGACCACGACCTCGTGCTGCGGCCCACGGTCGCCCAGACCGAGGCGGCCCTGAACCCGCCCGAGGGGCGCAACGGCGGCGACCTCGTCGTAGAGACCCTCACCGGCCTCGGCGCCACCACCGTCTTCGGCCTCCCCGGCCAGCACGCCCTCGGCATGTTCGACGCCCTCCGCCGCTCCGACCTCCGCTACGTCGGCCTCCGCGTCGAGAACAACGCCGGCTTCGCCGCCGACGCCTACGGCCGCATCACCGGCGAGGCCGCCCCCCTGCTGCTCTCCACCGGCCCCGGCGCCCTCATGTCGCTCGCGGCGCTCCAGGAGGCGGCCGCCGCCTCCGCCCCGGTCCTCGCGATCGGCAGCCAGATCCCGGTGGCCGGGCTCGGCGGCGGCCGGCACGGCTACCTCCACGAGCTCCGCGACCAGCAGGCCTCGTTCCGGGACGTCGTGAAGTCCGTCCACACGGTCCGTACGCAGTCCCAGATCCCCTCCGCGATCGCCGCGGCCTGGGAGTCGGCGCTCACCGCCCCGCACGGCCCCGTCTGGGTGGAGATCCCGCAGGACGTGCTCCTCGCCGAGACGAGCCTGCCGGTGGTCACGGCCATGGACGCGACGCCCGAGGAGGTCGTCCCGCGGCCCGAGCTGACGGCGGTCGCCGCGCACCTCCTGGCGAACGCCGAGCGGCCCGCGATCATCGCGGGCGGCGGTGTCGTCCGCTCCGACGCCTCCGGCAAGCTCCTCGCGCTGGCCGAGAAGATCGACGCGCCCGTCGTCACCACCTTCGGCGGCAAGGGCGCCTTCCCCTGGGAGCACCCGCTGTCGCTCCAGTCGTGGCTGGAGGACCGGCACACGACGGACTTCCTGGAGGACGCCGACGTCCTCCTGGTCGTCGGCTCGGGCCTCGGCGAGCTGTCCTCGAACTACCACACGTTCGCCCCGCGCGGCCGGGTGATCCAGATCGAGGCCGACGCGGGCAAGCTGGAGTCCAACCACCCGGCCCTCGGCATCCACGCGGACGCCCGCCTCGCGCTCCAGGCGCTCCTGGAGACCGTCGGGGAGCGCACGGACCCGACGGCCCCCGAGCGGGTCTCGGCCGTCCTCACGAAGGTCCGGGACCGGATCGCCGCCCAGGACCTCGGCCTGGAGCAGCGGATCGTCGCGGCGGTGCGGGAGGCGCTGCCGGACCGGGCGCCGAGCTTCTGGGACATGACGATCCTGGCGTACTGGGCGTGGTCGGCCTTCGACGCGCGGCACCCGAACACGATGCACTCGGCCCAGGGCGCCGGCGGCCTCGGCTACGGCTTCCCCGCCGCCCTCGGCGCGGCCGCCGCCGACCCGTCGCAGCCGGTCCTGGCGGTGTCCGGTGACGGCGGCGCGATGTACTCGATCGCGGAGCTGGCGACGGCGAAGCAGTACGGCCTCGACGTGACCTGGCTGATCGTCGACGACGGCGGGTACGGGATCCTGCGGGAGTACATGACGGGCGCGTTCGGCGAGGCCACGGCCACCGAGCTCACCCGCCCGGACTTCGTCGCCCTGTCCGAGTCCTTCGGCGTCCCGGCGACCCTGACGAGCCCGGAGTCCCTGACGGCGGACCTGGCGAAGGCCCTCGCCACCCCGGGCCCGTCCGTGGTGGTCCTCCCGGCCCTCCTGAGGATGTTCGAGCCGACGCATCTGTGACGGCAGGGCCCGCACGGGCCCTGCCCCCCCGCTCAGTCGACCAGCCCCTCCCAGGCCTTCCGGTACTCGGCGTGCTGGGCCTCGTACCCGAGGCGGAAGTGCTCCGCCTCGGGTGTGATGTTCCTGCGGTCCATGGTCCGCGGAGGTATCAGCCGGGCCACGTCCGCGAAGGCACCCGCCGCCGCATCGGCGACGGGCCCGCCCCGCTGCCGGGCGGCGAGGACGTCGAGGCCCGTGGTCCGCAGGAGGCCCTCGAAGACCGACCGCGGTCGGCTCGCCGTGTCCTCCAGCTCCCGGTCCGTGGCCGGGATCACCCGCCCGGCCGAGGCGAACCCCCGCACCGCCCGCAAGGCCGCGTACAGCCGCCCCCACTGATACGGCTTCCCGTCCTCGACCTTCCCCACCGGTCTCCCCTCCCGCTCCGTCCACGGCACCGCCCGTCCGGCGGCCCCGGGGACTGCATACCCGCTCCGGAGGGAATTGTTGCGGCGGGATGAAATCGCACGTCGGCCGTGTTGGGCCTTCCGGTAGAGCAGGACGGATGGGAGGCCACTCGTGGCGGCGGTCGGGGAGAAACAGCAGGGCTGGGCGCGCAGGCTGGCCGGGTACGCGTGGCGGTACAAGGCGAACACGCTGCTCGCGCTCGGGTCCTCCCTGGCCGGCATGGCCGTCCTCGCGCTCGTTCCGCTCGTCACCAAGGTGATCATCGACGACGTCATCGGGACGAAGACCCGGGACCTCGGCGTCTGGACGGGGCTGCTCATCGGCGCCGCCGTCCTCGTCTACGTCCTCACCTACGTCCGCCGCTACTACGGCGGCCGGCTCGCCCTCGACGTCCAGCACGATCTGCGGACCGACATGTACGCCACCGTCACCCGGCTCGACGGGCGGCGGCAGGACGAGCTGTCCACGGGGCAGGTCGTCGGGCGGGCCACCAGCGACCTCCAGCTGATCCAGGGCCTCCTCTTCATGCTCCCGATGACCATCGGGAACATCCTGCTCTTCCTCATCTCGCTGGCCGTCATGGCCTATCTGTCGATCCCGCTCACCCTCGTCGCGCTCGCCGTCGCCCCCGCCCTCTGGTGGATCGCCAAGCGCAGCCGCACCCGTCTCCACCCGGCCACCTGGCACGCGCAGCAGCAGGCCGCCGTCGTCGCCGGGGTCGTCGACGGGGCCGTGACCGGCGTCCGGGTCGTCAAGGGCTTCGGCCAGGAGGACCAGGAGACCGGCAAGATCCGCGAGGCCGGGCGGAAGCTGTTCGCGGGGCGCCTGCGGACCATCCGGCTGAACTCGAAGTACACCCCCGCCCTCCAGGCCGTGCCCGCCCTCGGCCAGGTCGCGGTCCTCGCGCTCGGCGGCTGGCTCGCCTACCGGCACCAGATCACCCTCGGCACCTTCGTCGCCTTCTCCTCCTATCTGGCCTCCCTCGTCGGCCCGGTCCGCATGCTCGCCATGGTCCTCACCGTCGGCCAGCAGGCCCGCGCCGGCGTCGAGCGGGTCTACGACCTCATCGACACCGAGCCGGTGATCAAGGACGGCACCAAGGAGCTGCCCGCCGACGCCCCCGCCACCGTCGAGTTCGACGACGTCTCCTTCGCCTACCAAGACGGGCGGCCCGTCCTCGACGGCTTCTCGCTGGAGATCCGGCCCGGCGAGACCGTCGCCGTCGTCGGCGCCTCCGGCTCCGGCAAGTCCACCGTCTCGCTCCTCCTGCCCCGCTTCTACGACGTCACCCACGGCGCCGTCCTCGTCGGCGGCCACGACGTCCGCGAGCTCACCCTCGACTCCCTGCGCGCCGCCGTCGGCCTCGTCCCCGAGGACTCCTTCCTCTTCTCCGACACCGTCGCCGCGAACATCGCGTACGGCGTCCCCGACGCCACCCGCGAGCAGATCGAGACCGCCGCCCGCGCCGCCCAGGCGGACCGTTTCATCGCCGAGCTCCCCAACGGCTACGACACCAAGGTCGGCGAGCACGGCCTCACCCTCTCCGGCGGCCAGCGCCAGCGCGTCGCCCTCGCCCGCGCGATCCTCACCGACCCCCGGCTGCTCCTCCTCGACGACGCCACCTCCGCCGTCGACGCCAAGGTCGAGCACGAGATCCACGAGGCCCTGAAGTCCGTGATGGCGGGCCGTACGACCCTGCTCATCGCCCACCGCCGCTCCACCCTCGGCCTGGCCGACCGCATCGCCGTCCTCGACGACGGCCGCCTCGCCGACATCGGCACCCACGCCGAGCTGGAGCAGCGCTCCGCGCTCTTCCGCCGCCTCCTCACCGACCCCGAGGAGCTCGGCGCCGTCTCGCCCGGCCACGTCATGCCGCCCGAGCTCCCCGAGGACCGCACGCTGCGGGCCGAGCTGGACGCCGAGTTCGACGCCGAGCGGGGCATCACCCCCACCCTGTGGGTACGGGACGAGACCACCGGCCGCGAGAGCCCGGCGCCCGGAGCCACCCCCGAACTCCTCGCCGCCGTCGAGGCCCTTCCGCCCGCCACCGACACCCCCGACATCGACGAGGCCCGCGCCGTGTCGCCCGAGGACGCGTACGGCCTCCGCCGGCTGCTCCGCGGCTTCGGCGTCCCGCTGCTCATCAGCCTCGGCCTGGTCGCCCTCGACGCGGGCGCGGGCCTGCTGCTTCCGGTCCTGATCCGGCACGGCATCGACGAGGGCGTGAACCGGCTCGCGATCGGCGCCGTCTGGGCGGCCTCCGCCCTCGCCCTCGTCACCGTCCTCGTGCAGTGGGTCGCGCAGACCGCCGAGACCCGGATGACCGGCCGCACCGGCGAACGGGTCCTGTACGCGCTGCGCCTGAAGATCTTCGCCCAGCTCCAGCGGCTCGGCCTCGACTACTACGAGCGCGAGCTCACCGGCCGGATCATGACCCGGATGACGACGGACGTCGACGCCCTGTCGACGTTCCTGCAGACGGGCCTGGTCACCGCCTTCGTCTCGGTCGTGACCTTCTTCGGCATCATGGTCGCGCTGCTCGTGCTCGACCTCCAGCTCGCCCTGGTCGTCTTCGCGACCCTGCCGGTGCTCGCGATCGCCACGTACTACTTCCGCCGCTCCAGCGTGAAGGCGTACGAGCTGGCGCGCGAGCGGATCAGCGTCGTCAACGCCGACCTCCAGGAGTCCGTCTCCGGCCTCCGCATCGTGCAGGCCTTCCGCCGCGAGCGCTCGGGCGCGGCCCGGTTCGCGGAGCGCAGCGACTCGTACCGCCAGGCGCGCGTCCGGGGCCAGTGGCTGATCTCGGTCTACTTCCCGTTCGTGACCCTGCTGTCCTCCGTCGCGGCCGCCGCCGTCATGATCGTCGGCGCGAACCGCATCGAGGCCGGCACCCTCACCACCGGCGCCCTCGTCGCCTACCTCCTCTACATCGACCTCTTCTTCGCCCCCGTGCAGCAGCTCTCGCAGGTCTTCGACGGCTACCAGCAGGCCGCCGTCTCGCTGAAGCGCATGCAGGAGCTCCTCCAGGAGCCGACGTCGACGGCCGCCGCCGACGCGCCCCTGGACGTGCTCTCGCTGCGCGGCGAGATCGCCTTCGAGGACGTGTCGTTCGCGTACGGGGACGAGGAGGAGGCCCTCACCGGGATCGACCTGCGCATCCCCGCCGGGCAGACCGTCGCCTTCGTCGGCGAGACCGGCGCCGGCAAGTCCACCCTGGTCAAGCTGGTCGCCCGGTTCTACGACCCGACGGGCGGCCGGGTCACCGCCGACGGCGCCGACCTGCGCGACCTCGACCTCACCGCGTACCGCCACCGGCTCGGCGTCGTCCCCCAGGAGGCGTACCTCTTCGCCGGGACGATCCGCGACGCCATCGCGTACGGCCGCCCCGACGCCACCGACGCCGAGGTCGAGGCGGCGGCCCGCGCGGTCGGCGCGCACGACATGATCGCCACGCTCGACGGCGGCTACCTCCACGAGGTCGCCGAGCGCGGCCGCAACCTGTCCGCCGGGCAGCGCCAGCTGATCGCCCTCGCCCGCGCCGAGCTCGTCGACCCGGACATCCTGCTCCTGGACGAGGCCACGGCGGCCCTGGACCTGGCGACCGAGGCCCAGGTCAACCAGGCCACCGACCGGCTCGCGGGCCGCCGCACGACCCTCGTCGTCGCCCACCGCCTGACGACGGCGGCGCGCGCGGACCGGGTGGTCGTGATGGACCACGGCCGGGTGGCGGAGGACGGCACCCACGACGAACTCCTGGCCCTGGGCGGCCGGTACGCGACGCTGTGGAACACGTTCATCGGGGAGGCGGAGCCGGAGCGGGTCTGAGTCCGATCCTGAGTACGGGGGATCCGCCGGGTGAGTATCCCGGCGGATCCCCCGCCCCCGTCCGCCCGGCTTGAATCGGGGACATGAGCCACGCCCCCCGTGCCCGCGCCACCGTCTCGCCCGCCGTTCCCTCCGCCGCCGACCTGGAGGCCCGGCGGCTGCGGAAGCGGTCCGTGATCGGGGCCGGTCTCTTCGTGCCCGCGACCGTGCTCGCCGGCATCGCCGCCCTGACCACGGAGAACGCGGGCCGCTGCGTCGAGTACGGGGAGGGCTGCGGCTCGACTCCGGGCTCTGTGTACGTCGTGATCCTGGCGCTGGCGGCCGTGGCCTTCGTGGCCGCTCAGAGTACGGAGCGCGGCACCGTCCGCCGGGCGGCGTTCTGGACCCAGCTCGGCGCGGAACTCGTCTTCCTGCTGCTGGTCATGACGGTCTTCGCCTGACCCGTACATGCGGAGGCAACCATTCCCGGACCTCGTGCGTCGTACGGCCGTACGACGACTCGCCCGGGAGAGGAACGCATGACCACAGACGCCGGCACGCCCCGGACGCTCGCCCGCGTGCTCGTCCCGCTCCTCGCCGCCCTCGCGCTGCTCCTCCTCCCCGGCCCCGGGCCGGGCGGCGGGACCGCCGACGCCGTCTCCGTCTGCCACGGCCGGCCCACCCGGACGATCACCTTCGCCACCGGCGAGCTGCGCCTCTACCGGACCCGCCAGTACGTCTGCGCCGTCACCGTCGCCAAACGGCCGGGCCCGCGCCGTCCGATGGCCGTGTCGCTCCAGCCGCGCGGCGGGCGGGCCGTCGTCCGGTCGGGGCGGTTCGACCAGCAGGCGGGGCCGCTGACCGTCCACGCGCTCAACCGCTGCGTCCGGGCGAGCGGTTCGGTGGCGGGCCGGGGGACGGCGACGGGCTGGATCCTGTGCTGATGTACAGGAAAGTCCAAGAGTAAGGATCAACTGGGTCTGGCGGTCCACACGTTGCCCCCGCTAGGTTCGCGACACCGTTGTGAACCAAGGGGAGGGTGAATGCGCAAGTCGCTGAGATGGGCGCTGTCGCTTTCGGTGCTCATAGGCACCGTCGGGTCGACCGGTGTGGCTACCGCCGCGGACACGGAGACCGGCAGCGCGGCCGTCGTCGACTCGCAGAGCACGAGCACGGACATCAAGGACCGCATCCTGGCGATCCCCGGGATGAGCCTGATCGAGGAGAAGCCGTACGCCGGCTACCGCTACTTCGTCCTCAATTACGAGCAGCCGATCGACCACAAGCGCCCGTGGGCGGGCACGTTCCAGCAGCGGATCTCGATCCTCCACAAGGACACGAGCCGCCCGACCGTCTTCCGCACCAGCGGCTACGGTCTGTCCACCACGCCGAGCCGGACCGAGCCGACCCGGATCATCGACGGCAACCAGGTCTCCATGGAGTACCGCTTCTTCACGCCGTCCCGCCCGCAGCCGGCCGACTGGTCGAAGCTGGACATCTGGCAGGCGGCCAGCGACCAGCACCGCATCTACACGGCGCTGAAGTCGGTCTACGGGAAGAACTGGCTGTCCACGGGCGCCTCGAAGGGCGGCATGACCGCCACGTACTACGAGCGCTTCTACCCGCGCGACATGGACGGCGTCGTCGCGTACGTGGCGCCGAACGACGTGGTCAACAAGGAGGACTCGGCCTACGACCGGTTCTTCGAGACCGTCGGTACGAAGGACTGCCGCGACCGTCTGAACAACATGCAGCGCGAGGCCCTCGTCCGGCGCGAGCCGCTGGAGAAGAAGTACAAGGCCTGGGCCGAGTCCGAGGGCGCCACCTTCAACACGGTCGGCTCGCTCGACAAGGCGTACGAGGCCGTCGTCCTCGACTTCGTGTGGGGCTTCTGGCAGTACTACGGCCAGGACGTCTGCGACCAGATCCCGGACGCGGCGACCGCGAGCGACGACGTCGTGTACGAGACGATCGACGCGTACTCCGGCTGGTCCGCGTACACCGACCAGGGCCTGGAGTACTACACGCCGTACTACTACCAGGCGGCGACCGAGCTCGGCTCGCCCACCATCAAGCAGCCGCACCTCGACGGCCTGAGCCGCTACGGCTACCAGCCGGCCAGCAGCTTCGTGCCGAGCGAGATCCCCATGAAGTTCAAGCCGTGGGTCATGCGCGACGTCGACGACTGGGTCCGCAAGAACGCGAACCAGATGCTCTTCGTCTACGGCGGCAACGACCCGTGGGGCTCGGAGAAGTTCCGCGTCGGCAAGGGCACGCGTGACTCCTACGTGTACGTGGCGCCGGGCATGAACCACGGCGCGAACGTCGCCGGCCTCGTCCAGGCCGAGCGCGAGAACGCCACGGCCCGCATCCTGGCCTGGGCGGGCGTCCCGGCCCCGGCGGTGGCGGCGGCGAAGCCGCTCGCCGCGTTCGACGCCCGCGTCGACGCGCCGGTCGACGAGGACACCACCCGCGAACACGGCCTGCGCCCGTAGCACCCTGGGCGCCGCCCCCCGTGTGGGCAATCGTCCCGCAGGGCGGGACGGGTGGGCACACGGGACGGCGCCCTTCCGCGGCGCCTCCGCGTTCCGCGCCCTGACCCGCACCATCAGGACCGTCGTCCCAGGGGTGCGGGTTCAGGCGCGGGAGCCTCGGGCGCCGGCAGGGGCGCCGTTCCGTTGTGCCCACCCGTTCCGCCCCTTGCGGAACGCCTGCCCACAACGGGCGGCGCGCGCCCGTCAGCGGTCGTAAGACAGCCCGTATCCCACCGGGTACAGGACCTTCGTCGGGTCGTCCGCGTGCTGGATCGGGACCGGGAGCCGGCCCCGGGGCCGGGCCCGGCCCGCCAGGACGCGGACGGCGGCCCGGAGTTCGACGTCCGTCCAGGAGTACGCGGCGAGGGCCGCCCGCTGGCCGCCCAGACGCGCGACGTCGTAAGGGTTCCGGATCGCGACCGTCACCACCGGCACCCCCGAAGCCACGAGCCGCGCCACCAGCGTGCGCTGAGGGCTGGTCGCGGACACGTTGTACGTACCCACGACGACGACGTCCTTGCCCGCCGCCGCCCCCACCGCCTCCTCGATCCTCGCGGCCGTCGGCGTGATCCCGGTCGACAGTGCCGTCGCGGTGAAGCCCAGCTCCGAGAGCGCCGTCGCGAGCGTCGTCGTCGGCGGCCCCGTCGTACCGGACGGAGAGGCCGGGTCGGCGCCGACGACGAGCACCGAGCGGTGGGACGCCGGGCTCAGCGGCAGGAAGCCGTCCTCGTTGACGAGGAGCGTCGTGGTGGCCTCGGCGATCCGGTCCGCGTGGGCGAGGTGGGAGTCTGTGCCGACGACCCGGTCGACGGCCGCCCGGGTCGCGTACGCCTGCCGGAACAGCCCCAGCTTCGCCTTGAGCCGCAGGATCCGCAGGATCGATTCGTCGAGCCGGGCCTCCGTCAGTTCGCCGTCCCTGACGGCCTTCAGGACCGCGTTCCAGGCGACGTCGAGCTTGGGCGGGTTGAGCAGCTGGTCGACGCCGGCCTTGAGGGCGAGGACCGGGACGCGCTCGTCCCCGTACTTGGTGCGTACGCCCTCCATGCCGAGGGAGTCGGTGACCACCACGCCGTCGTAGCCGAGCTGCTCGCGCAGGATGCCGGTGAGGATGGGCCGGGAGAGCGTCGCCGGGTCCTCGCTGGGGTCGAGCGCGGGGACCACGATGTGCGCGGTCATGATCGAGTCGATGCCGGCGTCGATCGCGGACCGGAACGGCGGCGCGTCGAGCTCGGCCCACTGCTCCCGGGTGTGGGTGATCGTCGGCAGGCCGAAGTGGCTGTCGACGGCGGTGTCGCCGTGCCCCGGGAAGTGCTTGGAGGTGGCCGCGACCCCGGCCCGCTGGTACCCCTTGACCTGGGCGGCGACGAGCCCGGCGACGGCCTGCGGGTCGGAGCCGAAGGAGCGGACCCCGATGACGGGGTTGGCCGGGTTGACGTTCACGTCGGCGACGGGGGCGTAGTTCTGCCGGATGCCGACGGCGGCGAGTTCCTCGCCCGCGATCTCCGCGGCCTTGCGGGCGTCCGCGTGCGAGCCGCCGGCGCCGAGGGCCATCGCCCCGGGCAGCAGGGTGGCGGGCTTGCCGACCCGGCAGACGATGCCGTGCTCCTGGTCGGTGGAGATGAGCACCGGGACCGGCGTGGGCTGGGCGAGCGCGGCCTGCTGGATGCCGTTGGAGAGGGCGGCGATCTGCTGCGGGTCGCGGGTGTTGTGGGCCCAGGAGAAGTAGATGACTCCGCCGACGTGGTAGCGCTCGACCAGTTCGGCGGCGGTGCGGACGCCGATCTCCTTGAGGTTGGCGTCGATGTCGGCTTGGTCGGGGGCGGTGGCGGAGTGGCCGTAGACCCGCATCACGAAGAGCTGGCCGACCTTCTCCTCCAGCGACATCCCGTCGATGATCCGCTGGAGTCTCAGGTCGGTGGCCCGGACGTCGGTCTCCGCGTGGGCGGCGGGGGCGGTGAAGCCGGTGACGGCCGCCGCGGCGGCTGCGGCGGTCACCGTGAGGAGGGTGCGTCGGGAGGGGGCGGGGGCGCGGTGGTGCACTGATGCTCCTTCCGGCCGTGCAAGGTTGAAGGAAACTTCCAAGGTGTCACGGATAGCCCGAAAGTAACTGCCAGGTCAAGGACCCGCGCAGGAATCGTTCCCGCCCGCCTCAGGCGGCCGAGGCGATCGTGGGCCAGAGCTCCTGGAGCGTACGGACCGTCTCCCGGATCGCCGGGCGCCGCGCCGCACCGGTCCGCCACATGGCGTGCAGCCGGCGCGTCGGCGTCGGGTCGAGCCGGACCGGCACGACCTCCGGCGGCAGGGTCCCGCGGCCCAGGCGCGGGACGAGCGCGATGCCGAGACCGGCCGCCACCAGGGCCACCTGGGTGTGGTTCTCCTCCGCCTGATGGACGATCAGCGGCTCGTACCCGGTCGCCCGCAGCGTCCGCGTCAGCCAGTCGTGGCAGACCGTCCCCGGCGGCTGCGAGATCCACCGCTCCTCGGCCAGCTCCTCCCGGCGCACCGAGTCCCGCGCCGCCAGCGGATGGTCCCGGTGGACGAGGATGTCGCACAGGTCGTCGCCGATGACCACCTGTGCGACCCCCGGCGGCGTCGGAAGCGGCGCGATGTCCCAGTCGTGCGCCACCGCCAGGTCGATCACGCCCCGCGCCACCAGGTCGACCGAGAGGTGCGGGTCCACCTCCGAGAGGCGGGCGTCGAGGTCCGGGTGGAGCCGGGCCAGCTCGGCGAGCGCCCGGGGCATCAGACCGCGCGCCGCGCTCGCGAAGCAGGCGATCGCGAGCCGCCCGGCGGGCCGGCCGCGCCGCTCTTCGAGCCGGACCTCCGCCTCCTCGACGAGTGCGAGCAACTGGCGTGCGGTGGAGGCGAGTTGATGGGCGTCGTCGGTGAGCCGGATGCCGCGGCCGCTGCGTTCGAGCAGGGTCGTACGGGTCTCCCGCTCCAGCTTCGCGATCTGCTGCGAGACCGCGGACGGGGTGTAGCCGAGGGCGGTGGCGGCGGCGCCGACACTGCCGTGGACGGCGACGGCGTGCAGGGCGCGCAGACGGCCGAGATCCAGCACGGGCACCTCCTGTGAGCGTTCCCGGAGGGTCCGGGACGGTCCTGGATGTAGGGATGCTTCATCCCATCATGAAGAGACCTGTGCTGGTGCTACACGGTCGGCGGCGGCCATGCTCAACGGCATGCGCCCCGCCCACATCGCCCTCGCCGCCCTGGTCGCCGCCGTCTGGGGAGTCAACTTCGTCGTCATCGAGATCGGCCTCGACCACTTCCCGCCGCTGCTCTTCTCCGCCCTCCGCTTCCTCGTCGCCGCCCTTCCGGCGGTGTTCCTCGTCGGCCGTCCGAAGGTCGCCTGGAAGTGGATCGCGGGCGTCGGACTCGTCCTCGGCGTGGCCAAGTTCGGGCTGCTCTTCACCGGTATGGACCTCGGCGCACCGGCCGGACTCTCCTCCCTCGTCCTCCAGGTCCAGGCCGTCTTCACGGCCCTCTTCGCCTTCGCCGCCCTCGGCGAACGCCCCGGGCGGCGCCAACTGCTCGGAATGGCGGTGGCCCTCGCCGGCATCGGCGTCGCCGCCGTCGACGAGGGCGGCTCGGGTCCGCTCGTCGGCTTCGCCCTGGTGATCGCCGCGGCGGCCTGCTGGGGCGTCTCCAACGTCCTGACCCGCAAGGCCGCACCGCCCGACGCCCTCAACTTCATGGTCTGGGTCAGTACGGTGCCGGTCCTGCCGCTCCTCGCCCTCTCCCTCCTCCTGGAGGGCCCCGAGCGCGACCTCGCGGCGCTGCGCGGGCTCGACTGGACGGGCGTCGGCGTCATCGCGTACGTCGCCTGGATCACGACCGTCTTCGGCTTCGGCGCCTGGGGCTGGCTCCTCCGCCGCCACCCCGCCTCCTCCGTCGCCCCCTTCTCCCTCCTCGTGCCCGTCTTCGGCATGTCCTCGGCCGCCCTCGTCCTGGGCGAGTCGGTGAGCCCGCTCCGCTGGTGCGCGGCGGCGCTGCTCGTCGGGGGAGTGGCGCTGACCTCGCTCGCACCGCGCCGGATCCCGGGACGGGGCGCGGGCCAGGGCGCGGGACGGAATTCCATGGCGCCCGCCGAGCCCGTGGCCGTATCGTTCCCCCGTCCCACCAGCGAGGAAAGGCGCGCATGACCTTCGAGAACGTCATCGTCGACAGCACCGAACCCGCCCCCGGCACCGTCCTGTTGGCCGGCATCCCCGGCAGCGGGAAGTCCACGGTCGCGGCGGCCCTCGCGGCGCGGTTCGCCCGCGCCGCGCACATCGAGGTCGACCACCTCCAGGAGCTGATCGTCCAGGGCTGCCACTGGCCGACCCCGGACGGCGACCCGGAGGCGGACCGCCAGATCCTGCTGCGCGCCCGCAACGGCTGTCTGCTCGCGGACAGCTTCGCCGCGGCCGGCTTCCTGCCGGTCCTCGACGACGTGGTCGTACGCCGCTCCCATCTGGACTTCTACCGCGCCCACGCGAAGGCGGTCCCGCTCCACGTGGTGATCCTCGCCCCCGGCCCGGACAAGGCCTGGGAGCGCAACAACGCCCGCCACAAGAAGCTGACGACGAACTGGGCGTTCCTGGACGAGGCCATGCGCGCGGAACTCTCCGGCGAGGGCGTCTGGATCGACAACGCCGAGCAGACGGTCGAGGAGACGGTCGACGCGGTTCTCGCGGCGACGGGCCTGGGCGCCCACGCGGACGCGAACGGCTCCGCCGGCTCGTAGCGACCGCTGACGCCCCCGAGCGGCCCCTCCACCGAGAGGTCGAGCCGGCGGCCAGAACCCCGGTGCTTTCGGCGGGGAGTCGGTCATCACCGGGTGAACCGCGGTCCACCGCGGCGGCGCGGGGTCGGGGCCCCGCACGCCGACCCGCTCGACGCCCCGGGCCGGCGCCCACGGTCGGGGAGAAACCTCCCCGAAGGGGTACGGCCCGTCCAGGCCTCCGCTACCCCCGCGGCCGGGCCGTCGACCCCCGTACCACCAGCTCGCCCGGCACCGTCTCCACCGCGTCCGCCGGAGGCGCCTCCGCGCCCGTCGCCAGGCGGCCCGCGCGGATCCCCGCCTCGTGCAACGGCAGTCGTACGGTCGTCAGGGCCGGGACCGCGTCCACCGAGAACGGCAGGTCGTCGAAGCCCGCGACCGACACGTCGCCCGGGATCGACAGGCCCCGTTCCCGCAGGGCCGCGCAGACGCCGAGCGCCACCGTGTCGTTGGCGGCGACGACCGCCGTGAGGTGCGGGTCCCGGGCGAGGAGTTCCGCCGTCGCCTCGTGGCCGGAGGCGCGGTCGTACGGGCCGTGGACCGTCGGGCCCTCCGCCACGCCCGCCGCCGCGAGCGCCTCCCGGTGGCCCTCCAGGCGGTGCCGGGTGGTGGTGCGATCGGCCGGCCCCGCCACGTAGCCGATCCGCCGGTGGCCGAGGCCGAGCAGGTGCTCGGTGAGCCGCCGCCCCCCGCTCCGGTTGTCGAAGACGAGCGCCGCCGTGCTCGCGTCGCCCGGGACCGGCGGCCGCCCGCACAGCACCACCCGGGTCCCGGCCTCCGCCAGCTTCGTCAGCTTCCCGGCCGTCGCCGCGAGGTGCTCGGGGTCCTCCAGGGAGCCGCCCATGAGGATCACGGCCGCGGCCCGCTGCCGCTGCAGCAGGGTGAGGTAGGTCAGCTCGCGCTCGGGGGCGCCGCCCGTGTTGCAGACGACGGCGAGCTTCTCGCCCCCGCCGCGCCCCGTCGCGCTCTCCCCGATCGCGCTCTGCGCCGCGCCCGCCATGATCCCGAAGAAGGGGTCGGCGATGTCGTTGACGAGGACGCCGACCAGGTCGGACGTGGCGGCGGCGAGGGAGCTCGCGGGGCCGTTGAGGACGTAGTCGAGTTCGTCCACGGCCCGCAGCACCCGTTCCCGGGTCGACGCGGCGACCGGGTAGTTGCCGTTCAGGACGCGGGAGACGGTGGCGGGGGAGACCCCGGCGCGGGCGGCCACGTCCGCCAGGGTGACGGTCATCGCGTGCGTACCTCCAGCATCGTGTGCGTACCTCCGCCCCCTTGTCGACGGCGATGTCGGCAGGCTAGCGTCATCCTCGATGGAAAGCGCTTTCTATCCGGAGCTGGGGGAGGGCGCTGAGCACCGCGGAGAGGAACCTTTCGTGACACGCAGGACAGTCCGCATCGCCATGAACGGCGTCACCGGGCGCATGGGATACCGCCAGCACCTCGTCCGCTCGATCCTCGCCCTGCGCGAACAGGGCGGCCTCGACCTCGGCAACGGCGAGACCCTCTGGCCCGAGCCGGTCCTCGTCGGCCGCCGCGAACACGCCCTGCGCGCCCTCGCCGAGCGCCACGGACTCACCGAGTGGTCCACCGACCTCGACGCCGTCCTCGCCGACGAGACCGTCGACGTCTACTTCGACGCCCAGGTCACCTCGGCCCGCGTCGAGGCGATCACCAGGGCCATCGCCGCCGGCAAGCACGTCTACACCGAGAAGCCCACCGCGGCCGACCTCGCCGGCGCCCTGGAACTCGCCCGACTCGCCGAGGCGAAGGGCATCAAGCACGGCGTCGTCCAGGACAAGCTCTTCCTCCCCGGCCTGCTCAAGCTCAAGCGCCTGATCGACGGCGGCTTCTTCGGCGAGATCCTGTCCGTACGCGGCGAGTTCGGCTACTGGGTGTTCGAGGGCGACTGGCAGGACGCCCAGCGCCCCAGCTGGAACTACCGCGCGGAGGACGGCGGCGGCATCGTCGTCGACATGTTCCCGCACTGGGAGTACGTGCTCCACGAGCTCTTCGGCCGGGTCACCTCCGTCACCGCCCAGGTCGCCACCCACGTCCCGCAGCGCTGGGACGAGCAGGGCAAGCCGTACGCCGCCACCGCCGACGACGCCGCGTACGGCATCTTCCAGCTGGAGGGCGGCGCCGTCGCCCAGATCAACTCCTCCTGGACGGTCCGCGTCCACCGCGACGAGCTCGTCGAGTTCCAGGTCGACGGCACCCACGGCTCCGCCGTCGCCGGACTGCGCGGCTGCCGCGTCCAGCACCGCTCGGCCACCCCGAAGCCCGTCTGGAACCCCGACATCCCCGCCACCGAGTCCTTCCGCGAGCAGTGGCAGGAGGTCCCCGACAACGCCGAGTTCGACAACGGCTTCAAGGCCCAGTGGGAGCTGTTCCTCCGGCACATCGCGCTCGACGAGCCGTACCACTGGGACCTCCTCGCCGGCGCCCGCGGCGTCCAGCTCGCCGAGCTGGGCCTGCGGTCGGCAGCCGAGGGCCGCCGCCTCGACGTCCCGGAAGTGACCCTGTGACGATCCGCCTCCCTTCCCCGGACGGCTCCACGCGCGCGTACGAGCCCCGCACCGAACCGCTCACGCTCTCCGCGACCGGCCCCCTGACCTCCCGTACGGTCTTCTCCGCCGCGCACGTCGTCGCCGACCCGTACGCCGACACCACCCCCGACTCCCCGGCCGCCGTCGACTGGGACGCCACCCTCGCCTTCCGCCGCCACCTCTGGTCCCACGGCCTCGGGGTCGCCGAGGCCATGGACACCGCGCAGCGCGGGATGGGCCTGGACTGGGCGGGCGCGGCGGAGCTGATCCGCCGGAGCGCGGCGGAGGCGCACGCCGTCGGCGGCCGCATCGCCTGCGGCGTCGGCACCGACCAGATCACCGCCGGGACCCTGCCGGAGATCCGCACCGCCTACGAGGAGCAGCTCGCGGTCGTGGAGGAGGCGGGCGCACAGGCCATCCTCATGGCCTCCCGGGCCCTCGCGGCCGCCGCGCAGGGCCCCGAGGACTACCTCGACCTCTACGGCCACCTGCTCCGGCAGGCGAGCGAGCCGGTGATCCTGCACTGGCTGGGCCCCATGTTCGACCCGGCCCTCGACGGCTACTGGGGCTCGGCGGACCTCGACGCGGCCACCGAGACCCTCCTCGACGTGATCGCGGCCCACCCCGACAAGGTCGACGGCATCAAGGTCTCGCTCCTCGACGCCCGGCGCGAGGTCGAGCTGCGCCGCCGCCTCCCGGAGGGCGTCCGCTGCTACACGGGCGACGACTTCCACTACCCGGAGCTGATCGCGGGCGACGAACAGGGCTTCAGCCACGCCCTGCTCGGCATCTTCGACCCGCTGGGCCCGCTGGCGGCGGAGGCGGTGAGGACGCTCGACACCGGTGACGTCGACGGCTTCCGCAAGACCCTCGACCCGACCGTCGCCCTCTCCCGGCACCTCTTCCGGCCGCCCACCCGCTTCTACAAGACGGGCGTGGTGTTCCTCGCGTGGCTGGCCGGCCACCAGGAGCACTTCGCGATGGTCGGCGGCCTGCAGTCCGCGCGCTCGCTGCCGCACCTGGCCCGCGCGTACGAACTGGCCGACGGCCTGGGCCTGTTCCCGGACCCGGCCCGCGCGGAGTCCCGGATGCGCTCGCTCCTCACCGTGTACGGAGTACCTCAGTGAACCTCGACCGCTTCAGCATCAACCAGATGACGGTGAAACAGCTGGCCCTGCCCGAACTGGTCGAGCACTGCCTCCGACTGGGCATCGGGGGCGTCGGCCTGTGGCGCGAACCGGTGAGGGAGTACGGCGTCGAGGCAGCGGCCGACCTGGTGCGAGACGCGGGCCTGGCCGTCACCACCCTCTGCCGGGGCGGCTTCTTCACCTCGGACGGCTGGGAGGCGGAGAACCGTGCGGCGATCGACGAGGCGGTGACGCTCGGCACGGACACCCTGGTCCTGGTCTCCGGCGGCCTGACCCCGGCCTGCCCCGACCTCCTGTCGGCGAGGGCCCGCATCACGGAGGCGATCGCCGAACTGGCCCCCTACGCGTCCGACCGGGGGATCCGCCTGGCCATCGAGCCCCTGCACCCGATGTACGCCTCCGACCGGTGCGCGGTCTCCACCCTGGACCAGGCCCTGGAGATCGCGGAGCGCTTCCCGGCCGCGCGGGTGGGGGTCACGGTCGACACGTACCACCTGTGGTGGGACGACCGGGCCCCGGCAGCGGTGGAACGCGCGGGCGCGACGGGCCGCATCCACTCCTTCCAGCTCGCCGACTGGACGACCCCCCTCCCGGCGGGCGTCCTCAACGGCCGGGGCCAGCTGGGCACGGGCGCCATCGACCTCCCCGCCTGGGCCGCCCTCGTCGAGAAGGCCGGCTACACGGGCCCGGTGGAGGTGGAGCTCTTCAACGACGAACTGTGGGCGCGGGACGGGGTGGAGGTCCTGGAGGAGACGGTGGCGGCCTTCAGGGCGGTCTGACGCACGGCCGGCGCTCCGCCCCCACCGGCGTGGAGCGGAGCGCGGGAAGACCGGACCCTTGAAGGGTCAGCACGGGCGGATGTGCCACACCGGCGACCACGAGGCCGTTCCGTTCTGCGGGGCCGTGCCGGTCCACCTGAGGCTGCCGAGCACGCCCACACGGCGAAAAAACGCCACCTCGGATTCCGGGCGGTCGCGGTCACCCGCCCAGGTGCCGCACGTCCTGCTGCTCGACATCCTTGAGAACGCGGGCGACCGTGGCGAAGTCGTCGTCCCCGTGCAGGATGGTCAGCCCGTGGTGGACCGCCGTGGCGCAGAGAAGGAGATCGACGACGCCCGCCGCGCGGTGCTGCCCCTTCTGCGTCAGCTTGTACTGGGCGGTCTCCACCCACCGCCACGCGTCCTTGGGGACGCGCACCGACGCGAACAGGGCGGTGAGGTCCTCGTCGATCTCCTCGCGGTCGTCCGGGCCGACGGCGCTGAGAAGGATCTCCGCCCGGGTGGCCTCGCACATGCCGATGGCGCCGGTCTCGATCTCGGCGTCCCAGCGGCGCAGTGCCGTGGGGTCGGTGCCGAAGTGGACGTACGCGCTGGTGTCGATGAGGTAGGTGATCACCCGGCGTCTCCGCCGTGCTGGGCGGCCTTACGGGCTTCCCAGGCCCGGCGGAGGGGCTCCAGTTCCCCTCGCGCTCCGCGCTCCGCGAGACGCTGGAAGGCCGCCCGGCGGCGGTGACGCTTTATGACCTCTTCCAGCGCCGTGTTGATCGTGTCCTTCTTCGTGGTCGTACCCAGCAGCTTCGCGGCCTCGGCGAGCACGTCGTCGTCCACGTCCACGTTGGTCACGCCCATGACCGGCCTCCATGCGCATCATGTGGGAAGGAGACCCACTCTTCCCACATGGTAGCTCGGGACGGCCCCCGGAGCGGGAGTTGTCCACAGCCGCCCGCGATGTCAGCGCCCTTCGCTACGGTCTGGTCCATGTCCAACGAGGGTCAGCCGTACCGTCCCGCCGTCGTCGAGGGGGTGCTGGAGAGGATCACGTACGCCAACGAGGAGAGCGGGTACACGGTCGCCCGGGTCGACACCGGGCGGGGTGCCGGGGATCTGCTCACGGTGGTGGGTGCGCTGCTCGGTGCGCAGCCGGGGGAGTCGCTGCGGATGGAGGGGCGCTGGGGGTCCCACCCGCAGTACGGCAAGCAGTTCACCGTGGACAACTACACGACCGTGCTGCCCGCCACCATCCAGGGCATCCGGCGCTATCTCGGGTCCGGGCTCGTCAAGGGCATCGGGCCGGTCTTCGCCGACCGGATCACGCAGCACTTCGGGCTCGACACCCTCGACATCCTCGAGGAGGCCCCGGCCCGGCTGATCGAGGTGCCCGGGCTCGGGCCCAAGCGGACCAGGAACATCACCGCCGCCTGGGAGGAGCAGAAGGCCATCAAGGAGGTGATGGTCTTCCTCCAGGGGGTGGGGGTCTCCACCTCCATCGCCGTGCGGATCTACAAGAAGTACGGGGACGCGTCGATCTCCGTCGTCAGGAACCAGCCCTACCGGCTCGCCGCCGACGTCTGGGGCATCGGGTTCCTCACCGCCGACAAGATCGCCCAGTCCGTCGGCATCCCCCATGACAGTCCCGACCGGGTGAAGGCCGGCCTGCAGTACGCGCTGTCGCAGTCCAGCGACCAGGGGCACTGTTTCCTGCCCGAGGAGCGGCTCATCTCCGATGCCGTGAAGCTCCTCCAGGTCGACACCGGGCTCGTCATCGAGTGCCTCGGTGAGCTCGCCTCCGATCCCGAGGGGGTCGTGCGGGAGACCGTCCCCGGGCCCGAGGGGGTGCCCGTCACCGCCGTCTATCTGATCCCCTTCCACCGGGCCGAGCTGTCCCTCTCCGGGCAGCTGCGGCGGCTCCTGCGGACCGAGGAGGACCGGATGCCGGCCTTCCGGGGCGTGGCCTGGGACAAGGCCCTGGCCTGGCTCGCGGACCGTACGGGGGCCTCCCTCGCGCCCGAGCAGGAGGAGGCCGTGCGGCTCGCCCTCACCCGGAAGGTCGCCGTGCTCACCGGCGGCCCCGGCTGCGGCAAGTCCTTCACGGTCCGGTCGATCGTGGAGCTGGCCCGCGCCAAGAAGGCCAGGGTCGTGCTCGCCGCGCCCACCGGCCGGGCCGCCAAGCGGCTCGCCGAGCTGACCGGAGCCGAGGCCTCCACCGTCCACCGGCTGCTTGAGCTGAAGCCGGGCGGGGACGCGGCCTACGACCGGGACCGGCCCCTCGACGCCGACCTGATCGTCGTCGACGAGGCCTCCATGCTCGACCTGCTCCTGGCGAACAAGCTGGTCAAGGCGGTGGCACCGGGTGCCCATCTGCTGCTCGTGGGCGATGTGGACCAGTTGCCGTCGGTCGGTGCCGGTGAGGTCCTCGGTGACCTGCTGGCTCCCGGCAGCCCCGTACCGTCCGTGCGGCTGACGCGGATCTTCCGGCAGGCCCAGCAGTCCGGGGTGGTCACCAACGCGCACCGGATCAACGCGGGCACCCCGCCGCTCACCCAGGGCCTGCCGGACTTCTTCCTCTTCGTCGAGGAGGAGACGGAGGACGCCGCCCGGGTCGCCGTGGACGTCGCGTCCCGGCGGATTCCGGCCAAGTTCGGCCTCGATCCGCGCCGGGACGTCCAGGTCCTCGCCCCCATGCACCGCGGCCCGGCCGGCGCGGGCTCGCTCAACGGTCTGCTCCAGCAGGTGATCACCCCGGCCCGCCCCGACGTGCCGGAGAAGCGGTTCGGCGGCCGGGTCTTCCGGGTCGGCGACAAGGTGACCCAGATTCGGAACAACTATGAGAAGGGGGCCAACGGGGTCTTCAACGGTACGGTCGGCGTCGTCACGGCACTGGACACCGTCGAGCAGCGGCTGACGGTGCGGACGGACGAGGACGAGGAGGTGCCGTACGACTTCGACGAGCTGGACGAGCTCGCCCACGCGTACGCGGTCACCATCCACCGCTCGCAGGGCAGCGAGTATCCGGCGGTGGTGATCCCGGTCACCATGAGCGCCTGGATGATGCTCCAGCGGAACCTGCTCTACACGGCCGTGACCCGGGCCAAGAAGCTCGTCGTCCTGGTCGGCTCCCGCCGGGCGATCGCCCAGGCGGTCCGTACGGTCTCGGCGGGCAGGCGCTTTACCGCACTCGCTCATCGGCTCACAGGGGACGCCCTCGTGTGAAAGATCACGGAGGACTACCGGAACCGGGGCGAAGGGGGCAGGATATGAAGGTTGGCGGCACTGAGTGCCGCCGAATGGCCCAATGAGCGACCCCGAGTGCACTCTCCTGAGCCAAATGGGGGATGGTAGAGACAGTCAGGGCACCTCGAAGAAGAGGCACTACGTCGGTGAGGGATGACGTGAGCGACAACTCTGTAGTACTGCGGTACGCGGACGGTGAATACACCTACCCGGTGGTCGAGAGCACCGTCGGCGACCAGGGCTTCGACATCGGCAAACTCCGAGCCCAGACCGGTCTGGTCACCCTGGACAGCGGATACGGCAACACCGCCGCCTATAAATCCGCCATCACCTACCTCGACGGTGAGCAGGGCATTCTGCGGTACCGCGGCTACCCCATCGAGCAGCTGGCCGAGCGCTCCACCTTCCTTGAGGTGGCGTACCTGCTGATCAACGGTGAGCTGCCCAAGGTCGACGAGCTGTCGACCTTCAAGAACGAGATCACGCAGCACACGCTGGTCCACGAGGACGTCAAGAACTTCTTCCGCGGCTTCCCGCGGGACGCCCACCCGATGGCGATGCTGTCCTCGGTGGTCTCCGCGCTGTCCACCTTCTACCAGGACAGCCACAACCCGTTCGACGAGCAGCAGCGTCACCTGTCCACGATCCGGCTGCTCGCCAAGCTGCCGACGATCGCGGCGTACGCGTACAAGAAGTCGATCGGCCACCCGTTCGTCTACCCGCGCAACGACCTCGGGTACGTCGAGAACTTCCTGCGCATGACCTTCTCGGTCCCGGCGCAGGAGTACGACCTGGACCCGGTCGTCGTCTCCGCGCTCGACAAGCTGCTGATCCTGCACGCGGACCACGAGCAGAACTGCTCGACGTCCACCGTGCGTCTGGTCGGCTCCTCGCAGGCGAACATGTTCGCCTCGATCTCCGCCGGCATCTCGGCCCTGTGGGGCCCCCTGCACGGTGGCGCCAACCAGTCGGTCCTGGAGATGCTGGAGGGCATCCAGGCCAACGGCGGCGATGTCGACTCCTTCATCCGCAAGGTGAAGAACAAGGAGGACGGCGTCCGCCTGATGGGCTTCGGCCACCGGGTGTACAAGTCCTTCGACCCGCGCGCCAAGATCATCAAGGCGGCGGCGCACGATGTCCTCTCGGCCCTCGGCAAGTCCGACGAGCTGCTCGACATCGCGCTCAAGCTGGAGGAGCACGCGCTCTCCGACGAGTACTTCGTCTCGCGCAACCTCTACCCGAACGTGGACTTCTACACGGGTCTGATCTACCGCGCCATGGGCTTCCCGACCGAGATGTTCACGGTCCTCTTCGCCCTCGGCCGCCTTCCGGGCTGGATCGCCCAGTGGCACGAGATGATCAAGGAGCCGGGTTCCCGCATCGGCCGCCCGCGCCAGATCTACACGGGTGAGGTCCTCCGCGACTTCGTCCCGGTCGAGGCCCGCTAGTCGCAGGCCGCCGGCAGAAGCGAAAAGCGCCCCGCCACCGATCCCCCCACGGGTCGGCGAGCGGGGCGCTTTCCATGTCCCGGTGCGGATTCCCCCCACGGGATCCTGGCCGGGCGTCTGACACGCGGTCTGCCGGGGGCACGTACGGGAGGGCCGCTCAAAGCTCCCCGGTGCACGTGCCCCGGCCGCGCTTGCCTGGGACGTCCCCCAAGACATCCCATGAACGTCCCCCAAGACGTTCTTGGCATCGCCCACTTAGACTCGCGAACAGCCCAGATGGTTACCCCCCAATATCTGTGATCTAGATCTCTTTGTGAAGGTCCTGTGCGTCACGCGTAAGTGAATTCACGTGAAGCGCCGCAGACGAAGGCTGTTGGATACGACGAAGACGGACGAAAAGGCCATGGCCAGGCCGGCGATCATCGGGTTGAGGAGTCCGGCCGCCGCGAGGGGGAGCGCGGCGAGGTTGTAGCCGAAGGCCCAGCCGAGGTTTCCGCGGATCGTGGCGAGGGTCCGCCGGGCCAGCCGGATGGCGTCGGCCGCGACCCGCAGGTCGCCCCGGACCAGGGTCAGGTCGCTCGCCTCGATGGCCGCGTCGGTGCCCGTCCCCATCGCCAGCCCGAGGTCGGCCGTCGCGAGCGCGGCGGCGTCGTTGACCCCGTCGCCGACCATCGCGACCGTACGGCCCTCGGCCCGCAGCCGCCGGACGACCTCGGCCTTCTCCTCGGGCAGCACCTCCGCGATCACCTCGTCGATGCCGACCTCGGCCGCCACGGCCTCCGCCACCGCCCGGTGGTCCCCGGTGAGGAGGACGGGCCGCAGCCCCAGGGCGCGCAGCCGGGCGACCGCCTCGGCGCTGGTGTCCTTGACGGTGTCGGCGACGGTCAGGGTGCCGCGGGCCACTCCGTCCCAGGCGACGTGGACGGCGCCGGGCTCCGTCGTCGCGGGCGCCTCGACGCCCTCGGCGGCGAGCAGGGCGGCGCGGCCGACGAGGACGAGCCGACCGTCGACGGAGCCGCGGACGCCGAGGCCGGGGACGTTCTCGAAGGTCTTCGGGGTGGGGAGCTCCCCGCAGCGCTCGGCGGCGCCGGCGGCGATCGCGCGGGCGACCGGGTGCTCGGAGGAGTGCTCCAGGGCGCCCGCGAGCCGCAGCAGCTCGGTCTCGTCGGCGGAGTCGGTGCCGTAGCGCCCGCCGTACACGTGCACGCCGGTGAGCCGCATGCGGCCGGTGGTGACCGTCCCGGTCTTGTCGAGGACGACCGTGTCGACGCGGCGGGTGGACTCCAGGACCTCGGGGCCCTTGATGAGGATGCCGAGCTGGGCGCCGCGGCCGGTGCCGACCATGAGGGCGGTCGGGGTGGCCAGGCCGAGGGCGCAGGGGCAGGCGATGATCAGGACGGCCACGGCCGCGGTGAAGGAGGCGGTGACGTCGTCCGTCACGAGGAGCCAGGTGACGAGGGTGCCGAGGGCGATGAGGAGCACCACCGGGACGAAGACGGCGGAGATCCGGTCGGCGAGCCGCTGCACCTCGGCCTTGCCGCTCTGGGCGTCCTCGACGAGCTTGGCCATGCGGGCGAGCTGGGTGTCGGAGCCGACGCGGGTGGCCTCGACGACGAGGCGGCCCGAGACGTTGACGCAGCCGCCGGTGACGGCGGAGCCGGGGGTGACGTCCTGGGGCAGTGACTCGCCGGTGAGCAGGGAGGCGTCGAGGGCGGAGGCGCCTTCGGCGACGGTGCCGTCGGTGGCGATCTTCTCCCCGGGGCGTACGACGAAGAGGTCGCCGGTACGGAGTTCGCCGACGGGTACGCGCACCTCCCTGCCGTCCCTCACCACGGCCACGTCCTTGGCGCCGAGCTCCATCAGGGCCCGCAGCGCGGCGCCCGCCTTCCGCTTGGCGCGGGCCTCCAGGTAGCGGCCGAGGAGGATGAAGGTGACGACGCCGGCGGCGACCTCCAGGTAGATCGAGGAGGAGGCGTGGGCGCGGTCGGCGGTGAGGTCGAAGCCGTGGCGCATGCCGGGCATGCCGGCGTCGCCGAGGAACAGGGCCCAGAGGGACCAGCCGTAGGCGGCGAGGGTGCCGACCGAGACGAGGGTGTCCATGGTGGCGGCGCCGTGCCGGAGGTTGGTCCAGGCGGCCCGGTGGAAGGGCAGCCCGCCCCAGACGACGACGGGGGAGGCGAGGGTGAGCGAGAGCCACTGCCAGTTGTCGAACTGGAGCGAGGGGACCATCGCGAGCAGGACCACGGGCGCCGCGAGGAGCGCGGAGACGGTGAGCCGTTGCCGCAGGGAGGCGAGCTCGGGGTCCTCCGGCTGCTCGTCCTCCTGCTCCTCCACCGGGGGAAGGGGTTCCTCGGCGGTGTAGCCGGTCTTCACGACGGTGGCGATCAGCGCGTCGACGCCGACGTCCGGCGCGTGTTCGACGTGCGCCTTCTCCGTGGCGTAGTTGACCGTGGCGGTGACGCCGTCCATCCGGTTGAGCTTCTTCTCGATCCGGGCGGCGCAGGACGCGCAGGTCATCCCGCCGATCGTCAGCTCGGTGACGGTGGTGCTGGGCATGTGCGGTTCCAAAGGGGAGCAGGGCCGTACCAGGTAACGGTACGGCCCTGCGAGGTCTGTGCGGAGAGGGGTCAGACCAGCTCGTAGCCGGCCTCGTCCACGGCGGCGGCGACGGCCGCGTGGTCGAGGGGGGCGTCGGAGACGACGGTGACCTCGCCGGTCTTGGCGACGGCGGTGACCGAGGAGACGCCGGGGATCTCGGAGATCTCGCCGGAGACGGCGCCCTCGCAGTGGCCGCAGGTCATGCCCTTGACCTGGTAGACGGTGGTGAGTTCGGTCTTCGTCTCTGCGGACATGGCGCTCTCCTCCTGGGGATTCAGGGTCTTACGAGAGCGAGACTATACCCCTGGGGGGTATTAATCCAGTCGCCCCGGATCGCGGCGCGGCCCGGCATCCCGTCAAGGCCTATGGTAAATACCCGATATGTCGCATTCGGGGACCACGCTCATCCTGATCATGGCGATCGCCGTCCTGGCGCCGCTGCTGGCCTACGGGGTGGGGCGCAGGCTCCCCGTCCCCCTCGTCATCTTCGAGATCCTGCTCGGCATCCTCGTCGGCCCCGACGTCCTGGACTGGGCGCACACCGACGCGCTGATCGACGGCCTCTCGCAGCTCGGCCTCACCATGCTGATCTTCCTCGCCGGGTACGAGATCGAGTTCGGCAAGGTCCGCGGCGACACCCTCAGGCGCTCCGTGTGGGCCTGGGTCATCGCCCTCGTCCTCGGGCTCGGCACCGGCGTCCTGCTCGGCGGCGGCTACACCAAGGGCGTCTTCATCGGCGTCGCCCTGACCAGCACCGCGCTCGGCACCGTCCTGCCGGTGCTGCGGGACGCCGGAGACCTCCACGGGCGGTTCGGCTCGGTGGTCATGGCCTTCGGCGCGGTCGGCGAGTTCGGCCCGATCATCGCGATGGCGCTGCTGCTCAGCGGGCGGGGCGCCGCCGAGTCCACCGCCCTCCTCGCCGTCTTCGCCGCGCTCACCGCGGGGGCCGTCCTCTGGGCGCTGCGGCCCCGCCCGCCGTGGTTCTCCAAGGTCATCGCCAAGACCCTGCACAGCAGCGGCCAGTTCGCCGTCCGGTTCGTCTTCCTGCTGCTCGCCGTGATGCTGGGGGCGTCGACGGCACTCGGGCTCGACGTGCTGCTCGGCGCGTTCGCGGCGGGACTCATCACCCGGCTCGTGCTCACCGGGGCCGCGCCCGAGTCCGGGCCGCAGATCCTGGAGAAGGTCGAGGGCGTCGGCTTCGGCTTCCTCGTCCCGGTCTTCTTCGTCGTCACCGGCATCGAGTTCGACCTCGACTCGCTCCTCGACGGCGGCCGGACCCTGCTTCTGCTGCCGGTCTTCCTGCTGCTCTTCCTGGTCGTGCGGGGCGGGCCGATCTGGTTCCTCGCCCCGCGCGACCTCGACCGCAAGGACCGGGGCGGGCTCGTCCTGTACGGCTCCACGGCGCTGCCGCTCGTCGTCGCGATCACCACCATCGGCGTGGACGACAAGGAGATGACGGCCGGCGAGGCGGCGGCGCTCGTCGGGGCCGGGATGCTCTCCGTCCTCGTCTTCCCGCTGCTCGCCCTGAGACTGCGGGCGCGGAAGGGCGCGGCTCCGGGGGGCCGGGCGCCGTCCTCGGAGTCGGTCAGCGGCTCGGAGGCGTGGTGACCGACTCGTCGACCAGCGGGGAGAGGTAGCGCAGGAGGACGGTCTTCAGCTCGGCGACCGTCGCGTCCCGCTCGGCGCCCTCGGGGGCGGCCAGGACGAGCCCCATGCCGCCCTTGAAGATCGCGAAGGTCATGTCGGCGATCCGGGCGCGCTCCTCCGGCGACAGCTCGGGCGCGAAGTGCGCGATCACGTCCCTTACCGAGGTCAGCAGACTCGCGTGCAGGGCGTCGTGCTCCTCGGCGATCCGGCCGGGCACCTCGGAGCCGTGCATCAGGGCCAGGAAGACCGGGTGCTCGCAGTTGAACGTGATCATCGGGTCGACGACGACGTCCAGGAGGTCGGGCAGCGGCAGGGTGAGGTTCGCCGGGGTGAACGCCTGGCCGTGGGCCTCCCGCATCTCGTGCAGGAGGCGCTCGCCGAGCTCGATCGCGATGGCCTCCTTGTTCGGGAAGTACTGGTAGAGCGTGCCGGGCGAGACGCTCGCCTCCCGGGCGATCGCGTTGGTGCTGGTCGCCGTGTACCCGTACGCGCAGAAGACGTTCGCGGCGGCCTGGAGCAGCTGCGCGATACGGCGCTCGCCGCGGGCCTGACGGCGGCGCGGCTTCGGTTCTTCGGACACGTCTTCGGACATGGCTGTCCCCAGGTCTCCTCGACACGTTTGACAAACACGAGAGGTCGCTCGCATTCTTGGGGAATGCGAGTGATCACTCGTGTTTGCCAGTCTATGGCAATGGGCGGCCCCTGCGACCTGCCGGGAAGCGCGTGCGGGGGCCACGGTGAAGGGGACACCGCGTCATGTCCGAAGTCAAGAAAGCACCTCCCGGTGGCGGGGGCGGCGGGGGATGGACGCGGTTCGTGACCGCCAGGCCGCGCCTCACCCTCCTGGTGGCCCTCGTGCTCACGGCCCTCGCCGTCCTCGCCGGCGGCGGGGTCGCCGACCGCATGGGCAGCGGCGGCTGGGAGGACCCGGCCGCCGAGTCCACGTACGCCACCGAGGCCCTGGAGCGGCAGTTCCCGGGCTCCCAGCCGAACGTGCTGCTCCTCGTCGACGCGAGGGGCGCCGGGGTCGACAGCCCGGCCGTCGCCGCCGAGGCCCGGCGGCTCGCCGAGCGGCTCGGCGCCGAGCCGGGCGTCGACGGCGTCGGCTCCTACTGGTCCACCGGCTCGCCCGCCCTCCGCTCCGAGGACGGACACCGGGCCGTGATCGCCGCCCGGATCGACGGCGAGGAGAAGGACGCCGCCGCCGTCCTCGACCGGATCGCCCCCGCGTACCGGGGCGCCCACGGCCCCGTCGAGGTCTCCCTCGGCGGCGGACTCGCCGTCCGGCACGAGATGCAGACGGTCATCCAGGAGGACCTGCTGCGGGCCGAGCTCATCGCCCTGCCCCTCACCCTCGTCCTGCTCGTCATGGTCTTCGGCAGCGCCGTCGCCGCCCTGCTGCCGCTCGGCGTCGGCATCGTCGCCATCCTCGGCACCAACGCCGTCCTGCGCGGCATCACCGAGTTCACCGACGTCTCCGTCTTCGCGCAGAACCTGACGACCGCGCTCGGCCTCGGACTCGCCATCGACTACGCGCTGTTCGTCGTCCGCCGCTACCGCGAGGAGCTCGCGGCCGGCGCCGACACCGCCACGGCCGTCCGCACGACGCTGCGCACGGCCGGGCGGACCGTGCTCTTCTCCGCCCTGACCGTCGCCGTCTCGCTCGCCGCGATGCTGGTCTTCCCGCAGTACTTCCTGCGCTCCTTCGCGTACGCCGGGATCGCCGTCGTCCTGCTCGCCGCCACCGCCGCGCTGACCCTGCTCCCGGCGGCCCTCGTCCTGCTCGGCGACCGGGTCAACGCCCTCGACCTGCGGCGCCTCCTCAGGCGCGGCGGGGCGCCGGGGAAGGACGCCGCGGGCAAGGGCCGGGACGGCGCCGCCGACCCGGGCCGAGAGGGCGACGCCGGCGCCGGATGGGGCCGGGCCGCCGCCCTCGTGATGCGACGGGCGCCCGTCTTCGCCGTCGTCACCACCGCCGGACTCGTCCTCCTCGGGCTGCCGTTCCTCGGCGTGAAGTTCGGCACCGCCGACGACCGCCAGCTGCCCGTCACCGCCTCCTCCCGGGTCGTCCAGGACCAGCTGCGGGACGGCTTCCCCGGCAACCCGGGCGGCGCCCTCACCGTCCTCGCCGAAGGGACGGCCACCCCCGCGCAGTACGCCGACTACCGCGAGCGGATCGCCGCGCTCGACGGCGTCGGACGGGCCGAGGGGCCCGTCACCGCCGACGGCGGCTCCGCCTACTTCACGGTGGTGCCCGAGGGCGAGACCGTCGGCGCCGGCGCCCAGCGGGTCGTCGGGGAGCTCCGCGCGGCCGAGGCCCCGTTCACGACCTCCGTCACCGGAGCGGCCGCCGTCCTCGTCGACTCCAAGGACGCCATCGCCGAGCGGCTGCCCTGGGCGGCCGGGATCATCGTCCTCGTCACGCTGCTCCTCGTCTTCCTGCTCACCGGCAGCGTCGTCGTCCCGGTCCAGGCCGTCCTCCTCAACGCCCTCAGCCTCACGGCCATGTTCGGCGCCGTCGTCTGGGTCTTCCAGGAGGGACACCTCGCCGGACTCCTCGGCTTCACCTCCACCGGCGACATCGAGACCACCCTGCCGGTGCTCATGTTCTGCGTGGCCTTCGGACTCTCCATGGACTACGGGGTGTTCCTGCTCTCCCGCATCAAGGAGGAGTACGACGCCACCGGCGACCACGAGCACTCCGTCCGCTTCGGACTGCGCCGCACCGGCGGTCTGATCACCGCCGCCGCCGTGATCCTCGCCGTCGTCATGGTCGCCATCGGCACCTCCCGCGTCACCAACACCAAGATGCTCGGTCTCGGCGTCGCGCTCGCCGTCCTCATGGACGCGATGGTGGTCCGCAGCCTCCTCGTCCCCTCCGTGATGAAGCTGACCGGCCGCCTCACCTGGTGGGCGCCCGGCCCGCTGCGCCGCTTCCACGACCGCTTCGGCATCAGCGAGACGGACGCCCCCGCCGATGCCGATGCCGATGCCCCCGCCGACGCCGACACGGGCGAGAGGGCGTACAGCGCCGTCCGCTGACCCGGCCGACCCGGCACGGCACGGCAGGACGCCGGGCTCCGGAGGGGGATCCGGAGCCCGGCGTCACCGGCGTGCGCCGCGGGACGGGTCAGTCGCGGCGGGCCCGGTTGCCGGGGCGGCCGGCGACCCAGGCGCGGATCGTGTCCACGTACCAGTAGGGCTTGCCCGACTCCACGTGGTCCGGCGCCGGAAGAAGCCCGTGCTTCCGGTAGGAGCGGACCGTGTCGGGCTGCACCTTGATGTGTGCGGCGATGTCCTTGTACGACCAGAGCCTGCTGTCCGTCATGCCCGGTACCTCCCTGCGCGCCGCGCAGCGGCGGCGGGGGTGCCGTTCGGGGGCGCTGCGGGCGGGCGATGGCGATCAAGCGATCGATCAGCCTGTGCCCGGTGCAACGGCCCGCCCGACAGGTGGAGAGCGGCTGTCGAACGCCTGTGACGCACAGCCCGCGTAACGGAGACAAGTGTGACGGGGGCGGGACGCGTGTGACCGAAGTGGCACACGCGCCCCTCGGTGTGTCCGCGTGCGTCAGCGCCGGTCAGGGCTGTATGCGCCGGTCACACGCCGCACGAGCGGAGAAAGCGCCGGGTCCGCAGGGCGATCGGGTACGGCACGTCGGGCTCGCACGGGTACATGTCCTGCTCGACGATCGCGAAGAGGTCCACGTCGAGCGCCGACGCGGCGGCGAGCACCGGTTCGAGCGCGGGCACCCCGGACGGCGGCTCGCACATCACGCCCCGCGCCACCGCCGGACCGAACGGCACCCCCTCGGCCACCACCCCGGCCAGGACCTCCGGGTCGACCTGCTTGAGGTGGAGGTACCCGATCCGCTCCCCGTACGTCTCGATCAGCTTGACGCTGTCCCCGCCGGCGTACGCGTAGTGCCCGGTGTCCAGGCAGAGCGCGACCGCGTCCGGATCGGTGGCGTCGAGGAAGCGCGTCACGCTCTCCTCGCCGTCGATGTGGGTGTCGGCATGCGGATGGACGACGATCCGCAGCCCGTACCGCTCGCGCACCTCCCGGCCCAGACGCTCCGTCAGCCGGGTCAGATCCCGCCACTGCCCGGCGGTGAGCGTGGCCTCCTCCAGGACCTCGCCGGTCCTGTCGTCCCGCCAGAACGACGGGATGACGACCAGATGCTCCGCGCCCATGGCCTGCGCGAGGGCGGCGTTCTCCGCGACGTGCGCCCAGGTCCGGTCCCAGACGTCCGGGCCGCGGTGCAGCCCGGTGAAGACCGTCCCCGCCGAGACCCGCAGGCCGCGCCGCGCGGTCTCCTCCGCGAGGACGGCCGGATCGGTGGGCAGATAGCCGTACGGACCGAGCTCGATCCAGCCGTATCCGGCGCCCGACACCTCGTCGAGGAACCGCTGCCACGGCACCTGCCGGGGATCGTCGGGGAACCACACCCCCCACGAGTCGGGGGCGGAGCCGATACGGATACGGGACGGTGGCGACGGCTGCGGCGACGGCTTCGTCATGAGCGCCACCTTGGCCGGGCCCGGGGGCACCGTCAAGCGGTCCGGTGGTCCGAATGTCCGGACATATCGTTGACACGCCTCCGCGCGGCCGACTAGACCTGAGGGCGGAGCCGCGGGTGGTCCGACCGAGAGGTGGCGCGTGGAGACGGAGCCGTACGAGCTGATCACCATGGGGCGCCTCGGCGTGGACCTGTACCCGCTCCAGACCGGCGTCGGGCTCGACCGGGTCGACACCTTCCGCAAGTTCCTCGGCGGCTCCGCGGCCAACGTGGCCGTCGCCGCCGCCCGCCTCGGCCGCCGCACCGCGCTGATCTCCCGCACCGGCGCCGACCCCTTCGGCAGCTACCTCCGCCGCGAGCTCAAGGGCTTCGACGTCGACGACCGCTGGGTGACGGAGGTCGACAGCCACCCCACCCCCGTCACCTTCTGCGCGCTCTTCCCGCCCGACGACTTCCCGCTGTACTTCTACCGCCGCCCGCACGCCCCCGACCTGGAGATCCGGGCGCACGAGCTGGACCTCGACGCGATCCGCGCCGCCCGGGTCTTCTGGGCGACCGGCACGGGCCTGTGCGCCGAACCCAGCCGCACCGCCACCCTGGAGGCGCTCCGCGCCCGGTCCGGCCGGGAGACGACGGTCCTCGACCTGGACTGGCGGCCGATGTTCTGGACGGACCCGGCGGCTGCCCGCCCGTACTACGCCGAGGCGCTGCGGCACGCGACCGTCGCCGTCGGCAACCTCGACGAGTGCGAGGTCGCCACGGGGGAGCGGGAACCGGAGGCCGCCGCCCGCGCCCTCCTCGCGACCGGCGCGGTCCGGCTCGCCGTCGTCAAACAGGGCCCCGCGGGCGTCCTCGCGCTCGGCGCCGACGGGACCCGTGCCGAGGTGCCGCCGCTGCCGGTCGAGGTCGTCAACGGGCTCGGCGCGGGCGACGCGTTCGGCGGGGCGCTGGTCGACGGGCTGCTCGCCGGCCGGGACCTGGACACCGTCCTGCGCCGTGCCAACGCCGCGGGCGCGATCGTCGCGGGCCGCCTCGCCTGCTCGTCCGCGATGCCGGACGCCACGGAGATCACGGAAGCCCTCGCGACCGGCACGGGAACGCTCCCGGAGAAGACGGGCACGGGAACGCTCCCGGAGAAGGGGTAGGGATCGGTCCATGAACCCCGCTCCCTCCTCCCTCCACCTCCCCGCCGGGACTGCCGCCCACGGCCCGTACGCCGTCTCCGTCGACCCCGAACGGGCCGGATGGACGTACTCCGCCCTGCGCGTCCTCGCCCTCGGACCGGGGGAGATCCACTCCTTCGAGAGCGGGGATTCCGAATGGGTCGTGCTTCCCCTCTCCGGTGCCTGTAGCGTGCGCGTCGACGGCGAGATCCTCGAACTCCTGGGCCGCACGAGCGTGTTCGACGGGGTGACCGACTTCGCCTACGTACCCCGCGACGCCCACGCCCAGATCGCCTCCGGCGCGGGAGGCCGCTTCGCTTTGGCAGGAGCGAAGTGCGAGCGACGACTCCCCGCCCGCTACGGCCCCGCGCCGGAGGTTCCCGTCGAGACCCGCGGCAGCGGAAACCGCGCCCGCAGCGTGCGGAACTTCGCCTCGGCCGACGCCTTCGACTGCGACCGGCTCATCGCCGTCGAGGTCGTCACGCCCGGCGGGAACTGGTCCTCCTACCCGCCGCACAAGCACGACGAGCACCGCCCGGGCACCGAGTCCGTCCTGGAGGAGATCTACTACTACGAGATCGCCGGCCCCCACGGCCTCGCCTACCAGCGGATCTCGCCCTCCCGGCCGGGCGGCGCCGAGCTCCTCTCCGAGGTCCGGGGCGGCGACGCGGTCCTCGTCCCCGACGGCTGGCACGGGCCCTCGATCGCCCAGCCGGGGCACGACCTCTACTACCTCAACGTCATGGCGGGTCCGGGCCCCGAAAGGGAGTGGAGGATCTGCTTCCACCCGGACCACACGGAGGGATACGCATGAGACTCACCGTCGCGCAGGCCCTCGTCCGCTTCCTCGCCGCCCAGCACACCGAGCGCGACGGCGTCCGCCGGCGGCTGATCACCGCCACCTGGGGCATCTTCGGCCACGGGAACGTCGCCGGGATCGGGCAGGCGCTGGTCGAGGAGGAGGGCATGCCCTTCCACCAGGGCCGCAACGAGCAGGCCATGGTGCACGCCGCCGTCGGCTACGCCCGCCAGAGCAACCGGCTCTCCGCGCACGCCGTCACCACCTCCATCGGCCCCGGCGCCACCAACCTCGTCACCGGCGCCGCCCTCGCCACCATCAACCACCTCCCCGTGCTGCTGCTGCCCGGCGACACCTTCGCCGGCCGCCCCGCCGACCCCGTCCTGCAGCAGCTCCAGGTCCCGTACGCGGGCGACGTGTCCGTCAACGACTGCCTCCGCCCGGTCTCGAAGTACTTCGACCGGGTGACCCGCCCCGACGCCCTCATCCCGGCCGCCCTCGCCGCCGTACGGGTGCTCGCCGACCCCGTCGAGACCGGCGCCGTGACCCTCGCCCTGCCCCAGGACGTCCAGGCCGAGGCGTACGACTGGCCCGAGGAGTTCTTCGCCGAGCGCACCTGGCCCGTCCGCCGCCCCCGCCCCGACACGGACGAGCTCGACGCCGCCGTCCACGCCGTGCGGACGGCGAAACGACCGCTGATCATCGCGGGCGGCGGAGTGAGGTACAGCGGCGCCGAGGACGCGCTGCGCGCGTTCGCCGAGCGCACCGGCCTGCCCGTCGCCACCACCCAGGCCGGCAAGGGCGTCCTCCCGTACGACCACCCCTGCGAGGTCGGCGGCATCGGCCACACCGGCACCGACACCGCGAACACCCTCGCGCGCACCGGCGACCTGATCATCGGCGTCGGCACCCGCCACACCGACTTCACCACCGCGTCCGGCACCCTCTTCCGCCCCGACACCCGCTTCCTCAACCTCAACATCACCGGCTTCGACGCCCACAAACAGGCCGCGCTGCCCCTCGTCGCCGACGCCCGAGAGGGCCTCACCGCGCTCACCGAGGCGCTCGGCGCCCACCGGCGGACCCGGGCCGACTGGTTCCCCTCGAAGGCCGCCTGGCAGGAGCGGACCGACGCCGCGTACGCCGTCCCCGACGAGGACGCCCGCCCCACCCAGACCCAGGTCCTCGGCGTACTCGACACTCTGGTCGACCCGAGCGACATCCTGATCAACGCCGCCGGCTCGCTCCCCGGCGACCTGCACAAGCTCTGGCGGACCCGCTCCCGGGACCAGTACCACGTCGAGTACGGGTACTCCTGCATGGGCTACGAGATCCCCGCCGCGATCGGCGTCCTCCTCGCCGCGCCCGGCCGGCCCGTCTGGGCGCTCGTCGGCGACGGTACATACTTGATGAATCCCACCGAAATCGTCACCGCCGTGCAGGAACGGCTCCCACTGAAACTGGTGATTCTGCAGAACCACGGGTACGCCTCCATCGGCGGGCTCTCCGAGGCCGTCGGCGCCGAGCGGTACGGCACCGACTACCGCCACCGGGCGGCGGACGGCAGCTTCACCGGACCGCCGCTCCCCGTCGACCTCGGCGCCAACGCCGCCTCCCTCGGCCTGCGGGTCCTGCGCCCCCGCACCGTGCGTGACCTGCGGGAAGCCCTCGCGGACGCGCGGGCGGCCACGGATCCCACATGTGTCTACGTCGAGACCGAAACGGCAGACAGTGTGTCGGGCCCGCCCCCGGCCCAGGCGTGGTGGGATGTGCCCGTGGCCGAGACGTCGACCCGCCCGTCGGCGGTCAAGGCCCGCGAGGAGTACGACCGGCACGTCACCGCCCGACGCCGCCATCTCTGAAGGAGTAACTCGTCATGACGAAGACCGTCCACCACTGGATCGGTGGCAAGACCGTCGAGGGCACGTCGGGCAACTGGGGCCCGGTCACCGACCCGGCCACCGGCGCCGTCACCACCAAGGTCGCGCTCGCCTCCGTCGACGAGGTCGACGCCGCCGTCGCCGCCGCGAAGGACGCCTTCGCGACCTGGGGCACCTCCTCGCTCGCCCAGCGCACCACGATCCTCTTCAAGTTCCGCGCGCTGCTCGACGCCAACCGCGACGCGATCGCCGAGCTGATCGTCGCCGAGCACGGCAAGGTCCACTCCGACGCGCTCGGCGAGGTCGCCCGCGGCCTGGAGATCGTCGACCTGGCCTGCGGCATCACCACCCAGCTCAAGGGCGAGCTGTCCACCCAGGTCTCCAACCGCGTGGACGTGGCCTCCATCCGCCAGCCCGTCGGCGTCGTCGCCGGCATCACGCCCTTCAACTTCCCGGCCATGGTGCCGATGTGGATGTTCCCGATCGCCATCGCGACCGGCAACACCTTCATCCTCAAGCCCAGCGAGAAGGACCCCTCGCCGTCCCTGAAGATCGCCGAGCTGCTCGCCGAGGCGGGCCTCCCCGACGGCGTCTTCAACGTCCTGCACGGCGACAAGGTGGCCGTCGACCGCCTCCTGGAGCACCCGGACGTCTCCGCGATCTCCTTCGTCGGCTCCACCCCGATCGCCCGCTACATCCACACCACCGCCTCCGCCAACGGCAAGCGCGTCCAGGCGCTCGGCGGCGCGAAGAACCACATGCTGGTCCTCCCGGACGCCGACCTCGACGCCGCCGCCGACGCGGCCGTCTCCGCGGCCTACGGCTCCGCCGGCGAGCGCTGCATGGCGATCTCCGCCGTCGTCGCGGTCGGCGCCATCGGCGACGAGCTGGTGCAGAAGATCCGCGAGCGCGCCGAGAAGATCAAGATCGGTCCCGGCACCGACCCGACCTCCGAGATGGGCCCGCTCATCACGGCCGTCCACCGCGACAAGGTCGCCTCCTACGTGAAGGGCGCGGCGGACGAGGGCTGCGAGGTCGTCCTCGACGGCACCGGCTACACCGTCGACGGCCACGAGAACGGCCACTGGATCGGCCTGTCCCTCCTGGACCACGTCCCGACCTCGGCCAAGGCCTACCAGGACGAGATCTTCGGCCCGGTGCTCTGCGTGCTGCGCGCCGAGTCGTACGAGGAGGGCCTGGCCCTCATCAACGCCTCGCCGTTCGGCAACGGCACCGCGATCTTCACCCGCGACGGCGGCGCCGCCCGCCGCTTCCAGCTGGAGGTCGAGGCCGGCATGGTCGGCGTGAACGTGCCGATCCCGGTGCCGGTGGGCTACCACTCCTTCGGCGGCTGGAAGGACTCGCTCTTCGGCGACCACCACATCTACGGCAACGACGGCGTGCACTTCTACACCCGCGGCAAGGTCGTCACCACCCGCTGGCCGGACCCGTCCGAGGCCCCCGCGGGCGTCGACCTGGGCTTCCCGCGCAACCACTGACGGGACCCGCAGGCCCTCGAACGGCCCCCGGGGTGCTGGACAGCACACCCCGGGGGCCTTCCCCGTGTCAGTCGTCCTCGCCCAGCGGCCAGCCGCGCATCGTGAACACGCCCTCGTCGACCGCCCCCGCCGAACGGTAGGTGGCCAGAGCGGGGGCGTTGTCCGTGTCCACACCGACCCAGGCGCCGTAACAGCCGCGCGCCCGCGCCTCCGCCACCAGGGCCTCCGACAACGCCCGCCCGATCCCGCGCCGCCGGTGGGACTCGTCCACCGACAACTCGTACAGGCACATCTCCGTGCCCTTGTCGGGGTGGTGCATCTCGATGCCGGAGACGAACCCGGCCGGGAAGCCGTCCTCCGCGTACGCGATCAGCAGGAGATGGCCGGGCGCCGCCAGGAAGCGGGCCGCCCATTCCTCCCGGGGCGGGCTGTCGTACAGGTGCTCCGCCGCCAGCAGTTCGGCCACCGTCGTCGCCCGCCGGATCTCCACGCCGTCTCCTTCTGTCCGCGCGCCCGTGTGCGCGCGTACCGCGCCTGCTGTACGCGGACCGTACTGCGTACGACCTGAGGAGGCCGCCGATTTCCGTCCGTGGTCACCCGTGCCGTGCGGCCCGGCCACCTAGGCTCGACACCATGCGACTCCGACTTCCCCGGTGGGCCGCGGTCACCGCAGCGCTCGCCGTCCTCGCGGGCGCCGGCACCTGGACCGCCGTCGCCCAGGACGACCCGCCGCCCGTGCACCGCGCGGACCGGATGCTCGACGTCGACGGGGTACGGCTCGACACCTCGTACTTCACCGGCGCGGGCGACGGCCGACGGCCCGCCGTCCTCCTCGGCCACGGCTTCGGCGGCTCCAAGGACGACGTCCGCGCCCAGGCCGAGGGCCTCGCCCGCGACGGCTACGCCGTCCTCACCTGGTCCGCCCGCGGCTTCGGCGCCTCCACCGGGGAGATCGGCCTCAACGACCCCGCCCACGAGGTCAAGGACGTCTCGAAGCTGATCGACTGGCTCGCCGCCCGCCCCGAGGTCCTCCTCGACAGGCCCGGCGACCCGCGCGTCGGCGTCACCGGCGCCTCCTACGGCGGCGCGATCTCCCTGCTCGCCGCCGGCCACGACCCGCGCGTCGACGCGATCGCCCCGCAGATCACCTACTGGAACCTCGCCGACGCCCTCTTCCCGAACGGCGTCTTCAAGAAGCTCTGGGCCGGGATCTTCTTCTCGGCCGGCTCCCCGACCGAGGCCGGCTCCCCGGGCAAGGCCGCCTCCCCGGGCAAGGGCGCCTCCTGCGGCCGGTTCACCGCCGAGCTCTGCTCCCTCTACCAGCGCGTCGCCGTCGCGGGGAAGCCCGACGCGGCCGCCCGCGCCGTCCTCGAAGCCCGCAGCCCCTCCGCCGTCGGCGCCCGCGTCAAGGTGCCCGCGCTCCTCGTCCAGGGTCAGTCCGACTCCCTCTTCACCCTCGCCCAGTCCGACGCCATGGCCCGCACCCTCACGGCCAACGGCGCGCCCGTCGCCGTCGACTGGATCGCCGGCGGCCACGACGGCGGCGACCGCGAGACCGAGCGCGTCGAACAGCGCGTCAGCACCTGGTTCGACCGCTGGCTGAAGCGCGACACCGCCGTCGACACCGGCCCCGCCTTCCGGGTCAGCCGCACCGGCGGCGTCGACTCCACCGACGGACAGGCCACCCTGCGCGCCGCGACCGCCGACCGCTACCCCGGGCTCACCTCCGGCCCCACGCGCCTCGCCCTCGGCGGGCCGCCGCAGACCTTCACCAACCCGCCGGGCGCCGCACCGCCCGCCGTCTCCGCCGTCCCCGGCCTCGGCGGCGGACTCACCGGACTCTCCTCCCTGGGCGTCGGCCTCTCCCTCGACTTCCCCGGCCAGCACGCCCGCTTCGACGCGAAGCCGGGGACCGAGGCGATGCGGATCACCGGCACGCCGACCGTCCGCGTCAAGGTCACCTCCACCGCCGCCGACGGCTCCGCCGTCCTCTTCGCCAAGGTGTACGACGTGGGGCCCGACGGACGGCAGCAGGTGCTGCCCGCCCAGCTCGTCACCCCCGTCCGCGTCGAGGGCGCCAAGGCCGGGAAGAGCGTCACGCTGACGCTGCCCGCGATCGACCACGAGGTGGAGGCCGGGCACCGGCTGCGGCTCGTCGTCGCCGCCACCGACCTCGGCTACGCCTCCCCGACGGTCCCCGCCGGCTATACCGTCGCCGTCGAGGGCCCGCTCACCGTGCCCACCGCGCCCGGCCTCGCCACTCAGGCCGCCGCCCTGCCCTGGTGGGTGTGGGGCCTGCCGCTCCTCGGCCTCGCCGCTGCCGCCGCCCTGCTGCTCACGGCCCGCCGCCGGACGACCGCCCCCGCGCCGGACCCCGACCTGGCCGCCGTACCGCTCCAGATCACCGCCCTGTCGAAGAAGTACAAGGGCGGCGACCGGTACAGCGTCCGCGACCTCTCCTTCCGCGTCGAACAGGGCCAGGTCCTCGGCCTCCTCGGCCCGAACGGCGCGGGCAAGACCACCACCCTGCGCATGCTGATGGGCCTCATCACCCCCGACGAGGGCGAGATCCGGGTCTTCGGCCAGGCCATCAGGCCCGGCGCCCCGGTCCTCTCCCGCGTCGGCGCCTTCGTCGAGGGCGCGGGCTTCCTGCCGCACCTCTCGGGCCGGGAGAACCTGGACCTGTACTGGAAGGCCACCGGACGCCCCGCCGAGGACGCCCACGTCGACGAGGCCCTGCGGATCGCGAACCTGGGCGGCGCCCTCGAACGGGCCGTCCGCACCTACTCGCAGGGCATGCGGCAGCGCCTCGCCCTCGCCCAGGCCATGCTGGGCCTGCCCGACCTGCTGATCCTCGACGAGCCGACCAACGGCCTCGACCCGCCGCAGATCCGCGAGATGCGCGAGGTGATGATCCGGTACGCGGCCGGCGGCCGGACCGTCATCGTCTCCAGCCACCTCCTCGCCGAGGTCGAACAGTCCTGCACCCATCTGGTCGTCATGGACCGGGGGCAGCTCGTGCAGGCCGGACCGGTCGCCGAGATCACCGGCTCCGGCGACACCCTGCTCGTCACCCTCGACGAGACCGTCCCCGACGCGCTGGTCGAGAAGATCGGCGCCCTGCCGGGCGTCGGCTCCGCCGCCCGCGCCGACGGCGGCCTCCTGGTCCGCCTCGACGGCCTCGAACCGACCGCCCTGATCGGCGAACTCGTCCGCCTGGACGTCCCGCTCACCGGCGTCGGCCCCCACCGGCGTCTGGAGGACGCCTTCCTCACCCTGATCGGAGGAGCCGCGTGACCGCCACGGCCACCCTGTCGACGAGTGCCCCCGGCTACCGGCCCGGACGCACCCTGCCCCTGCGCGTCGAGGCCCTCCGCCAGTGGAAGCGCCGGCGGACCATGGTCATGGGCGCCATCCTCGCCGCCCTGCCCTTCGTCCTGATCGCGGCCTTCGCGATCGGCGGCTCCGACGGCGACCGCAACGGCCGCATCACCCTGATGGACACGGCGACGGCCTCCGGCGCCAACTTCGCGGCGACCTGCCTCTTCGTCTCGGCCGGCTTCCTCCTCGTCATTCCGGTGGCACTGTTCTGCGGGGACACGGTCGCCTCCGAGGCGAGCTGGTCCTCCCTGCGGTATCTGCTCGCCGCGCCCGTCCCGCGCTCCCGGCTCCTCGCCTCCAAGCTGGCGGTGGCCCTCGCCTACAGCGCGGCCGCGATGGTCCTCCTCCCGCTCGTGGCCCTCGCGGCGGGCACGGTCGCCTACGGCTGGGGTCCGCTCCAGCTGCCCACCGGCGGTTCGATCCCCGCCGGGGACGCCGTGGTGCGGCTCGGGATCGCCGTCGTCTTCGTCTTCGCCTCCCAACTGGTCACCGCCGGCCTCGCCTTCTGGCTGTCCACCCGCACCGACGCCCCGCTCGGCGCGGTGGGCGGCGCCGTCGGCCTGACCATCGTCGGCAACGTCCTGGACGCCGTCACGGCGCTCGGCGACTGGCGCGACTTCCTGCCCGCGCACTGGCAGTTCGCCTGGATCGACGCGCTCCAGCCCCAGCTGGAGTGGGGCGGCATGGTGAAGGGCACGGCGATCTCCCTCACGTACGCCCTGGTCCTCTTCGCGCTCGCCTTCCGCGGCTTCGCCCGCAAGGACATCGTGTCGTAACCGGTCTCACAACCACCCCCTCCGAGCCGCTTCCGCGCCCGCGCGGAAGCGGCTCGTCGTGCCCAGGGCCGCCATCAGCTCGCCCACCCTGCGGCTGTAGGTCCGCGCGGACATGCCGAGCCGGGCGGCCGCCGTCTCGTCCGTGACCCCCGACAGGAGGGCGTCGAGCACCGGCCGCAGCTGGTGCGGCAGATCACGGGGCGGTGGCGGGGGCGGCACCGCGTACGTCAGGTCCTCGGCCGCCGCCCAGCAGGCGTGATGGGCCCGGACGAGGGCCTGCACCACGACCGGGTCCCGGATGAGCAACAGCCCGTTGTAGAGCAGCTCCAGATCGAGCGGGACCGCGGCGACCGTCCGGTCGACGAGGATCATCTTGAACGGGATGGCCTCCGCGAGGCGGGCCCGGCCGGGGATCCGGAGCCCCCCTTCGAGCCGGGGCAGCGCATGCCGGGGGACGATCCGTCTGACCTCCTCGGCCCGCTCCGCCGCGGCCCGCATGCACGCTCCCGCCAGCTCCAGGAACGGCTCGGGGATCGCGAAGCCCGCGGACGCGACCGGGTCGTCGAAGGTCAGCAACTCGTGCCGGGTGGAGGCGGCCAGCCCGGCGAGCGCGGCACTGATGCGCCGCGCGCCCCGGACCGGCCGCCCGGCGGGCCGCTGTCCCTCGGTCGCGGCCCGGTTCATCGCCGAACGGGCGAGCATCACGGAGCCCGCGCTCTCTGCCACCGCTCACCACCCCCGCCCGATCGATGTCCACTCCATGTACGCATGCGACTGCACACGGTGACAACCCCTGTTGAAAAGGATGGCGAATCTATGCCACCCGGCTTCACCCGTGTCGCCGTTGCCGCATCGAGATCCATCCGCAACTCCTTCGACTGCTCCGAGCGGGCCTCTCGTTCGTCACATTCACAAGTGCCCGACGAAGAGGGGGAGATGAGATGGAACGACACGACAGGCCGGCCGCCCGGCGCCACCGGACCCGGTTCCCGGCCGTGGTCGCGGCGCTGCTCGCGGCCGGCCTCGCCGCCGCCGGCTGCTCCGCGAGCGGCGGCGGAAGCAGCAGCGACCGGGCGGGCGCGCGGGCGCCCAAGGGCGGCGCCGCCGCCCCCGACGGCCGCACCGCCGCGCCCCGTGAGGGCGAGCAGCGCCCGCCGACGCCCGCCCCCGACTACCTGTCCACCTTCGCGCTCGACGTGGACACCGCCTCGTACGGCTACGCCCGCCGCACTCTCGCCGAGGGGCGGCTGCCCGACCCGGCGACCGTGCGCCCCGAGGAGTTCGTCAACAGCTTCCGCCCCGACTACGAGCGCCCGAAGGACGACGGTTTCAGTGTGACCCTCGACGGGGCCCGCGCCGGGCGGGACGGCTGGTCCCTGGTCCGCGTCGGGCTCGCCACCCGGGGCGCCGACCGCGAGGCCGAACGCCCGCCCGCGGCCCTCACCTTCGTCGTCGACGTCTCCGGCTCGATGGGCGAGCCGGGCCGGCTCGACCTGGTCAAGGAGTCCCTCGGGCTGCTGGCCGACCAGTTGCGCGACGACGACTCGATCGCGCTCGTCACCTTCAGCGACGAGGCCGAGACCCGGCTGCCCATGACCCGCGTCGGGGACGCCCGCGGCCGGATCCGCGAGGCCGTCGACGCGCTCGCGACGAGCAACTCCACCAATGTGGAGGCGGGCGTCCGCACCGGTTACGACGTCGCCGTCGCCGGCCACCGCGAGGGCGCCACCAACCGGGTGGTGCTGCTCTCCGACGCGCTCGCCAACTCCGGTGACACCGAGGCCGAATCGATCCTCAAGCGCATCGACGAGGAGCGCAGGACGTACGGGATCACCCTCTTCGGCGTCGGCGTCGGCAGCGAGTACGGCGACGACTTCATGGAGCGGCTCGCCGACAAGGGCGACGGGCAGACGACGTACGTCGCCAACTCGGCGCAGGCCCGCAAGGTCTTCGTCGACCAGCTGCCCGCCCATGTCGAGCTGCGCGCCCGCGACGCCAAGGCGCAGGTCGCCTTCGACCGGCGGACCGTCGAGAGGTTCCGGCTCATCGGCTACGAGAACCGGGAGGTCGCCGACGAGGACTTCCGGAACGACCGGGTGGACGGCGGCGAGGTCGGGGCCGGCCACACGGTCACCGCGCTCTACGCGGTGAAGACCCGGCCCGGGACCACGGGGGCGGTCGCCACCGCGACGGTCCGCTGGCTCGACCCGCGGACCCGGGCCCCGCACGAGCGCTCCGGCACGGTCGGGACGGCCGCGCTGACCGGCGACATCTGGGGCGAGGGCCACGACAGCCTGCAACTCACGGCGATCGCCGCCTACTTCGCGGACGCCCTGCGCGGTGGCGACCTGCCGGGCGCGCCGGGCCTCCCGGAGCTCACGCACCGCGCCGGGGCGATCGCCGACCGCTCGGGTTCCGCGGTGGTCCGCGAGCTGGCCGACGCCATCCGCCGGGCGTCCGCGCTGCTCCCTCCCCGGGAGGGTGAGAACCCCTCCGGGGAGGGCGAGTTGAGGTCGGGTGACCCGTACAGCTGACGTGTGGGGCGGGCAGCGGGCGAGAATGGCCGCATGGCCACCCTGCTGCTCGCCCTCGCCGTCGGAAGCACCGGGCTCTACGCCGGCTTCCTGCTCATCTTCCAGACCGGGATCATGCCCGCGCTCGCCCGGCTGACGGACCCGGAGTTCGTCACGGCGATGCGCCGGATCAACGAGTACGTGCCGAGGCCCGTGTTCCTCACGGTCTTCCTCGGCGTGATCGCCTTCCCCGCCGCCGCGTTCCTCGTCCCCCAGGACGGGCGGACGGACACCCAGAAGTGGCTCGTCCTCGCGGGGCTCGTCTGCGCGGTCCTCAACCACGCGGTGACCGTCGGCGGGAACGTCCCGCTCAACAACGCGCTCGCCGCGTCCCAGGACGAGCCCGCGGCGGTGCGCGCCGCCTTCGAGAAGCGCTGGAACGGCTTCCACCGCGTCCGCACGGCCCTGATCGTCCTCGCCTTCGGACTGCTCACCGCCGCCGCGGTGCCGTAGAGACCCCCCTGCGGAACCGTACCCGGCCGCCGGTTTCTGGCGTGAACTCGCGCGTGTCGGCCCTCCCGGCATCGGCAAGGACCCTGGGAAACCGTACCCCCGAGTCCTGAAACAGCCTTTCGCCATGCACAAGATCTGCGCCAGTGACGAAAACCTGACTCCTAGAAATACGGACGAACGGGGTGAATCACCACGATATCCGGGGGTGCCATTCCGTACCCTCCGGTTTCTTATTGACATGCCTACGGGGGTCTTTTCTAATCAGTCGGGAGTCAACCCGCGCGCAGGCACCGCGAGGCATGAGGGGGCAAGGTGGACGTCCGGATTCTGGGGGGACTGTCGGTACGTGAGAACGGGGTGTCCATCACCCCGACGGCGGCCGCACCCCGGCAGCTGCTCGCCCTGCTCACGGCCAGCGCCGACCAGGTCGTCCCCGTGACGGTCCTGACCGAGGAGCTGTGGCCGTCCGGCGCGCCGCGCGGCGCCCGCGCCGAACTCCAGGCGCACATAGCCGAGCTGCGGAGCCTCATCGCGGCCGCCCTGCGGGACACCGAGCCGACGGAGCCGCGCCCCGGCTGGTCGGACCGGCGCAGCGCCGACGCGATCCTCGTCTCCCAGCCCGGCGGCTACCGGCTCGACACCGGCGGCGGCCCCAACGACGTCTGGCAGTTCGAGCGCGCCGCCGGCGCCGGCTACCGGGCCATGGAGGCCGGCGACCTGTCCCGGGCCGCGCTCCGCCTCGGCGAGGCCCTCGCCCTGTGGCGCGGTGAACCCTACGCGGGCGTGGCCGCGGGACCCCGGCTCCGCAGGGAGATCGAGCGCCTCGAAACCTCCCGGCTCAGCGTCCTCGACCAGTGGATGGAAGCCCAGCTGGGCCTCGGCCGGCACGTCGAGCTCGTCTCCGAACTCACCGGACTCGTCGCCCGCTACCGCACCAACGAGCCCCTCCACGCCCACCTCATGGTCGCCCTGCTCCGCTGCGGACAGCACGACGAGGCCCTCGTCGTGTACGAGCGGCTGCGCATGAACCTCAGGGGCGAGAGCGGCATGGAACCCTCCGCGCGGCTCCGCCGGCTCCAGCGCTCGGTCCTCGCCGTGCGGGACACCGCCGGCCGCCCCGTGTACCCGCCCCGGATCCCCGCGCAGTACGTCCCCGGCCGCCCCGCGCCGTACGCCCCCGCCCAGTACGCCACGGCGCCGTACGACCCCGCGCGCACCCGGCTCGTCCCCGCGGGCTCCGTCGGCTGACCGCCCGACAGGACGACAGCACCGCCTCGGGGAATGAAGTGCGGCAACTCACCGTTGACCGACTCCCGAAGCCGAATTACTTTCGGCGAGCAATGCGGGTTTCCCCCCAGGTGCCCGATTTATCGCTCAACTACGGGAGTAGGGCCATGACCTCGCACGGCGCGGACGGAGCCGGTGGTGCCGACGCGCTGCTCACGGTCCTCGAACTGCTCGCCCGGCAGGCCCCGCCCGCCGGCTTCGACACCCTCCTCGACGAGGCCCGGGAGACCGGACTGACCGGCCCTGAACTCCACCGCCTGGAGCGGGCCGTGGAACTCGCCGGCGAGGTCCGCGCCGCACGCGCCCGCGACGCCCGCCGCGAGGCCGGACTCGCCACCCTCACCGACACCGCCCGCGACCTCACCCTCTCCTACGACCTCGACAGCCTGCTGCGGGTCATCACCCGCCGCGCCCGGCGGCTCCTCGGCCTCGACCTCGCCTATGTCACCCTGCGCGGCCCGCACGGCGCCTGCTACGTCCACACCACCGAAGGCTCCCGCGCCGCGACCGGCCCCGGCCCCCGCCTCACCCCCGGACTCCGGATCGCCGAGGGGTACGGACTCGGCGGCGCCGTCCAGCTCCACGGCGAACCCGTCTGGACCGCCGACTACCTCGCCGACGAGCGCTTCGCCCCCTCCGGCTCCCTCGACGCCGGCGTCCACGCCCCGGCCTTCGACGAGGCCGCCGAATCCGCCCTGCGCGCCGAGGGACTCCACGCCATCGTGGCCGCGCCGCTGCGCAGCGGCGACACCGTCATCGGCGCCCTCTACGGCGCGGACCGGCACGTCCGCCACCACACCCCGGACGAGATCGCGCTCCTCGCCGGGCTCGCCGACCTCGCCGCCCTCGCCGTCGAGAAGGCCGGCCTCCTCGACCGCACCCGCGCCGAGGTCTCCGAGCTGGAGCGGGACAGCTCCCGGGTCCGCACCAGCCTCACCCGGATGCGGCACGTCAGCGAGGCCCACGGCCGCATCATGAACCTGGTCCTCGCCGGCGGCGACCTGTGCAACGTGGCCAAGGCGGCCGCCGACGCCCTCGACGCCACCGTGCTGATCCGCGACCCCGGCGGCCGCACCCTCGCCACCGCCGGAGACATCCCCGGCCTCGACGAGGAGGCCGTCGCCAAGGCCTCCCTCGACGCCCACGCCCGCCGCCGCCCGGTCCTCGCCGCCGACGACACCTGGGTCGCTCCCGTCATCGCGGGCTCCGAGGACCTCGGCGGCCTCGTCATCCGCGCCGCCGGCGGCCTCACCGGCGAGGACGAACGCCTCCTCGAACTCGCCGCCCAGTCCGTCGCCTTCCTCCTCCTCATGCGCCGCTCCACGGCCGTCGCCGAAGGACCCGTCCGCGACGAACTCCTCGACGACCTCATCGCCGACCCGCCGCACGCCCCGCAGCAGATAGCCCAGCGCGCCCGCCGCCTCGGCGTCGAGCTGCGCAAGCCGCACGTCCTCGTGCTCGCCCGGCCCGAGGGCGGCGAACAGGGCCGGGCGGTCGTCTGGGCGTCCTCGTACGCGTACCGCCTCTCCGGCCTCAAGACCGTGCAGGGCGGCTGCATCGTGCTGCTGCTCCCCGGCATCGACGCCTCGGCCGCCGCCAAGGCCGTCGCCGCCGAACTGTCCCCGCTGCTCGGGCACCCCGTCTCCGTCGCCGCCGCGGGACCCGCCCAGAGCCCGGACGGCGTCGGACGCATGCACCAGGAGGCCGGCCGCTGCCTGGACGCCATGAGCGCCCTCGGCGGCACCGGGTCCGCGGCCTCCGTGCAGGACCTCGGCTTCCTCGGCCTGCTGCTCTCCGACGACAACGACGTCGACGGCTTCGTCGAGGCCGCGATCGGGCCCGTACTCGACTACGACGCCGAGCGGTTCACCGACCTCACCCACACCCTGGAGGCGTACTTCGCCTCCGGCGGCAGCCCCACGAACGCGGCCGAGGCGCTCCACGTCCACCCCAACACGGTCTCCCGCCGCCTGGAACGCATCGGGGAACTCCTCGGCCCGGAATGGCAGAAGCCCGGCCAGGTCCTGGAGGTCCAGCTGGCGCTGCGCCTCCAGCGCACCCGGGAGGTCCTGGCCCGCGGCCGCGGCCCCGCGGGACCGGCAGGACCCGCGGGACCCAACTGACCCGCCCCGGTCCTCAGCTCGCCGAGCGCCGCGAGGTGTAGCCCGTGTCGTACGCCGCGTCCCAGCCGCCGGCCATGACCGTCGCCGCGTGGGCCGCCGATGCCAGCGTGATGTGACGGTGCCAGCCGCGGAACGAACGGCCCACGAAGTCCCGCAGCCCCGCGCCCTCGCCGACCTCCGTGAAGTCCCGCTCCACCCGGCGGGCGAGCTTCGTGATCCGCACCAGCGACCCGACCGGGGAGTTCGTCAGATCGCTGATCCACACCCGGGCCGGGGCCCGCCGCGGGTCGTCCCACTCGCCGAGCAGCACCAGCGGACGCATCCGCTCCCCGCCCGGCGTGGGAAGCGCGACCCGCACGGCCGTCGCGAGCGAGGTCCGCGAGGTCCGCGCCCCCGCCACCGTGTCCACCCAGCTGACCGGCCTGCGCAGCCCCTTGAGCGACTCCAGGATCTGCACGGCGGACAGCGGACCCGCGCCGAAGCCCGGAAGGGAACGGTCGGCGATCGCGAGCCGCGAACCCGGGTTGATCCGGGCCACCACCGGCACGCCCGCCCCGGCGAGCCGCGTCAGGGCCGCCCGCCCCGCACCGCCCCGGATGTCGAGCAGCACCGGCTTGCGGGTGACGTCGGTCCAGCGGGCGGTGTCCAGCGCCGCCGCGACCGCGCACTCCTCAAGGGTCTCCTCGCCGGCCTCCTGCGGAACCTCCGCGCGGTCGCGCCGCGTACGGTCGTTCACCCAGGGATCCGGCAGGAACAGCCGCCAGTTGACGGGCACGCTCAGCTCGTCGCTCGCGAACCACACCCCGAACGCCTGCTGACCGTGGAAGACCTGCCCGCGCTCCGGGTCGAACCGGCGGTCCACGCCCACCGAGTGCTCCCCGGCCTTCGGGATCGGCATCGGCCGCACCACCCACGCCTGCGGGCAGCTGTTCCGCTCCAGGTACTTGGCGAGCGCGGCCCGCATGGGCTGCCAGTCCCAGGTGGAGCTGGACACGAAGTGGTGCAGGCTCTGCTCGGCCGCGGGACCGCCGATCTGCGCGGCGATGTTCCGGATCGACTTGCGGCCCTGCGCCGTGAGCAGACCGTGCAGGTACTGCTCGGCCTTCAGCCGCTGGTCGCGGCGCGGGAAGCCGGAGAACAGCGCGGCACACAGCTCGGCGTAGACGTCCTCGCGCGAATCGGCCGCGCCGCCGGAGGACCTGACGACGCCCAGGGGCACGGCCGGGGCGACGGCCCCGGTGGCGGCCCTGCGCTTGGTTGCGACGGATGTACTCACGACACTCCTGCCCGAAGGTTGCGCAGCTCCCTCCCGCTGCTCCACCACCCTCGCCCGCCCCCGCCCACCGGGACGAGGTGTACCCGGCACCCGAAATGGATTCCGGATGGTGGCCGGACCACCTCCCCCTCCGTCCGCGCAGGTCAGACACCCCGTCACCACCCGGTCACGGACCCCCGGCATGGGCTCCCCGGATACCCCGGAAACAGCCGGGCGATACCCCGCGGGGGGATCTGACAGACTCGCCGGCCCCGCTTTGACCCGTCGCACGGCGTGGCCGGACCATCGCAGAGCGAGGCTGCACGGGCCGGACCCCGGTTAATGCCCCAGGCCGGGGACCGCGCCTGTGCGCCTCGCCTCGCGCGTCCACCGCCCGGGCAGCCCCTTAACCTTGGGCGCATGGCGCTGCGGAGGGAACTGCCGGTCGTCGCGGTGATCGCCGCCGGCGGAGCCCTCGGCGCGTCCGCACGCTACGGCGCCTCGCTCGCCTGGCCCACGCCCGACGGCGCCTTCCCCTGGACGGTCCTCACCGTCAACGCGTCCGGCTGCGCGGTGCTCGGCGTCCTCATGGTCCTCCTCACCGAGACCACGACCGCCCCGCACCCGCTGCTCCGGCCCTTCCTCGGCACCGGCTTCTGCGGCGGGTTCACCACCTTCTCGACGTACAGCCTCGACACCCAGCGCCTGTTGAGCGCGGGCGACCCGACGCGAGGCCTCCTCTATCTGGGCGGGACCCTGCTCACCGCCCTCGCCGCCGTCGTGGCGGGCGTCACCGCCGCCCGGCTGCTCGTCCGGAGAGGGAGGCGGCACGCGTGAACTGGCTGCTCGTCGTGGCCGGGGCCGCCGTCGGCGCACCCCTGCGCTATCTCACCGACCGCGCGGTCCAGGCACGCCACGGCTCGGTCTTCCCGTGGGGCACCTTCGCCGTCAACGTCGCGGGCTCGTTCGTCCTCGGACTGCTGACCGGCGTCACCTCCGCGCAGGCCCACCTGCTGCTCGGCACGGGCCTGTGCGGCGCCCTCACCACGTACTCCACCTTCTCGTACGAGACGTTCCGGCTGTACGAGAACGGGGCGAAGGGCTACGCGGCGCTCAACGTGGCGGGGAGCCTGGCCGCCGGACTCGGAGCCGTATGGCTGGGAGTGGAGACGGCGGCCGGGCTCGGCTGACCTGCCGGCTCAGGCGGTGATCCAGTCGCTGGTCGCGATCACCGGCTGGACGCCCTGGCGGTGGATCGTGCCCTCGATCAGGCCGTACATCCGGTCGGCCGCGAAGTACACCTCGTTGTCGTTCTTCAGGCCGAACGGCTCCAGGTCCACCAGGAAGTGGTGCTTGTTCGGCAGGTTGAGCCGGACCTCGTTGACCGTGGAGACATGGTCGAGGACCCGGTCCGCCATCGCGTGCAGGGTCTGCTGCAGCGAGTAGCTGTACGTCTCCGCGAACGCCTCCAGCATGTGGCGCCGCACCTTCGCGTACGAGGCGTCCCAGTCGTGCTCCGCGTCGGCGGCCGCCGAGGCCGAGTTCGCCCAGCGGGCCGTCACCTTCGTCGCCAGGATCCGGTCGTAGGCCTCCTGGAGCGTCGTGTACTCGTCCTTGATGAAGCCGTGGAACTCGGAGTTCGTCGAGTTCATGACGGTCAGCTCCTTCAGGCCCGACAGGACCTGGAGGCCGGTGGTCTCCGAGTACGTGATCTGCGCGGTGCGGACCTCCTGGCCCTTGCGCGCGAAGGAGTGCTGCTCCTTGCGGCTCGGCACCGAGATCCGCTCCCAGGCGTACTCCTCGATCCGGATCTGCGCCTCGTGGATCACGGCCTGGGAGGACACGAAGTGCCGGGCGAGGTGGATGCCGAAGGCCTCGGGGGAGGCGACGCCGTGCTCCTTGGCGAAGGCGTAGACCGTGTTCTTGGTGGTGTCGGTCGGCAGGCAGTTGCCGTTGTCGCCGGTCAGATGGACGTCGCGGTACTCGCCGCGCAGGGCCACCGACACGTTCAGGTCGCGGATCTCGTGCCACGCGTCGTCGCTGCCCTTGCGGGTGACCGTGACGATGCGGTTCTCGGCCTTGCCGTACTGGTTCTGGGCGAGGACGTGCTTGCTCATGTGCTGCTCAGCTCCTGCGGGTACGTGGATACGGATATCCCGTACGCCCGGCGTCCAGCGCCCTCCGTCGTCCCTGGAGTCCGCTCCCCGCCGTCCGGTCCGTGAACGGCGGACCGCCCCGGGACTGACGAGCATCCCGGTCCGTAGGTGTCGGCTCGAAGATATGTCCGTTCCCGGTGGCTGGCAATGGGGAGGGCTTCGCGTAGAGGAAGCGTCAAGACGGGCATTCGCGGCGTTAGGGGCACGTCAACGGCGGCGGCGAGGTGGCCGAAACGCGTTTTCCTCATCTGGTCCGAGAATCCGTTCTTCCTTCTTCCTGCATCCGGGAGCTCACGATGGCCGACGTGGCCTTCGTCGTCACCACGATCGCGGTCTTCGCGCTGGTGGCCTTCATCGCCAAGGGGGTGGCCAAGCTGTGAGTGCCGAGAACATCGTCGGTCTGCTGGTCGCGGCCGCCCTGCTGGGCTATCTCGTCCTCGCCCTCGTCAAGCCGGAGAGGTTCTGAGGTTCCAGATGAGTCCCGTTCTCGCTGGAGTCCTCCAGCTTCTGGCGTTGATCGTCGCCCTGGGCCTGTCGTACCGACCGCTTGGCGACTACATGGCGAAGGTGTACTCCTCGGAGAAGCACCTGAAGCCGGAGAAGTGGATCTACCGGGCGATCGGTGCGGATCCGAACGTGGAGATGCGCTGGCCGGCCTACCTGCGCGGGGTTCTGGCCTTCTCCGCCGTGAGTGTGCTGTTCCTGTATCTGCTGCAGCGGGTGCAGGGTTCCCTGCCCGGTTCGCTGGGCTTCGTGTCGATCGACCCGGACCAGGCGTTCAACACGGCCGCTTCGTTCGTGGCCAACACCAACTGGCAGTCGTACTACGGCGAGCAGGCCATGGGCCACGTCGTGCAGACCGGCGGTCTGGCGGTGCAGAACTTCGTGTCGGCGGCGGTGGGGATCGCCGTGGCGGTGGCGCTTGTCCGGGGCTTCGCCCGGTCCCGTACCGGTGAACTGGGCAACTTCTGGGCCGACCTGGTCCGGGGGACGGTGCGGATCCTGCTGCCGATCGCGGTCGTGGGCGCCCTGGTGCTGGTGGCCTGCGGTGCGATCCAGAACTTCTCCGGGATCCACGAGGTCGGCCGGTTCACGGGCGGTACGCAGCAGTGGAACGGTGGGGCGGTGGCCTCGCAGGAGGTCATCAAGGAGCTGGGCACGAACGGCGGCGGCTACTTCAACGCCAACTCGGCCCACCCCTTCGAGAACCCCAACGGCCTCTCCAACCTCTTCGAGATCTACCTGATCCTCGTCATCCCGTACGCGCTGACGCGGACCTTCGGCCGGATGGTCGGCTCGCTGAAGCAGGGGTACGCGATCCTCGGCACGATGACGGCCATCTGGGTCGGGTTCACCGCGCTGATGATGTGGACCGAGTTCGCTCACCACGGCCCGGCCTTCGACCTCGCCGGCGGGGCGATGGAGGGCAAGGAGACCCGGTTCGGGATCGGCGGCTCGTCGATCTTCGCGGTGGCGACGACGCTGACGTCGACGGGTGCGGTGAACTCCTTCCACTCCTCGTACACGGGCTTCGGCGGCGGGATCACGATGCTGGGCATGCAGCTCGGCGAGATCGCGCCGGGCGGTGTCGGCTCCGGCCTGTACGGCATGCTGATCATGGCGGTCATCGCGGTGTTCATCGCCGGTCTGATGGTCGGCCGCACGCCCGAGTACCTCGGCAAGAAGATCGGCACCCGCGAGATCACGTTCGCGGCCTGCTACATCCTCGTCACCCCGGCCCTCGTGCTCTGCTTCACCGCCCTGGCCATGGCCCTGCCGACGCCGGCGGACTCGATGACCAACTCCGGCGCGCACGGCTTCTCCGAGATCCTCTACGCCTACACCTCGGGCGCCAACAACAACGGCTCCGCCTTCGCGGGTCTGAACGCCGACACCCAGTGGTTCAACACCACGATCGGCCTCGCGATGCTCCTCGGCCGGTTCCTGCCGATGGTGTTCGTGCTCGCGCTGGCCGGTTCGCTGGCCGAGCAGACGCCCGTACCGGAGACGGCGGGCACGCTGCGGACGGAGAAGCCGCTGTTCACCGGTCTCCTGCTCGGCACGATCGTGATCATCGCCGGTCTCACCTACTTCCCGGCCCTCGCCCTTGGCCCGCTCGCCGAAGGACTCGCAGCATGAGCACCCTCACTCCCACCCGGCCCCCGCAGGCGGGGGATTCCACCGGAAGGCCCGCCGGGACCGGACGCGTCGGCGGCGGGCTGTTCGACCCGAAGCAGCTGGTCACGTCCTTCCCCGACGCGGTCAGGAAGCTCGACCCGCGGGTGATGGTCAAGTCGCCGGTCATGTTCGTGGTTCTGGTCGGCTCGGTGGTCACCACCGTGCTCGCGGTGATGAACCCGGGGGACTGGTTCGGCTGGGCGATCACCGCCTGGCTGTGGCTGACCACGATCTTCGCCAACCTGGCGGAGGCGGTCGCCGAGGGCCGGGGCAAGGCCCAGGCCGACACCCTGCGCAAGGCCAAGACGGACACCGTCGCCCGCCGGATCACCGGCACGAACGAGGAGCGCGTCCCCGGCACCGAGCTGAAGATCGGTGACCTGGTGGTCTGCGAGGCCGGCGACATCATCCC